>PAQF01000062.1 GCA_002709695.1 Candidatus Poribacteria bacterium
ATCGGTTGGATCAACTTATCCTAAGTGTCGTTGAAAGACAGATCTCAGCTTTTACCACGTGGTCAGCCATAAGTTTCATAAATAATCAAGGAACCAAGATTCATCCAGTTCTTATAACGGTATTGAAAATCGTATTCGGAGAGTTTCTCTATTACCAATTGTCTCATCTTGCTACTGTTTCCTGTGATAATTTCTAAGGGAGGATCATGACAAAGAATAAAGTCTTCAACTGTGTCATGTATTTTGTCGTGTGTGATACCGTGCAAATCCAATTTTACCATTCTTAATTTGTTCCTGTTTCTTGAGTTGGGTCTCCAAGAATTAAGGTCTCATTCAGAAAATTTCTCCATTTGCTATTGAACCAGAATCTCCTGCCGGTTTTGTCAACTATACTTTCGCCTTTTCCATAGAATTCAAGCCAATCTTGTAGCGATTGAGTTTCCTTCAAATGTTTCCCGCTTTTTTCTGTGTTAGAAAAAGGGTTTTGCCACTGATGGAGTGATCCACCCGAACACAAATAAGATTGGTGCATTATTTTAGGAATATGGGATAGAAACTCATCATTGATAATTTCACGTGCAGATGAGAATGGGTTACAATCAAACTTCCCACAAATTTCAGCTCTTAAATAATTTCCAACTCCGTTAAAATAGTTTTGGTTCATCAATATTTCTGAGATAGGCTTTGATAAAATCTTTTTTTGCATGTTGGTGTAGATATTGTTTTTGAAAACTTCAAATTCATCGTATGGATCAGGACCTCGGTGAGGTGCCCAATCTCGACAATCACCTTTGCCAAACCGACGAACATCTACAAAAACCAGTTCGGTTTGGTCTGAAAGTATAAATCGAGCATGACTATGTTTTGGTAGATCATCTTCATCACATACTAGTATGAATTTTCCACTCATACCTAGGGTTACAGTATATCGACACTTCCAATTTCCGGACTGGAAAACTAGCCCTAATTCCTTGCCTCGTGACTTAGCAGAGATTGAAAACGGAAACACTTGTTGTGCTAAATTCTTTAATTTGACGTATGGGGAAAGCTTGATTTTTGTGACAAGTTTTCCTGTAGTAACCATATTGATAAAATCAGCGGTTATTCGAACTTCGGCCCATTCTGGCATCTTGGATTCAGATTCCTTTCTGAGATCGCATTATTTAAGAAGGTAGGGCTTTCAGAAAAAGGATTTTCTCTCCTACTTTGATGTTCAGGGTTGATGACGCAGAGCCTTGGTTGACAGCAATTTCAATATTACCGGAACTGTTAGCTAATGCTAAAGTTGAACCGATGTCAGACTCATCATAGAAGTTGCTAAGATGATCTATTTTTATTCCAGCTATCTGAATAGTATACTTAGTGTTGAAAGATGTAGATTTTAATATCTCCATTGAAACATTAGTTATTGCATTTCCAAAGTTATCAATCCAGATAATTTCACCAATTATTTCGTTTTCGGTAATTTTCGGTTGTGGTACGGAAAGCATAGTAATATCTGAGATTTCTGGCCCAAGATCCGTTAGTGAGACACCACAGGAGATGTAGGCCGCCACCGGGGCAAAAACATCTCGACCGTGAAATGTCTGGCTTATCTGACGCAGACAAAAATTGGGATTAGTAATTTCGATGGTTCTGATCAATTTTTCCTGTTCAAAGATTTTGGTGCAAATTCCATTATCTGGACAAACAAATATTGCTTTTTCTGTCTGACACACTATTGATCTACGTTGGCTTCCAACGCCAGGGTCAATGACAATAATATGAATGGATCCTTCTGGGAAATATTGATATGCATTGTTAATTTGAAAAGCTGCTGAAGAGAGATCTTGGGGGGGAATGCTGTGTGTAATATCTATAATCTGGATTTGAGGGTTAATCTGAAAAATCACACCTTTCATCTCACCGACATACGTATCAGTAAGACCAAAGTCGGTTGTGAGTGTGATAATAGATGGATGGTCCTTTTTCAATCTTAGCCCTCGAATACTTCTCAGATTGATGTATAAATTGGTTCAGAATTACTTAGAGTTTATAATGATTATCAATTTTGGTGGCAATCGAGAATAAACCGGTAGATCATCTCAATGAAAATCATGTGTACTAAGTGGAGAGATAGTGTCGCTAAGGATAGTAATTGTATTGGGGAAATCATAGCATGTAGAAAGATTACGTGTCAAAGTTCAATAAAATCTAACCTCCTGATGATAGATCGAAATTATTTTTAGTACCTTTCAGATCGTTCGAAGAAGCACAGGTTAACGTGAGTAGAAAATTTTGCGTTTGCATTTGCTCAAATGCTTGTATAAAATATGATTGGTTGTATAACCGTATGTTTGGATAGGGAAGTTTAGCTAGGGTAAGAGTAGGATAGCATTGTATTGTCAAATCAAGAAATTTTGAGAGTACCAATTCAAAGTAACATTGAAGCACAATTGTTGTTTGGAAACGCAGATGGCTTTCTAAAAATCATTGAACATAAACTCTCAGTTGAAGTTCTACTAAAAAGCGAAGGCCTGGAAATTAAAGGGAAAAGTTTCGATGAAATCCATCAGGCCGGCCGAACGTTTGAGTCCCTGCTACATTTAATTCGAGGAGGTCAGAGACTAGAAGAGAACGATATAAGATCAGCTATTCGTAATTCTCAAAACAAATTGGACGCGGTTTCCTCAAAAGTTATAGGTGAATCAATTCCTGTATTTTCCAAACGTGGGGCCATTCGTCCTCGGACGCCTGGGCAATACAAATATACGGAAGCGATTAAAAGTCACGATTTAGTTTTTGGGATTGGGCCTGCTGGGACTGGGAAAACCTACTTAGCTATGGCAATGGCAGTATCAGCCTTCAAAAGTGGGAAAGTTAGCCGTATTATCCTGACTCGCCCAGCAGTGGAGGCTGGTGAGAAATTAGGGTTCCTGCCCGGAGACATTGCCGACAAAATAGATCCGTATCTACGTCCAATATTTGATGCTTTATACGATATGGTGCCGAGTGAAACACTTGATCGGTATATTGAACGGAATGTTATCGAAGTTGCTCCAATAGCTTTTATGCGAGGACGGACACTTAATGACTCATTCATTGTCTTTGATGAAGCGCAAAATTCCACAATTGAACAAATGAAAATGTTTCTTACGCGACTTGGATTCAGTTCAAAGGCCGTTGTAACAGGTGATATTACGCAAACTGACTTGCCGTCTAGCCGTGTTTCAGGGCTTGTCGATGCTCAAAATGTGCTTAAAGGTGTTGAAGGCGTTGAATTTATTCACTTTTCTAACGAAGATGTTGTTCGTCACGAACTGGTGCAGCGAATTGTAGAAGCTTATGATTCACATGAAATAGCATGATCCATATTAGAAATGAATCGCTAGAACATCTGGTAGATGAATCTTCTGTACGATTTGCTGCCGAAGCCACTTTGGTCGACCAAAACGCTCGGGAGTGTGAAGTTAGCATAATGCTGACAGACGACTCACAGATTCAAAAGCTCAATTTTAACTATCGCCAAACTGATGAACCAACTGACGTCTTGGCTTTTGCTATGCGCGAAGGTCTTGATGGAGATCTTCATTCAGATTTGCTTGGTGATGTGGTTATCTCCTTAGCTTCAGCTAAACGCCAATCGGATGAAAATGGTTGCTCATTTGATGTAGAATTAGCTCGTTTGACGGTTCATGGTGTACTCCACCTCCTAGGTTATAATCACCAAACTCAGGACGAAGAAGACACTATGTTTGAGATACAAGAAAGAGTTTTATGCACGGTGCGAACCTAATCATGTCGCTATAAATGACATATAGCTTTAGAAAAAATTCTCTAACCTAGTATGAAGGAGTGTGACTCCCAACTTGGACGATCCAAGTAGTATCCTGAAAATCTATCAGCTTGTATCATTAGTTCTTTTATCAGTTGCTGCTTTTTTTTCCTCTATAGTTGATATTACGCTGAATCGCTTGACGAAAAACGAGATATTAGAGGTTGCTGAGGGGGGAGGAAGAGCATACCATTCTCTTCGTTCTCTCCTGCAAAAACCGAGGCAGTATATTGCAACAATAGCCATTTTGAAATGTGTGTCTGTTCTGGGTATTGTTTCTGTCTTCATGTTGTTGATTGGTTTTGATTCTTGGAAAGCTTTTAGCCTCAGTTTGATAGCAAGTGGTTTGGTTATCATTCTATTTACGGAGTTGATTCCAAGGAACTATGCCCGTGGCAGTGTAAATAGATCAACTACCCAAATTCTCCTGATTCTCCGTGTTATTTATATCATTTTCTTTCCTCTTACCGTTATTTTGTCATTCCTCGGATATTTTGGAACGCGTGCTATTGGTGGTATTGTTGATGATGACAATCAGTTTGTGTCATCAGAGGCCTTGCAGGCCATTGAAAATGTAGGAGAAAGTAGTGAACTCCTTGAACCAGATGAACGAGAGATGATCTCTCGTATTCTTGACCTTCCTGACAAAGTAACTCGAGAAATTATGATTGCACGGACTGATATGGTATGTGTGGAAGTGTCTTCAGAACAGGAAGAAATTCTAAAGATAGCAATTGAGTCACGACATTCAAGGATACCTGTTTATGAAGAACGTATTGATCATATCATAGGTATTCTCCCTGTAAAGGGAATCTTGGATTATCTAGCTGAGGATCAGTCTGTTGATATTCAATCGCTTATTGCTAACCATCCACCGTTCTTTGCTCCGGAGACTAAAAAGATTTGGGATCTGTTTCAGGACTTACAAGCTAATAAACAACATATTGCAATTGTGGTCGATGAATATGGCGGAACAGCTGGAATGGTTACTCTAGAAGACATTATCGAAGAGGTCGTTGGGGAAATCCAAGATGAGTACGATTTAGACGAACAACTGGAATGCACGCAGGTTGGCAACCATCTTTTTTCTGTCGATGCACGTATGGGGATTGATGACTTTAATGCTCAATTTGACATTGTGCTTGAGGTTGGAAATGTAGATACAGTTGGAGGATTCGTTGTAAATCACTTAGGTGAGGTGCCTGCAATCGGAACAAATTTTTCCTCGCATAATTTAACATTTACAGTCCTAGAAGCGGATGATCGAAGGGTTCATCGGATCCAAGTTGAATCTAGCCATTTGATAAATTCAGAATCCACTTAATTCTAGCCTTAAAGTTGATCTCATTCTATTGAGATCCTTTACACTTCAATTGCACCGATCCTACAAACCCGTTTGAAGGAGCAGTGCTGACAGAAATCTTTTTTCTCATGGTGTGTTGTTGGGAACTCTCCGTTCGTGATTTTCTGTGCGTAAGAAGTTACATAGTTGGTTGATATGCCTATAAGGTCATCCAAATTATGGATGTCTTTGTATTGGCGGTTAGGAATGAGTTGATCTGTTACCCGAGGTAAATCGAAGGCAATATCCCGAAATTCCTGATTCCCACATCCAAGTTGTGTTTTCCCCTCTTCGTCTAAAATGTAGTAGATTCCTGCTACACCTTTGTAATTTCCGAATCCTTTTTTTTCTAGCAACACTTTTGTAACAGCTAGATAGATGGGAAGTTGCAGACTTCGCCCCTCAACAATATCTAAAATTCGGGGGATTTGCTTGCCTGTTTTATAATCGCCAATAACAAAGATATCTTCTCCTAGTTCAATACGGTCTATTTTTCCAAATATATTGACATCACCAATTTGAATAGATTCTTGACTCTCCAGTTCACGGTCCACAAAATCTCGGCCTCTTCCAATCTGCCCGAAGGCAACTTCAAAAAACTTTGGTTTGACATCTAAATGTCGATTCCGTTCTTGTGTTAAGAATCTGGGCAAAATCCCTTCTCGAGTTTCGTTTCCCAGGATTCTTTCTTTTTCGATTTCCCAGAACAAACCAGAATACGGTAATCTATTTAAATGAGTTTTTGCAATGGTTCGTAAATCTTCTAATTCTGTGACAAATTCCTGATCGTCACAATTTGAAATTGGATGTCGACCTCGACGTTGGTCAAAGTACTCGTAGAGAATATGGTGAAGCAGATTTCCTTTTTCTAAGCTGGGGAACTGTTCGGCCTCACCTTCTGGTTGATGCAGTCTCAGTACATTGGTAACAAAATACTGGAATGGACATTTGCCATACATTTCCAATTGTGTAATTGAATATAATTTGTTTCTGCTTTGTGCTAATTCTGATTGGCTTTCAGGTGCCAATAAGTCAGGAGTAATTGAACCTTCGTACTCCAAATTTGCATGAGAGAAACTGCGACTTACTTCAACGTTGACATGATGTATTATCTGTTTGGCTTCATCAGAAGAGATTGGGAAGGAATCTATAGAAATTTCGTGCCCGTTATAGATTCTTTGACCTATATATTTAACCAGTTGCTCTTTGCTATAAATGGTATTGCTTTCAAGATCTTTTGGAATATTAATCTCTGCTATATGTTGCAATTCATCGATAAAGGAGGATTGGATATGTTCTAATTGGCCATCGTATTGCGGAGATGTCAAGTACAGGTGATGACGAAACGTCTTTAGTATTTGATAAAATAGAAGCCGAGTTTCTCGTAGATGTTTATCTTCAGTATCAGCATATTGCGGTGGTAAAAATGGATTTGGACGAAAGGTTGCAGGGAATTCTCCATCGACTAGGCCTCCTAAAAAAACGACTTCGAAATCAAGCATTTTGGTTCGAGAAATTGGGAGGATTTGTACGCCTCCTTTGCCAGTTTTCTTCAGTGTATACAAAGATTTCGAGATCATTAGTCGGAGTGAGCTAATATAGTAGCTGAAAGGGCGCCAACGGTCTGAACTTTCAGCATCGAGAGAAAATTCAGTTAGTTCATTTACAAGGCGAAGTAAATGTTGGTAAGCTACTGTTTCCTGTTTAAGGCTTACGTTCTGATTTTGCTCTAAGGTCTGCCGGATTAAATTTTGATCGATATTATTTTCTTGTATGAGAGTGCTAAAAAACGCTCGAAATCCTTCCGGTGTAAGAGACTCGACTTTCTGATTTTCAAGTAAATTGATGATTTTGACAACAATAGGTGAACTTGCGAGTTCCAAAGCAAACTCAAGAACGAAAGGAATCCCATAAATCGGAAATATTTCGCGGATCAGAGGAGCATAAATCGGCAGTTGATAGAATGTAATACATATTTGATCAAGTTGCAATCTTGGCTGGGCAAACTTCAGACGTTTTATCTCTTTTGCTATAAGTTCTATTTCGTTAATTCGATTCTTAGCTGAGGTGAATGTAATTTGATGAGTTAAATTACGTTTGGCTATTCTACGGTTGCTAAACAGATGAAGTGCAAATCCAGCCTTATTATCTAGGATCGGATGTGTTTTTTGATCGAATCCCGCCGAGAGAAGTTGCTTATAGCTTTTTTTTACATGTCCAAAGAGGCTTTCATTTTCAGGAAAAACGTCCAACAAAATCGCCACTGATATTCTTGGTAGATTACTCAGACTGATTAATGCCTCAAGATGAACAGGCAGAAATGTTTCGAAGCCTATTATTACAACCAAGTCTATATCCTGAAAACATGGTTTCAATTGTTTAGACACAGACTCAGTGTTCATTTGGGAGAAAGCATCTGAAACAACGCCATATATGCTTTGTTGATCTATGTATGTTTCTCCTAACTGATTTTGGTAAGCTTCGTAGATTGCGATGATGTTCTTTAAGTTGCTTCCTGCTTTCTCCTCGGCTTTCAGTGTTTCCAATGAAACCGCGTTTCCTTTGAGCTTTGCAATTGCTTTAGATAAATGTGAGATGGTACCGATAGGTGGCATTATGCCGAGTCTATTCCATGTTGATTGCGAAGGGGGCATCGTTTTTTTTTGGAGAATTTGGGAGAAGAAAAGATTTTGCAACTCGGGTGAAATCAACTTTCGTTTGTCGTTTATCGATTGGTGGACATACCGAACGAAGTTCTCAAATGTACTAATACGGTAACTTGCTGTTGTGCGGTTTGGGGCGCGGTTCAGGAGATATTGATGCAACTTTTGTTCGGCTTCTTGTGTAGGGACAATTAGCTGGCATATATTTACATTTCTTTGTCTAATTCGTTGCAGTATTTCATCCTCAATTGGTATTGGCACCTCACCTTTAACTAGAATAGTATTAGCGTTAATCATCAATTTAAGTCACAAATATTGCTTCGCGAAATTGCCCAAGTGGTCTGCCATTGTAGGACATGTCAACCGGAATAACAATTCGTTTGTTCTTTTGGGCATTTTTCGGAATGTCTATGAAAAAGCCTATTCCACTGGTCGTCTTGGGTGGGATTTCTGCCGATTGACTATCAATGCTCATGTGCCAAGACTTGGGCAAATAGGGTTGACAGGTCGCTGTTCGAGGTTCATGTGAGTGGTTAGTGAATTTCACCTCGAGCTTTACTCTCTCCCCGGATGAAACTTTTTGTTCGTAAGGGTAACAGGATACCCAGTGTTCATCCATGCCATAGTTGGGATGGTCCCAAGGGAATAATTTTTTGTATAGTAGTTCTCTTTCAGAAAGGTTAGTCAACATCATTTCTATCTGCTGGTCGGTAAAATCAAAAGCACAATCGACATGACAGTTGAAAATATGTGATGGTTTCAATTCGCCTATAAGACGAAGACACCGACTAAAGCCAGTGTTATTTCCGAGCCAATTTCGATTACCAGAACAATAGTCATCAATTCCAGCCATCGTAAACGAATCACCAGAAAAAAATAATTTGAGATTTTGGCCTTCTACAAGCAAACCACCGTGGTAATAGGTTTGCCCGGGAAAATGGAATGCTGTCATTTTAAATTCATTCCACTCCCACGATTCTCCCTCTTCAGTTTGGTAATCAACTTTAATCACCGCTGGTGAGATGCAAGGAATCCGGTAAGCTTCTGGGTTTTCAATAACCTGTGCGACTCTTGAATCTGCTCTAGTGTTACACGGAAACTTATTCAGAAAAACTGGAATTGCATCGACATGGTCATCATGGTAATGTGTTACCCAAAGTTCGGTTATTTCCGAGATTTCGCCTAATCCTTGCAGCTTTTCGATTTCCTGAATTACTTGTACGCTACCACAATCCATTACAAACGCTTGACGATTCTCTGAAATAATGATCCACGTGGTACCAAAGTGCCTCAGAAAAGAAGGGGGATTCTTGCCTGAACGGATTGGCATGTGACCGTTTTTGTTTTTGTAATATGGGAAGAAGTCTGGTGCATAGTGACGTAGTGCGGAAATACCAAGGTACCGATCGTAACACAAATCAATGTGTCCTATTAAAGTATCAATTGCCGATGCTGGTTCTGAAATGATATTTCCATGTGTGGGTACCAGAAAGCTCGAGTTTTCGTCCTTAAGTAGTCTCAAACTATTGGCAAGGCGTTTTCTGTCACCCAAGAAACCGTGGTAATCAGTTCCCCAGTCTCCTTTTTGTAGAGAATATAAATCCCATATCTGTCCTTCATCGTAAATTAGATCTCCCGAGAAAATAACATGAACGTTATTACTTTCAACCAGGTAAGAGACACTTGCATCCGTATGTCCTGGAGTGTCTTTCACTGTAATTTTTGCGTCACCGAAAAGTATGTGATCTCCGTCTTTATAAGTTTTGGTTACTTTAACTGATTTAGCTAGCATTAGATTATGTGGGTGATAGTTGTAAAGGTGCCAACGATGCGTGGGGTCTGACCAAAAATCTTCAACATTCTCAAAGTATTTGCGCTCCGATTCGGGTACGCAAATTTCGGTTCCTACATCAGCAACATCAGCAATGCCAGCCACGTTGTCACGATGATGATGTGTGAATAATACTGCCACAATCTTGGTTATTCCTAGTTTATTGAGTGTTGTTCGGACACTTTCGTCTCCACAGTCAATAAGCATAGCTAGGCTACCACTACGTATAATTCCAACGTTTACACAACTATGATGAACAAACAAATGATCGCTAATTTGAGTGAAATGACCAAACACAATTTACCTTTCTCTAAATTTAACAAGTAGTCGAATGACCAAGTTAGATTCGATTCGCCAAGAACATTTCACCAATTGTTAAAGCAAGAAGAGCGAGCATCGTATACCACCATAGACTTTGTTTTTTTTCGGTGTTTTCTTGATACGCAATGATCATTTCTTTTGACATTTTTGTTGGTTGTTGATCTGGATTGGTGAGCATTGATGTTAATTCTTCGGTGTCCTTTGATGCTAGATCGGACTCTCGTGGATCAGGATTGACACAGAATTTACGATTTTCTGCACCTGAGGTGTATACTGAATAAATACCGGGCAATTCTGTATCGCTATATAGAGTGGAACCAAACTCACTAATTTTTAGTCGGGTTTCATTCCCTTGTGGATTAAAAATGGCTGCTTCCGTTCCTGCCGGTAGATTGTAATTATTGAGTTCTATGACGTCACCAACCAGATAGTTTATAGTTTGGGTTGATTTAGTGAGTGTTAGGTGTTTGATTGTTTCGTGTAGAAATGGGAGGTAAACAGCATGGATTGGCATATCAGTCCATTCGCGGTCAATCGATGATGTAAAATAGAGAACACGTCCTCGACCGTACTCCTTTTCAACAAGAGTTGGGTTTTGATCATCAAAACTTGCTAGAATTCTCGCTTCATCGTTTGGAATAATTTGAATATAACGGTAAAATCGGCTACTGCTGAAATTGCCATGGTTTGGATTTTTAAAAGGTTTGAATATTGGATGGTTGTAATCAAGATTGGTAATAATTCGAGACTGACTACGGTCAACTGCGTCGCCTACAAAAGCGACCAAATGGCAAGGTAGAAGTGATTTGTTATCCGTTCCAAGCATCAGATTGTAATTATCCAAGTCTAGTTGATTCCCACCTGTTATAAAAAGTGCCCCACCTGATTTGACAAAGGATGTCAAGCCCTTTGCCATGTTCTCTGTTAGGCTTCTGACGTTTGCGAGAATAATAAGATCAGCATCTGTAATCTTAGTAGAAGGTAAAAATTGATTTGTACTTTCGAAACTTATGGGGACTATCTTTTGAAGTGCCTGAATTGCCTTTTGTAAATAAAATATTTCATTCTTATACGGATCACGGCTGGGCTCACCATTTAGACAGTGAACATCAATTGTTTGCCGACCTTCGAATTGAAAATAGCGTCGATTATCAATTCGAACCGGATCTTCAGGTAGTTCAGCATAGCCATATTGTTTAGCTTGACTTGTGATGGGAATTTGGAACCATACATCTGCAATATCGCGACTTGGTACATCAATAAACTTCGTTTCTATTAGTTTGTGGTTGATAAAAAGGTTTAGTGGGATCTTGTCAAAATCATGATTACTGAAGTTGGAAATACGAACAACAATTTCCATCCAACGGTGGTCCATCAACACAATTGGTGGAACCTTAATATCTGAAATTGCTAGATTGTGAGCATTTTCGGAATGTAAATCAACAAACTTAATAGTAACATTCGAACTTAATTTATCTGATTCAATAAAACGTTCCCACCCCAAGTTTTGGAGGTCGCTGATCAGCACAATTTCTTTTTGCCCAATTTTTATTTCCTGAAGTAACTCATCAGCAGCTTGAATTGCATGTAGGAAATCTGTGGGATGATTGGTGAGACTGGTAGAATCAATTGCCATTTTTAGTAAATTATGCTCTGTGTCTAGTGGTTTGACTATTTGGGTAATGTTGGATGCTCTGATTAGAGTTGCTTTGTCTCTCGGCTTAAGTTTATCAACAATTGAAATCGCTGATTTTTTGCCGCGATCAAGTGCATTGTGATAGCCCATGCTGAATGAGTTATCCAAGATCAAAACAACGTGGCGGGACCCTCCTGTGTTTGCGGTTATAGCCAGCTGATTAACAAAAAATGGTCTTGCAAATGCTAACCCAAGTAAGCTTAGAATAAGCATTCGTATAGCTAAAAGGATCAATTTCTTGAACTTGTGCCTTTGGGTCTTAATTTGACTCGACATTTTAATAAAGCGGATGGTGCTAAACACAAGTCGTTTTGCCCGTTCACGGTTAAGTAGGTGAAGAATGAGTGGCACTGCAGCACCCAATATACCGGCAAAGATAAAAAAGGGAGTGAGAAATTGCATTACATTAACCCTTCCCGTTTGGCTAGGTAGGATACCAATGCGAAATCAAGTGGAGTTGAAGTATCGATCATGTTATAATCGATGTTGGATTTTCCTGTGGCTGATCTATAATGTTTGATAAAATCTTGGAGGGCTTCTTGGTAGTTGTTGCGAATAACAGGTGGTGTTGTTACTATTTCCTCACTGGTCTCTGAATCAACAAAACGAGAAACTTGATTAAAGTCAAATACTAATTCCTGATGATCTAAAATGTGAAATAGGATAACTTCATGTCCATCATAACGGAAGTGTTGCAGGGCTTTGAGAACCTGATCGGGGTTTTCGTCGTACAGATCCGAGATTAATATGACCAAGCCGCGCTTTGTCAGTCGCTCTGCGATACGGTGGAGTGGTTGTGACAACTGAGTCAACTTGTTTGTTTTAACTTTTTCAAGCATCAGCAGAATTGAGTGGAGATGTGTCGGTGTGCTGTGAGCAGGTAGATACCCTTGAATTGTTTCATCAAAATGAGAAAATCCAACAGCATCACGCTGTTTAATCATGAAGTATGATAATGATGCAATTAAGAAAGATGCATATTCTAACTTGGTCAGATCACCCGATCCGTATGTCATTGACTCACTGGTATCGAGCAAAATATGACAATTAAGATTTGTCTCTTCTTCAAACTGTTTTATGTAGTATCGGTCTGTGCGTCCGTAGATTTTCCAGTCGATGTATTTAGGGTCGTCGCCAGGTATATATTGCCGGTATTGAGAAAACTCGACACTAAATCCGTGATAAGGGCTTTTGTGAAGGCCTGAGACAAAGCCTTCAACCACAGCTTTTGCCACTAATTCTAAGTTGCCAATATTTGCCAAAATCGATGGGTTTAAGAATCGTTGTACTCCTTGGTTGTTCATAATTTTTTCGTCTACGGTTAAATGTAATGAAGTTTTGGAATAATCAGAAAAATATAGTTTTGTTGTTTTGGGTGCTGATGGTGCTAGGTATCATCAGTTGTGGTAAGGCGATTCAGCCCAAAAAAGTAAATGTTGGTCAGTCGAATCATTTTCAGCCTGAACTGATCCAAACTATCGCCATTATGCCACTTGTGTATGATGGCACCGATCAAAATATTGCCGATGCAATGATGAATGAATTGACTGTTCAGATTCTGCAACTTGATCGCTTTTCAATAGTTGACTCCTACAAAGTTGCCATTTTAGTTGAAGCCGAAGGATTGGAAGGATCTAGTCTTAGCGATTCTATTGTCAAAAGTATTGGGAGTAATTTAAAAGCTGATGCAATCTTGCTGGGAAAAATCACCCATTTTGTTAATGGAAGCAGGCGATATATTTTATTTAAACAAAAACCTAAAATTGGAATAAACCTACGGATGATTTCGATAGCAGAGGCTGTTCCAACCACCATCTGGACGCTTAATGATATCTTTGATAGCAATGAGGAAGCAGTTCACAATCTGGTGGATGAATCAGACCGCCATAAAATCCAAAGCGATACAAATTTTCTTGTTAACATAGTTTGCAACGAAATTGTGAAGACGCTAGATTTTTGATAACAACTCTATTTTTTAAGCTATAGTATACCAAATTTTGGACACAGGTTAATGGAAATCAATAATACCTTAACACTTGAGCAACTTAAACCGAAGTTGGATCTTCTGTTTAAACTTTCTGGGCAGAAGATCCTCGATATAGAAGAAACTTGGGACTCAAACCAAGGCACACCTGTCTTTACAGCTGAGGGCAAATATACAACACGTGGTTGGACTGAATGGACACAAGGTTTTCAGTTTGGGGCGGCACTTTTGCAATTTGATGCCACTGGTGATAGTCAATTCCTTGATATTGCTAGAAAGAACATTATCGAAAAAATGGCTACTCATGTTTCACATGTTGGTGTGCATGACCACGGTTTCAATAATATATCAACTTACGGTAATCTGAGAAGATTAATTCTGGAACGGTTAATTGAACGTAATGATTGGGAAATACATTTTTGCGAAATGGCATTAAAAGCCTCCGCTGCTGTACAAGCAAGTCGCTGGACCAATACTAGCGATGGGAAAGGCTACATTTACTCTTTTAATGGACCTCATTCACTCTTTTCTGATACGATGCGGTCACTACGTGTACTTGGTGTTGGTTATCAACTCGGTCATGTGCTTATGGGAGAAGGCGATTGTGAGATTTCCCTGTTAGAGCGACTTCTCCACCACTCCGAAACTAATGCAAAGTACAACGTGTATTATGGCGAAGAACGTGATCGCTACGATGTCCGAGGTCGGGTTGTACACGAATCTATCTTCAATATCAACGATGGAAACTATCGATGTCCTTCCACTCAACAAGGGTATTCGCCATTTACTACTTGGACACGAGGATTGGCGTGGGTAATTACTGGTTATGCAGAACAACTCGAATTTTTCGATACCTTAAGCGATAAGGATCTTCAGCCATTTGGTGGCAGATTGAAAGTTTCATCCCATATGGTTCGAGCGGCGAAAGCGACGGCAGATTTTTATATTAAAAATACTCCAATTGATGGTATACCGTATTGGGATACTGGAGCCCCTAGCTTGCCGAAACTAGGAGATTATCTACATCAATTTTCCAATCCGTTTAACAGCTATGAACCAATCGACAGTTCTGCGGCTGCCATCACTGGACAGGGGTTAATAAGACTGGGAAAATACTTGCAGGATCACAACGAAAGGGAGCTTGGTGTTGCATACTATCAAGCTGGACTTACGATTGCTGATACATTGCTTGGATCACCTTACCTTTCTGAATCTGAAAATCATCAAGGATTGTTGTTGCATTCGATTTATCATCATCCTAATGGTTGGGATTATTGTCCTGAAGGTTACAAAATTCCATGCGGGGAATCTTCAATGTGGGGAGATTATCACCTGCGTGAGTTTGCTCTTCTATTGATAAGGTTATCAGAAAACCAATCTTATTTGACGTTTTTCTCGAATGGAGATTAGTTAGGAATGATAGAGCCGGTGATACCAATTTCTGGTATAGAGTTGCTAAGGCGTGAGAAACTTGATGCTTGTACCCATTGTGGGCTTTGTTTACCAACCTGTCCGACATACAGTGAACTCGGACTCGAAACGGATTCACCTCGAGGAAGAATCTACCTAACCAATGGCATAATTGAAGAAGAAAACCCCGTTCCAATTGGCAAAGAATTCGCAAAATATATTTATCGTTGTTTAGATTGTCGAGCTTGTGAAACAGCTTGTCCTTCTGGTGTCCATTTTGGTGAGATTATTGAAGCCGCACGGGCTATATATGAGATGAATACGGATCGTCCTTGGTACCAGAAAATTCTACGCGATCTAGTATTCAGAAAGCTTTTGCCCAATAAGGAGAATCTGAGCCTCTTATTTACCTTGATATGGTTATATCAGAAAACCGGCATTAGAACGATCGTTCAAAAAACTGGGATTCTGAAATTGATGGGTAGATTAGGTGAAATGGAATCGATGCTTCCTAGTCTTCCTAACCCATTAATGAAGTCAGAAATTCGAGAATTTCTACCGGCAAAAGGGGAAACCAAGCATCGGGTTGGCTTCATTCCTGGTTGTGTTATGAATCAGATTTTTGTCGATACGAATTTGGCAACAGTTCGTGTACTAAATGAAAACGGTTGTGATGTTGTTATTCCATCTCAGCAAACGTGCTGTGGAGCACTCCACGTTCATAATGGTGATTACGAAACCGCAGTCAAACTTGCAATGCAAAACATTCAAGCTTTTGATCTCGACGATCTGGATGCGATCGTAATTAATTCGGCTGGATGTGGGGCTACCCTAAAGGAATATGATGTGTTGATGCATCATCAATCTTCCGATTACCTCAAAAAAGCAGCTCTATTTTGTGCAAAGATGGTAGATATCAGCGAGTTTCTCGGATCTATCGATTTTGTCCCTCCACAAGGTGATATAAATCGTCGTGTGACATATGATGAACCGTGTCATTTGGTGCATGGGCAACAAGTTAGAAACGAACCTAGGTTTTTGCTTCGGTCTATCCCGGGACTGGAGTTGGTTGAATTACAGGAATCGGAATGGTGTTGTGGTAGTGCAGGCATCTATAATATCACCCAACCGGAGATGTCAAAGCAGATTCTTGAACGGAAGATGGAGCATATTGCTGATACAGGTGCCGAAATTGTCGCTACTGGAAACCCCGGCTGTATTATGCAAATCCAAGTAGGAATAAGAAGACATAAACTACCAATGTTTGTTATGCACCCAATAGATTTGTTAGATTGCTCTTACCGTAATATTGACCCACTTGTTAATTAGTGTTGATTATGAAAACCGCGAAAAAAATCTCAGCTAAAAATAAACTTTTTTTTTAAGCTTTATCCATGGTATTGTCGATACTTATGGGACGATACTCCCTCATCTCCTTCCTCAGTTACTGAATCGTTTCTCTGTAGATGCTTTGTTTTATAATACTATTGCTGGCCGTTTAATCGCCATTTCGACTGTATTTAACTCTTTGAGTCAGTTAGCATTTGGGTGGATATCTGATCGTTTCAGATCAGTTCACTTCTTGACTGTGGGTATTTTATTGCCATCAGTTTGTATCAGTTTGCTTGGTGTTGCTCCTTCCATCTTGGTTGTGGTGTTGTTGTTATCAGTTTCAGGTATAGGAATTGCTTCGTTTCATCCACAGGCTACTGCACAGGCTGCTAACATTGCGGGACAGAAAAAAAACGCTAACGTTTCAATCTTTATTACAGGCGGAAACATAGGACAAGCAATTGGGCCGTTTCTGATTATTATAATGTTGCAAAGCGTAACTCTCGACAACACGATTACTGGCAAAAATACTTCCTTAACATATCTGCCTGTTTGTATGATTCCAGGTATAATTAGCACATTATTCACCAACAAATTTCTCAGACCAGATCCAATTGAAGTGACTGAACCTACTGAATCAAGAGGAAAATCAGGACCAAACGGTAACTCGCATTTTGAAATTGTTTCCTTAATTGGTTTATATATGGTGGCGATGCTTAGGACAGTAACAACAATTGGTCTGGTCAACTATTTATCGCTGCAACTTGATTCTGTTGGATATGGAGACATTAGAAGGTCTGGAATTCTGGCGTCTTTTATCTTTGCAGGTTCGATGGGAATCTTATTCGGTGGTCGGATGGCTGAAAAAACAGGTGGGAAGGTCATACTTTGTGTTTCTTTGGTTACGGCTGCTCCTGTCTTATATCTTTCTCTCAATAGTAATAACCTGCTTTTCATAGTGTTTCTGTTATTTGGAAACTTCATTTTGTCAAGTTCTGTTCCGGTAAATATCGTTATGGGACAACAGATGTTACCTAATAACCAGAATCTCGCGACTAGTTTTATGATGGGAGGAGCTTGGGGAGTTGCAGGGTTGTTAAATTATCCTATTGGTATGTTGGCTGATCATTTTGACCGAGAGTATATCCTAAGTGCTCTTGCCCTTTTGCCATTTTTGAGTGTGTTTTTCCTTATTCTGGTACGTAAAAAATGAGGAACGGTATTTTTATTACTGGTACTGACACGGACGTTGGCAAGACGATTATAGCAGTTGGAATTGCATATGCGCTCAAGACAAAGAACGTTAATGTTGGAGTAATGAAACCAATTGCAAGTGGTAGTCGTAGTGATGCCCAGTTACTTAAAAATGCTGCACGAGTAGATGAGCCGATTGATTTAATTAACCCAGTTTACTTTGGTTTACCATTGGCTCCTTCTGTGGCATCAAACATCGAGAGTAGAGAACCTGATCTTCAAAAAATTCATACTGCTTTCGAGTATCTTTCTCAACAGCACGATTTTTTGGTTGTTGAAGGTATTGGTGGTATCGCTGTACCAATTCAAAAAGATAAATTGGTGGCAGATCTAGCCAAACGTATAGACTACCCTATCCTTATTGTTGGACGGTCATATTTGGGAACGATTAACCATATTATGTTAACCGTGACCTTTGCAAAATCTTTTGGTCTTGAGATATGTGGAATTGTACTTAATACAGATCAAAATGTGCAGAGGGATATTTCAGTGCTGACAAACCCAGCGGAAATTGAACGATTAACGGGACTGCCAATTTTAGGTGAGGTTCCATTCAATCAGAATATATCTGTAAAAGGTGCTCCCATAAATGTAATAGGCGATTTTGTTTCTAGATACATTGATATTGCGAAAATTCATTCTCCACAAACATCGTAATTTCTAATATAGATTTTCAGATAGTTTAAGGTTTGTGTTTTAAACAGTTAATTTTGTCCTTTCATGCTTTCGCATGTTTTTATGTTGAGTTTTAATGACAAGCTGACTCTTTGAAAAACATCACGCCAATCATGCATCTGACTTTGCCGGAATAATTTCATATTTGGATACCAGGGTGTGTCTTCGCGTTTCAACATCCACCGCCAATCAGGTACATAAGGCAATAGGGTCCATACTTTCTTGCCTAGTGCTCCAGACATATGTACTGTTGTGTTAGATATAGAGATTACCAGATCAAGTGCCGATATTTGTGCAGCAAAATTATCTAAATTTTTAAGCGGATTTATTTCTTGGTCGGTGTATATTAGAGTTCCCGTAGAAGAACAATATTTTCTGATTTCCTGCTCTGTATTCCCATATTGTAGATTGATAAAAAAACAGTCTTTTTGAGAAAGAATTGGTGTCCAGTTTTCGAGAATAGTATTTTTTTCTTTTTCAATACTATGATTGATGCTTTTCCACGAAATACCGACCAGAAATCGACCATCTGTTAGGTTTTTGTACTTTTCTCGTAATTGAGAGGCTTTCTCTGATGAGGCTAATAAATATGATCCTTTGTTTGGAAATTGGCTTTCATTCTTCCTCAGCCACTGTGCCAAACTGCCTATCGGAACTTGGTAGTCGATTTGCCTATCCAGCAATATTGGGTTGGGCTTTTGTTCTCGAGAAACGAATTGCATTTTAGGAAAAGAACGTTGGAATAAAGGCACGAGTCGTTCTTCACACTCAACAGTGATTTTGTCTGTCATCCAAGAAAGAGTTTCCAGCATGTTGGCAAACATGATTTCATCACCAATTCCTTGTTCGGTCCAGATAAGGATGGATTTGTTGCTAAGGTCTGTTCCATCCCAAGAAAGTTGGGGAAAGTTTCGGTTTTCAGAAGGAAAGTCGTGGCACTTCCACCTCCACTCATATTTTTTCCATCCGAGTTCAAACTCTCCGTTCAAAAGCATTAGCATTCCAAGGTTCTTGTGTGCTTCAGAAAATTGTGAATTGATTCCTAAAGCTTTCTCGTACGCTACCTTAGCACCCTCGAAATCCCCTTGCAACTGGAGGACATTCCCCAAATTATTGTAGGCATCCGCATATCTAGGAAAAATCTTAAGTGCTTTACAATAGGCGTCAACAGCTTCTTTGAATTTTTTTTGTTTTTGATTTGCGACCCCAAGATTATTGTGTGTCCTAGCATCATTAGGATTAATTTCTAAAGCTTTCTTATAGACTATTTCAGCATCCTCAAAATTCCCTTGCAACTGGAAAACATTTCCCAAATTATTGTAGGTATCCGCATAGTTAGGAAAAATCTTAAGTGCTTTACAATAGGCATCAACAGCTTCTTTGAATTTACCTTGTTCTTTTAATAGAATACCAAGATTGTTGTAGGTTTTTGCGTCTGTTGAATCGATTTTCAGAACTTGGTAATAAGCGTTAATAGCTTCCTCTAATTTGCCTTGCTCTGTTAATAGAATGCCGAGATTACGGTGGATGCCCGCGTTTGTCGAATCGATTTCCAAAATTTTGTAATATGTGTCGATGGCTTCTGTCAACTTCCCTTGCTTCTGCAACGCCATACTCAGGTTATTGTAGGTTCTGATATCACTAGGGTTGATTTCTAAAGCCTGCTGGTATGCGCCAACAGCTTGTTCTAATTTTCCCAATAAACCAAGTATGTTTCCAAGGTTATTATAAGCATTAGCATTTTTGGGTTCAATTTCTAGGACTTTGTAATAAGCATTAATAGCATCCTTTAATCTGCCCTGTTTTTTCAATGCAAGACCAAGGCTAAAAAAGCCTGACGGTTGATTTGGATCTATCTTTGTCGCTTGTTCGATTAATCCAATGGCCATTGCGAGGTTATCTGATTGATAGGCAATGACACCTAATAAGTGTAGCGCGGTAGAATGCTGTGGATGGGTTTGCAGTATTTGCTGATATATAAGTTCAGCTTGTTGTAGTTTTCCTGTTTGGTGTAAATCAATAGCTCTTTGTAAATCTTTTTCGATATTCGCTTGATTAAGGTCTTTCTCAAGTTGTTCCTCGTCCTGTTTACTGTTCACGAAAAAATCTTACCTTTTACCTAAAAAACTTTGAATTGAAAACATATTTAGTAAAGCTTTACTTTCACATTAGCCCTCTATGATTTTTCGACTATCAGTTGTACTACAAACTCTATTATATATGAACATCGGCCCAGTGTACTACTGAGAAAAACAAAATCTAACAAGGAATTATTTTTTGTAGTCAATTTTTTTTAATATGAGGCTAAGTTTTAGAAGAATAAACCGCGCTGGACGCTAAACGAAAGATAACCTTGAATTTAAGTTCTTAAACAAGTGATAATCCTAACCTAAAAATAATTTTTCGGCATATAAATTATTATGAAAATCAGTCTCGTTTTAAAATTAATCTTGATCTTCACTCTCTTAGTATTCGGTTTTGTTTATTTCCCGGTTTCTAGTTTAGAAATTGATAAATTAGAGCCTTTTGAGCTAACAGGATCCCACTTTAGCCTGATCGAGGCCAGCCATAATTTATACCGGCCTTTCCCAAAGATGATCACAAGAAGTAGTAACCCCATGACCCCTGAAAAAACCGAATTGGGACGACTTCTTTATTTTGATCCGGTTTTATCTGGTGACAATGACATTTCCTGTGCTCACTGTCACCATCCGGATCTCGGATTTTCCGATAATCGAGATATATCTATGGGAAAAGGGGGAAAAGGACTTGGCAAAGCTCGAAGTGGTGGGACTATCATCCGGCGAGGTTCGCCTACTATTTGGAATGTAGCTTATAACCACCGACAATTCTGGGATGGGCGGGCTCTTGATTTGGAAGACCAAGCTCAGAGCCCAATTCAACACAAAGATGAAATGGCTCAAAATTCAGAAGAGTTGATAGAAGAACTTCGCGCTCTCCCAGAATATGTCCAAAGTTTCGATCAGAGTTTCGGAGGAGAAGGGGGATCTGGTCTTACTTTCCAAAACCTAACTTATGCCATTGCTGCTTTCGAACGGACTATTACTTCCCAAAATTCGAGATTTGACCAATATGCTCGTGGTAATCAAGCTGCTCTCAATTCATCGGAACAACGAGGGTTAAACGTTTTTCGGTCACTGAAAACGCGTTGTTTTGAATGCCATAATTTCCCTACCTTTGCCAACCCTGACTTTAAAATCATTGGGGTGCCCGATATTTCTAACACAGATCCCGATTTGGGACGAGGAGAAATTGATGGAAAAGCGTACAATCGCGCTTTTAAAGTGCCTACTTTAAGAAACATTGCTCTAACTGCACCATATATGCATAATGGTGTCTTCCAAACTTTAGAGGAGGTTATTGACTTTTATGCTCAAGGGGGAGGTCGAGGTCAAGGGCTTGATATACCAAACATAGACGACAAGATTCGTAAATTCAAGTTAAGTCCCAATGAAAGATCTGATTTAGTTGCCTTTCTTCACTCGCTTACGGATGAGTCGGCAAAACCGAAGTTCCCTGATACTGTTCCATCTGGGTTGCCCGTTGTTCCTAGGTTGACGAATCAATCGTCAGAGCTGGTCGCTTTCCACCAATATGCTAAACCGTATCCCAGATCAAGAGTAAAAAAAGTGGGACGAACCATTACTGTGTCTGATGGACAATCGATTCAAGATGGTATTAACCTTGCTGTTTCAGGCGACTTGGTGAAAGTCATGCCAGGTCGTTACCATGAAACACTTTCGGTCGATATCTCTGGGATCACTATTCAGGGTATAGAAATTGCAGGTAAAAAACCTGTTTTAGATGGCAAGAAGATTCTATCTGATGGATTAGTTGGGTCTGGTAGCAATTTGGAGATTCGCAACTTTAATGTAGTTAACTATACTGCCAATGGTCTGATGATTAATGGTGCTTTAAACGTTAAGTTCATTGATATTTATTGTGAAAATACAGGCTTATATGGAGTTTATCCAGTGGAGTGTGTTGGTGTTACGGTGGAGAGGTGTACAGTAACAGGCGTCAGAGATGCGGGAATCTACGTTGGGCAATCAAAAGATATTGTAGTGAGAGACTGCATTGTTTATGGCAATGTAACTGGTATCGAAATCGAAAATTCGGTAGGGGCAATTGTTGAAAACAATGATGCGTATAACAATGCGGGAGGTATCTTGGTGTTTTTGCTACCCAATAATCCTTCCAAAATTTCTAGAGACTGTAAAGTTATTGGTAACCGAGTACACAATAATAATCATGAGAATTTCGCTGATCCAAATTCAGCTGTTAGTGGAGTACCTTCAGGAACAGGTATTTTGATCATGGGTGCAGACGAAGTAGAAGTTGCACAAAATGAAATTCAAGGCAACAATTCTTATGGAATTGCAATTGTTAGCCTAGATGTTGACAATCAAGAACCAACTTCCTATGACGTTGATCCTGTTCCTCAAAGTTGTTGGGTGCATGAAAACACAATGAAAAATAACGGTTTGGATCCTGACCCGTCCGTTTTAAAACTGGGACTTCCAGGCGCAGATTTACTCTGGGATTTAAGTGGATACGACAACAGTTGGGATCAGCCTAATGTTCGTTCTATGCCTCCTATCTTACCTAACAAATCATGGCCGGATATTTTACGCCGAGCGAATTGGCGGTTGTGGAAAGTCCTAAGTAGCGTTTAGTTTGCTAAATTTTGGTTCGAACGCCGGAGGGAAATTTGGGTCAAATTGATTTTTGATCGTGCATATATAATATTATTTTTTTCATTTCTCTAATAATTTCATCTTCCCTTTTTGCAAGTATATTAAAAAGTAGAGAATTCACTTTGTTTTTTCTTTTTGCAAAAATATTAAAAAGTAGAGACTTTACCTGATTTTTTCCTTTTGCTGTATCGACAGGAAGTTTTTCATACTTGCTAGGACTTATTCCCAAATATTTGACAGAAAGATAGTACTCTGGATCTCCAACCGTAATTTTCCCACCAAGAATGCTACCAACCGCTCTTTTTCCGTAACTAACGACATAACATCGGCTAGTTTTCTTGTCGATGATAGCGTATCCACCTTCATCAATGGTTTCATTCCAACATTTCTCGAACCCGTTAGTGGGAATTAAAGAACGTAAATCACCTGCGGACCGCATTGTAGTTCGTTTCCCAGCTGGTTCTCTAATAATAGTTAGCCCATCTATATTAACTTTTTCGGGTGAAGTGGACTGGGTGAGATAGATATTATCTAGAGTATAAATCACACCCTTTTTCAAGCCTTTTGCTAAGTTCAGATATCTTTCTATAATGTTGTTATTAGAAGGATACAGTTGGTATTGATCTGCGACTTCAAACGTCTGTCTGAGTTTTTTTCTTTCCTCTATGTTGGAAAACCTGTTATTAGGTAATGTAATCTCTGTTTTTAGAACATAATCAACAAACAACTCATTAACTACATCTAGTTGTGATTCTTGTACATCTGCTAAGATACTCAATCCTGTTTTGCTTTTCGACAAAATTCGACCAATTAAGTACTGGTTGCGCAGAGATCGTATTTCTCGAGCAATTAGATCTAGAGTTGGACGATCCATTTGATCTATCATGATTTTGTGCTCCCATCTAGTACCTCTCTCGTGACGTAGGATTTGGAGCTGTTGCTCAGACTGATCTGTTTTTATATGTCCTAATACAGTCCACGGGTCGAAGGTTGTTCGGTAACCTTCACTAACTTGGGCATCTGTGCTAGCAAACACACAATCTCGGCGTTCATACCTGGAATATATCCCAAACTCGAATTCTAAATGGCTGAATGGCTCTAGTGTCTCTAGGAGATCCTTGGCAAACTCCTCTCCCTTCGGGAAAGGTTTGAAAATTCTTTCCGTTTGCTTAGAATGATTGAGTGCATCTAGGAATTTGCCGATTGGAATGCCTTGCATTTCAGGACCCATTCCAATGATCTTTGTTTTCGTTTTGAAGGGGGGTTGGCGTAGAAACAAGTCACGTTGAGAAACAAATTGTAGAGCCGGATGGTTGTCTAGATCATGCATTGTGGGTGCATCCCCGAAAAACTGCTCCAATAACTCTAGGTCTACATCTTCACCTGTAATACTCTGCTTTAATTCGGCAAAATCGACAGTATCATCCAATCCAAATCGAAGTGGTGCACTAGAAGAAAAATTATCGTAATTTGATCGCCGAAACCGTATTCTGGGCTTAATACGGATAACAGGAATCAAACCATAGTTTTTCAATAGAATGTATAGGGTAACCGTGTAGGATTCAGCATGTGTCTTTCGTTTTAAAATCCCATTCTTTTCAGTAGCTGTTTCATCCCTGACCAAGTGTTCTTGAACCAAGTCACTGTCATTGCCGAAAATCATCATTCGGTGTTCTTCTCTACTATGGTCGACCATGTTTAGCTTGCCATTTTAATGCTAATTCAGTTTTTTTCATGTCGTTCTCGGTAAGACAATTTTGAGCAATTAACCGAACTATTGCTGCCGTACCTTGCCACCAAGCTTCATTTAATTCGACAATTGTATCTTCATAGTAAAGAATTTTCAACAATTTAAAGGTTTCCAAAAGCTCGTTTGGTCTAATAAGATAATCTGGGTTTCTAGGACCGTATGTGCTTTGTTTAGGGTTCTCAATTGAAAATTGCTCAAGGATGAACATCCCTTGTGGCTTCAACATACTAATTATTTTAGGTAGCAATGACCTATCAAAAAAATAAAAACAAGTAATAAGATCATACTTTCTTTTTCCCATCTCATCCTCATCCAGATCTGTTATCATTCCATTTACGTAAACGTCTTTCTCCTTTGCGAGTTTAATGCATTTTCTGATTGCAAATTCTGAGATATCTATACCAGTTGTAGTATAGCCAAATTGGGCGAGATAAACTGCGTTACGTCCTTCACCCATAGCAAGAACGAGCGCATCTCCTTTGGCGAGGATATTGATTTTCTGTCTTAGAAAATCTGACGGTTCTTTTCCATAAACATACTCCTTACAATGGTATCTCCGATCCCATTTTTCTTTATCTTTGATTGACATAGTTTTTTCCTGCCAATCTAAGGAGTTGTACATAGCGAGGCATAATCAGTATCCATATTATGTATGATAATAGTGCTAAAATCTTTTTTGATCTTATAGGATGACCAACATCTTTTTTGTTTGAGTGCGAATTCTTGGTTTCAAGGTCCGACTTTAAAATGGTGTTCCTACCTACAGGGCTAATAAAAATAAGTGCCATATATGAGGTCTAATAAGTTCACTGTGCAGAACTCATATATTATTTTGTTAGGTGACGGAAGCAAAAAAGCTTCCTAAGACTATTGGCTAACGTTCTTGTTGTACAATCGAAGGATTCTACCGTTGTACTTAGCAAGGATTTTTAGAGCGTGCCTATAATACAAAAAAATCAGTAATGAAAAAAGGTTTCGAGTTTATTTATACAGATCGATAAATAAAAGGTGAGAAAAGCAACTGTAAAGTCCTGCAAAAAACTGCTCAGGCTGTCATTTTACCCTAGTCGAATCTATTGAATTCTATGAGCAACCGCTTGTCGCACCACAATTCAAGCATCGGTAGCAGGTTCCATTTCGCACCATAATTGAACCGCAAGCTTGGCAAGGAGGTGCATCAGATTGCATTGTGGCAACCTGTTTCTCACGCAATTCAAGTTGATTCTCCAATGGCATGATATGGGTGGCGTTTAAATCTCCTGAAAACTCTTCATCGGAGAAAAGTTGTGCAGATTCAACTTGTTTTCCGAATGTTTCTTGAATTTCTGTATCAACCTGATTTTGCGAAAGAAATTTTTTCCCAAGCCAACGGAAAACGTAGTCAATAATCGACTTAGCGATTGGAATGTCCTGATTACTAGTGAATCCTGAAGGCTCGAACCGAACATGACTGAATTTGTCAACAAGTGACTCTAAAGGTACCCCGTATTGTAGTAAGATGGAAGTCATTGTTGCAATAGTATCTATTAAACCAGAAATAACTGAACCTTCTTTGGACATTTTAAGAAACACTTCACCAGGACTTCCATCATCGTAGAACCCGACTGTGATATAACCATCATGACCCGCTACACTGAATTTATGTGTTACCGATTGACGCTCATCAGGAAGTCTTTTCCTAATAGGCTGAAGTGCATCAGGACGCTCCGAGTTTTCTTCGCCTGTATCTTCTTGGTTGCCAGATGATAAAGGTTGGCTACTTTTACTTCCGTCACGGTAGATAGACATACACTTAACACCTAGTTTCCATGCTTCAACATACACATCTTTTATATCATCTGCGGTTGCTTCATTTGTTAAGTTAACTGTCTTTGAAATTGCACCTGAGATAAATGGTTGGACAGCAGCTATCATTCGAACATGTCCCATTGGTTGAATTGAACGTGTTCCGATCTTGCCACACTTATTGGCGCAATCAAAGATAGAATAGTGTTTTTCTTTGAGATGTGGAGCTCCTTCAATCGTGCCGTTTCCGCAAATAGCTTCGTCTGCAGCATCAATCTCTTCCTGACGAAACCCAATAGACTTTAGCATGTTGAAGTTTGGGGCTTGTGCTTCTTCAGAATTGATTCCTAAGCGTTTTAAACACTCTTCATCAACAGTGCCTGGAACGAAAGCTAGGTTCAAGTCAAAAGCACTGGGCAATGTGGCTTCTATCTTGACCAAGTCTTCCTCCGTAAACCCTTTACTTTTCAGTGTCTCTTCATTAATGTGAGATGCTCCTTTAAGTGTTCCTGTACCAATAATGTAAGTAATTATTTCCTCAATTTGTTTGTTATCATATCCAAGATATTCTAGTGCTTGAGCGACACTTCGGTTAACGATTTTAAAGTAACCACCGCCAGCTAATTTTTTGAATTTCACCAAGGCGAAGTCCGGTTCAATACCTGTTGTATCACAATCCATCAATAAAGCTATTGTGCCTGTTGGAGCAATAACAGAAATTTGCGAGTTACGATAACCAAATCGTTCCCCCATCTGCAAACAGACATCCCAGTCTTCACGGGCCGCATCGAGTATGTAATTTGGACAAGTTAAATCTGATTTTTCTCCAATGGAAGGCACCTTGTCAATTCTGTAAGCTGCGTCGCGATGCAATCTCATGACTTCCAGCATTGACTCTTGGTTTTCTTCAAAGCAATTAAATGTACCCACATTACCAGCGATCTCCGCACTAGTTTGGTAACCATGACCTGATAGAATTGCTGAGAGTGCTCCAGCCCAAGCTCTACCTTCACTACTATCATAAGGGATTCCATTCAGCATCAAAAAAGTGCCGAGGTTAGCATAGCCTAATCCAAGTGGACGAAAATCATGCGACCTTTTAGCAATCCTTTCGGTTGGGTATGAAGAAAGATCGACAATGATTTCCATTGCTGTGATGAATACTCGAATGGCGTGTCTATAAGCCTCGACATCGAATTCACCATCCTCACTCATAAATTTTACGAGGTTCAAGCTTGCTAAATTGCATGCGGTATCATCTAAGAAAACGAACTCTGAACAAGGGTTTGTAGCGTTGATTCTGTCCGTGTTTTTGCAGGTATGCCAACGTTGAATAGCATCATCGAACTGTACTCCAGGGTCAGCGCAAGCCCAAGCCGCATAGGCAATTTTGTCCATTAACCATTTGGCATCATATTCGTCTGCCGTTTTCCCATCCATCCGGTAAGTTGTTTGCCATTTCCCATCTTCAAGATACAAATTCATAAATGAATCAGGTATACGAACAGAATTATTACTGTTTTGACCACTAATTGTGTGATAGGCTTCCCCGTTGAAATCGGCGGAATAACCTGCGGCAATCAATATCTGTGCCTTTTTCTCTTCATTTAGTTTCCAATCAATATAATCTACAATTTCCGGATGATCCATATCCAGAATAACCATCTTGGCAGCTCTGCGTGTTGTTCCTCCTGACTTAATACTACCTGCCCAACGATCAAAACCTTCTAGGAATGAGAGAACTCCCGAACTTGCCCCCCCACCTGAAAGGGATTCACCTTTAGCTCGCACTCTACTAAAGTTCGAACCAGTCCCACTGCCGTATTTAAACAGCCGAACCTCAGATTTTTGTAGCTCAAGCATCGTATCAAGAGAATCATCCACTCCTTGGATAAAACAAGCTGAGTTTTGGGGGTGTTCGTAAGCATTTTTTGTCATCTGAACATCTTTTGTTTCCATGTCCCAGTAATAGTTTCCACCACCGCCTTCAATGCCATATTCGTGCCAAAGGCCACAGTTAAACCAGACTGGTGAGTTAAAAGCCCCATACTGATGAGTAAGCAAATAAATCAGTTCGTCTTCAAACGACTCAGCGTCTTTGGAACTAGCAAAGTATCCTCCGGATGACTCACCCGCTTTGCGAATTGTACGAGCAACTCTCCGAGTTAGCTGACGCACGCTTGTTTCCTTTTCTACTTGAGGGACGCCAGCTTTGCGAAGGTATTTTGAGGCCACAATGTCGGTAGAGAGTTGAGACCAACTGGTTGGAACTTCCACACTCTTTTGTTCAAATATCACTGCTCCTTTTTCATCATATATTGCGGCATCTCTTATGTCCCATGTAATTTCGTCAAACGGGTCTAACTCCTGTGTAGTGAAGTGTCGTTCAATTTTCAGTCCTTGTTGTATACTATCTCTATGAGCGGTTGATTTAGGGCTAGAAACTTCATCTGACGGTACTGCTATAACTTGGTCGCTTTGGGGCTTACTGGTTTTGGACATTTCGTTTCCTTATTGAAAGTACGGCAAAAGTGGCAGAAAAAAATATTCGGATTTACAATTTCACAGTGTCTTAAAAGAGTCTGGTACCTCTAGTTTTGAGTTCCAATTGTCGTCCGAAATCAAGCTTTAACGTCGGCAAACCCCGATGAAACCTGATTTCTTGATTCTAGTTACAAGCGTAGCAAATAACAAGTGTGAAACTTTCATGAAAAGTATGTAACATTATTGGTGAAAAGTGTCAAGGATTATAAGCGGAAAATTTGCTGAATTTAGTAATGACAAAATAGTGAGAATAGATTTGAAAATTCAGTAGATAGATTTAATAGAGGCCGACGAGTATTCTATGTTAATTGATGATCAGCATAGTAGATGTGGCTAAAACTAAATTTATCTGAGCAGAAATGATAGGTCTTTTGATAGTTGACTCATCTTTTCTTGTTCAATGCCATCATAATAACCGCGGATTTGTAGGTTCTCATCAACAAGAACAAAGTAGGTACTGTGGGTGATAGAATCCTCAACAGAACCTACTTTAAATCCTTTAAAGGCGAGTTTATGTATAGTTTCTGATGGACCGGTTAAGAAATGCCACGTGTTGGTATTAGCACCATAACGTGCGGCGTATACATCCAGAACTTTTGGTGAATCCCGACTAGGGTCAACAGAAATCGAAATCATTCTTACCCTATCATCCGTTTGGAAGTTCTTGTGAAGTTCTGCCATCTTTTGGCTCATGATCAAACATGGGCCAGCACATCTGGTAAATATAAAGTCAACGACCCAAATTTTTCCTTTCAGTTGATTAGAGGAGAACTCATTAGCATTTGAATCAATCAGGGAAAAGTCGGGAACTGGGCCGTAAACAGCAAGTTCTGAAGATTCAGTGGGAGAATCTCGGAAAAGAACTAGGCTGGCTATGAACAATCCAAATATTATAAGTAAAAAAACAGCAACTAGCGAGGATTTTGACATAGGTGTCAAGCACACTTTTGGATCAAATACTTCTAAGCATCACACCAAGTAGAACAGCAATGGAAGTTAAAACTAGGGCCAAAAGCCACATCTTTTCTGCTGCAGGATAATTTTCTTCTCGAACCTTCTTTGCCCCGATTCCAGAAAATGCCCCAACAGCAATTAGAAGCGCCAGTTTGGTCAAAATAACATGAGTCACTCCATCTTTAAATATGTCTCCCAGCGAAATTTTTCCTTGAAGGGCAGTTTGTATCTGAAAGTAAAATAAAGCGAAGCCACTAATTAAGATAAGACCAATAAAGTATTGGGTTTTTTTCAATAAAGCCTGAATGATCTCCTGGTAAGATTGATCAGCCGAAACAAAAATCCGACCATAAAGGAACCCCCCGAATACACCCGCCATAGCCAATAAATGAACCCAAATCAGAAAATTTTTTAGTAATGACATTTTTTATTTCAAGAAGCAGGAAAAAGTAACAATAACTAAAACTGGTTTATTCGCCAGACAAGGAAGGAACAGTATAAGTTGTTTACTCGTCTTCTATAGATTCAGCAACTTTCTTGGCCATCCATTTTCCAAATTCTTCCTTGGGGTGAACCACCATATCAGCACGCATACGATAATGACCGATACCACATAGTTGAGCACAGGCAACTTCCCATGGGCGAACGATTTTAACGATTTTTGATCCATTTAGATCTTTTGGAGAAGATACTTCAAATGTGCCATTCTCCAAATTAATATTTCTAACAACTAATTCCTGTCCACGTGAACCGAGTTTACCACCAGTAAACAGTACTTTAGAAGCCCGTCCTAATATACCATAGAAGGATTGCTCTTCTCTACCATAGAAATCCTTAATATGTTCAGGTCCCACTGCAATCGTAAAATCCTGATTTCCATTAGAAGTGATTGTAAAGTTAGTTATGTCTACTAAATCGTAACTAGCTTTGCTTGGCTCGAAATACACGGGAACTTGTATGCCTGGGATTGTATCTTGTTTTACACGCATTACAGGCAAAGAAAACGCGTGAATAACATCTTTGCTCATTAGTTGAGCAATTACGGGTTTGTTAACTGGTAAATGCAATTGATTAACAGTTGTAACGTCATCTTTCGCGTTTGGATCGCTTAGGTCTAAACCAACAGGATTATCTCGATAGAAACTTTTGTTTTCTTTAACCATTTCAGGGTTAATTACACGACCGAATTTTCCGTCTGGTCCCGGATAGTGAAAATTCCAAGCAAATTGTTCTGCCAGAACACGAACTACAATAGGAGATTTTCCAGACTTAACATTAGCATCTGCCAGTTGTTCTGACCAGAACGGCAATGAAATACCAATCAGTAAAATTCCCTCAATGACTGCGACTCCAATCTCCAAGTAGCTTGACAGGTGACTCTTTGCTCCGTCATAGCTTGCGGTTGGATTCTTAGATTGTCTAAAACGCAGTAGCGTATAGATCAAAAAAACGCCCCAACCAGTTCCGAGAACAAACATCAGGACGTGAATCAAATAAATTAGGTTATCAGTTTCGTGAATACCGCTTTGTAACACGCCATGGGCTGTTGCATTCATTGGCATCCCTGGCATTTTTTTGCCGAGGTCTAAAAGCTGTCTCATATCCAAAACAATACTGGCTATAACCACGATGGCCGTGAGCCCAAAGATTACTAAAAGAAGCGATCGCTTTGAGGTGGATTTCCCCATCTATAATTTTCCTCCCTCTTTTCTGTTTAAGCTGTTCGCATGAACTTTTGCTCTCTTCCGAAGGTTTAGAAAAAACATGGCAAAGCTAGCTAAGGTTCCTATTATAAAGATAAGCAACGTCAAGATACCCATGTTCATGCCGATTATCATTGGAGACTCTGAGTCTCCATAGCAGACAGAACAGGCAACGGATACTTGTTGAACAGATGGTATTAAAAGAAAACTACAGATAAAAGGAAAATAGTGTATGTATTTCACGGAACCCTCAAGTCTTTAGTTTTTCGCAGAAACAAAAGAATATAGTAGATTAAACCTGCGCCTATGATAATAGAAAACAAACTACCAATTAAATAAAGCAGCGAGGTGTTTATCCAATAGAACCTCAAACACCAAGCACCGAAGCCAAATGAGAAAATGGCAGAAATAAAAATTACAATAACATGAAACGCTTTAAGTGACATGATTCGAGATCTTTATCGTCAATTTAGAGTTTGGAGAAGGAGAAGTTAGATTCTGAAATTTCTCCCTCTCTTACCTCAACCGTTGAGGTGAGAGAGCCCAACTTTTCGTGCCAAGCTTCCAATAGATAAGTACCCGCTGGTAGATTCTTAATTTCGAATTTTCCGTTCAGTGCAGTTAGGCTGAAGAAGGGATGGGGAAGAACACTAACGTATCCACCCATCCAAGGATGGACATCACATTTAATTGGAAAAGGATCCTGTTCTTCTTCTTGGAAAGTATAATCGATTTTCTTGGTCATTTTCGGCATGGCTTTATTGAATTCTGAGTTGATAGTTGGTATGGCATGAACATTGTGCATTATACCATCAGAGTTTTTGATGGTGATTTCTTGGCCAGCCATTACTGCTAGGATATGTGGTTTATACATACATCCATATTGATCTAAAATTGCAACTTGAATACGCCCTGCCGATATCTCATCAGTTGCTTTGTATGCCCGACCTATAGGTGGCCCCTCTGTAATACGAACTAACACATTTGCTAATGTATTGCTTGGCCCAACAACTACGGTATCGGATATTGGGTCAGTTGTTGTGTATTTTCCGTAACAACCAATGTCAGCCGACATTTCTTCCATCAGCGATTTCATTCTGGGGATTTTTCCTTCAAAAGTGACCAAACCAGAGATGACAGAAGTTCCGTATATAGCATCACCAGATGAAGTATCTGACGTGCCATCGCCATCTTGCTGGGGATTAAACACTTTATTGCGCCAATAGGCACCAATTGGACTACCTACTGGAGCTGTAAAATCACTACTATGCGCATTATCCTGCTCATGAACTTCTTCATGTTGTTCGTGTTCATGCAGGTGTGTTAGAGATTCATTATATTCTTTTTGGAACCGATGTTCGTCCTCGTTATCATGATAAGGATGTTTGTTGCTTGTTGCACCTAGCGCAATAAAAACTAGGATTAGAAAGCAGACAGCCGTTAGTCCTAGAAGCTGATAAATCGACTTTTTTTCATGGTTCAAGTGCATGAAATAAAATGCTACTAACGACCCCTTAACTGTAGCAACGATCAAAGCAACCACAATACTACCAGATAGACCGAAGTCGATATAGCTGATCCCAACGGTGACTACTGTCAGTACGGCTAAAGCCAAGAAAACATATAAGTACTTCTTAACGTCTTGGCTGACATCATGTATATGACCTTCCGACATTATTCAATCCCTTCCTAACTTCCAGGTAACAAATAGAGAACAGGAAACAAAAAAATCCAGACGAGATCGACAAAGTGCCAGTATAATCCGGCACACTCAATTCGATTTATGAATCTGTCCGGCTCAGTTTCCCACATTTGACAACCTGGGATTGCCGACACAAATGTTTTTACCAATCCAGATACCAAAAGAAAAATGTACAAAATAATGGGGCTAATAGCAAAGATGACCCCAGATCCGCTATATATTAAGAAAGCACATAATGCTATTAATACAACAGGTATGATTAAATAATATATGATTACCCAAAAACGTGTTAACAAGGTTTTCCAAGGTAACAGAAAGTATCCATTGACTAAGACACCACCGATAATATGTAGTCCATGTAATCCTGTCAGGGTGAAATATATAGCATAGAAATTATGAGTTTTGGGATATATGCCATGGGAAAATTTGTAGTTATATTCGTAAGCTTTTGCGACTAAAAAAAGCAGCGAAAATAAAATAGTGAGACCCATATAAAATTGGAACTTTTTCAAGCTTTCAGCTCGGATCTTTTGAGGGTTAGATAGAGCTGATACCGTGATCCTTTCCTGGATGTCCTTCGGTTCCAATTCCAAATGGGCTATTTCTTTTTCCCTAGCCCGACCAATGGCCAAAGATGCCCAAGCCATAACAATAGTAACACTAGAGGCAATTAAAATGAAAGTGTTGAAGGTCGCTAGCGGAACATTAAGCCCCGCCCCACCTTGTTCAACAGGTACGCTGCCTTCAAGCCAACTAACTGCTCCTGTACGTAGCAGAATATAAGTAGAGAAAAGGCCTCCAAACAGCATCACTTCAGATGCTAAGAAAAGCCATATCCCCATTTTGCCATTGTAGACGCCCGTATCTGGCCGACTTTCTACTGTATAAGGAATTTGCAAAGTTAAGCCTCCAATTCCAATGCCTGATTTTGTGGTGTGAAATCTTCGTCCATACCCGGTAGGCTATACTCATATGGTCCGCGAAAGACTTCAGGAATTTCTGCGAAATTCATATGAGGTAACGGAGGAGAAGGAGCCGCTGTCCATTCTAGTGTCGTGGCCTGCCATACATTGTCCTTGGCTTCCTCACCCCACCAGATGCTACTGAAAAAATTAAAAATAAACGGAAGTTGGAAAATTGCTAGTCCCCAAGCTCCAAATGACGTCACTTGATTCCAAACTAGGACGTCTTGAGCATGTGCATATGTTAGACCTCCATCAGCCAATCGTCTGGAGACACCTGCTAATCCCTGAATAAACATTGGCATAAAAACCACATTCATGGCAACAAAAGATCCAAAAAAGTGAATTTTACCTAGCCCTTCATCCATACGACGACCTGTAATTTTAGGAAACCAGTAATAGATTCCAGCAAACAGAGCAAAGATAGTACCTGGAGCAACAACATAGTGAAAATGACCAATAACATAATAAGTATCGTGAAGGGGGATGTCACTGGTGTTCAATCCGAGTGGTAAACCTGTCAATCCGCCGATACCGAACATTGGTAGAAACGCTAGGGCGAAAAGCATTGGGGTATTGAAACGAATTGAACCACCCCAAAGTGAAATCATAAATGCTGTTAAAATAACAACAGATGGTATGGAGATAATCATAGTTGTGGTTTGGAAGAAGGCACTAATTGCTGTTCCCATACCAGTTAGGTACATATGATGAGCCCAAACGATAAAAGACATAAACCCAAGAAAAATTGCAGCGTAAACTAGAGAGTTATAGCCCCAAAGAGGCTTTCGTGTGTTATTAGCGATAATCTCGCCAACAATCCCCATAGCTGGTAATATCAAAACATAAACTTCTGGGTGGGCCAAAAACCAGAATAGATGTTGCCAGAGTATTGGACTTCCACCACCAGCCACATCAACTGGTTGACCACTAACCACTAAACCTGTTGGCATGAAGAAACTAGTGCCAGCAAGGCGGTCCATCAGTTGGAGAATTCCTGCTGCTTCCAACGGAGGGAACGCTAGTAAAAGCAGAAAAGATGTAACTAATTGTGCCCAGACAAAAAACGGTAGACGCATAAAGCTCAGTCCTGGTGCACGAAGTTGGATAATGGTAACGATAATATTGGCAGAGCCTAGCAAAGACGATGTAATAAGAAAAACCATGCCAATGAGCCAAAAGTCTTGTCCATGTCCTGCTGCAATATTAGACAAAGGTGGGTAAGATGTCCAGCCAGATTGAGCTGGGCCAAGAGGAATAAAAAAGCTAATTAGCATAATGAGACCGCCAACAAAATAGACCCAGTAACTAGCCATATTCAGTCGAGGAAAAGCCATATCTGGTGCTCCTACTTGAATCGGAACAATATAATTACCGAACGCTCCAACACCAAGTGGAACAACTCCTAGGAAAATCATGATGGTGCCGTGCATAGCCCCGAACTGATTGTAAACTTCGGATGACATCGCAGCACCAATTATAGGAATAGGGTTATCGGGGAACGCCAATTGCCAACGCATTAACATCATCAGGACAAAACCCAGAAACAGAAAGAGCAGGCTTGTAATACCGTACTGAATGCCAATGGTCTTGTGATCTACTGAGAAAAAGTATTTTCTCCAAAAGCCTTCATCGTGATGGTGATCCTCATGATGATCGTCTTTCTCATGGCTTTGGTGAAGGTTTGAATCATTTTGATGTTCCATGTTCTTATCCTGTGTAACACTTTGATTCTAGGAGACCAACTTTAATAGTTAAGATCTACTCAAGGTAAAGTTTAATGTATGGGGTTTACCATCCACAACAGTAACAGTTTGCTTCTGTGTTCCCAGTTTTTCGTGCCAAGCTTCAACATCGTAAGTACCAGCTGGTAAATCCCTGATTTCAAATTTTCCATCTATGTCAGTTACATTAAAAAATGGGTGATTTAAAATTCCAATGTAACCTCCCATCCAAGGGTGTACATCGCACTTAATAGGAAAAATTGGTTCGGCTTCTTCGAATATGTGTGAAAATGTTTTCTTAGTTTTTGGCATAGCTTTATTAAACTCAGCATTTTTTGATGGTAACGCGTGAACATTGTGCATAATTCCATCTGAGTTTAAAATTTTGATTTCTTGTCCTGCCATAGCTCCTACCACATGAGGTCTATACATACAACCCTTTTGGTCTATTACTACGGGGGCAGATGGGATAGCGTACTTGGCATTATTTGGGATACCTTTTGTAATATGAACAAATACATTCGCTAATTGTTTGTCGTTACCTAAAACGATTGAATCTGATACCGGATCATCGGAGTGCCCAGCAATACAAGCTGACTCTACAGCCATCTCTTCAGCCAAAGACTTTGTCCATTTTTTTGGGGCTTTGCCTTCAAAGGTAATTTTTCCAATGATGGATGCGGTTCCTGTTGAAGCGGTAGCGGTTCTTATGGTACTAGCAGAGGTAGATGGCCGTTTAGGAATAGGCTTTCGTCTTTCTGTTGGTTTATCACTTCCTCCACAACCAATTAAAATTGAAATTGCTGTAACCACAAATACAATAGCGACAAAACGTGTTTTCATTATTATTTATTTGTTTTCCTTCTCAAATTTTTCAGCCAGAAAATGTTTAAACCCTTCCATGTCTGCTGGCACATCAAAGCCACGGAACTCACTACGGCAATCATAGCAAACAACCATATTTGGCACACGCTGATATAATAGCCAATCAAAAAACGACAAAACTGGCAAGCTAAGACAATAGGTGAAGGGGGCCAAGCAGATACCAATGAGCATGATGGCTAGCCCTAAGACCTTATTGAAATCCTTTTGGCCATAAAAATATGGACAACCACATATAGGACATTTCTTAAAGATCCTATCTCGATTAATCTGCCATGTTGCCTTGCAACTAGAACACTGAATACTTTTAATTTCTTTGTCAACTTCAAGTTGAGATTCATGAGAACAATGTTGGCATTCAACACCGATCGACGGCTTCATAAGGCAAGGCCATATTGAATCGAGTAATACCTATATGCGAAATCCCCCATCAGGACTGAAATAGAGACTACATACAAAATCCCTGTTGCAGATTGAGTTGATTTTAACTTCACCGTTTCATGCACAAAATACAGGAGGATGAATGGAAAAATTGTTCCAAAAAACAACCCTACCGATAGAAGAAGGCCATCGATCATACTAATGAAGCGAAACAGCGATATTTCAACGTCCAAATACGTCACCGTCCCAATCATAATCGATGAAAGATTCCAAGCTAATCGAAGAGTTACTAACCCCCAAAAGATCCTCGTAGTTTTTATTAACAAATTTATCGGCAAATTTTCGACATTCAAGTACCAATGACCAAGTACACCCGAAAATATTGAAGCGCATAATACCAAGCCACTAAGAATACTGATAATCTGCAACATCCAGTTATACGAAGTCAACTGGTTTTGTACTTTTAAAAGAGCGATTATTCCTATAATTGATGTCAAAGCTACTGAGACCCATTTTATCCGGTCTCGATTCCAAAAGTAAGCTGAAACGGCAAGCAATGCTATAAACCAGACAGTTACTAGCCCTTTTGTCGCAAATGTGACAACATCTATACGCCAAAGACTAACCACTCCAAGCCCACCAATTACACCACAAAAGCCCAGATTGAAACGATAGAATCCGGTTTTCACAACCTCTTTATTATTGACCCAAAAAAAAAGGGGATATAAACAGCCAAAACCCAGTGAGGTTGTCACAAGCGTGTTAGTTAGCATTGCTATTCTATAGCGAGAATATAATCTCGCAAAGCATGAATCTGGTCTTGTTCTTCTGTTGTTAGATTTTCCGGATCAAAGTAGGATGGCATCTTAGTTCCCGGAAGCAACTTTTGCGGATCGAGTAACCACTGGACAATCCATTCTGGTTTTAACCGTTCTTTCGCCATAGCTAAGTTAGGAGCCCAATTAGCGGGAGAGCCTCCGGGCATCTGGTTCCCTTTGATGTGACACTTAAGGCATTGAAACTCTTGTTCTAGTAGGTTTTTGGCGTTGGTATATTCTTCTTTAGTGAATGTTGGTTTTACGTCATCAACAAATGGAAAGTCCTGTTGGTCAAGATAACTAAAATATCTAACTAAGGCATTAACTTGCTCTTCGGTAAAATTGAAGGTCGGCATTCGGATCTCAAGCCATGGGCGGATGGGCATAGGTTCACGGAAGAAACTATATAACCAATCCGTCTGTACTTTTTGGCCTTCGCCTATCAGGTTTGGCGGACTATAACTGTTAGTGACAGCTTGTGCTTCATTCTGATCTCTTCCTTCAAAGTGTACAAGCCAGTTTGTTATGCTGGGTTTAATTGATCCTCCTTTATCTTCAAGAAGATGACAACCAGTGCAGTTGTATTCACGGGCTAAACTCTGTCCTCGTTCAACATAAACATTCTCTGGCGTCCGAGGTATAACCTTGGATGATAGAGCTTCTTCGTTGACAAAACCTAACAAGGCAGTAACAATCGCTTCAGTTTCTAAATCACTGAAACCGAAGTTAGGCATTCGGGTCTTTTCAGTAAATTTCTTGAGTTTAACTACCTTCGCATCATCTAGATTGGCAATCCTCTCTGTATTACTATCAACAATCGCGTTCGTATCCCAAATTCGTGGATTTAATAGCTTTTGGCGAAACCAACTGTAATTCGTATGATTCAGGTGTTTCAAGCTTTTAGGTTTGATGTGTCCATTTTGGTCATATACGGCTTCTTGAACTGAACCAAAGTCGAGTTTCTTAGTCATTTTACTGCCGTGATATGTTAAATCAACCCCAACAGGTTTCTGGCTTTCAAATCCAGGAATATTATGACAACCATAACAACCATAATGGGAAATGAGTTTCTGACCAGTAAATGCCAGCATCTGATCCGAACTCATTTCTTTAATTTCTGATTTTACTGCAGCTTCAGATTTGGAACCTTCCAAAAACTCCTCTGTAATAGTAGACAGTATTTCTTTATTAAGTGATTTGACATTCGTTTTCTTGAAAGTTTGACGTAGTGTAACGAGATAGGCTGTGAGATCGGCTGCTTCCTTGTCTGTCAGTCGCAAATCCGGCATTCGTGTATCTGGATTGTATTGGGTGGGATCTTTTAACCAGTTGTATACCCACCTTGGAGAAGTCTTGACTCCTGTGCCGATTAAGTTTGGTCCTTGTTCAATGCGCATCGTATTCCGATGAGCTTCGATTTTAGCTCTTTTCTGTGCATCTGTATCGTTCGATGTAAAATCGGTTGATTCAATTGATGACTCGGGTGAAATTTGGTGGCATCCCATACAACCAAGCGCATTGAAAAGTGTTTCCCCCGTTTCAGCATCACCTTTAATTGGAATCTCGGCCATCTCGAATTCTGAACTGTTTTGGTAGAGATAGTGGGTAATGGCATGGACTTCTTGGTCGTTCCGCTCATCGGTATTTCTATTGTTAAGAAGGTCATAAAATTTTGGCATCCAAGTATTATGGCGAAAATCTGCTGGATTTTTAATCCAGTTACGAGTCCAATTTTCATCTTTAATCTTTGAAGCCACTTTGGTTAAACTCGGCCCAACGGGTTTTCTTTCCTCATATTTCTTTATATTATGACAGCCGTAGCAACCAGATCTTTCGATCAATGCAAGGCCAAGAGTGAGCTTCTCCCCACCGTCGATCTCTGATTCGCCAGAATGACATTTGAAACAACCTGCTTCCGCATACTTGGTTGGAAACATTGGTCTCTGCCAATGGTGGAGAGTAAACCAATCTGGATGGGTGTTTTTTGTTGGATAGTTATGATTTTCTCCCCATTCTTGCTTTTGTTGGTGAGATGAAGGTTTATGCACAACCGACGAGAAACTTGTTCCTCGACCTCGGCCTGCATGACAGCTAGAACAACCAAACTGATCGATTGGATGTGGTGAATCACTGCTGAGGAATAGATCCAGTCTTGGGTGTGCTCTAAATGGTTTTTTCATTGTTTGTAGCAGATCATCTTGGTTACGGTCTTCCTCGGGGTCAAGCAAACCATTTCCGTTATCATCCTCATGTATATAATCTTTACGTTGGATCCCTAGATGGCAGGTAGTGCATCTGTCAACTTTTGGAACTCTAGAAAAATTTAAGTCTTCGATCACATCAGGAACAACAATTTGGTCAATTTTATAGTAGGGGCTAGAAAGATCAAGAACAGGGAGATCTCGAATCTGATTACCCACAGTATTTATTGCTCGGGCTATAGTTGCCCCAAACTCTCCTCGTTTATCAACTTCGTATATATCGTTTTGGAGATCAGCATTATCTCCTATACTAGTAAGTTGGGGATCCACTTTTCTCAATTTACTTTTTAGGACATTTACATCTGACATCAGAGCCCTAGCTTCTTTTTCCAAACGCTTCTTCTCTGCTTCGTATGGCTTTAACTCGTCACGAAGATCCTTAAGATTTTGGTTGGTACTTTGCATCTTTGGTACCAGCTCATTCATCTTTTTCTCTTTATCCTGCATTTCAGCCTTTAGTTGTTTGGTATTGTGATGTTCTCCATGGTGAGCAATGGCCTCTTCATAAAGGTATTTAATCTCGTCATACAGAGATTTCCTTCGTTGGTATTCACTAGTATATCTAAAATTATCTGCTTCTTTTTCAGCAATCTGTGCTTTAAGTTCTTCCACCTTTTTGTATTTATCATCTAGGGTATGCTCAGCTTCATCAAGTGCATACATTGTTTCTGCATATTCTGCTTGGCTTAGCAGTTTTGCCTCCGCATCCAAGTATGCATCCTTAGTTTTGTCAACTTCCAACTGGCGAAATTCCCGTTGGTATTCCTTCCATTTTCGAGCATAATCATCTTGAAACATCCAAAGAAGGGTTAAAACAAATATGATGCTGGAAATAGCAAACCATTTGTTGAGAAGAGAAATTTTGTAGTATCGTTCTTCTTGTTCTGCCATTATTGATGGTAACCTTCGACAATCATGAATAAAAAAAGCTTCTACATCTCTATTTGTAAGACATTAGAAGAATGAATTAAATGTTAAAGAAATATTCTGGTATAGCAACTAAGTATTTTAGGTTAAACAACCACCTCAAATACATTTTTGCTGGAAGGGCAGCGAGCGAAAGCACTAAAACGAGGAAAACACTATATCGTGCAGTTCCAAGCTTTTCAAAATATTTTTTAAAAATGGTCAGTGTTAGAATCGGTGGCAAGAAAGCAAAATATCCCCCAATTAGTAGGAACCCAAAAATTTCCCGTTTGATAATGTTTTTAGGCAATCCTTGTTCCAGCCATTTTACCCAGACATATTCCGACAAATTAACATTAGTCAAAGCTGGTAATAAGTGCGAATCCCAGTATTGGAAGGGGCCAAAGAAATTCCAATTAGGACCACGTAAAAAGGTACCGATGATTATTAATATCACCCACATTCCTAACCAGCCGAACATAAAGATAGAGATCTCGGCCTTACGCTCAGCATAACTGTAATATCCCGATCCTTTTGGGTTCAAATCAATATAAGGTATCGCCATCAAGCCAACAATTATTAGCGTCGGAAACACCACACCTGCTAACCATGGGTCATAATAAACTAACATTTCCTGCAAGCCTAAAAAGTACCATGGAGCCTTTGATGGATTAGGAGAATCGGCTAAATTCGCAGGCTCTTCAAGTGGGGCTTTCAAAACAATTCCCCAAATAGTTAGGAAAACAGAGCAGAGGATGAGTGCAATAAACTCAACATAAATAAGATCCGGCCAAACAAGTACTTTGTCTTCGGGATCATAATACTCATCTACGGGTTCATTATTGGCTATCCGCTCGTCATTCTCTAATGCTTGCTTCATACCTAACCATAAGAAGAAGGTAACTCCGAAAATCAAGCCTATGATCGGTACGTTGTCTGGTTTGAAAATGATCAATTGGAAATTATGATCGGTTAACCCTCCAAAGAGAAAGAAAGCCAGCAAAACTGAAAAAATGACAATCCCTCCCTTATTGCTCCAAATTTTGTAGATCCTCAACTTTCGATTAACTTTCATAAACCAATTGTTGGGTGGAAAAACAAAGAAAAATGTAGCAAGGACAACAGTAAATAGAACTGTTGGTCGAGAGATATAATTAATAAAGCTTTTTATTATTTCCATAACGAACTTAGGTTTTCTTCCTTACCCTATCCTTAAGTTGGGCCAGAAATGCCTCCATCTTTTCGAACTCGCCAAAAATGGACAGCCATAAAAATCATGATGATAAAGGGTAAACCTATGCAATGCAGAACATAGAACCTGAGGAGAGTTGCTTCCCCAACAAAGCGTCCAGCTTTTAGAATAAAACTTGCATCAGCTCCTGGGTGCACCAATTTAACATCACCAATCTGCATTAAAGCTGCACCTGGGCCTTCATAACCGAGGAAAGGTGAAGCTCGTCCCATGTTTGCTCCGACTGTAATAGCCCATATGGCCAACTGATCCCAAGGTAGGAGATAACCAGTGAAGCTCAACAACAAAGTCAAAGTCAGAAGTATGACACCCACAGCCCAATTAAATTCGCGGGGTGGTTTATATGACCCAGTTAGAAAAACTCGAAACATATGTAACCATACGGTAATAACCATCAGGTGAGCACCCCAACGGTGGATCTCACGCATAATTCCCAACGGTACTTGTTCACCGAGATCAATCATATCCATATATGCATGCTCGACAGTCGGTCGATAATAAAACATCAGTAGAATTCCAGTAATAGTTAGGATAAGAAATACAAAAAAGGAAAGCCCTCCCATGCACCATGTGTATTTAACTTTGACAGCATGCTTGGGTAATCGCACAGGATGTAGGTGTAGAAAAACATTATTCAACACACCCATCATCCTCTGTCTTCGGGTTGTTGGTATTCCACCAGTCCGGAAAATCGATCTCCAAATTTGTGTGCTACTTACTTTTTGAAAGAGGCTTTCTTTACCTTCTTTTGAATCCTTCATTAAATAACTTCCTCTCGATACACTATACAACTAGATAAGATTCAGGTTTTTCCCATTCACCTTTTTCTTGTTGAAATTTTTGCTCTTTGTCAATCAGAATTTGACCATCGTCAGCCCAAACAATACGGTACCTTTCTAGTGGTCTTGGTGCAGGGCCTTCAAAATTAATTCCTGTTTTTCGAAACCCACTGCCATGGCATGGACACTTGAATTTGCTTTCACTTCCTAGCCAATTGGGAGTACAACCTAAGTGTGTGCACACAGTTGACAGCGCATAGATGTATTCATCTGTTCGGCCAATCCAAACTCCATACTTTTCTTTCCACCGTTCATCAATTGCATTAATTGCATAATCACTTGGAAGACCAGCCTTAAAGGATTGTGGAGGTTCAAATAATACATTCGGAAATAAAAAGCGTCCTAACATGGTTAAAAAAGCACCGGTTGCCGTAGCGAAAGCAGTCCAACCAATTCCCAACCAAGGTATAAAGGATCGTCTGTCAATTGGGTCAACCGTAATTGTGCCTCTTGTTGTGTCAAAGACTTCAGGAACTGCCGCCCCTGAGACAAACGGATGAGTGTCTTTCTCCTTAGTTGTTGTTCGTGCTGCTTTAGCCGCTGGTTTCTGGGGAGCGGCTTTAGGTGCAACAGCTTTTTGAGGTGCAGCGGTTGTTCCACCCTGTTTAGCTCTTTTCCGAAGAATCATCTTGCGTCGAGATGGTGATAATCCTTCCAATTCGG
>PAQF01000063.1 GCA_002709695.1 Candidatus Poribacteria bacterium
CCCAATTTCTGTAGATATTCATGCCGAGCATGTTCCAAATAGTTCTGATAGACCGCATTGTTAACATAACCTTGCATATCACATTCATAATCTCTAACGTGAAGATCGATTTTAAATTTATAGTTCATTAATCCTCCCTGATCCACTAAACCCAAAACCCGATTTCACAACTCCTTTCATCGTTTTCACTTGCTTAGTTAATTCGACAGACTAACTTTACCAAACAAGCTAAAGTGCCTCCATAAAAAGATCAAACATTTTTTAATGATACGTAAGTTTAGGTTCTTGGCCTCTCTCCTTGAGACCACCAACAATAAACTTATGATTTGGCATCTCCAAAGGAGTATCAATCGGACGTGTTTGCGACGTATGGTAGCCAATTCGAACCGATTTTCGCCACTCTTCCGTCCGATTGACATCCGACCAGTGAACCAAATAATAGCTAAAGAAAATCACATCTCCGGCTTTTGCAGGGACAGCAATCGTTTCAATCTTATCCGGATGATATTTATCAGGAGGAAGATACGGACGAGTATGATCTCCAGTAATATGTTTAAGTGGACCACCTTTATGGCTTCCTGGCATCACGTGCAAACATCCACTCTCAACTGGTGTATCATCAAGATGTAAAAGGCAATCAATAAAATTAGGGCCATCATGCGGATAGAACGGATAGTCTTGATGCATTGGGAAAGGTGTCCCCAGTTCAGGAGGCTTTCCATGGAGAATTGTATGATGCCACTGTACATTTTTGCCAATTAGTGATTGAATTACACCAACAAGATGTGCATGAAAAATAATCCTTCCCCAAGCCGCCGAATAGAAATGAGGGTTCGAAATAAAAATAGCCTTTGTATTTTGACGTTCTTCTTCCAACAAATAATGCGCCCTCCAAGGACCACGCCAACCAATGCTATTTTCTCCCCACCATTCCTCGATAATCCAATCCATTTCAGTTTGAAGTTCTTCTACCTCTTTTTCAGTGAAAAGCCCTTCGACTTTAACATACCCGTCTTTTTCGTACATTGCTATTTGGGTCTTGGTCAAAACATTTTCTCCTGTAATGGATGAATCTGTCTATGTAATTACTAACATCAGTACAACATCATTTCTGAACAAACACAATCGCAATTAGAAAAACCGGTAGAAACAAAATTATAAAGGTATTATCATCCACCTCGAAAAATACTAGTACACGACCAATCAAGTACCTTCAGTAGACCTAACACCTAAAAGACAGCATTGACGAACTATCTTAGAACCACTAATCTAGGTTTATTCCTCGAGGAAGTTTGGTATGCTCATCGGTTTTAACACCGCTTAAGTCTGCACCAGATAATCTTGCTAACCGCAAGTCAACACCACTCAAATCCGCTCCGATGAGGAGAGCTTTACTCAAATCAGCTTTGCCTAGAACAACTCCGCTTAAATTGGCATTACTTAAGTTTGCGCCTACTAAATCTGCATCGCGTAGATCCGCCCCCCGCAAATTCGCGTTCTGCATTTTCGCTCGTTTCAACAGAGCATTTTTCAGCTTTGACTCATGCAGATCCGCACCACTCAAGTTTGCGTCATTTAGCCTGCTATGAGTCAAATCCGATTTACTCAAATCCGCTCCACTCAAATCCGCTTCAAACAGAAAGGAATGGTTCAAATTAGCATGATGAAGATTCGCTCCACTCAAGTCAACATGTGTCAAGTTAGCATTTTTCAGATTAGCATTCTTTAGGTTGGCGTTAGGTGCAAATGAATATTCTTGATCGTTAACAATCTTTTTCATCAATCCTACCTATTATAATAATATACTACTCGTTTAATTAACCAAAAAGCACTAGCAAAAACAACTAAATTTCATTTTATACGATCGCAATCAGGTTGGTCACTGTGTTCCACAGCGTAGCCCTGACACAAGAAATCCAATGCTTTTCTGTAGCTACGTTTTTCTAGATAGTGACGTAATTGTGGAGACGCAGATGGCCCTATTTCCTGCTGTAGTTGTGTTAATCGCGTTATATTCCCCAAGATATTTTCTTTCTTGGCAATACGTTCGAACATGGATTCCAATTCGCTTCTCAGTTCCTCAAACAATCCTATTTCCATGTAGAACTTCTCCAATTTTTTTTATTTATTTTACACTACACCATTATCGATAACCACAGATTTTCTTGAAAAGCCTTCATGTAAGTGGCTACACTAGTAAATGAAAGATGCCAATCAAGACTTTTCATTCAAAAACTCCAGCTGAGACACAAACTATCGGAGAACAAATCGGCAGGCAACTTAGACAAGGCGATCTTGTTGCGCTTATCGGTGATCTAGGAACGGGCAAAACCTGCTTGACTCAAGGAATTGCTAGAGGAATTGGTGTCTATTCAAACCAAATTGTTAACAGCCCATCATATACGCTGATCAACGAATATGATGGTAAAATACCAATTTACCATGTCGATCTGTACAGAATCCAAAACCATGATGAACTCCTAGATCTTGGACTTGACGAATATATGGAGGGAAATGGTATCTGCATCATTGAGTGGGCGGACAAACTTGAATCCCTACTAATCTCTTATACTAAAATTCAGATTACATGGTTAAGTGAAATGATGCGAGAAATTGAAATTCAGACTCCCTAAGAGATCGCCAATTTGCGCTATTGTACCCAAATAACCTGAGCTCCGTAACTAATACTTAATAAGTGCGCAAAGCTAAATACAACATGCAATTTTGAATAAACTGGCTTTGATTCAGGCGAATTCTGCATAAAATGCACTTAGTAAAAATAGCTGACCCGTCTTCCATTATAATCTTAAGTTCTACGTTTTTTCTTCCTTTTCTTTGCAATTTTCTTGACAGGATTATCCAACAACTGGGGCTCGGATAGCGGTTCATCCACGATTACAATTGGTCGTTTTCTAGACCAATACACCAAAAAAAAACCAATTGGAATCAACAACAATATACTAATCAACTGGGATCCGGTAAAACCGAATGGCATACTCAATTGGTCAGAAAATTCCAATTTATTAAAAAAGACCTGACCGTCCTGCCAATAAACATATTTTTCATTTCTACGCCAAAATTCAATGATAAGCCGCTCAACACCAAGATAAACTAGAACAAGACCGAATATAACACCAGGAACCCGTTCAAGTTTTTTCCGGAAACGCCAAAACAGACTAAAACCAAGTACCATCAGCAAAAAATCGTAAAGCGGAGTAGGGTAAACGCTAAACACCTCTCCGCTAATCCGATCAATAGTCGGCTTAATTCCTACAGGAAACTCCATCCCCCAAGGCCAAGGTAAAGTACACCTTCTCCCATAACAACCATCTCCAGCTAGCAAACACCCAATACGCCCAAATCCATGGCCAAGTAATAATAAAGGACCTATGGCATCAATTGTTGGCAAAATCGGACTACCAGATCTATGTATCGTATATAAAACAGCTACTGAACCAGCAATCAGTCCACCATACCAAACTAAACCACTGGGTGAAAACAAAGCGCTCAAATCTCGAAACTCAATAGCGTAGTAAATTTTAGCCCCAATAATCCCACCTAAGACTGCATGAACAATTATTGAATGGGCAAGTTGAACATTAATATTTTTCCGAGGCAATTCACGCTGTAGACCAAACAAAACCGATAGAAATGCAAGTGCCATCATAACACCATAAGAATGGATTCCAATCGGCGGAGTAGTTCGCCCAAAAATTGTAATAGTACCAAAATCATATAACGTCGGAAACATGCCTAAGAGAACCTTTTGAATTTAATATAGACCAACCCTAAATCATGAATACAACTATCATAGCATGGCTTCAAAACGCATCGCAAAGAGAAATACAATCGCCAATCATCACGGGTACAACATCAACGAGATCAACTAGTGAACAAAATTCCAGATCACTCTCCAAACCAATACTAGCTAAATAACGACCATGATCACTATTTCGGATTGATTCAAAGACTCGCTGGTGATTCGCCTGAAATAAAAGCTGGGCGGTCTTGGCCGAATCAGTGAGACAAACCTCATTATCAATTTGACAAAAGATATTAACACACGCACCAGCGAACAGCGCATCCTCTGTGCAAAATTGGCCTTCACGTCCAGAACAAACAAAAGCAACATGATTATTTGTCTGATCAAGAACACGAATCAATGAACCTAAATTAAGAAATGATCCAATAAAGAGCCAATCGGCAGACATACAAGCATGCATGGTTCGCGTACCATTTGTTGTTGTAATTACAATTGACTTACCAAATACAACAGACCTTTGATATTCAGACGGAGAGTTACCCAAATTGAAGCCAGTAACTGGCTTTCCATGACGTTCTCCTCCAATTAATATGCCTGATTGCTCCTGACGAATAGCGAAAGCCTGCTCTGGTGTCAGCACAGGTTGGATAGATGTAGCACCATTTGCAATGGCAAACGTAATTGTCGTGGTCGCACGCAAGATGTCTATAACAACAACACTTTTACCTTGCAGGCATGCAAACGGCAACAAATCTGGAGAAAAAATAACATCAATAGATCTAGTCATCAGGCAAATCTCCAACCAGCAATCGCTCTCCAGAACCAATTGCAGCTTTTAATGCCAGAATGGCAACAAGTTTAGGATCCTTCCCAGTAAACACACGCTCCGTCTCAACAAACGTCCCATAATCTGCTGTCCATTCGAAAATAATAATGGTACACTTCCAAATACCATCATTCACTTTCCAAATGTCGCCCGAAGTTTTTTTTACATTTTGACAGATAAGATCCCGCAATTGATCAAATGTTGGAACCCATACATCCGGATCGGCATTTTCAGGTTTTAATGCTTGAATCTTTGCATCTAAACATTGGGATAAAAACTTGTCTGTGGAGGTATCACACTTGGACATTAGTCAAATTCAAACTTCCCTCAAAGAAAATAATATTTCTGCTTGGCTACTTTACGACTTTCGAGGTATCAACCCAATTGCACAAAGTATTGCCGGACTCCTAGATCGAAAAATCACCCGCCGTTGGTTTTGCTATCTTCCTTCGGTAGGCAAACCACTGTGGTTAATCCACCAAATCGAACTTTCGCATTTTCATGACGTACCTGGAGAAATCCAAGTATACTCTAGTTGGAACCAACTTCATAAGGCACTTAGGAAAATTCTTACACCTGGATCACGGATCGCTATGGAATATTCACCAAACGGAGCAATTCCCTATATATCCCGAGTCGACGGCGGAACCCTTGAATTGATACGATCTTTCGACATTGACCTATGCTCTTCAGCAGATTTGGTGCAGTTAATAAACGCTCATATCTCCCCAGATCAATACGCAGGGCACCTTGAATCAGCAAAATGTATTTTGCAAGCCAAAGACCATGCATTCGAATGGATAGGAGATAAAATACAACGAGATAAATCCATTACTGAATACGATGTACAACAAATCATTCTAGATCAATTTGACACAATGGATCTCATCACTGACCATCCGCCTATTGTCGCCGTAAATGCAAATAGCAGCGACCCTCATTACTCACCCTCTTCAACAAAACATAAATCAATCAATCAAGGCGATTTTGTCTTAATTGACCTGTGGGCAAAACAAAAAACACCAGATGCCATCTTTGCTGATACTACTTGGACAGGTTTTGTTGGCGAGAAAACACCAGATAAAATTAGTAAGATTTTTAACATTGTTCGTCAAGCTCGAGACCTTGCCATTAAATTCATAACAGAACACATCGAAAACGGGAAAGAAGTTTACGGTTACGAAGTCGATAATGTGGTTCGTAACCTCATCAGCCAACATGGTTACGGCGAATTTTTCCCTCATCGAACTGGTCACAACATAGGCACAGAGATTCATGGCAATGGAGCGAATATCGACAATTACGAAACAATGGATCAACGGTTATTAGTCCCAAATACATGTTTTTCAATCGAGCCAGGCATTTATCTTAACGATTTCGGCGTTCGAACCGAGATTGATATTTTTTTAGCTTATCAAGGGAAAGGCGGCGTAAAAGTGACAACCGCCCCAATTCAAACTCAGGTATTGAGGCTGCTGTGACCTGATAATTTCGACGCTTCAAATCAGCCATAATATTATTAAAAAATGTTTGACAACCAATCATCCAATGTAACGGATCCAAACTATCAGAGTCTCCCAAACCGGCCACACCAAGTCTATAGACCCAGTAACACTTATCCCCTCGAATGTGTTTTTTGGGCACAACGGTCTTAGCGGGATCATACCGAGAATTCCCATCCACCTCAAAAACCCAAAAAAACTGATCATCGTTATGGCCAAGATAACCAATTTCCACATCGATCCTATGCGGCTGGTTAGAAGAAATATTGAAAATACCAAATCCACGTTTCAGAATTTGAGGATAAATTGAGCAAATAAAAACCTGCTCGAAACCACGCGGTCGACGAACCGTGTTGACACACTCAAACAAACTCATCGAATCCACAGCCTCCAGCCTTAAGCAAACTTTTCCGAAAACCGCGTTACGAAGATCCATTATTTCAATGGGCACACCCTGCGCCAACAACGTGAGGCGCTCAATAAGTTTTTTGACTCTTCTTCGTTTGATCGAACTATGCCAAAATAACCAATGACCAAATTGCTTCCAAATCTTCCCCCGCAGCAAACTCTTCAAAGGAAGCTGCTTAAATTTCCCAACCAGCATTTTTATACGATTATCAGTCGCAACTACAACTATATCTTTCAAAACACCATCCGAAAAATCTAATTAAGACCCAGCGCTTGTATTTACTGTTTTCCTCTTGCCTGTTCTACTCTGTGTATGCTAGAATAAGCTCCGTTTTAGCCGGAGTGGTGAAATTGGTAGACGCGCTGGATTCAAAATCCAGTGGGCCTTGGCCCGTGTCGGTTCGAGTCCGACCTCCGGCATAAAAAACTCCTCACCAATTCACTCGAAATCTTCAAGTATCCCGCTAACTTCTTGCCCCTCTTGCGTATTCCAATATCTCTCTTCCAACTGGCATAAAGTGCCGGTATAGCTATCTTTGGGTTCTAACTCCAATTGAAGATGCGCTAACTTCAGCATAGTCTCCGGAACCATTATTCCACTTGGTGTGAGCTCAATAACACGTTGTAGGGACTCAAATAGTCTACTCAAAATCCTCCGTCTCTCTGTATGATTCAGCAAGACGTTGATACAACTGAAGCATTTTTGCAAATCACGAAGATCTTCAATTGGGTGATAATCTCCAACCAGTTGGGTAACGATTTCATCCACGATCTCGTGTATGATGCACAGCTTGCGCCTCTAATCATCCAAGGATGGTCTGAGCTTGTTTGCCCTCGCCAATAGTCTCGTAAACCTCACTAAACTTCATCAATGTCCATTTTGACTCCCAACACCAAGGGTCAGTAAGATAATACTAAACGCTTACATTCGGCAATGACAATATCAAATTCCCTCTAACACTGAGAAAAGTAAAAACACAAAAATAACACTAAAGAGAAATCGTCCAAAAAGGCTTTTCATTAACATTTTATCCTAGGAAATTCGAATGGGACAAGTGATTATAACGAATGAAGCGACAAATTCCCCGCTAGCGTTAGGCGTTTCTGCTGGGTAAAGGTTCGCGGACGAGTAAACCCTTCACCAGTTGGGCCAGCAATTGTCATGGCAAGAAAACCTTCACCACCAAATCCAGCCCCAGCAGCAGACGGTGCATTGGCAACCAGCACAGAGACATTTAAGGCCTTAGCATATTGCGTCACCCTCGACATCAAATTAGTATGAATCATAGCAGTGTGATTACGATTTCCCTCTGATGCTAGCGCACCTTTAACCGCATCATCAAAACTATGCACTCGCACCACTGGTAAAATCGGCATCAAATACTCATCAATAACAAAAATGTGATTTTTGTCCACCTCCGCAACAATCACAACTACATCGTCAGGAGCATTAATATTAGCAGCATTTAGAATCACCGTCGCGTCTTTACCAATAAAGTCCTTTTCCGCTCCACCGTTAAGCAACGTTTCAACAGATTGAAGCTCATTTGCATTAAGAAGATATCCCCCGCTTCGTTTCAACTCTTGCATGACATCATTGGCCACAGAGTCAACGACAAAAAGCGATTTTTCACCAATACAAAGAAGATTATTATCAAAGCTTGCCCCTTCAATAATATCCTTGGCAGCTTTGGAGAGATCCGCAGATTCATCAATTACAGCCGGAGGATTCCCGGGTCCTGCTGTAATGGCCTTCTTGCCGCTAGTCAATGCGGCTTTAACAACACTGCTTCCTCCAGTTGCCACTACCATAGCGATATCATCATGATCTATTATTTCTTTTGCTGTACGAAGCGTTGCATTTTGAACAGCAGTTAAAAGGTTGAGAGGACCACTAACACTCGCAATAGCATCGTTAATTATACGCATAGTTTCAATCGTACACTTCTGCGCATTTGGATGTGGGCTGAAAACAACTGAATTCCCAGCCGCAATCATAATAATTGCATGATTAATAACAGTTGATGTTGGGTTGGTCGTTGGAGTAATAGAGTTAATGACACCAAACGGTACGTATTCAACCAAGAGTGTACCATTATCCCCAGTTGTCGCCTCAGAAATGAGATCTTCCGTACCAAACGACATATTAGCCGCTCCCTCATTTTTCTGACGTTTATGATCTACGACCCCCATTCCCGTATCTTCAACTGCAAGTTGGGCCAAAGCAAGAGCATTATCAAGCCCCGCTTGACGGATAGCTCCAACGATCTCCTCTCGTTTAGGCCTTCCAAGTTGCATTAACTCAGCCTGCGCCGTTTTCGCCGCTAATACCGCTTGGTCGACTGTTGAGAACACAACTGCCCCAGACGGCACCAACGTTTTAGGATTAACACTTTTATCCCGAGGCACACTTTGATCACGAATATTTCGCACAACTTGCGAAACAATCGCTTCAATTTGCTCCTCTGTTATTTCTTCCATCTAACCCTCCTAAGAACAACAAGTCAAAACACTTTAATATACCAAACACCATATACTAAGGTAGCATTTGAACCATCAACCTGTTATTTACTCAGGATCGTTTCAACTTCTGTATGTGGGCGAGGAATAACATGCACAGAGACCAGTTCACCAACAGTACGTGCAGCTTCAGCACCAGCTTCAGTTGCAGCTTGAACCGCCCCTACATCGCCTCGTACCATAACAGTAACCAATCCTCCACCAACCTGCTCCTGGCCCACAAGCGTAACTGGTGCAGCTTTAACCATAGCATCAGCCGCATTAATCGCGCCAACGAGTCCGCGTGTTTCAATTAATCCTAATGCTTCTCCAGCCATATTTCACATCTCCTTCAATTTTCTATTATTCTAAAGTTTTGCCATTTGAATCGGCAATTTAATGAACTACAAGGACATCCAATCTTACCATTTTGAGGGGTGGAAGATCCATAAAAACCAACTATCTCTTCACCTGTTGTGATAAGGCACGAAAATACTTCTGGATCTGGCCGCGATACTGCGAAGGAATCTCCGTAAACTGGCCTGACCGCATACCCGACTGCATCCTCTGAATAACTTGTAATAGCATAGGATCTAGGTCCGAGGCTGATCGGCTAACCCTGTTTGACTTAGCCGTTTCTCCCCTTCGTCTCTTACCAACTTCCTTTTTACGTAACGATTTCGAACTGTCAAGTAGACGCGTCAGAATTTCTTCCTGTTTATCAATTACTTTTTGATCTAAGTTACCTTGTCCCAGCTCAGTTTCAACTCGCTTCATCTCTTCAGAAACAGGCCGTAAGTCACCAAGAACTTCAGATAGGTTGTCCATCAATTTCGCCAACCGTTCAGTAGCTTCACGGATCATCTGTTGTTCTTGTGCTAACCGTTCGAGTGCTTGCTGCATATTTGGTGTTTGACCCTGGCGACGCATCTGCTGGTGAAGTTGCTGTGCAAATTCATTTAAATCTCTCTGGTTTTCAGATAGCTGCTGCAATTGTTCCATCATCTGATCTAAGCCGGATGAAGACATTGACATCTGCTGATTCATCTGATCCATTACTTCAAGGAGGTCAAAAACAACCTGATTTAAACTAGAAAGGCCCTGTTTTTGAATCGGAGTTGCCAAAGTCGGCTTGCGATCTTCCAGAGCTTTCGACGATCGATTTAATTGATCGCTAGCACTATTAAGCTGCCAGACCATCTGTGGATCTATGCCCATCTGTTGTTTGCTCAATTCCCACAGTTGACTCGCCAAGAGATCCACTCCTTGTGCAATATGAATTTCGCTTGCGGCTAAATTTTGCAATTGCAAGACTTCGCCATCAATGTAATCACCACGTCCAGACCGTAGAATATCATTAGTCGCATCAAACGTCTCCTCGTGTACTCGAGAGAGATACAAGCCTGTTCTAACAGCTGCTCGGATTTCTGCCACTGCCTGAGTCACGTTTGCTCCTTGCATAAATTCCATCGCATTATCAAGTCCCTGATGAAGCTCCGACAGCCCCCTCATAGACTCATGACCGGACTGCTGGGCCTCTGGCAGCTGAGACTGCCGCAGTTGAGAACTTGTCTGAATAATTTGCTCAAAAATCCCTTGATCCTTTGAAAACTGACTTAGCCGCTGAACTTCATCCCCAATCCGCTTCAAATTTGGATACCTCGACATCTCTCTGCCAACCTGATCCAGTTTCGTTTGCAATTCCGCCAACCCAGTCCCAATTTTTTCCTCGCGTGCAGCCAGATTTTTGCTTTCCTTGAAAATCTGACGTTTGGACATCTGATCAATCTGTTCATTAACCTGTTTTTGTCGCTGAACCAAATCACTAGCCTGCTTCACTGCGGCCTCTAACTTCTGCTGCAAAATTAATTGTTTGTACAACGAAGTCAACCGATCCAACTGGTGCGTGAACTGCTCCTGACTTACACTAGCCTCTTCGAGAAGACGTTCCTGATTCAATAATTGTTGCTCACGTAAAACTTCCGACAACTTCCCAAGCACCTCTTTATGTTCATCTGAAAGGGCCTGATCCATTAACTGCTGCAGCTCTCGATATTTCTCGACGGTCTCTTGGTTAAGAAGCTGTTGGTCTTCCATTTGATTAGCGAATTCTTTAACTTCCTCAATTCGATCTTTTACCCCACGTTCAATCTGCCTCTGATTTTCAATGAGTTTCTCAATTAATTTCTCATCTTTGACAGTCAGCTCATGATCCTTCTTAATTTTATCAATCAACTCTTCAACCGCTACTTCGGCTTCAAATTGCTGCTCAAAAATAGCTTCAAGCCCTCGAACACCAGCCTCCTGTTCCAACTCAAGTTCGCCAAAAATTTCCGCCAACGAAGGGAAACGAATAGTAAAACTAGCAGATTGACCGGCACGCCCAATGACATCAATCGCTTCAGCATGATAGGAAACCACATCCCCCGGAAAAAGACTGAGTAAATCAACATCCCAAGAAAAATCGGCGACAACACTAGGCAAAGACGGAACAAAACTTTCTATGGGTATCACCCGTTCACTTCGATCTTGTCCTTCAATACGATACACCATTCGAACTAACTTAACACCATAATCGTCAACCGCTGACATTTTCAGTCTTACCATCATTGATTCATCCAATACAACATCCTGACCAGGCATAAGAATCTCAATTCTCGGCACCTGATCCTCAATAGTGTTAATCGTGTACCGAATTGGATCTGAACTAACAACACCATCAGAACCAATCAATTCAAGGTAATATCCCTCACTCCGCTGAACAGTGAAACCACCTGTAAGAGAAGTTTCATCTGCAATCTTCAACAAAACCGAGTCAGATTCGTCGAAGATTAATTTGGCATGCGCTATTGGTTTGCTGGCGCTTCCTTCAAACTCAACCCGTGTACCTGTTAAGGTCTTCAGATCACCGAAATTTTCCTCAAGTAACTCAGGCAACAACTGCGTATATACTGGAAAATGAAGTCTCAATTGAAACCGGCTCAGAGTAGGTGCACGCCTAACCTCAATTTGAAAAATGTCGGATTGTACCTCCTCTGACGCAATATAATACTCAAGAGATTGGGTAACGTTTCTGATATCGCAATGATACGCGACTTCATCAATTGCTCTAAACATTTTCAAATCGGACCAAGTGCCATTTTTTGATCGATAAAAAACATTGACGGGAGTGCCAAAAGTCCCTGTAACTTTGGCCGAAAAGAACACGTCAGTTCCAGACTCAACTAAAATATTTCCAGGTTCAACATCCAAAATCTTTACGGCAATTACATCAATTGGATTCTTCGGTATCTCTTCAAAGACAAGAGCAAAGTCCCTAATTGAATTTGGAAAGATCCAAGTTGTCACTAAAAACAGGAGAAGAGCACACAGACTCAACATCCCGTTTCTCTTGTGAAGTAAAAATTCACTTCGGAAAACCCGCCTCAGATCAATTTGCCCAAGTGAATCGTACGACTGCCAAATTAGTTTTTCAATAAACGCTATTGAATAACCAAATTGATTTCTTTCAATCTCAGATCTCAGTTGAACCGCACTTGAAATACAATTCTTAATTTCAGGGTGACTAGCCTCAATATATGCTGACACTCGTCGATATCCAAGTTTAAGGAATAACAAACGCACCAAGTGAACATACCCAAACCCAATGCAAATCCCGACAACAATTATGAGCAACCCCATTCTCATCAAACGAGGTAATGGAAATAATTGATCAATCAATAAGGCAACTGAAAACAAAACAATACTTACCGTCAACCAAGACAAGAAATTTTGAGAAAAGGTTAGCAACCGCCATTGCACCAAAATCAATCGCAATCGGGCAAGAACCATTTGATACGCTTCATCAATGCTACTCAATGAATCTGGTTTTTTGGTCATAGTATTAATTAAATCAATGCGTCAAAGCATAAACCGAGATATTAACTGCCATCTTTGTCGCTAGCTCACGAAGGGCAGGTGAATCATCGGGATGGATCTTCTGATCCTCAAGACCATCGCCAATATCAGCACTATATGCATAAAAAACCACCATTCGACCTTCATGAAATACCCCAAAGCCCTGAGCCGGTTTTCCATCATGCTCATGAATTTTAGGTAACCCCGGCAAATCATAGAAACAATGATAGATATCGTGATTATTCGGAATCGGCTCTAAATTCTGATCCGGAAACACACGTTTTATCTCACGCCGAAAACTCTCATCAAGACCATAATCATCATTAACAAACATGAATCCACCACGCGTCAAATATGAACGAAGTAACTCGACCTCTTTACTGCTGAATCGCACATTTCCATGCCCAACTAAATACATAAATGGGTACTGATACAAATTGCGATCAGTTAGTTTGATAACAACCCGCTCAAAGGCAGTTTCGATCCCAACTCGTAATCTTAAAAACTTCAGCCAGTTAGATACCGCCGTTTGATCGCCGTACCAATCTCCGCCACCACTATACTGGATTTGCGCAACAACGAATTTCTCACCAGTTCCATATGTTAATCCAATTAAAATCGAGAAAAAGATTGCAGGCAGGAAGATCAATTTCGAACGGATAAAGGATCCGAAACTATCAACGTTAAAAATTATTGAGAACTCCTATGTCGTCTAACAAATCGCAGGAACGAATCACACAACCATTTTAATAACACAAAAAAACTAATTAAAAAACTAATTAAGATAATGTAAATGACAGTCAATTGCAACCAATTGTTAACGACCTCAATGCTTAAAATACCACCCAAAAGATAATAAACTGTGAGGTAACCAATACCAGTTACTACAAAACCAATAGTTATCTTTTTCAGTTTCTCACCTCAGTTCACTCTAACAAGTTTTTCTTAAAAGAAGCCGTTATGTCTGGAATGCTTGTCTCACAAGCGAACCGCTCAATTGACGAGGCCCCCACAAAACCAACACAACTCGTGTGCCTAGTTATATAATCAGCATCATCTGCAGTAGCAATCGGCCCACCATGTGACAAACAAATGACATCTTCTTTGACTTTGAAAGCCGCATCACAAATAGCTTGTACGAGTGAAACAGCTCCATCAAGTGTAAAAGCAGTGTCTGCCCCAATTGTTCCACCAACAGTCGTATTCATATGAGCAATAATTACGTCTGCACCGACTTTGGCCATTTCAGAGGCTTCGCTAGGATCAAAGACATAGACTATAGTAAAGAGATCCATATCGTTGGCAATTTCAACCATCTCGACTTCCTTGTAAAAACCCATCCCTGTCTCTTCAAGTGTGGTACGGAACTTACCATCTATAACACCAACAGTAGGAAAATTGTTGATACCATCAAAACCAAGATCTCTTACCTGCTTCAAAAAATTGCTCATCCGGCGGGTTGGATCAGTACCATTCACACCCGCAATTACAGGAACTTCCTGAACCACAGGAAGCACTTCATGCTCCCCCATTTCCATAACGATGGCATTCGCATCACCATAAGCCAATAAACCTGCACATGAACCAAACCCAGACATGCGATAACGCCCCGAATTGTAAATGACAATGAGATCAGCACCACCACGCTCAGCAAATTTGGCAGTAATTCCAGTACCAGCACCAACAGCGAGTAACGGCTCCCTTTTATCAAGACTAGTATGCAACCGCTTCAAAACTTCCTGACGTGTGTAGTCTGGCATAATCCCCTCTATACAAAAACATCAAAATCCTGACTCCTGCCGAACTAAGCCGACGATCGTCAGCCCCCAATTCAAAAGCATTGATAATTTATTTTAGCACATCACCAGGTACGTGTCGAGCCAAACTAATATCCTTAGAAAAGCCCTCTTAACTGATTCAATTGAACAAAAAATGTTATAATTGTTTTTATGATACTTAACATCATAAATTAAACAATAAAGTAAACTGAGAAAAATTAAATTGCTAAATCAAACAGAAGATAAAAAACCTACAGCAGAAGAGATTCAAAAAGAATTCGAAGAATTCATTAAACAAAAATATGGAGGAACAGTACGCTTTGTCCAACAACCATCCTCCGAAATAGAATTGAACGAACAAAACACCCAAGAGCAAACCAAAGCAATCGATCTCAAATTCGACCTCAAACCAAAAGAAGTTAAGCAATACTTAGATAGATACATAATCAAACAACACGAAGCCAAGAAAGCGCTCTCCATTGCTGTCTGCGACCACTACAATCATGTTCGCGAATGTCACGAAAATCCAAAACTACTTGAAACCGATTACTCCAAACAGAACATTATTGTCCTCGGCTCAACGGGTGTTGGGAAAACCTACATGATACGCCACATTGCTAAACTGATTGGTGTTCCGTTTGTTAAAGCCGATGCAACACGCTTTAGTGAAACTGGCTACGTTGGCGCAAACGTAGAGGACTTAATACGGGATCTTGTTACCCAAGCGGATGGAAATCTTGAGCTAGCACAATATGGCATTGTATATATTGATGAAGCCGACAAGCTAGCAACACCCCCCAATATTATAGGACGTGATATCAGTGGCCGTGGGGTACAATTCGGCCTGTTAAAACTAATGGAAGAAACAGATGTTGACCTAAGATCTAGCTCAGATCCAGCAGCTCAAGTGAAAGCTGCTATAGAATTTCAGCAAAAAGGTGAAATCGAAGAACAAGTAATCAATACCCGACACATCCTTTTCATTATGAGTGGATCTTTCAATGGCCTAAGTGACATTATTGAAAAGCGGCTCAACTGGAAATCAATTGGTTTCAGCATGGAAGATCGCAAACAACAGGAATCAATCGATTTGTTGAACCAGATTACCCCACAGGATTTCATCGATTTCGGTTTTGAGCCGGAATTCATTGGCCGAATACCCATTCACGTTACCTGCGAAGACCTTGAAGCGGAAGACTTATATTACATCTTAAAAAATTCAGAAGGATCAATTATCAAACAGTATGAACAATCCTTCCAAGCATACAATGTTGAAGTGATGTTCTCAGACGCATCTTTGCACCAAATTTCCGTCCTCGCACACCAACAGAAAACAGGAGCAAGGGCATTAATGACTGTTTGCGAGAAGATTTTGCGTGACTACAAATTCGAGCTACCATCATCACCAATTAAGGAATTTTCAGTAACAAAAGAGATGGTCAATGATCCAAAGAGCGAACTTGAGAAAATTATGACAAATCAAGAATATAATTCGCGTCTCGTTTTCCAAGAACGAATTCGGCGTTACGAAGAGAACTTCCAAGAACAACATAAAATGAAAATTCAGTTTGACCAGGAAGCAATTGAAACAATATACGAACGATTCAATCACAATGAAAAAGACCCACAAGAGATCTGTAACGAAATCCTAGAAAGTTATCAACATGGTCTCAGCTTAATAAAACAAAACACCGGTAAATCAAATTTCACCTTCACCAAATCGGTGGTTGAAACCCCAGATGAAGTACTAGAAGAATGGATCAGAGAATCCTACAACGAAAAATCAAAAGAAAGTCGATAATAAACTGAAATTATTGTCAACTAGGAAACTCGTGCTCACGTTTCTCAGCTTACACGTTGGATGTGTTTGACCACTAAGTAAAAACACATGATCATCTAGTATAATTAAAAAAGCGGTGCATAAATGGACATCCTTGAAGACGAAATATTGGTTACGAAACTCCAATTAGGTGACCAAGATGCGTTTGACGAGTTAATGCGACGTTATAAACATAGGATTTATGCGTACATTCTCCGTTCCGTCAAAAACTATGAAGATGCGGAAGAATTAACCATTGAGGTGTTTTTCAAAGTGTACCGAGCTCTCCACAAATGGCAACCTCAAGCGAAGTTTTCAACATGGCTTTACAAAATTGCCTATAATGTGTCAATTGATCACCATCGATCGAAAAAACGCCAAATAACCCAATTATTAGATAATAACCTATTGTCAGATGAGCCAATGGCCAAAGATCTCGGAAGTAATCCAGAAAAACTCATTGTCGAAAAGGATCGTCATCGCGTCATCAATCAAGCTGTTGACCATCTTTCCCAAAACCAGAAAAAAGTTTTTCTGATGAATCGTTACGACGGGTTACAAATCAAGGAAATCGCAGAAATCCTCGGTATTGCAGAAGGAACTGTCAAAATCCACCTGCATCGTGCGATCAAAAAACTTAGGGTCTTATTACAACCTTTTAGGGAAAACAGCGAAATTTAGCATCATGATAAAATGCTTTGGAGGAGTTTGCTAAATGGCCAAATCCAAATACTGGGAGTCATTATGCGTTGACTATGTTTGCAACACAATCAAAGACAAAAATCTAATAGCTGACTTTGAAACATACCTTCAAAATCACCCTGATGTTCAGAATGAGATCGCGGCCCTGAAAAACACATTAGCAACTACTGATCCAATTGGGAAAATCGACCTACCAGATAAAATTCTAGATGATCTCGAAATCAAAGTTTACAAGCGACTAGCCTCCGCTAAACCTACAGAGAAACCATTGTCTTTTTCGCATAAAGTTGGCATAATTCCCACTAAGACTCTATGGATGCAAGGAAGTCTCTTGACAATCATGCTACTGGCCTTAGGCTTGGCTTTAAAACCATTCGTCATAAGTCCTATTCGTTCTAACACCCCAATCTCTGAGGTAGAAACTAAATACTCATCTATTCCCCTACCCAATCGACAAAAAAGAATGGAAATCTACCGGCAACAGGAAATTCAACGCCACTTTGAAGAAGCAATTGAAACTAAACACCTCAGAAACGACGATTGGTCAACTACCAGCCAATTCCGACTACTACGTGAGAATGCAAAAGGCACAGGTTGGGCAAAAATTGCAGACCAACAAATCCAAGTCGCACAAGCATCCTCTAGTCAAGGGTTCTAAGAATTCATCTCGATTAAGTAACGACATCCAACCGAAAATCTAAAAAAACCGGAAAATGTGTACCCCACGGACTCGCCAGCTTGTAATTTCGCTGTTTCTCCTAGCCCAACTCATCTTCAACGCCGAAAGCCTTGATCTAAATAACCTAATCCAATCTGGGAACTACAGTCAAGCAATCGATAATCTGCAAAAATTAGCACATAATAGTAATAATGAAGAAAAGCTTAGCAGCATTTATCATCAACTCGGCGAAATATACTATCAATACACACACAACTATTCTAAAGCAATCATCACCTATGATCAAATACTCCGACTAAATCCCACGAAGTTTCCTACAGAAGACCTTTATCTTGCCATTCTTAAAAAAGGCGACGCATACTGTAGAATAAATCTATACGATAAAGCCATTGAATCCTACCAATATCTAGTGAGCCTTAACGATCAAACGCATTTCGCATACAAAACAGGATGCCAAAAAATCAACAACATACAAAATGCAATCAAAAAATTAAATCAACTCCAGATTATCATCGCTAACTACCCTAACACATCAATAGCAATCGAGGCAAAATTCCAGATCTCCGAACTATATCGTCAACAATCTCAGCTCAACCAGCCCCATAAGGCTATAGAACTATACGAATCGCTCTTGAATCAACATCCATCAGCTCGTACTTCCGCTGAAACACAATGGAGAATCGGACAAATTTATCAAAAAACCTTGAATGAAGTAAAACCCACAATCAAAGCATACAAAAAAGTCAATAATAAATATCCAACAAGTAATTTTGCTGCTGATGCACTGTTCCAATTGGGACTCATTCACAAACATAACAACCAATGCAAACTAGCAATCAAATATTTTAATCAAATAATAAAAAATCATCCTGATTTCTGGAAGATGTACGCAGTATATTATTGGCTAGCTCTCTGCCACGAAGAAACAAAAAACATACGACATACCATTAGTAACCTAGAAATCTTTGTCAATATCTACCTACCAATTACCGATCCTGCTTACTTGGGCGAAATTGGAAGGTACCATCAAACAAAAACAAAAATTGAATCTGAGCTAAAGGCAAAGATTGCCACATATAAATCGAGACTTCACGAAACTGAATGGCAAAATGTACAAGATCTAGCCAAAAACAAAGACTACGCATCTGCCTTAAATATTGCCAAACAGTTAATTGCCAACCATCCAGATAAAAAGACCGCAGAGCTTGCGATTAAGCAACTTGGAACCATTAAATTTCACGCGACAATTCAGAATCTTAGAAACCATGTGTTACAGACTAAAGACACAGAAAAAATTGCCCAAATAAACTTACAAATCGGTAGAATTTACGAGCGTAAGTTAGCAGACTACAATCAGGCACTGAAATCATATGAACTGGTAGTAGAGAAATCAAATCACTCAGACTGGGCAGCGGAAGCTCGATATCGTAGTGCTTTGATCCTAACCTTTCATAAAAAAGCACATACCGAAGCAATAACAATTTACAAAGAACTAATCGATTTCCACCCAACTTCATGGCAAGCAATGATGGCTAATTTTCAACTGGGTGAAATATATAGATCTCTTGACAAGTTTGACCAAGCTCTGAAAGCTTATAAGACAACAATCACGTTCCCAGAACGAGTCCAGTATCTTGCAGATGGCTATACTGATAGCTTTGCTGATCGTGCCCATTTTCGAATTGGGCGTGTACATCATCAAGGCCAACGCTTCGGCCAAGCTCGAGCGACATTCAAAGAATTCATGGAAAGGCGCCCCAATTCACCTCGTCTTGCTGCTGCATATACATACCTTGCATTTATACTTCAAAACCAAGGGAATTATGCTGAAGCAGTTCAAGCATATAACAAAGCTATCCAACTGGTTAAGAATGAAAGCTCTGTCCAAGCAGAAATGATAGTTAACGAAGCAAAAGAGCTGGGGTTTCATCAAAAAGACGTAAAGACCCTGACCCAACAACTTATAAACCACCGAAAACAAATTCAACACTAAATAATAGAATTGTCTGGGTTCAATCTTGACACATATGAAACAATGGCGATAAAATCCCTACATAATAATGACAAGGAGACCTAAGTAAAATGATTAGAATTGCAAAATTGAGTTTTGCACACGTTCACGCAAAAGGATATGCCAACGCAGTAAGAGAAAACCCAGAAACAGAATTAGTCGCAGTATGGGATGAAGAAGAATACGGAGGCAAACAAATTGCTGAAGAGTATGGAATCCCATTCTCAACTGATTTAGACCAAATTCTCGCACGTGACGATGTTGACGCAGTAGTTGTTGATGCAGTTACTTCTGACCACCCTCGAGTAATGATAGCTGCAGCTAAAGCAGGAAAGCATATATTTACTGAAAAGGCCTTGGCAATCACGGTTGCTGAATGTGACGAAATTATCGATGCCGTTGAAAAATCTGGAGTCAAGTTCATGATTTCAATGCCACAACGTTGCGACTCCAATATCCTATTTGCAAAAAAAGCAATAGATGAGGGACTCCTTGGTAACATTACTTTTGGCCGTTTTCGAATCGCTCACTCAGCAGCGTTAGATAAATGGTTCAGTGGTCCTAGTGCGTGGTTTGCAGACTCGGATCGAGCCGGGGGAGGGGCATTATTTGATCTCGGATGTCACCCAGTTTACCGTATGCGCTGGCTAATGGGCGAGCCGAAAAGAACTGTCTCCATAATGAATAACTTTACTGACAATTACCCAATCGATGACAATAGTGCTTCAGTCGTTGAATTTGTGAATAATGCCATCGGGTTAGTCGACTGTTCCTGGGTTCACAGATCCGGACCAAACCTGACAGAAGTTTATGGGACCGAAGGATCAATTGTGATAGGGCTGGAAGATCTTCAATTCCAAACACGACAACTCTCCGACGAACAGCGAGAAAAATACCTTGCCGATATACCACACTCCTTGCCCTCATCAATGCAACAGTGGATCAACGCCATTTTGCGTGACGAACCGATGTCGATTACAATCCAAGACGGACGAGACCTAACTGAATTGATGCAAGGATTTTATATGGCGAACAAACAAGGAAAATCGATAGATTTCCCTCTATAATCGGCGCGATAAACGCTTCAAATTAAACCAAAGTGACAGACTTTTGAATAACATTTTGTAGCAGGGTTCAGCTACCACCCAATGAAAAAACTTCAAGAAGTCTCACCAATTATGCTAAAGACCTAAATAGAAAGTAAACGGTAACTTAACACCACTCATTACCTCCTTTTTCAGATCTCCGTCTGAGCAGGAATGATGTCTAGGTCTCAATACATATTGTTATAACCCAAAAATCACTTCCATCACCCCACAAGGAAAAACATGATTAAGGTAGGAATGGTCGACTTTGACACATCACATGTTGTAGCATTTACTCAGCGTATAAACCATGTTGATGTCGATTCAGAACAATGGGTCAATGGTGCAAAAGTTACCCTTGGATGCCCTGGAGAATCACTATTATCACCAGAACGGATTCCTGGTTTCACACAGCAGATGCAAACATATGGAATTCCACTTGTCGATACCCCAGAGGAGATAATTGGACACGTCGACGCTGTGATGGTTGAGTCTGTTGATGGTAGCGTTCATTATGATCGAACACTACCGTTTTTGGAGGCGGGTATACCAATTTTCATCGATAAACCTTTGGCATGTTCGCTTGAACATGCCAAGGCAATCGCGGCTCTTGCGAAAGAGAGAAATGTACCAATCTTTTCTGCTTCTTCCTTACGCTACGCTCCCGAAGTAGTAAAAACCCAGAAAGCCCAAGGAACTGAGGGGAAAATAGTCGGTGCAGAAGTCTATACAACTGCAACACAGCACCCAAGAAACCCAGGCTTATTTCATTATGGTATCCATGGTGTTGAAACACTCTATGCACTGATGGGACCAGGTTGTCAATCTGTATGGGCAACATCTAACAAGGACACAGACGTAATCTCCGGAATTTGGTACGATGGGCGAATAGGTACCCTTCGAGGCATCAGAAAAGGGCACAGTGGTTTCGGGTTTACGGCGTACCACGATAAATCTATTGTTCGTACATCAATCAACACAAACTTCATTTACAGAGAAATACTAAAAAAGATAATCAAGATGTTTGAAACCGGTGAGCCACCAATTGACATCTCCGAGAGCATTGAAATTATCGCATTTATCGAAGCCACAGCAAGATCTGCCAACAACCATGGATCAAAAACTGAATTGGCATATATATTTGAGGAGGAATAAAAAAATTGCACAGAATTGAAGTAACAACTAAACCAAACGGTCACGGCAGAACTTGGCTTGAGGTAGGCAACTTTGAGGTTGACGAATTCGGTCGCCGAAACTGGGTCAAGAAAAACGTCCCTCACCAAGATCGAAACCTAAAAATCGACCGTCGGCATTCGGACCGAGGAGAAACGATTGACTGGATTCTGATGATTCCTGACAATTACAATTTAACACTTGTGAAGATTATACATGACCGACTTAGCCCACGCGAACTAGAATCACTATGGTCTCCTAATGAAAAAGATTTTAACTACCAAGAAAAAATTAACCGTGTACATGAACTCGCAGCAGGAAATGATGAACTCATTAGACTGCTCACGGATCTTCTCCCGCCACCACAATTGTAAACTCTCCCCGAGGCCTTTGGCTGTTAAATTTCGCAATCGCTTCGCTCACCGTGCCATAAAAAATCTCTTCATATTTCTTTGTCAATTCACGAGCAATACAGACTTGTCGATCTCCCAAAATCTCACCCGCATCAACCAAAAATTTGATCAAACGGTGAGGAGACTCATAAAATATCATTGTTCGTTCATCTTGTTGCAATCTGGCAAGCCTTCTTTTCCTCTTGCCAGATTTAGGCGATAAAAAACCTTCAAAAGCAAAATTATGCAACGGCATCCCTGAAACTGAAGCAGCAGATATACACGCTGTCACACCAGGAATCGCAACAACCATAATTCCTGCCTTGATTGCACCTACTACAAGAAGATAGCCCGGGTCTGAAATCGCTGGAGTCCCCGCATCTGATACCAAGGCGATTGATGCTCCCAATACCAACCGATCAACCAAGCCTTTCAGCTTCGCATGTTCATTACCCTGAAAAAAGCTGGTAACCGATGTATTAATATTGTAATGTGTAAGTAGTCGGCGTGTACGTCGGGTGTCTTCCGCGGCAACAAGGTCTACCTCACCCAATACTCGGAGAGCTCTAAGGGTGATATCTTCAAGATTGCCAATTGGTGTACTAACAATATAAAGTGTTCCGCTCGTTTGCATATTTCCGTCTTTTCAATTCCAAAAACACAGGTTTGCATGTTCGATAATAACCTTATAATCGAAGACATTGCCACATTCTTTGGCGTAAGTGTAACTGACCTCCATACCACACCAATTCGAAAATTATCAGAAAACAATATTTGGAAAATAGAAATAGGCCAACGTAATTTTGTCCTAAAGCGACACTTCATACATGCTCCAATCAACGATTGTAAATTCACTCCTTTTGAAATCGAGTTAAATACCCTAAAGGTTCTCAAATCCAAGGGGTGTAACGTCCCAAAAATCATTTGGAAATCAGATAAAAAACAATCACTACTAATTGAATGGTGCGGCAACCAAACATTAGATGATATGGCTCAAAAACAGAGTAACTGGCACCCAATTGTCAACCAAGCCATATCGCAATTTTGTTATATTGAGGAGGCGTTTAAAAAATCCCAAGACAACCTAACAGCATACGTTTTCCCTGTCAACCAAGACAAGAAACTACAGGAGATTTTGGATCACTGCCGAAAAACAATCTTCTATATCATTCAAGCCAGCAAAAAGGAAAAACATTCAACTCATCAAAAAAGGATAGACCAATGCTGGGAAAATATATCTAGTCATCTATTCTCAAAACCAAAAAATTTGGGGGGCTTAGACCACAATTCGCACAACATTCTGATCAACCAACAAAAAGTATTCTTTATCGATTTTGCCAGTATAGGCTGGAACTGGCAAACCCAACGATTGGTGCAATCATTCAATAGCCTTGGAACCAAGCAAGCCACAGGTAATTTTGTGAGCCTGATAAACCCAGAGACCATTGAAACATACATGTCAGTCTCTGGGCAAACAAAGGTACACGATGACATAGACTTACATCATCTGCTTTTTTACCTCAGCATAATCCATAGAATTTTGCGAGCGACCTCACAACCCAATCATCCTAATAGCATCAGGCTTTACAACGCCTGGGGAGATCTAAAAACAAGACTAGAACGAGCTATTCATATAATTATTAAATCAAATCTCAGCAACAATTTTGAAGCAAACACAATACGACAAATCATCGCTGACTGCTGGCTAAGATAAAAGCTTAATCGGTTTCAGTTTGGGGAGGTAATGTATCAATCTTCATTTGAATTTCTTTCACCTCTTTACACAAAAGAAAACTAGAATTGATTAGTATCACCAAAATGAAAATCATAGGTAAAAACTCATCTGTCTCTTTTGCAACATATTCCATTTTGCCGTACTGCGGCGGAATAGAATTATCACCTTCCCAAGCTTTCATAACAGGGGGTACAAAAACCACTAAAAATGCAAATACCAGTATATAGTTAGCAATCTTCAGACGTTTCTGAACTTGTTCTGTTGTTTGTTTCATAGACATGTTTAAACTCTCTCTCATAATGCTGATAATAAAAAATTGTATCAATTAAGAATTTGTGGGTTAAAACGTATCAAAACTTAACCCGTTACGAATTACCATATTTACATTCAAGAATTCTAATATATCCCCGTATCGCGACTTGAGTAAACAAACGCTACTCCATACAAGAACTAAACCTTGACATCCAATTCGCTATTTGCTAAGATTTTCCTCCAAAGTAATAGATATATAATCACTAAAATGCTCACAATTACAGTCATAATATCTTCCGTCTTGATTTCAATTATAATTTTGATCGATGGTGGGCAAAAAGCCTAGGTAAATCCTAAAGAAGCCCACCATCTCAATGTCAATGGTGGGCTTTTTTTATGCATTGAAACAGGAGCATCAAACTTATGTTTAAGGAAGTATCAACAAAACTACATTTTCCAAAAATCGAGGAAGAAATTTTAGAGTTCTGGCAAACTAAAGATATTTTCCAGAAAAGTGTTAAAAACCGATCACTTGATACACCATTTGTTTTCCTAGAAGGCCCTCCTTTCGCCAATGCTCCACCTGGAGTCCATCATGTCCTAGCACGTGTCATGAAAGATGCCGTCTGCCGATACAAAACAATGACAGGACATTATGTGCAACGAAAGGCAGGTTGGGACACACATGGCCTACCTGTTGAGTATCAAGTTGAGAAAAAGCTCAACATAAAAAACAAACAGGATCTTGAAGCTTATGGTGTGAAAAATTTCATCGAAAAATGCAAAGAAAATGTCTTCCAGTATGAACAAGACTGGAGGAAAATGACCGAGAGAATTGGTTTCTGGGTCGACCTAGATGATCCATATATCACACTATCAAATAACTATATTGAAAGTGTATGGTGGATTCTAAAACAGGCTTGGAAAAAAGATTTACTATACCAAGGTCACAAAGTCCAACCTTACTGTCCTCGTTGTGGAACCACGTTGGCGAGTCACGAGGTTGCCCAAGGATACCAAGTTGTAAAAGACCCATCGATCTATATAAAGTTTCCAATCAAAGACCTCGACAATACATTTTTTCTCGTTTGGACAACAACACCTTGGACACTACCATCCAATGTAGCAATTGTTGTTGGCGAAGATTACGATTATGTTTCCGTTGAATATCAGGGACAAGAACTCATCCTAGCTAAAGCCCTAATCAGTAACGTCTTTGGCAAAGAAGAAAAATTGGAAATTAAAAAAGTATTCAAAGGAAAAGAACTCCTCGGCCGGGAGTATGAACCACTCTTTAATTTTGTTACACCTAAAGAGAAAGCATATTATGTCATTGGTGGCGATTTTGTGACTCTTACAGATGGCACAGGGCTTGTTCACACAGCCCCTGCATTTGGTCAAGATGACTATGAGATGCTACTTAAGTATAATCTGCCTTTTGTACAATTGGTCAATACCGCCGGAAATTTCGTGGACGAGGTTCAACCATGGGCAGGCGAATTCGTTAAGGACGCTGACCCCAAGATAATTGATAACTTAGTAAATAGGGGATTGATGCTGAAAACAGCCGAGTATGAACACGAATATCCATTCTGTTGGCGCTGTGACACACCTCTATTGTACTACGCTCGAAAATCGTGGTTTATCCGAACTACCGCTATTCGGAACCAGTTGCTTAAACACAACCAAGAAATCAATTGGTACCCAGAACATATCAAGGACGGTCGTTTCGGAAGATGGCTTGAAAATAACATTGATTGGGGACTAAGCAGAGAAAGATACTGGGGAACACCACTACCCGTATGGAAATGTCATGATTGTGAGCATCATCATGTCATCGGTTCAATCCAAGAACTTAAAGAACACGGTCACAATGTACAGGACGATATAGAACTTCATCGTCCATATATTGACGAAATTATTTTAGCCTGCCAAAAGTGTGGAGGCAAAATGTCCCGACTCGAAGATGTAATTGACTGTTGGTTCGATTCGGGAGTAGCTCATACAGCTCAATGGCATTATCCTTTCGAAAATCAAGATATATTTGAGAAAAATTATCCCCCGGATTTCATCTCGGAGGCTATAGACCAAACGCGTGGCTGGTTCTATAGCTTACTGGTAACAGGAACCCTGCTGTACGACAAACCAGCCTACAAAAATTGCTTATGTCTCGAACTAATAACTGGAGCAGATGGGCAAAAAATGAGCAAAAGTCGCGGTAATACGATAGACCCATGGGAGATTCTTGATAACCAAGGTGCTGACGCCATGCGCTGGTATCTTTATACCTCTTGTCCACCATGGACTCCCCGTGCATTCACTGTTGAATCAATCAATGATGCGCTAAAGAAATTCATGGGAACTCTCTACAACGTTTACGGGTTCTTCGTGATGTATGCTAATCTTGATGGGATCGATTTTTCGAACATTCCAGATCTCTCCAATAGATCAATGATGGACCAATGGTTAATCTCAAAGTTGCATTCAACTACCCAACAAGTTCAAGATGAAATGGGCAACTATCACATTACCAATGCCACACGTGCTATTGCTGAATTTGTTGATGATTTGAGTAACTGGTATGTAAGACGATCTCGTGACCGATTCTGGGGTGCGGAAATCGGATTAGATAAACAATCAGCTTATGTTACGCTTCACCAAGCATTAGTAGATGTAGCGAAATTGCTAGCACCATTTACACCATTCATCGCTGACTCAATCTACAGAAACCTAATCTGTTCCATTAATCCGAATGCAGCAGAAAGTGTTCATTTAACTGATTTCCCTATTGTGGATGAACACCTGATAAATAAGCAACTTGAAGAAGACATGGCAGTTGTTCGTGACATTGTTGCTTGGGGACGGACTTTGCGAAATCAAACAGGAATCAAAATCCGTCAACCACTATCATCCCTCACGATTGAAAATAACAAGAAAAAATCTGTTAATCGTTTAAAGGATCTTGTCCTTGAGGAACTAAACATAAAAGAAATTCACTTTATTGGACAAGATAAGAGTCAATTTTACAATTTTGAAGGCAAAATCGACTTCAAAATTCTTGGTCAAAAGTATGGCAAATCTGTTCAATCAATCGCTAAAGCGATTGAAGCAGCTGACGGTGACACCCTGATGCAAAACATGACAGCAAACGGAAACGTTAAGATTGAAGTTGATAGCCAATCATTTACACTTGAAGAAGATGAAATTCATTGGCAAGGTAAGACACGAGATGGTTATGTCGTTGACTTTGATAACAATAAATTCGTTGCTCTTAACACTGAACTGACAGAAGATCTAGTCCTAGAAGGCTTTGCACGGGAAATTGTAAATAAAATCCAGCAAGCTCGCAAAGAGGCGGACTTTAATGTCTCAGATCGCATCAAAATCAGTATTGAATCGACTGATATCGTTCATCAAGCGTTTGATCAATACCAAGATTACATAACCACCGAAACCTTAACTGAGGAGATCATTCCTACTCCCAACCCAACAGCCTTTATAAAGTCACAAAAAATAAATGGTGAAGATGCAACCATCAGTCTAGAACAAATATGAAAGGGTACTGCTTAAGTTGAGCTACATTCAAATATAGTCAACTCTAACAGAATTGTATTCTGGAAAAGAGAATTAATCAGGTTACTCGTTTTGCTTTAGCCTATAATTGTTTACCTGTCCCAATCCTTATTTTAGTAAAGTTTCCTAAGATAGCTGACCTAACACAAAACAGGGAGCAACACAATGAGCCAAACATCCTTTGAATCTCAAGCGACTTCAGATGGAACGATTCAAATAGCTGATATCCCAATACCCGAATTTGACGAAAGTAAACTAGTATATCATCAACTATGCCAAGCAGATACTTTTGATGAAAGAAAAGGCAAACCCTTCCACGTAGATGGCACCCATCTGGCTGTTTTTCGTTATGGAAATAAGTACTATGCTGTAGACAACCGATGCCCTCACATGGGATATCCAATGTCTGAAGGAAGCGTTCGGGATGGAGTTCTAATTTGTCACTGGCACCACTGGGAGTTTGATCTCAAAACAGGCGGATGTTTTCTCACTTTCGGTGATGACCTAAAGGCTTTCCCAGTAGAACTTCGCGATGACGGATATTTATACGTCGGTATAGACCAAGGAGAAAGAGAAGCAGCTAAACGACGTGTAATAGATCGTGGCAAACGCGCGTTAATCCAAGGATTGAAAGATAGTAGTTCCTTCCTAATTGCCAAAGCGATAGCAGCACTTACTGACGCCGGAGCAGATCCAAAAGAGATTATTCAGCAAGGACTATACTACGGAACCAACAAAACAGGTGATGGGTGGTCATCAGGTGTCACAATTCTTACTATCGCTGCTAACATGTGGGACGATGTAGATCCGAAAGATCATAATCTGTTTCTGGTCCACGCCTTAACACAAATTGGTCGTCGGACCTCTGGAAGTTCACGTCGACAACGCTTCCCATTTCCTAGAAGCAAAGAAAAACACGATTTGAAGACACTCAAACGTTGGTTTCGCCATTATGTTGATCTCCGGGACAGGGGAGCAGCAGAACGAATTTTGATCACCCTTCATGACCGAGGGTACTCGAGGGAAATCATTGCCGATTTTGTATTCACAGCAGCAACAGATTTCTACTTTACCGGCGATGGGCACGCGCTCGATTTTGCCAATAAGACGTTTGAAGGACTTGATTACGTAGATTGGGAAGGGGCACACGAGATTTTGCGACCAATTGTCATCGATCTAGTTACCAGAACACGGCATGAAGAAACTTCTCGGTGGGCAGATAGTATTCCAATCCTAGAGGATATCTTCTTACGCCTAGATAGAATCTGGGAACTTAATCAATCTAATCAAGTCTCTCTTGACATTTCAGAGTTCGCTCAAACCATGCTTGGTGATTCATTTGAACCGATCGTAGCAGAGATTGAAGAGAAACTCTGTCAAGGAGTAAGCCCAACAGACATTTGCCGGGCAATGACCTATGCTTCGGCTATTCGAACGGTACGTTTTCATCTCAAAAATGAAGGGGATTGGCATGATGTAGCTAATATATACTCTTATGCACACAGTCTCTATCGCGCATTCCATCTAGCACCAAGCAAAGAATTAATGCGCGGGCTTTTTCATGGTGCGGTGTTCTTAACCTATCTTCGTTGGCTGAACATGCCAGCCGCACGTATCCCGAAACCAGAACAATGTCTTGACGAAACATTCAGCTCTCCAGAAAAAATGCTAGATAGACTACAAGAATTCGCTGATTTCCAAAAAGTCTTCGACGCAGAGATACTAGTTAACCAATATATTAACGAGGGTCATGATATCACTCAGCTTAAACATACTATTGCTCATATCATGCTTCGTGAAGATGCAGAACTCCACATGTTCCAAGTGCTTGAAGTAGCGTTCCGGCACTTTGATCTATCAACCAACGCTGAGGAGAAGCGAATACACTTATTAGCTGCAACCCGTTACATTACTGCCCAAAAACTGATGAAAGGTATACTCTGGTCAACCGAAAATGCAGAACGACTCCAACGTGGCGAACTACTAAGCGAACGTGAAGATGACAATTAACCCAAACAAGAACCTAATTAAACAAGTGAGTAAATACAATTGGCAATCCCCAATGTTTCATAAGTTCAAATTAAATCAGCTGATTCGAGATAACCTATAATTTTCCGTACCGAATCTTCCAAATTAAGCACTGAGGTATCAATAATAATTTCTGGCTCCTCCGGCGCTTCGTAAGGCGCATCAATTCCAGTAAAGCCCTTAATTTCACCCGCCCTCGCTTTTTTATATAATCCTTTAGGGTCTCGCTTTTCACATTCTTCAACTGGACAAGCAAGGTAAACTTCAATGAACCTGCCGCTTTCAAGTAAACTCCGGACTTTCTCCCGATCCGCGCGATAAGGCGAAATAAAGGCTGTTGCAGTAATAACACCCGCATCAGCAAAGAGGTTAGCAACTTCACCAATCCGGCGAATATTTTCTTCCCGATCTTCCGGAGAAAACCCTAAATTTTTATTGAGACCATGCCGAATATTGTCTCCATCAAGCACATACGTCAAGTGTTGGTTTTGATGTAGTGCGCTTGCAACTTCGTTAGCTAGTGTTGATTTCCCTGATCCAGATAAACCAGTAAACCAAATGATACAACCTTTTTGGTTAAGTAGTTGCTCTCTTGCTGTACAATCGATTGTAGCCTGGTGCCAAGTAATATTTGTAGCTTCACTTTCTGCCATTGCTCATAATTCCTCTAAATATTCAGTAAAGGGCACAAGTGTAAACTACTAAACGGTTTAAAATCAAGTCATATATAGAAATATAAGCAAATAACACTTTAAAAAATTGTTGCGCGATTCATTCATCTCTTTTATAATGACCCCTATCTTCCCAGGAAACTAACTGCAGTAAGGATCAAGCAATGCAGGTTAACATAAAGTATGGTCGTGGAGAGATCGGGGTTGACGTTCCCGACTCCAATCTCGTTAGTATATTAACATCGCAGAATTTCCCACCAATTGAGGATCCCAACCAAGCAGTTTGGAATGCGCTTGAAACGCCTATAGATTCACCACCACTATCAGAAATAGCCAAAAACCGAAAATCGGCTACTGTGGTTATCTCTGATATCACACGCCCAGTTCCAAATAAAATCATTTTGCCACCAATACTGCAGATAATTGAAGAACAAGTTGTGCCACGTGACGAAATTAGGATCTTAATTGCAACTGGTATCCATCGACCAAACGAGGGCGATGAGCTCTTAGAAATGGTTGGCAGGCAAATCGTGGAAAACCACCAAATTCTCAATCATTTTTCGCAACAACCAGAAACGCTAATCAACCTTGGCCAAACTCAAAACGGCACCCCTGTTCTGCTTAATAGGCTCTATGTTGAATCTGACCTAAAAATAATCTCAGCTCTTATTGAACCCACACCTGATGGCCGGATATTCAGGTGGGCGAAAAGCAATTTGCCCCGGTCTTGCAAGCATCGACACAATGAAAATCATGCATGGCCCCGAGATACTGGAACACCCAAAGGCAACGGTTGGAATTCTAGAAGGCAATCCATTCCACAGCGAAGCAACGGAGATAGCACTTATGGCTGGTGTTGATTTTAGTTTGAATGTTACAATTAACGATCGTCGTCAATTAACCGGAATCTTTGCAGGCGATATGGTAAATGCACATCTAGCTGGCGCAGAGTTTGCTGAAAAACAAACACGGGCTACCCTGTCAGAGCCAGTAGACGCAGTCATTGTATCATGTGCAGGTTATCCATTAGACACAACATTTTATCAAGCAATAAAAAGGAGTACTTGCAGCTATTGAAGTTGTCAAAAAAGGAGGGATGGTAATCTTGATCGCTGAATGCCAAGAAGGAATAGGCAGTAGACCATTCACGGATCTAATCCTAAAAACGAAAAACTTAGAGCAGTTCGTCCATGATATCTATAATCCAAAGAATTTTGTGATAGACCAATGGCAACTTGAAGAACTTGCTAAAGCTGTCCGAAAAGCTGATGTTTATTTTTATTCCAATAAAATACCTTATGAGCAACAAAAAAAACTTTTTGTCACCCCCTTAAAATCTCCAAATGAAGGAGTTAAAATAGCACTCCAGAAATATGGGAAAGACGCAAAAATCGTTGCTATCCCAGAAGGACCTTACGTCTTAGCACAAACCAAATTAATAGACAAATTATACCAAAATGAATAACGAATCATATGTATCTGTTGAACTAAAGGGATATTTAGATGGGCTACGTCTAATTATAGACTCTGATGCTTCAATCGCTGAAATTGAGTCCGCCATAAAACAACGTCTAGCAAATCTAGGTGATTCCCTAACAGGGACTACAGTTAGAATCGAGCAACAACAAAACAGATCATTATCACCAGAAGATGTCAATTATTTCTACTCTCTGATGCAACAGGAATACGGTCTAGCACCCCCGGATAGTGACGAAGAAGTTGCTTCTACACCGCGACTAACGTCCCCATCAAACGAACAACCGATTCGGGGAATTCCAGCAAATCCACCAAATGCACCAATTTACCAAGAACCTTTTTCAGAAGAAAAAGAGAAAGCAGAGTTCATTCGCCACACGCTGCGTTCAGGACAAGTGGAGCGTTTTCTGGAAGGAAATATTATTGTAATAGGAGATGTTAACCCAGGAGCTGAAGTAACAGCTTCTGGTGATATCATCATCCTGGGGAATTTACGTGGGATTGCACATGCTGGAGCTTTGGGAAATATAGCTGCAGCTGTCGTGGCCATGAATATGGAACCAACACAACTTCGAATAGGTAATATTATTACACGACCGCCCTCGAGAAAACGCCGCCGTAAACCTATGATGGAAGTGGCACGAATAAAACAAGGTAACGTCATAGTTGAAGATTTTGAAGGATTTTAGGTACTATAAAAAGTTGTCATAGTTAATAGGCCAGCCAACTTGGAGATAATTAAATGGGTAGAGTTATTGTTATAACATCGGGAAAAGGGGGTGTTGGCAAAAGTACATGTGTTGCCAACATCGGAACAGCACTTGCATTATCAAATAAAAAGGTTACAGTTGTTGATGCAGACATTGGATTACGTAACTTAGACGTAATCATGGGATTAGAAAGTCGTGTTGTATACACATCAATGGATGTTATCGACGGCAGCAGTACTCTTGAACGTGCTTTGGTGAAGGATCGACGTGTTGAAAACCTGAAGCTCTTGGCCGCTTCTCAACGAAATAATAAGAATGATGTTGAACCAGAACAAATGCGTGACATGTGTCTTAAATTGAAAGAAGAAAATGACTATGTGCTCGTTGATTCGCCTGCAGGTATCGAACAAGGGTTTAGAAATGCAGCATCTGCCGCTGAAGAGGCTTTAGTGGTAACCACTCCGGAGGTTTCAGCAGTGAGGGATGCCGATCGGATTATTGGACTTCTACAGTCTGAAGAAATCCATAAAATCGACCTCATTATCAACCGGATCAACCCCAAACTGGTAGCCAAAGGTGACATGTTAGATTCAGAAGATGTTCTTGATATTCTATCAATTGATCTGATTGGTGTAGTCCCAGAGGACCCAAATATCGTAGGCTCAACAAATCGAGGACAACCACTTATATTCGATAGCAAAACTGGTGCGGCTGGAGCTTATTGGCGAATTTCTGAAAGAATAGAGGGAAAAGAAGTACCAATCCCTGAATTTAAAGTTGACGGTGCATTTACGCGCTTTTGGGGGAAATTGATCGGGAGACGAGATGGAGAAATCAATTAAATGATTCAACGATTAATCCAAATACTAACACGAGCCGACAAAAGCAAAGATATTGCCAAAAGCCGTCTGAAGCTAATACTTGTTCAAGACCGCCTCAGCATCAGTGAAGAAGTCATGCAAAGTCTCCAGTCAGAAGTTACAAAACTCTTATCGAAATATTTTACCCTTAACACAGATGAAGTTGAAATGGATCTAGAACGCGAAGATAATGCTTTAGCTCTTGTTGCTAACATACCCATTCTAGGTATGAAGGAAAGGGAAAACGAACTCAATACCACAGAAATACAAAAAGATAACGAACCTGACACAGAAAAAGCCAACAAGGAGCAACAAACAGAAAAAGAAGTAACTGAAGAAAATGATTCAAACTAATTTGGAAACAACATTTTCTCAACAGCAACGGCTATTCCATCATCATCATTTGACGTTGTGACATGATCCGAAATAGCCTTAATCTCGTCGACAGCATTTGCCATTGCAATACTGAATCCCGCTACTTCCATCATACTCTTGTCATTGTAACCATCGCCAAACGCTACCGTATTTAAAATCGGGATTTTGAGCTGGTCTGCAAGTTCTATCAATGCTTGACCTTTTGTCGCCTGCAGATTCATAAACTCAATGTACTCGACCTGCGTCTTGGTTACGTATAGGTCTTGGCCAAACATCTCCTGTACAACCGGAAGCAGTTGATCAATTCTTTCAGGCTCGTCAAGTATCTGAACCTTAGTAGGTTCCCGACCATCTAATAACAGGAAATTTTCAACGGGTGTTGCAACAACACCCGTTCGAAATTCATAGAGATCACTCCATTTATTTTTCACCCGAACATAAAGTTCATCATCCACACAAAAATTGAGATGCAGATTCTCCTGATCAACAAAGTCTATTATCTTACGAGCAGATTCTGCAGGAACAGGCGTATGATTGTATAACTTCCCCGTAGTTGCATGTTTAACCATTCCACCATTATAGGAAATAATCGGGTTCTTAAGTCCAATCTGATTACTTATAGGCAATATAGATCTGTGCATTCTGCCAGAAACGAGCACCACATATACCCCTTGTTCCGAGGCTTTTGCCAAAACATGCCTGTTTCGAGAGCTCACCGAATGATCACTATTCAATAGCGTCCCATCAAGGTCTAATGCTAGAAGTGCCGGGTTTTCTGGTAATTCTAATGAGCGTGCTTGTATTTCCATAAAAACAACCTTTGACCAAAAAATATTGCTTATACATTCATTGAATTGCTATCTGACTTCCCTGATCAAAAATATGAATGACTTCCTCTTCAAAACTGATCCATACAGATTCACCAATAGAACCCTGAAAAGACGAATGAACACGAGACTTCAAAAAGATTGGGGTACGAGTATGAATGTTTTCACCCAGCATTACGTCAATTATTTTTGTGGCCCCAAGATACTCAATAAAATGAATCTTGCTTTCAAATTGACAACCTGTTGGAGCTTTTGAAAGCATAACATGTTCTGGACGTATGCCAAAAACAATCTTGTCTAATTTAAATTGTTGCATCACCTTTTGAGCCATCAAGTCAGATAGAACAAACGAACATTCAGTATGAAACAACGATAATACCAATTTACTATTTTTTGACTCTAAGACACCTTCTAAAAGGTTCATTGCTGGACTTCCTATAAACTGAGCAACAAAAAGATTCTTCGGCTTATTATATATCTCCTTAGGAGAATCAACCTGCTGGATTTCACCTTGGTGCATAACTGCAATCCTATCTGCCATTGACATAGCTTCAATCTGGTCATGTGTTACAAAGACAGTTGTCGTCTCAACTCTCTTCTGCAGTCGTTTCAATTCTGATCGCATCTGAATCCTTAATTTTGCATCCAGATTTGACATCGGTTCATCCATCAAAAAAGCTTTTGGCCGCCGAACCATCGCACGACCAAGAGCAACACGTTGCATTTCACCACCACTCAACTGTTTGGGTTTCCGATTTAATGAGACATCAATTTGCAAAGTTTTCGCAACTTCTAACACGCGACTCTCAATTTCCGTTTTTTCGACGTTTGAGGCTTTAAGAGGAAAAGCAATATTATCAAAGACAGTTAAATGAGGATATAAGGCATAGAATTGAAAAACAAATGAAATATTCCGATCAGCGGGAGATAAATGAGTTACAGAACGCTCGTCGATAATAATATTACCTGCATCGACGGCCTCAAGTCCCGCAATAGTGCGAAGAGTCGTAGTTTTACCACACCCAGAAGGCCCTAACATTACGAGAAATTCACGGTCGTAAATCTCTATGCTTACATCATTGACGGCAATTACATCACCAAAATTCTTAGTAACATTTTCGAGCTCAATCTTTGACATATCTATAGCGACATCCACGATACTATTGCCCACATGACGAATCCAGATGTAAGCGGCATAGTCAAATTATCATCAATCCCAATCGGAATAAGCTCAAAAATAGTAGCGACAGTCGCACCCAAAAGCCCAACAACTGGCTTAATTCTAATAAAGAAGACCGAAACGAAAAAACAAATCACAAAACAAGCCAAACTTCCTTCAAAACTCTTCCCGCAAAAGATCTTTATCCGTCCCCATTTTTTCCCTATGATTGCTGCAAACAAGTCTCCCAAAACTAAAAATGTGATAGAAGCAATTGCAATTTCCTGCGGAAAAAGAATAATAGAAAATAACGAACCAACCATAAAATAGGTCGATCCCAGCAACTTCCCTTGTTTCTCATGAGAACGTAGAATTGGTGATACAAACCTCAGAAATAAACTACCAAAATCAGGAAACACGTACCTCAAAAGCTCAAAACACAAGAGAGAACATGTTATCAAAGCTAAAATACCAACAACAAGTAGCTTACCATCGATATAATGGTACAAAATTGGTATCACTAAACCAATAAAATGAGTGAATTTCCGTTGAATTTCTTTTAGCATTTAAGAAAGAGTAAAGTGAGCATTTTGGACAACGAGTTTAACCCGATCAGACCAATTCTGCTGATTAATACCATCACACTTAATCCAGATAAAAAATTCCATATTACCTGCGGCTCCGCGTATTGGAGAAAATGAAATAGCCATTATAAATAGGCCTAATTCCATAATAAATTTTATCAGACCATGCAACACATCAATATGCACATTAGGATCTCGGACAACTCCGCCTTTCTCAACCAGACCTCTTCCGGCCTCAAATTGTGGTTTCACCAAAACAAGAATATCTCCTGTCGGCTCAATTATGTCCTTAACAACAGGAACTACCTTTCTCAAGGAAATGAACGAAACATCGACTACAGCAATATCAATTGGAAGATTGAATTGAGTAAGGCTAACTTGACGGATATTGGTGCGTTCCATTACACCTACGCGTAAATCTTGGCGAAGTTTCCAAGCCAACTGACCATACCCTACATCAATAGCATAAACAAACTTAACACCATTTTGCAACAAACAATCAGTAAACCCACCAGTTGAAGCACCAACATCAATTGCCACCATCCCATCAACGAGGAACCCGAAGTCTTGAATCACTTTCTCAAGTTTGATGCCACCTCGTCCAACATACTTCGGTGCTTCTCGGATATCAATCTTCGTGTGCAGAGGGAAGAATTGTCCCGGTTTCAAATCCGTTTTGCCACTAATACTTACTGCACCAGCAAGAATCAGTTGCCTGGCTTTTTCCCGACTTTCAGTTAGTCCTCGATCAGAAATTAAAATATCAAGTCTCTTTTTCTTCTGGGTCTTCAACTGCCGCAGCTTTAACCTCGTCACCTTTCTTAATTTTGCCAAATCCCTCAATAATACGAACTTTTGAAAGTCGATCCGTTTGAATTTCGGTAACTTCAATCATTCCAATTTTCTTGCTTAGATACCCTAGAACCTCATTCGTATCAGGATCTACCAGCGGTTCCGCAGTACTAACCACCAACTTTTGTTGTACTGTAACACTTTGCGCCGATCCAATATTAATGTAGCATTGGTCAGGATTGTCTGGATCCGCATAAATAATTTTCCCTATGATCTCCCTATTTACTGGTTTTTGTGAATTCTTGGAAGCCGAATTCAAGTTATCCGCCACTAATTCTGGACCAATTACTTCACGCAAAGCCAACACAATTTTATCAAGAGCCTCGTCGGTAGCTAAACCAAATAATGTTCTATTAAAAGTTGGAGAACCAAAACCAATTTTCCTTAACAAAGCCGGGTCAACAATAGGCCTCAACTTTTTCTTTTCTTCAGATTTTGGGGACTGACCAAGACGGAATTCCGATCCCTGCTCCGTCGTAACTGCCTGAAAAGCAGCTATTTTCGCACCACCGAGCTGATGGCGCTTGCGAGCAGAGACCTTACGTGTTGCAATTTTTTCGCCCGAAGCACCAAAAAAATCAGCATTCAAATTAACAGTTGCACTATAAACATAACCTACCATCTGATAACCTGTCATGTAGCCAAGAGGCATATTATGCATATTTCTACCAGTACTACCAGAACTTCCCTCAATAAGCGATCGGGAGGCATTAGCTCGCACTCGTTCCTGATTAAACTTGCGAACATCACCAATGATAATAACCTCAGTATTCAGTTCTTTTAGAAGTTTATCTCGACTTTCCGCATTCGACATGATAGACCTTCGCGAGATTCGAAGTTTCGCCATTCCATCCATAATTTCATCCTGTGTGAGGGGCTCATAAACCCCCGTTTCAGCTAGCTTGCGATTGAGCAAAATTCTAAATCCGGAGCTGAGATCCCAATCTGTACGCCTCTTAGTTCCACCAAATATTTTACCAATCAATCCTCCTGTAGGAATACATCCACACCCAGTTGGTGAATCAAAGCGACTATGATCTTCAAATGATAGTATGGCCACACGTTTTCCTCCTGCAAATCCAAGTGTAGCAACCAAAATCAAGCAAAAACAAATTAAAACTCTGCTTACGAATGACACTATTATCACCCCGTATGGAGGAATTTACCCCGTAATTCTAATTGTTCGTTGTGTTCCTGTCAAGCTAAAGCGAATAAAGCCATCTTCACTAAGAAAACGAGGAAATCCTTATTAAACTGAGTACAAAATAGAACTAAATTCAATGAACGAGTGCGATTTTTGTTTACAAACACCAAGTGCTAGAATCATGCTCGCGGCTTCGAAACAACTCCGATCCTAAATCCACAATCAAATATTAAAAACTATTCAGCCATATTCAAAACAGCAACACACAATCATTATTAGCATAAAAAAAGCGCTCAATTTTCGATTTAATCCAGAACAGTATGAGTCACTACCCAAATACACCAAGGAAGTAAAAAAATAGAAAAGGGTATTGACCGAATCCTCAAAAGTGACATGACCGAGTTGTAAAATATTAGGAAAATCAGGTATAATTCCATTCGATCTCGGTTTATACCAAATGAAAAGAGTGTAAGTATAACAACAATTTAGTGTAAGTATAACAACAATTTATAGTTAAGAGTTTTTTCACTCTTGTACTACAGATGATGTCATATTCAAGTACAACTTAAAGCTACGATAGCAACTAAAAAAAGCTGAGTTAAACATGTCAGATCGGCAACACATTTTCGCGTCAGGGGATAAATTCTCCAATTACTATGAAATCGATTCACTTCTGGAGAGAAATCATTCGAGCATCGCCTACAAGGCTAAAAATACCCGCATGAACCACCCCGTGACTATTAGGGTTTTTTCAACTACATTAGACTCAGAAGCAGAATTAGAAGTCTTCGAATCAGAAGCCCGGGCGCTCATTCGGCTTAATCATCCAAATATCGTGCGCTTTTATCACTACGGTATTTTTGATCAAATGCCATTCATCGTCACGGAGAATCTTAACGGTATATCTCTTCGTTCGAAAATCTCCAAAGAAGCTCCTATGTCCATAGCAGGCGCTTCCCGCTTAGCAATACAAATTTGCAGCGGGCTACAATACGCACATAAGTTCAAAGGGGCTGATGGCGATCCTCAACCAATATACCACCAAGACCTCACGCCCGAAAACATAATGTTAAGTACCCGTGATGTCACTCGAATTACAGACTTTAGGCTGTCTCAACTGAGCTCTGAAACAGATAAAGGCAACTCGTATATCATCCCAGAAGAGCTTAATGAAAATAATACCACCGGAGGCGAAAAGGCAGACATTTATCTGCTTGGTTTGATTCTATGTGAAATGTTGTCTAGCCCCCAACTAGTTGAGCGAGAAAATTTCAAGTTACAAACTCCTGCTGAAACAAACTTGATTGAAGAAACATCTCCTGCTGAACTTATGGGAGAAACCAACGAAATCCTTCAAAAATGCCTCGCTGAAGCCCCAATTAACCGATACGATTCCATGGACGATCTCGGTATTGCGCTAGGCTCACTCCAGCAAACAGCAACACTTATACAAAAAGCTACCAATTATGACACTGAAGAAAAGTACGACCTAGCACTGGAAACTTGGAGAAAGGCTTCAAGTTATCTACCAAACAACCTAGAAATACCTAAACGGAGCATAGAAACCGAAGTCAAAAGCTTACTTCTCCAAGCAGAAACACAAAAAGCAATCGGAAAAACTGAAGAAGCACTTGAAATATGGAAACACGTACTAACTCTAGACCCTGAAAATACAACAGCTCTTCGCCTAGCTGAATTTGGGAAACTTCATCTTGAAATTAACAAGCTAACTGAAATTGTCGACCAACAAAAAGACAAAATTCAACAGTTAACCTCAGCCAAAGACGACGCAGACTCAGCCAAAGAAAATATTGAACGTGATCTAATTTTTAAATCAGATCACGTTGACCGACTCGAAATAGACCTGGGTTCATTCCCAGAACAAATTCGGGAACAAGAAGAAGAAATTGACAAACTGACGCAAGCTGGAAAATTATCTGATTCCACCATTGAAAGATTGCAAGCTGAAATTGGCATCCATACACAACAGGTCCAAGAATTAACTGAAACTCAAAACAAACTAGAGTCAGCAAAAGAGGAATTAGAAACACAGTTAGAAACCAGTACTCAGTCAATCACAAAACTAGAAGATGATGCCGAAAGCCAAACGAATCAAATTCAAAAACAAGAAACCAAAATATTAGAATTTACACAAGCCAAAGAAGAAGATGACCAAGCTATCGAAACAATGCAAGCCGAAATTGATACTCAAGTTCAGCAGGTTCAAAACTTAACTCAGAGTCAAACTCAATTGGTGACAGCCAGTGAAGAACTCCAATCTCAATTGAACGCTAAAAACGAATTGATCGTTAAATTGGAAGACGATGCTGAAACCCATGGAAAGCAAATTCTTGATAAAGAACAACAGATTCAAGGACTAACACAAGCCAAAGAAGCAGATGATCGCGCTGTCGAAACAATGCAAGCTGAAATTGATACTCAAGTTCAGCAGATTCAAAACTTAACTCAGAGTCAAACTGAATTGGTGACAGCCAGTGAAGAACTCCAATCTCAATTGAACGCTAAAAACGAATTGATCGTTAAATTGGAAGACGATGCTGAAACCCATGGAAAGCAAA
>PAQF01000064.1 GCA_002709695.1 Candidatus Poribacteria bacterium
ACTATATAGGAAAACTTTATCTTAAAATTGCCAGTCGGCCATAGGCTGGCAATTGATCTTTGTCGTCTTTCATCAGGATTTTGTATAAGTAGATACCATTGGCTAATTGACGCCCATCTTGATCTCTGCCGTTCCATTCTTCTTCGTTATAGCCTTTTCGACTGGAACAGTCTTGAAGTTGGCAAATCAGACGTCCGGATTTAGTGTAGATTGAGATTGAAACTTCATCTGTGGCACGGCTAAGTTGGTAGGTGAAGGTCGTTTTGTCTCTCATGGGGTTAGGGAAATTAAGAAGTTCTGATATCTTCATTTCAACTTGATTAAGAGCATGGTCATCAATTTGGTATATAATGGTTTCTGGCGCGAAATTATCGATCAGTGTGACTTCCTCGTTTAGCTTCTCTACCAAGCTGGTCTCGACAGTAAGACGCGAGTAACCGAAAACAGGAACAAATTTTTTGATTGATTTAATCAATGGTATCATCGAACGAATGTATTCGGCGGCACTGCTGAGTTTGTCTTGAACTTGGGGGACTTTTCCTCCTTTATGTCCCAGTTTTACAGCTTCTGCTAAACTTAATCGGCTTTCAAAGAAAGCGGTCCACATTTGGAGTAAATGCTTTGTATCCTTAAGGTTATATGTGGTTTCTAAATTAACCGGATTCATTCTCGTTAACGCCATATTAGCTAAGTTGCTAGCTTCCTGCATTTGTGGTAGAAGGCCTGCTAAACGATTAACGGCGTAATCTGCTTGCTGTTCATCCGGAATAGAGAAAATGTCAGTCACTGCAGATTGACCAATAATATCCCAAAATCGCGTGGCAAACCCCGCTGAGCCTTTACCATATTGACCGGTAATAGTCAGTGTTCCCGCGTAATCAGTGAAGTAATTGGATAACACCCAACCACTAATTCTTAGAGATTTTAGGGTTAGTTCGGCTGATTCAACTTGGTAGCGGTTTGTCAAGAAATCGCGCATGAGTTGCAGATGATCTAGATTAGGATTCCAGTTGATTCTTGCGCTTATCAAACGGTCTAGCTGGCCTAATCCTACTTCTGCGCCCTGTATTGTGAAACCTGCTAATCCGGGTTGTTGATGCGTAGCAGAAAACCGACGGACACCATTAACGAACAGGTCACCTTCTATCATCCATAACGGCATTACTTCCTCTACTTCATGTGATAAAATGATCATTTGGTGTTTCTCATTTCCCAATCTGTTCAACAACTTGGTTGATACGTTAGGCTGGTCGGTGGGTTCTCCGTCATATCCCCATTTCTGTGAGAAGATTGTCCCTCTAGGCAATCGTGCTGCGTAACTACCATCGGGATCCTTCAACCAAAATCCGTCGTATCCTGAGATGTAAAATTTGAAATCGGGGCGAGCTTTTAGACCCGCTTGGATGATGGTAAATATCAATTTCCATAACAATTTTTGTCCTTGTTCATTTTGACCTCCGCATTGTGGGCAATCTTGACAGGATCTTGTTTCATATCCCCAACAGCGGAGGTGGAATCCAGACAAAGTGGGATAGGTTACAACGATCTCCTCTACCAAATCCGTTACCAATTGGTGTAACTCAGGCTTAGACCAACAGAGTGGTTTGTAACTAACACTGTTCCTTGAACCTCCATAAGGAACAGGTTTTCCTAGCAACTGGGGACGATTTCGAATCAGTGCTTCTGTTGGTTCACCAGTGACGTACATAAATAGAAAGGAATTGATACCACGTTTATGTAATGAGTCAAATCGATTTCGCAGGTTCTCGATCTTTTGTCGGCGTTCCTGACTTGTCAGGTCTTGAAACAATTCGAATTGCGCTGAATCAACATATTGAAAGGCTGTTCCCAATCCGTCGTCAATTCCAGTTCCGCTCCATATACCTTCTCCGCCGCTCATATTGACTCGGTGTCGTGCCAACCAATCCGGATCGTTGACTTCCAACACAGCTCGAATAGGATAAAAAGGTTGTGATCTATGCTCGACTGGAGAGATGGAAAAATTGGGTTGCGGAGAGAAAATAAAGTCCAAATCGGCCGTGATAAGTTCTGTCCGCTTGGATACCATCAACTCTAATAGGTGGTAACAGCCGTAAAGAACACCGTTAGCTGAATGGGCACCAACAATAATCCTATTTTCAGCCTCAAAGCTCTTGATCTTGTAACCTTCGTTACCTAAGTCAATCGGTAGGTTCAGTTTTTGTCTAACTTCTGGATTAGATTCAGGCACACCAATGGAAATTAGGGTAGGTGTTTCGTGTAACTGGCTAGTGTTGATGATTAATGGCTTGGTGCCGGTTAGCCTTTTAATCCAAATCTGGAGTTCCTCGGCAGCGTAGATTTCTATTGTCGATGCTTGGTTACCAATTTGAATGGTTGTTACTGCGAATTGGCCATCAATAGATATAGGAATTTCTGGCAGAGCCGTTCGGTAAATCAGTAATGAGCTGAGAACGAGTATGATCCACCGCATGAATTCGCATTGTACATTACGGGAATTTGACAGTCAACGACAATCCGAATCTTCAAAAGTCTTGACCGTGTCTTGATTTATCAGTACCATCTAGTAAGATGAAAGAAGGAAGCATTGTTATTGACCAGATTGATTATCCGTTGGTGACGGTAGCAGACGGAGGGTTTCTCATGGGGACTATCTCTGGTACTCATAGCAGCAAATCGGAAGAGGAAGAGCCGCAACGGGAAATAACATTACCCACTTATCTGATGGGACAGTATCCAATTACCAACATCCAATATAATCAGTTTGTGGATGCCACTAATTGCCAAGCACCAGCTTACATTGATGATTCACGTTTTAACCAGCCACATTTTCCCGTTACTGGTGTTAGTTGGTTCGAGGCGGAAAAATTCCTAAGTTGGTTGAACCAGTTGACTAAAAGGAACTATCGATTGCCTACCGAAGCAGAATGGGAAAAGGCTGCACGTGGCAGTGTCGGTCAACAATATCCGTGGTCGGAACTTATTGACAGCAAAATGACTTCTGAATGGGATCCATCTAAAGGTAATTTCGCTAATACTAAACTAAAAAGATTAACCTCCGTTAACCGGTATTCGTCTGGAATAAGTCCTTATGGATGTTTTGATATGGCGGGGAACTGTTACGAGTGGTGCTGGGATTGGTTCCATCCTCAGACTTATAAATATAGTCCATCTCACGCACCGAGAGGTGCTCGGGACGGAAGCCGAAAAGTAATCCGCGGCGGCTCGTGGAATTCTAACGGAGAATTTAGTGGTCGGTGTGCTAACCGTGCTGCTCAACGACCGCATGCTCGCCTTAATTATATTGGTTTCCGGATAGCTAGTGATTCAGTTTAGGGCCAAGGGAAAAATGGGGCAGGCACTCCCCATATCCAACTGATCGCTGTCCAGACAACGGCCATGCTGAACTCTCCAAATATCAGACCGAGGAAGAATGGTCGTAATTTTAGATAATGTCCGAGTCCCCCATACTTCAAAATCGGTGTCTTAATTAGCCACGCTACCAAAATAGGAAACCAGAAAACAATTAACGACCAAGAGGCTGATAAAGCGTAACCAAGAGGATAAAGTGGCCACCACCAATAAAGGGATCTCATAACTATCAGTATGGTAGTGACGTTAATACCAACGATGAAAAAAATTAATGCTGTTAAGCTTGAGGTCGTTTGCAGTCCTTCTAGAGAAGAGGCGTTGTCTTGGAAAGCCCAAATAGGGTTGGCACGGTAGACGTAGGAATACATATAATTACCCCCTTGTCGATAAGGCAACCAGAGATGAATTAGTGCAGCGCAAATAAAGGCTAAAACAGTTGACAATGATATAACAACTAACAGGAGGCGCCGGTTGAGTTTGATACTCTGGCTAATTTTCAAACTGTCTAGGAAGGTAGTTAGGATCAATCCTCGTTGATCCCGGGTGAAAATAGCGTCGAAAAAGGAGAGAGTCGTTAAACTGGATGGGCCTAGTGTCTTTTTTGCTGCGAAGATCTGATAGATATCAATTGGACGAAAAGAGGTTTCTGTCATTAGCATGCCTGCTTCAGCCGTACTTCGGGCCATCACCACTGCGACAATTCCAATGTAAACTACTATTTGGAGTAGTGCAAAAGCAGGATGTACCCCGGCATAGGTCATCCACAGAACCACGCCTAACAGGCTTAGTATTAGTCCCCATACTGCTGTCGAGTAGGGAAGCAACTCGTTTTCATCTGTTGCTTTACTATTTACTTTTTGATGCCAACTTAGGGCAGTACGAAAGACGTTTTTCAGATGAGGTAAGCCAGTATAAACAAAATAGATCACTAGTACTATATAGGCCCCAGCTACTTGATAACCGATATGGAGGCGAGTTGGATATAGAGGCATATTGCTAACTCGTAATCCGAAGAGGGATGCAATTACATCTTGTATTCGTGTTAACAGAAAAAAGAACCATAAACTAAACAACAGTTGCGTAGGTAATAGGTAGAAAAAACCGATTCCAGCTAAAGAAAGAAAAATTGGAGTGTAGAAAATGCTGTTGAATGGTCGTTCGCTCAGATAATTGTTGAGAACATATCTGAGTTGAAAACTAGGCACTTGGGGGAAAATGGCGTGGAGTCCATTAAGACTAAAGACTAGTGTTGGCAGTGCGAAGCCTAACCACATCAGGCGACTGCTGAAAAAAAGACGTTCGCGGTTAGCAAATTCTAATGGCAATTGCACTAATGGAAAGGACAATTTTTCGTTTTCTACCCATTGTTTCCGGATTATGGCTGCAAGACAAAGGAAAGCGAAAAAGATTAGAAAGACCACAATGCTCCAAGCCAACAGTGGAGACATCCACTTCTGCCATGGGATTGCATCGAATGTTCCCTCGTAGAAATCGATTACCGTTTTTTGATCTGATTTTCGATTTGGATCAAAAGGAACTAGCCAATCTTTAATATAAGGGAAAAAGAGATCTGCCCAGTTGTTGGACTGGTTGGCAAAATAGTTGACCGCTACCAGGGCAGGAATCAGTTTTTCCATCAGACCACGTGAGGAAATTAGAGAAGCGATAAGCATCATGCAATAAATTAGCATTAACTCGCGTGGAGAAAGCTTCAATCGTTGGTTCAAACGTGGTATTAAGCGATTAATGATCACAATGAAAAAGAGGAGGCCAATTACGACGGGTGGGAACTGCAAGAATCCAATCTGAATATAAGAAATGACCAGTTCGGCATAGGAAACAATAAAGCAGACCAGCACCAACAAAAGAATCCCGAGCAATAATGCCGGCAAAGAAATGCCCAAATTGAATCCCTTTCAGCCAGAGTTATAATTTGCGAACACGCAAGTATAATTTATTGCACGACTAAACTTTTCTTAATTCGTTAATATCAGTCATTGATGATACCTGATGTCAGTTGAGAATTTTAGATTGATTGTTAGTATTTGAGTATTGCACCAACTTCCATTCACTGGTAATTTAAACTAGTGTTTGCACTTGGCTTCTTGTCGGTGATGAATGCTTTTTGTTATGGAGGTATGGTTCTAGTTTTTGTCTTGTTCCAATCAGAGGGTGTTTTTCCCTTTAACTAGTTGAGCTAACATTTTAGATGCAATACGAAGTAGGTAACCGAAGTTTACTAGATCGAATTGTTTTGGTTATTATGGAAATTGGCTTGGTGAGTAATAATTCAAGAGTTGATGCACGAGTAATTGTGGCCATCTTGTTGGTTACGAAGAATGCCCAAACTGAAAAAGCGTTCAAAAGTGGTGAGAACCAAAAAATCCTACATCTTCATTGGTATTTTAGGCGATGAAGTGGAGGCCTATCATAGCGCTAGCAATACCCAATAATGTTCCGGCTAGTACATCTGTTGGATAGTGTACACCAAGATATATACGAGAAAAACCGACAATTGTTGCCCATGCCAGCATCGGAAGCATGACAACAGAGTAAAAGTTACCCAAGACAATGGATACCATGAATGCGCCAGCTGTATGGCCAGAAGGGAAGCTGAATTGATCGGGAGGTTGAATTAAGAAACTTATGCCTTCGATTTTATCAAAAGGACGGTCACGTTTTACCTTTTTCTTGACTAAGAAGTAGAGACAAAACTTTACTGTAAATGCACAAGCACCACAAACTGAGATGATCTTCCATTCAGCAGGACGAAAGACTAGTAGTGATGACATAATTAGGAGATACAGATGTCCATCACCACTTCTAGAGATCCAAAACAGGGATTTATGAACCAGTCGCCCCCCATTCATGTTGAAAATTCGTATGAATAGATTCAGATCCCATTGTTGGAGGTAGTTGATAACTGATTTTTCCAATTTAAATCCCTAATCTTCACATCACGGTTGATCTAACAAAGAAACATCTAATTATATCAATAATTGATGTCAGAGACAATCTAAAAACGGACTTAAGTTTCGGAAAAGGCGAATCTAAATTATAATAAGAATTAGGGGAGGTGCCTCTTAAGGATATGGAAAAGTTAGATACAGACGTTCTCATTGTTGGTGGTGGTGTGGGAGGGTCAGCAGCGGCTTTAGCTGTAACCAAACTCGGTAAGCGTGCGATATTAACAGAGGAGACTGATTGGTTAGGGGGGCAACTGACGACGCAGGCAGTTCCGCCGGATGAGCACCATTGGGTTGAGCGATTTGGCTGTACTCGCAATTATCGCCAGTTCCGAGACTTAGTTCGCCGATTTTACAAAGATCATTATCCTTTGACATCAGTGGCACGATCTGACCCTCAACTCAATCCGGGGAAAGGCAGTGTTTCAAGATTATGTCATGAGCCTAAAATCGCTGTTGCAGTTTTAGATCAAATGATGGCTTATCTTATAGCTAGCGGTAAGTTACAGATTAAACGTTATTTGAAACCTGTTTCCGTTGAAACACATGGAGATTACATCTCCGCGGTCACTTTCCAACACACGTGGACTAACCGAATCCAAACATTTACAGCGGATTATGTCTTGGATGCGACCGAACTGGGAGACCTCTTGCCTTTATCGGGAGCCGAGTATGTATCTGGAGCTGAATCTCAGCGGGAGACGGGAGAGCCACATGCGTTGGAAGGGCCTGCAGATCCAGAAGAGATACAGGCTATTACTTGGTGTATGGCGATTAGCCACGATTGTGATAGGGACCGTACTATCGAGCAACCTGACCAATATTCTAAATGGTGTAGTTACATACCTCAACTTTCCCCTGCGTGGCCTGGAAGAATGTTGAGTTGGACCTACCCAAAACCAAACATCCTCGAACCTATTCAACGGGTGCTTCTGCCTGAGGAGGCCGGTAATTTATCGGCTTCTCTCTGGGATTATCGACGTCTAGTATGCCAAGATCATTACCCTGTGGGAGCTATGCTACACGAGGTAACTTTGGTTAACTGGCCTCAGAATGACTACCTTGAAGGTAACATTATTGATAAAATACCAGATCTTATCGATACGTATTTGCATCAAGCCCGTCAGCTTTCGCTGAGTCTTCTCTACTGGATGCAGGTTGAGGCGCCAAGACCAGATGGAGGTGTGGGTTATCCGGGGTTGTATCTGCGTCCTGATATTACTGGTACTGATGATGGATTAGCTAAAATCCCCTATATTCGAGAATCTCGGCGAATTCGGGCTGAATTTACTGTAACAGAAAATCATGTTGGTACCGATGCTCGCAATGGTGCTTGTGCCGAAGAATTTGATGATTCAGTTGGTATTGGTTGTTATCGTATTGATCTTCATCCTAGTACAAGTGGTCGAAATTATATCGATATTAGTTCTTTACCATTTCAGATTCCTTTGGGGGCTATGATACCTGTCCGGTTGGAAAATCTGATCCCTGCGAATAAGAATATTGGTACAACTCATATTACAAATGGATGTTACCGACTTCATCCGGTTGAGTGGAATATTGGTGAATTTGCTGGTATGTTAGCAGCGTTTTGCCTTAATCACCATTTGAAACCACGTCAGGTTCGAAACCAGCATAAACATTTACGTTCATTTCAAAGGCTGTTGCGGTCTCATGGTGTTGAACTGAAGTGGCCGCAGATGTTTTCTGTTTAGAGCTGTACTCTTCTTTTTTGTATGATTAATCAATCTAACTTTCGTATTCCCAAACATGTAATTCTTCTGGTTTTGTTTTTGGCCGCACTATGGGGAGGAAACACACCTGCGGTAAAATTTGGTCTGCTGGAATTTCAACCCATTGCTGCTGCTGCTATACGTTTTGCTATGGGAATCGTGATTATTATTGGCTGGGCTGTTGTTAAGCGAATTCCATTAGTGCCTGATCCTGAAAACTATGGTCGTTTATTGTTACTCGGCACGGTTTTTGTGGCTCAGATTGTTTCATTTAACTGGGGAGCCAAACTCACAGAGGTTGGCCGAGCTTCGTTACTGTTCAATACTTATCCACTATTTATTGCTCTTCTTGCCCATTTTTTTATTCAGCATGATCGACTGACTTTCGTCAAGGCTATTGGCTTAGCAGTAGCATTTATAGGTGTCTTTTGTATCTTTTACGGTGAATCAGGAATTAATTTAGGTGCTGGGTACTTAGGTGATCTGATAATTCTTTTGAGTGGCTTTTTGCTAGCTGTGATTCACATACTTCTGAAACTATTTATGTTGCGAATGCACCAGTTTCAATTGCTTTTTGGACAAATGGTGATTGGCGTTCCTACCTATTTCGCATTGAGTTGGTTTTTTGAAGGAGGGAAAGCGGCTTATGGTTTCTCTTATAGCTCATTCTTTGGGTTGGCATATCAGGGGATAGTGGTAGCGGGGTTCTGCTTTATTGTTTGGGTTTCCGTGCTGAAGCACTACCCGCCGAGCCGTTTATCATCGCTTTTTTTCACTACACCACTTTGGGGAGTCCTTTTTGGGCACCTTTTTTTTCAAGAACCGATAACAATTTCTCTGTTAATAGGTGCTATCTTCATCGCTACTGGCATTGTTCTCGTTAATAGACCAATTATAGTAGAACGAAATTCTTGATTAGGATTGTAGAAGCTGGCTTTTCTTCAATTGTAGATCAGCTTCTACAATCTCGATGATAACTTTAAGAGGAGCCGACTAGTTCGATTTGTACATTGTCTGGGCCTTTAAAGAAGGCTAGTGGTAATCCATTAGGTCTAGTACTTTCAAGTTCTGCCCCTTTTGCTTGCAAATCTTCTACAGCAGCATCAAGGTCTTCAACTATAAAGGCAAGTTGGTAAACGCCCCAGCGTGGATTATCACTGTTAGGTTCAACGTCCATATCACCAAATTTCGGTGATAGAAAGATATTCTCCTCACCAACTTTCATGCGAACAATTGGTAGTCCTCGAACTTCTGTTCGTTCTGTGACTGTTCCATCGAACATCTTTTGGTAGTAAGCTACCGCAGCTTCAATATCTTCGCAACGAAGATGGATATGGTGGAATGTGTACTCCATTATATTCTCCCTAGTTTCAATATCTTTAAGATGGTACTAAGTTTTGGAAAACTCCTTCATAATAAAATTTTAACTTAAATTTAAGATTATAGTAAGAAAACTTTGGGGCTTTTACCTATGTTTGAAAAGAAACTTTCAGTAGTTGAAACCGGATTGGTGGAGCCAGTTTAATTTTCGTCTTTTCTTTCTTAGATTGACGCCTTAAGTTGAAACCAATAACTGCACCTGCTATGGATCCCGCATGGACTAACCAAGAATCATTTAGCTTGGTCAATTTTGTTGGTTCCAAAACTGAAGTGGTTAACCATGTTGTTATGGTGGAACATGCCAGAGTGGTCAAAAATGAGCCGGTTTGCTGATCTGAGGTCCCAACAAGGTAAACGGACGTCGATGTCGTTAGTGCAGAGAAAACTGTCAGAGTCAGGCGGTACGTTTTAGCTCGATGCCATAAAGAATGAGGATAGTATATGGAAGCAATATTGGGCAATAGGATGCCAACTGTCCAACCAGAAATGCTACCCAGAGCACCAACTCCAATTTCACTGATAATACGGTTATCACTCAGATTTAATTTTTTAGCAGAAGCTGTTTTGCACCAAGAGATGCAAACTAGCATTATGAGACCACAGGTTATGCGCGTTATGCTGTTCCTTTTAGACAATTCTCCTCCTTGATTTGATTAGTATGTCGCTTGATTCATATGCAACCAAGCTAATTCCAATTATACATAAATACTTTTTTTTAAAAACTCTCATCTTATTCAAACTTGAAAGCCGATAGAAACATTTTTGTTGTATCGTTAAGATTGCCGTAAAAGTCCCGTGTTTCTTGATCTGGGTGATGGTAACAGAATTTAGGTGGTATGATGGAACAATTGCTCAGAAACGGGCGAGAACGATGACCATAGTACGCTTGTACGGTTTTACGCTCATGTTTTGTTACTCGGACGGTTGCTGTATGGAGAACAGCATTGTTAAATAATACCACTGTACCAGCCACACCATGGCAATCTACAATACCTTTTTGATCCAATTGATTCGCTGTATCAAGGATAGGGGTATTGACGGATTCAGGAGAAATCGAAAAGCAATGAGTTTCCTGATTAACATTCGTTAAGTAAACCATCATTTGTATGTAATCCATCCGAAGTGGGTGTTCTTCCCTATGTGGTCGGTCCCGGTGAAAGCTTTGGTTCGGTTCTCCGTTGTAAGGTGTCATGTGACGAAGACAGAGTTCGGAGAAGCAGGTCTTTCCCCCCATAAGAAATTCAATTACAGGGAGAATATTTTCGTGACGCAAAAGTTTATCGAACTCTGGTGAACTCACAAGCGCATGACAGTTTCTCGTTTGGTATTCACCAAAAGGATGCCATAGAACAGCCAAATCACCCCATTTCCGTCGATCTTGATCGAAAAGATCAGCATAGTACTTTATTTCGTTGGTCGTTAGCGCTTCTTCAAGGATAACGAACCCGTTTTCCTGAAAATGGCTTAGAATTTCCTGAGTATTCACAATTCCGTCAGCAAATGAGAAAGTTGTAACGGACATTTACGTCTCCTATTTTTTAGTTTGAAATTGTCTTGAATATTTTGATCAAATCAATATAGGTCGAGACTTGGTTACGTAATTTGGACTACCATAGAAGGGTTGTAGGATAATCTTGGGGTTACAAGCCGTGTTTTTTTGTTGACATAGTGAAATGCCGCCGCACGTCGCCATGTCTTGCTTTGGTTTGCCGCAGATTGGTGAAATATGTTTCCGTGGTGAAAGGAAACACCTCCCCTTGGTACTGGGGCTGGGGTCATCGAGTATTTTGAAGTTATATTCTGTGGAACCTGTAGGTTGAAGGGTTCATCTTTCGGTGCAATGTGTGGATAAACTGGTCCTTTATGTGTTTCTTCACCAAAAAAGAGACAGCCATTGTCTATAGTTGCGTCATCTAGCGCAATCCATGCTGTTATTATGCCGTCGTGATTATCCGGTCCAAAATAGAAGTTATCTTGGTGAATACATTTAGGTGCGCTTCCTAAAGGTGATTTACAGAAGATTTGACTGAAATAGATACGAACTCCTTGGCCAATTAATTGTTCTACACAATTTACCAAGCCTTGATCGCTAGCCATTTTTCGGAATACTTTTCGTTCATACGCAGGGTTATCAAGTTTCCTGAGAAACTGACCAGCCATGTTTTGTTCAAGAAAATAGCTCTTCTTATCATCGTCAAGTTGCGATAGAAACTGCCGAGTCCATTCTTCGATATCCTGTATTGCATGATATATTGTTTGGGTGTTAAAAACGCCGGTCACAGTCAGATGACCTTTCTGCCAATATTCAGTGATTTGCTGCTCAGAAAGTTTTGGTGATTTATCGTTGTCCATTGGTGATTTATCATTGTTTGTATGGATAGCTTTTCCAGTTTTATCTATCTCACGTGGGGGATATGTGACTGCAAATCTACTAGCGTCGTCAGGGCTCCTTCTCTACACGCTATAGGTTGTCATGATATTTTACGTTTAAGACATTATCCTTATTAATATCCATTTTCTTTCGATGTTAATGAACACCAACGAGATTTGATCAAAAATTGAATCAACACTTCTCGAGCTTCTGTTGTGTCGATTCTCCGTAAGGCGTGAACTGCATCACCACGCACATATCGGTCATCATCGCTAAGGAGCATTTGCAGGTTGTCAACTGCTTGGTGTGCGTATCGCCCTAAGCGGGCGAGGGCTAATACACTATTACGACGAACTTTGTCGTTTTCATCTCGCAATGATAACACTAGACTTGAGACGGCCGTTGAATTGTTTTGGCTAGTTGTTCCTAATGCTTCTGCTGCTAGTTGTCGAACTTGCTCAGATTCGTCTTGTAAAGCTTTTTTCAACGATGGAATGGCCGCTTGTGCGGAGTTACCGATATTACCGAGAGTTTCTACTGCGCTAGCTCTAACCCACCAATCTGAATGTTGAACCGCTGTTATCAATGAACTAACTGCAGGTTGCCCAATCGCACTCAAAGCGCAAAAAGCATATCGGCGCATATCTTCAGATTCATCTTTTAGCTGTGTAATCAAAGTGGGAACAGCTTTTGCCCCGAATTCGCTGATCGCATAAGCGAATTCGATACATTTGGGTTCCGAATTCTGCCTTAATTTTCTTATCAACTCCTGAAGTTTTGTAACAGAGGAAGAATGATAATGGCTATTGTTATTTGTTTGTCCGCAGTGCCATTTCCAGACTTGCTGAAACATTTTTACGTCTTTGTTGGCATCTAACTGCTTGGTTTTACTAGATTCCCATTCTAGGTCTTGATTGTCCCATGATGGAATTTCTGGTTCGGACATTCGTGCAAAAAGAAATTTCATCATATAACGTTTTTGGGAGCTGTTGTTGGGCATAGCACGGTGCCACAAGTCGTAGTTGGTAATTGTAACTGTGCCTGCCTTACCACAGAGTGGGACTTCATTATCAGCATCAATACTGTCTCTATTGCCATAGTAGTGGCTTTTCGGAATAATACCTGTTGGCCCCAAATCTTCGGGTGTTTCTTGTGGATAGTACAACGCCAGAAGCCACCGTGTGTAATGTGACCAGCGTTTTCCTCCGTCTTGATGGAGGTTTTGACCATTGCTGTTTGGCGGATTAAAATGACAATGACGGTGAGGTTGTAGATAGTAATCTTTTCCCAGAACACTAGTTAAAGCACCACTAACCCTCTTGTCATCAAATACTTCCTGAATCATTGGAATCCGCGGCAACAAGTTATTACCGGGGTTCCCCTCTGTTTCAAATACATTTTCCGTTTGTTGAAAGACTGACTCATGAAATTCTGCTGGTAGATGGGTTTGAACAGTTATATATCCATTTCGAATGAAATCTTTCATTTGTTGATCATTCAGAAGATATTCTTTTTGATCCATGTTTTGTTCCTTGAGATTAGTCCAACTTTTTTGCTAGTTGTGTTACTAATGTCTGTATTTTAACTTAGGGCTACCAAGGTTCAGCACCTAATAATTTTTTCCCTAATAATGTTAATTCAGCAGTTGTTCCGTGTTTATATTCCCACTCTCGAGGATCTCCAGGCCAACCTGGTGTAGGTCGTCGTTCCTGCCAAGCTTGAACTCTTTGCCGACGTGAATTTTGGTTGTTTTCTTGGGCTGGAGACATAGTGATATACTGTGCTAAGCGGGGTTTTTCAGATTTATTGTATCCATTGCCGTGGGCTAGTAATCGATGCCAAATCAACAAGTCTCCGGCCTTGCCCACAATTGGTTTAACTTCCAAGCCTGTTAGGTCAGGGCTATGGGGGTTTCTGTCCGCTGGTTGTGTTTTTACCCAACTGTAAAATTTTTTATGGAAACCGGGTATACACTGGAAACCTCCTTGGTTTTCTGCTGTGTCAGTCAAGTACAGTACACCCTGTACCCCAAATGCAATTGGGGTTGTTGACGTATCTACATCCCAGTGGATCATACCGTGATTATCCCATTGTGGTTTATCGGACCGAGTGGGAGGTTTCATGTTTGCTCTGTCTAGCGAAACCCAAAGTTTCTCTGTGTCCCATAGTTCTGAAAAAGCTTTATGTACTTTTGGGTGTTGGCGGTTGTTCCACAACGCTTGATGCTGATAAATTTCTACCATACCAGCTTGAGAAATTGGTGAATCATCTTTTCTACCTGTTCTGGGTGGATACTTATACCAGTCTTCAGGGTCATGAGCATCTATCCCCAAGAACTCCCAAATTGCATTCACTGCAGCTTCCAAATTTTTATCTGGAACCGCGTTGTGTACCACCACAAAACCATTTTCTTCCCAGAAGTCAAGATTGTCTTGGCTTAGAACCACTGACATGACACACTCCTTTTATTACCTTTCGTAACGAGATTTACTCATCAAACTGCGTTGATAACATAAAATAAGGCTTAAGTCAAAACGATCCAATAATATCACAAATGAAACCAGTGGTCTACTCCACAATTGGTTGCTGTATAGAATCTTGCTATAGTCTATGCTAATGCCTATGGTATAGATGTGTGATCCTCTTATTTGGAATGCTCAAAGTGTGTGCCGTGTTACGAGATTCGATTTGATTTGAAAATTCCGTTTGAGTAAAGGCATTTCTCTCACTTTATACCCAATTTAAGTTGTGTTCGTTTTGTTGTTTTTATGTTAAGTTTTGCGTGTTCAATTTAAAACTTTAATTTTGCTTATTTCCCTTTTGTTTAACCATGGGTTATATAAAATTAGGTTTTAGGAAGAGTATAGAAATGTTATGTCTTGGATAGGTGTAAATGGGGATTAGATTGGTTCTATTGGTATTGTGTGTTTTGGTCGCTATTGTGCCTATGCGGGCCTTTGCCATTGAAGCAGATGATGTTGTGATTGATGGTGAGTTTGAAGATTGGGAAAAAATTCCAGTATCAGTAGACGATCCGGAAGATCAAGCTAAAAATCCCAATGGCGATTACAAAGCGTTGAAGATTGGAACTAACACAAATACTTTCTGCTTTCTGCAGGTTGTCTACGGTGAAATTACGCCGCTGGATGGGAAACGCTACTATTATCATGTTCTGATTGATGTTGATAATAAAGTTAATACAGGAATATCAAATAATAGAGTATGAGAGTAAACCTACTAAGGTCAAAGAGCCAATTGGTTCGGAATTTTATATTCAAATAGGACGGGATAAGGGGTAAGTTGAGTTTGGAGGCAACTATGCTCTTCATCTTGAAACAGAAGAAATCCTGTCCAAAGATTTTGAATGGAAAAATAATGGTAACTCGCTGGAGTTAGCTATTTCGTTTAAGGACTTTGGTAAATACTCTGGTTTGTTTAAGGTTGGTAAAACTATTGGTGTTGCTGCTTTCCAATGAGGGTGAAGCCAACGATTGGGCAACAGATTGGACCGAATCAGCAGAACATAAAATTGGTCAAGCTTATGCCGTTCAGGCTCAGAGAAAGCTCCCTTTGCTTTGGGCAACACTCAAACCCCCAAGATAGTCAGTTATTAATTCCCAAATGGTACTTTTTTAAAGTGGAGGGTAAATTTTATATGTATATGCAAATACACTTGTGTTATCGTTTTAATCATTGGTTAATGATTCGGGTTTTGTTTTATTATTTTTTTTTAAATTTAAACTGTAACTTATGAGGATGTGGAAACTGTTAATTGGATTATTGTTAACTATCGAGGAAATAGATCGTGGTACCTCTGGACTATGGACGTTCATTTTTAATTGGCAACGGACCGGAAAACGAAGTTCGATTTTGGGTTGAATCTCGCACCCGTATCATCGAGGAAGAAACAGGTAAGTATAAAGATTACGTTCAGGCAGGGTCCTGTAAAAGCGAGAACACTTTTGCCAGAAAAAATCTGTTTCATCAGGACAATTATGATTTTCTCCCTGTTTTCGGGCCTGATAACGGTATTATCTTTCGTAGGAAAGCCTATTTAACTTCCGAATATAAAAGCTGTCTACCAGTACAAGAAATGTGGAATGGGCAAAAATATTATTTGGTTGAGGGGCAGAAGATCAAAGAATTGACCAGCAACCAGACTATTCGTGAATCCACATATAAGTTTGACCCTATTGTTTCGCAGACGGAGATTTGGAATCAGAAGACAAGATTACGTGCTATTATTGAATGTCCGGTTAAGACCCTCAATACCAACCGAAAAAGTAATTTCTATCAAATCGATACTGGTCCGATTGCTTTGCCTGATTTGAGCACGCATTACCCGAGGTACGTAGACAGCATACAGCTAGCCTTTGTGGCTTTTAATGCGCCAGACTTTGCTGATTTCGTGATTGAGAGTCCCACTTCAGTTGGTAAGCATGGCACGATACAGGTGCTCCATTATTCCCAATTGTTGACCTTGCCTGCTAAGAATCGACTCTATGCTATTTGTGTTTAAGCTAAGAGTTTGTTGATTGTAAATATGGTTGAAGTGGTTTCGATCCTGTTCTATAATAATTCCACTCATACTGGTAAACAGAAAGGTTTAAGTCAATGAAAGTTGAGCCAGGCGTAATGATACAGTTAGGTTACGGTAAATACTTTCGTTCAGAATCGATTATAGGCTTAGAGCCGATTGAGGAAGAACGTGGTCCGGGGAAGCGAACTAACGTATATATTGAGGGATTTAGTAACCCAATCGTTGCTTCCAGGGGAGAGGGCGCTATTTTGCGTGACTTGACTCGGAGCCCAGATGAGATTGTCCAAATGCAGGAAAATACGGAGTTGTTAAAGGATCTCTTGGATAGTCTATCTGGTATTCCTCCGATGCTCCGTTCAATTATTCGGGAGCAAGGGAATTGGGATTTAGATCGTCTTGAACGACATGTGCGAGAAGTACTGGAAACCGAATTGGATCCTGAAGATGACAGTCAGCAGTTGTTATTGAGTGTCTAGGAACTGGAGAGGGTGGCATGTTTTTATGAAAGCAACGGTTTTTTCTGGTGCGTATGAAAGATTATGATCGGAATACACAACGCTGTGTAGGCTTTTTACTTGAGTTACTCCCTTCATTTGATCTAAGGTTAAGATAAGTTGCTTGGTAGTTTTTGTAGGTTCTCTCAGGAGTTTTGCAGCCTAGTTACCTCTACATTTTACATGGCGGCGGATGCATACCAACTGGAATATTTAAGAGGCAAGTATGAGTTCATTAGATCAATACCTGTATGATTCTTTGACGTGGCCGGAGATAAATGAAGCTGTCGAAGCCAAAAAAGTGATACTTCTCCCTATAGGCAGTACCGAGCAACATGGTCATCATCTTCCGCTTGATGTGGATAATTTTCTGGCACGTAGTGTCTGCCTTGAAACTGCTAAACAAGCTCCTCGGGAAATACTTGTGATGCCAACCATTCCTTATGGTTATAATGAGCATGCTCTCGATTTCCCTGGCACTATAAATGTGCATTATGATCATTTCATAGAGTATTGTCTTGATATTTGCAAAAGTGTGGCCCATGCGGGTTTTGATCGTATTTTGATCGTCGATGGCCACGGGTCCAATGAGCATTTATGTGAATTTATTGCCCGACGAGCGACGCTTGAAACGGATGCACTGTTTGCCTCCACAATGTGGACAAATCTTGTAGTTGAGGTGTTTGAAGAGATTCGGGAATCAGGTTCTGGTGGTGCGGCACATGCTTGTGAGCTAGAAACCTCGGCTTATCTTTACCTAGATGCATCCCGAGTAAAAATGGAAAAAGCTGTTGATCATTATGGTGGAGCTGCAGGAAAGGAAGGGTCGGCTTTTACTTCTGTTGACTTGACGAAGGGTTGGGGGCCTGTTAAAGTTGTGCAGTGGACTAGTGGTGCAACACCACATGGTGTTTCCGGTGCTTCTACTCTCGCTACTAAGGAAAAAGGCCAGAGAATTGTTGACGCCGCTGCTGAAAACCTTCTGGGTTTCATCCGTGAATTTCGTTCCATGGAAAAGGCCAAGCGAACAGATCATCGCGTTGTTAAACCTGGATTGCCGATACTTCCTAGTGTTGATTAGAATTATTGTTAGTTCTAATCAACACTAGGAAGCAAACGGGGAAAATAAATAAACAACTGCATGTTTATGCGGTTCCGATCGTTGATTTGTTAGCCAAGATCGTCAGGTCACTGTTGACTAGGTCTCTGGTGAGAATCTGTTTCTACTCGATTTAGTCTGTCAGAAATTAGTGATAAAATGTTATCGATGAACGATTTGTCGATGGAGTAAGTGTTTTTAAAATATTTTTTCAGAAAGGATTACATGTTATGTTGCTTTTTAGGTTTGGAGAAAAAGATCAAGAAAAACCAGGAGTAGTAATTGGTGATGCAAGAAAAGACTGCTCAGCTCATTTTGCGGATTGGAATCGAGAGTTTTTCAACAATAATGGGCTAGAAAAACTAAAGTCTCTTGTAAATGATGGAGGGGGAAATCTGCCGGATGTTCCCGATGGAATTCGTTACGGTTCTTGTGTCGCTCGTCCTGGAACTTTAATGTGTATCGGATTGAATTATTCTGATCATGCCGAAGAATCTGGAATGGAACCACCTCCTGAACCTGTTATTTTTCAAAAGGTATCAAATGCAGTGATCGGACCTTATGACGATGTTATTATTCCTAAGGGTAGCCGAAAAACGGATTGGGAAGTTGAACTTGGAGTCGTCATTGGTCGTGATGCGTTATACCTTGATTCGGTAGAGGAAGCTGAAGACTATATTGCCGGTTACTGTGTTTCTCAAGATGTTTCCGAAAGAGAATTTCAAATGGAACGTGAAGGCCAGTGGACCAAAGGAAAGTCATGCCCGACTTTTAACCCGCTTGGACCATACTTGTATCCAGCATCGGACATTGGAGATGCTAATGATTTAGCTATGGAACTGAAGGTTAATGGCGAAATGAAACAAAACGGCAATACAAAGAACATGATCTTCAGTCCCAGTTTTCTGGTTCATTATCTCTCTCAATTCATGTTATTGGAAGCTGGTGATGTCTTATCGACTGGAACACCTGCTGGAGTAGGAGCTGGCATGACTCCTCCTCAGTTTTTAAGAGATGGTGATATCGTTGAGTTGTCAATTGAAAAGTTGGGAACCCAAAAACAAACCTTTAAAGCGTATTAACCCAATTGATTGATAGGTCTCTGGAAGTATATTAGACTTTCCATTGTTTCCGCATCTTTTCCATGGGGATTGTTTCTCCTTTCATCCATGCATAATGTGCTTTGGGGGCTTTACCGACCCACCGCTCGTCAACTGGTTCATCGGCACGCTGGTAACGTGTGTCGGTGCTTAACCGGAAGCGGTTGGTCGTATTGTCCAAGGATGCATGCATAGTGAACATGCTGAAAATTAGCACGTCCCCCATTTCAAAAGAGCTTGTTTGCCATTGTCCACCGTGTTTGTTAACTAATTCGATAGGATCATTTGAGAACCAGCCTGTTACATGATCACGATCAACATCCATTTGGCCATAAGTTTTCTTCATATGTTCAAAATGATGTGATCCAGCAAGAATGGTCAAAGGTCCCATTTCCAAGGGGATATCCCCGAGAGGTGTCCAGCAAGTTAGCACGTTCTGAGTGCCACGACCCATATAAACGATGTCGTAGTGAGCACCTGTGAAGCTTTCTGGTCCAACGACACGCAACCATTTGTAGTCGTAAGTCATCACCTCACTGTCAAAGTAGTGTTGGTAAAACTCCATGATCTCTTTAGATTCTACCAAGTTCAAAAAAGCTGGGTGATGTGTGACCGACTTGTTTCCTCCCATAAACATCCCGCGTTTCCCATCAGCTGCAACGCCTTCTAATAAAGGATATGCATCATCGATTTGTTGATTTTGATGTAATTTTTCTAGTAGAAATTGCCGGGTAGCTTGTACGTTTTTTATATCGTGTAAACTCCTGATAAGTAGATATCCATCTTCTTCCATCCTTTGATGTAGGGCTTTGCGGTCTGACAGTAGTTCGTTGCTATCTCTTAAGGAACTGAGGTATTTTCCGTCAAATTCCATTTGGACCTTATTCATAGTAAAAATCATCAGAGGAACCCCCCAAGGTTTAAGTTAGTATTTGTTTGATTAGAATTCTATTAATTAGCGCAAGGTGTTGTCTACAGTTTTTAACACCGAAGTTCAATCCCACGGTGTAGGATCTCCAACTGGTATTGGGGCAGGGAATCGGCTCTTAACTTCAATGGGTACACCTTTGTCAGCAGCTTCAAAGACACGTTCACAAATCTCCAGTACATGCCTGGCATGTTTGCCTGAACAGCGGACTGGTCGGTCATGACGAATAGCATCGGCAAAGTCAGAAGGACCTTTTCCCCAATCTAAGCCAGTATATGCCTTTTTTGGAGAATCTTCGTTTTCCCAACCACCCATTGGAGTAGATTTTCGTATTCCGCGGCCGTCATCGTGAGCTTGAATGGAGAAACACCCTTTAGTTCCATGGATTTCATAAGCCGGCAATTCAGATCTTGCTGTCCAACTGTGATACAGCAAACCATAAGCACCATTTTCGAATTCCAATAGACCAATACCATGGTCTTTTTCGCTAACTTTGTACTTGTTGCCAGCTCGGTTGCCTGCATGTAACATTCGTTCAGGAATAGTGATCTGGGCCAGCCCGTAGACTTGTTTTACCGGACCGATCATAGTTGTCATAGCTGTCAATGGATAAGGGGCTACATCTTTAAAAGGACCAACACCTTTCATCATAAACAGGTCTGCATTTGGATGCCAATACTCTAGGGGGCCACCGAAATTCCCCATAGCTGAGACTACTTCCCCTATCTCACCACCGCGAATTCTTTTCCAAACGCTTTGCTGAACGTATCCAAGCATAGCAACTGGTGCACATGCGAATTTTACACCCATCTGATCGGCTGTTTCTATCATTTCGTCTGCTTCTTCTACCCGTAACGCAACCGGTTTTTCCGAATAGACGTGTTTTCCTGCCTTCAATCCAGCTAAAGATACCGGATAATGCCCAGTGTGAATCGTGAGATTGATAATACCTTCAACACTGGGGTCATTCAGAACTTCATCAAGTGATTGATAAACTTTGCCACCGTCTTTTTCTGCTAGTAACTTAGCTCGATTGATATCTTGATCGTAATAACCAATAAGCTCGATTTTTTGTGGATAGGCTTGACACCGAGGTTGATATCCGACTTCAGCAATCATTCCACAACCAACAATTACTATCTTAACTGGATTGAAGTTAGGCATGAAGCTTACTCCCTTGTAATCTTAAACAGTAGTTGCTTTAGTAACCAAGTTTTCTCAGATTCACGCCCGCGTTTAGATGAAATCTGAAGTCCTTTAATCAAATTTTCGAAGTGTCACAGATGAAATGAAAGTTTCTTTATGGGGCGGAACGGCAATTTCCCTATGAGAATTCCAAGAAATGAAGAATTCAAAACGTTTGTCATAATGACGAAGATTATATCAGTTCTTCGGGGTAATTTATAGGTCAAACCGAATTG
>PAQF01000065.1 GCA_002709695.1 Candidatus Poribacteria bacterium
GGAGCTGACGATTTTGGGTTTGGGAAAATTAAGTTTACAGATTTCGGTATCCAGCTTGACTTCTACTTACTGGAAGATCCGTTTCCCCCCAAAATAGAAATTCTGTTCAGGGCCAATACCGATCTGTTTTTCTATCAACTTATAATCAATCCTATCAATGGTGCTGGCAAAAAGAATATTGCACGTTGGTACAAGCGTGAAGGTGAAGATCGCGGAACATGGAACGAATATATTGAGCAACGTGCAAAGCTCCCCATCCCGGTTGAGACCAAGGCCTGGTATACCCTGTCCATACTTGGGAGAGGATCCAATTTTGAACTCTACATCAAAAGAAAAGAAGAAGCTAGTTCAAAAAAGGTTTGTGCTTGGAGAGACACAAAGAACCTTCATCCGGAAGGAGTCATGGGTATTCATACCAACCAATTGCAACACTACTATATTGACAATGTCAAGATTTATGACAAACCGCTTGACGTTGAATTGAGCGTAGAATCCCATGAAAAACTAACCGTCGCTTGGGCAACTTTAAAACGATAAAGAGTCTACCGATAAAACAAAACACCTGCTTGACATAGCATACACATTTTCTTGACGCTTCACACAAGGAATAGTTATAATGACAAAGCTATGTAACATTACAGAACCAGTCAGGTAAATTTAATTCATCCAAACATAGGAGGAAATTAAAAAAATGAGTTCAAATTTCAAGTTTTTAGTAATTCTAGCAATTCTCGTTAGTACCAGCATGTTTTCAGTCAGTATGGCTGGCGATTTTGCTATTTATTCCGGCCCAACTAATCCCGGCTGGATTTCGGATGGGGCAGTTGAAGAAATTGTTAAAACTGTAACCAAGCACGCTGGTGTGAAAGCCATGTTTGATAATATCGATAACTATGGTGACGGCGACGAAGTTGGTAACAAATCACCATTAGGAAAATGGTTAATATCCCATACTAATAATGGTCAAACAGATGTAGTTTTCACCGCATGCGGAACATGTCCCAGTTCTTTCTATCAGTTTCCCAACAAAGATCCCGACGGATCAAACATTGAAAATTTCATTGAAGCTGGTAACATCCACATTAACGTGGCTGATTGGATTTACTACATGAGTTATGAGGGTGGTGTTCGTAGTGCAGATAATGGTGCTCAGGGCGCAGCCAATGTGTTTGATATTCCCGGTCTTAGTTTCGGCAACAGGGGAAGTGACTTCCAACCTACGGCAGAAGGAAAGAAGTATATCCCATCATTAAAGCCATTCGATTCAACACGACCATGGCATATGGAACAATTCAAAGGGACACCATGGGACCTAGTCGCATTTGCAGTTGATAAAGGTGACAAGAACAGTGGCGATCCAGTAGTGGCAATTTCTAAAAAAGAAGGAAAAGATGGAACAGGCATGATTGCTGCTATGTGGCAGAAAGATGCTCCTGTTTGGGCAGGCAAACCAGACCCTCGTGGTATCGGGGTTGCAGAATTCATGGTCAACTGGTTGCAAGAAAATGCTACTTTTGCCGTTAACCCAAAAGAGAAGATGTCAACAACTTGGGGGTATGTCAAAGCCAGAAGAAAGTAAGTCACACATTTAAGGTTAACTCAGTTTCCACCTATCATAAAAAAGCCGTGGTACGAATATTGTGCCACAGTTTTTTTATGCCTCGATATGTAGGCATCTATTCTATGTCCTATGATAAACACAAAAAAATTAAGCTCGAAGCTATCTATGCAAATTTTTAACAACTTATGCTTCGTTCAAAAGCGCTGAAATAGTGTAAAAAAATACTATACGCAACTGTAAGTCAGTTTGTTGTATTTTAACCAAGAAAAAGATTCAAATTTCCTGCTTGCATGAACCCAGGTTGTAGATGACTGATATGACACTCAAGAGAAAAAACTCAAGGCGAAAAACTATCAGCATCATTGGAACATGCCAATCTGCTGTACTTCTCTGGTAAGCATAAAGAAGTAATACAAGCAAGAAATAAGAGGGACTATTTAGCCATTAGCCCTATGACATAGGACAAGAAAGGAACGCCATTAAACTGGGCGGGGTGGTATTTTGAGAATACAAAAATCCAGAAATACTTGAAAAGCTACAATAATTTCTCTAAACAGCGCTCAAGAGACACTTAACTTAGCCTCTTGCATGCCATCTTCATCCTTCCTGGTTCTAAGAAATTGATAAAATTCAAACATCATTTCCTTGTCTTTTTCAGGTAGTTCCATCATCCCTTTGAACATCATACTAACCTTGGGATCGGCAAGCAGATCGTCGTAACTTTCGCGTCTTTTGCCAAGTAAATAGTCAGTCGTCACCTTAAGTGCATCAGCTAAATTTGATAACGTATCAAAAGATGGTTTACGAGTTCCAGATTCAAACTGAGATATAGCCGCAGGTGTTAGTGAAGATTGTTTAGCAAGCTCAGTTTGCGTAATAGACAATTGTTTGCGACGATCCTTGATTAACTTTGATATATGTATGTCAACAACGTGATTGCCATTACTTCTCCCTTTGATTGGCATCGTTATCTTCCTCCTTAGCGCTGTCTTTGAATTTGCTAGTTTCAAGAAAATTTTCGGCTATTCCTACTTTAGAGTTTCCCATGATTACTCATAAATTTCTTTTAGAGATCAATAACCATAACGAATCGCTTTTTTAAAAGTTTCAAGGTTTACTCGCACTTTCTCAAATTTGATAGCCAATGACGATTGAAAAACAGACTAGCATATGCTAATATAGCTCTGAGTTAATCAAGCACGATATTCTATATAATTAAGGTTCGAAATTCGGCTTTTCGTCGCGAGTTTGCTGAGGAGGTATAATGGACGCACGAGCTATGTATTCCCCCATTAGTTCATTAAGTTTCCACAAACCTATCACTGTTGAAACTGGGGCCTCGGTTCCAGACGTTATACTTTGTATGCAGGAAGGCGATCCAAATCATGAGCGTGGTACAGGTTGTATTCTGGTTGTTAAGGAGAAACAACTCATCGGTATAGTCACCGAGCGGGATCTAATGCAAAAGGTCATTGGAAAAAATCTAGACGCCAATGATGTCATCGTAAATACAATTATGACAGAATCACCAGACTCACTGATGATTGATGACCCAATCGCTTTCGCTTTAAATATCATGCACTTTGATAGGTGCCGCCATGTGCCCTTGGTAGATGAAAACCAAGTTCCCGTTGGCATTGTGTCTAGTAGAGATATTGTTGCTTATTCCGCTGAGTTTTTGAAGATGGACAACAACCAAATTGATGGTGAAAGATAAGCAAATTATGATCTGTGGAATCTTGTTAAGATTAAGATTTTTTTCGGCTAATCAAACGACTTTAGTAAGCAAAAAAAATTTAACTGATGATAAAACTTAAGGAAAGACAAGATGCCTTATGAAGATATGATTGCAGATGAGATGGCACTGATGGAGGAACAATTAGCAGAGCCTTCTAAATCATTAGGCGATCACGAAATCCAAGTGCCGCTCTCCTCTTTGATGGAAGAAATTACGACAGTTAACAGTGGATCGAGTGTCCAAGAAGCATCAAATCTAATGATTAAGAATAATATAGGTTATGTGGTTGTAACAAAAGGCGAGAAGCTAATCGGAATTTTTGGTGAACGAGATATTTTGTTGCATTTTTTCAACGCCGATCTGGATTCATGGGATAATTTGGTTGTAGACAACCACATGAAGGAAAATCCCAAAACCCTTCAACCAGACGATTTGTTGGACACAGCGATTTTCTTTATGGCAAGTGGAGGCTATCGTCATATCCCGATTGTAGATGATCGACATAAACCAATCGGAATGGTGTCGATTCTGAGCATCATTACATATTTGATAGAACATTTTCCGCAAGAAGTCTTGACTTTACCTCCAAGACCTATTCGTGATGCCATGCAAGCTCGCGAAGGCGCATAAATAATATGAATACTTTAAAAAAACACGATACTATTCCATAAAACCGAACTAAAGTTTTTTCAGTTTGCTAACTAGTAGTAACTAAGTCTAAAGTTCAAGATAATGATTTCAAGGAACGTTCAATGAGCAAACCAAGGCAAACAATTGAAGATGCCGTTGTGCTCTTTGCTGGTGATTCAGGTGATGGCTCGCAAACAATTGGAGCACAGATGACACAGACCTCTGCAATGGCTGGAAACGATGTCTCAACGCATCCGGATTTCCCTGCTGAGATCAGGGCACCTGCAGGCTCACTAGCTGGTGTTTCCGGGTTCCAGCTACATTTTTCGAGTCAGGACATCTTTACTCCAGGCGATAAATGCGATGTCTTAGTAGCTATGAACCCTGCGGCATTACGTGAAAATCACGAACATCTTAAGCCAAATGGTCTTCTTATCGTCAATATAGACAACTTTCAGAAAAAAAACCTGAATCTAGCTGGTTATGTTTCCAATCCACTGGAAGATGATTCACTCAGTCAATTTCAGATCTTTTCAATTGAATTAACACGCTTAACACACGAAGCACTCGCAGAAACCGAGTTAAGTTCTAAAGAGAAGGATTTATGTAAAAACTTTTTTGCACTGGGCGTGATTTTTTGGTTGTTCAACCGCCCGATAGATTACACTTTAAAATTTATCACAGAAACGCTTGGAGCACGATACCCTAAATTTGTCGAACCAAACATCCTTGCACTGAAAGCGGGAATCGCTTTTGCAGAAGCAACAGATCAGGTCGCATCTACGTATGAAGTCAAACCAGCTAAATTCCAACCCGGAAAGTACCGAAATATTATGGGGAACGCAGCTGCAGCTATTGGTTTAATCGCGGCTTCTCAAAAAGCAGACCTGCAACTTGTTTACGGCAGTTATCCGATCACACCAGCAAGCGATATTTTACATGAGCTCTCAAAATACAAGGAATTTGGTGTTAAAACCATGCAAATGGAGGATGAAATAGCGGCAGTGGGTTCGGCAATCGGTGCGTCCTACGGTGGAGCCCTAGGGGTTACAGGCAGCAGTGGTCCTGGTATTGCTCTTAAAGGAGAAGCTATTGGTTTAGCTGTGATGGTAGAACTACCTCTTGTAATCCTTAATATTCAAAGGGCAGGGCCGTCAACAGGAATGCCGACCAAAACAGAGCAGTCAGACCTTTTACAGGTGCTGTATGGTAGGAACGGAGAATCCCCCGTTCCTGTTATTGCTGCGTCAAGACCATCGGACTGTTTCGCCACAGCGTACGAAGCTGCCAGAATCGCACTTAAATATATGACGCCGGTTTTCTTCCTGTCTGACAATTCCATCGCCAATGGAGCTGAACCTTGGCAGATTCCTGAAGTAGCTACACTACCAGAGATAGAAACTCGTATTGAGAACAATGGTAACAATACCCAAGATTTTATGCCATATGCCCGTGATGAAGAAACACTTGCTCGGCCTTGGGCAATTCCTGGAACTCCCGGGCTAGAACATCGAATTGGTGGCTTAGAGAAGCAAGACCTAACTGGCAATGTAAGCTACGACCCTGACAATCACGAAAAAATGTGTCAGCTAAGAAATGAAAAAGTAGCAAAGATTGCCAACGACATTCCGCCAACCGAAGTCTTTGGCCAAAATAATGAGGAACTTCTCATCATCGGTTGGGGAGGCACCTTTGGAACATTAAGAACAGCAGTTAAAAACAAGCAGGCCGAAGGTGTTTCTGTCTCACATGTACATTTGAGGTATCTAAACCCGCTTCCCGAGGATCTAGGTGATATTATGAGTCGATTCAAGAAAGTAGTCGTTGCCGAATTGAACTTAGGCCAGATTGTCACTATAATTCGTGCTCGCTATCTTGTTGATGCTATAAGCTTCAACAAGATCCAGGGACAACCGTTTTATGTTTACGAAGTTGAAAGTAAAATCGACGAAATTTTAGAAAGGTAAATTTGGTGAAAAGAAAATTCCGTTCCGGAGCAGGAGCAGTGAAAGAATTAAATTCTGCTCCTGTTGCTGTCCCAACCCTGACCAACAGAGACTTTGAATCTGATCAAGACAAAAGATGGTGTCCCGGTTGTGGCGATTATTCCATTTTGAAACAAACTCAGAAGATCCTTCCTGATCTCGGTATTCCGCGAGAACAACTCGTCTTCGTATCAGGAATTGGGTGTTCAAGTCGTTTCCCTTATTATATGAATACTTATGGGTTTCATTCAATTCACGGTCGGGCACCGACCATTGCTTCTGGGTTGAAGGCTACAAATCCCGATCTGTCTGTTTGGGTAATAACAGGTGATGGGGATTCTCTATCCATTGGTGGCAACCACTTCATACACCTTCTTCGCCGAAATTTTGATATCAACGTGCTATTGTTTAATAACCAGATCTACGGTTTAACAAAAGGACAGTACTCACCAACTTCCGAAGTTGGCAAAATAACTAAGTCTACACCAGCAGGTTCAATTGATAACCCCTTCAATCCAATTAGCATTGCTTTAGCCGCGGGAGCAACTTTTGTAGCACGTAGCCTTGATAGAGATACTAAACATCTACCAACCATGATGAAAGCAGCTTTTGAGCACAAAGGAACATCATTCGTTGAAATTTATCAAAACTGCAATATCTTTAATGATGGAGCCTTTTTCACCTATACCGAAAAAGCAACCAAAGCAGATAACGTCGTCCAACTTGAACATGAAGAGCCATTGATTTTTGGTGCTAACTTGGACAAAGGAATCATACTAAACGGGTTTCAACCTGAAGTTATTTCACTCAATAATGATAGCACATATACAACTGAGGATCTTATTACACACGATCAATTCACAGACGACCCAACTCTGGCACACTTCCTAAGCCGAATGACAGAAAATGAAGAACTTCCCTTACCAATAGGAATTTTTCGCAGTATCCAACGGCCTTGCTACGAAGATGCATTGACACAACAGATCGACACCCAAAAAAAGAAGAAAGGTAAAGGCGATCTCGAATCACTTCTTAATGCCGGCGATACATGGGTTGTCAATTGAGCTAAAATTCATTAGGTCTCACACAGTTAATTAGGAGTTGATCAGTTTTTTTCAATCTCCGTTAACCTTGAAAGCTGCCCAAACACCCTACCAGTTTCATAGCTACAGCCCACTTAGTATACCAACACCATCTGTGTTAATTGTTAAAACCAATTCAAAATGGTGAAGAAAGTCAATGTATAATTATTTCTACTTAACCATACCAGTTTTTTGCTTGCTTCGGCAACTGTGAATTGCCAATGATGGGAGGGAAGAGGATTAAATGCCAAAACAATTTCCTGATAACATCCACTTTAACTAAGCTAAAAAATAATAATGTCATTTAAAGAATATCGTACCGAATGGTATAATCATTATAATTACCCAATTCTGCAGTTAGACCATTGAAAACGTAAAATCACCGTTAGTTAAGTGTATGTCAAAATTAGAAGATAATACCTATGGCTCTTGGATTTCACCGATCACTTCGAATCTAATTGTTTCTGAAACAGTTAGACTTGGCCAGGTTGTACTTGACAATGAGAGTATCTATTGGACTGAAGGGCGACCTAGAGAAGGCGGTCGAAATGTAATCGTTCGTTGTACTACAGGAGGGGAAAGAACTGACGTAACACCAGAGACTTTCAATATTCGTTCCCGTGTCCATGAATATGGAGGAGGTGCGTTCACCATAGTTAACAAAACAATTTACTTCTCGAATTATCTCGATAATCAGATTTACCAGCAAGAAATAGGAGCTGACCCAGTAGCAATCACTTCAGGATCAAACCGCCGCTACGCCGACTTTGTCATTGATGAAAAGCAAAATCGGCTTATCTGTGTCGTTGAAGATCATTCTAATATTAACCAAAATGAGCCGAAAAATTCATTGATGAGTTTGAATTTGGCTGATGGAAAGACCCAAGACATTGCTTTCGGAAATGATTTTTATGCATCTCCCTGTCTTAGCAGAGATGGATCTCACTTAGCATGGCTGACTTGGAACCACCCAAACATGCCTTGGGAAAACACAGAATTATGGGTTGGAACTTTGAATGAATATGGAACTATTGATCAACCAAAGCAAATTGCTGGCGGACACAACGAATCAATTTTTCAGCCCAAGTGGTCACCTGATCATAAGCTATACTATGTGTCTGATCGGAATGGTTGGTGGAATTTGTACTACTTGCAAAACGGGCAAACTAAACCATTATTCGAGATGGAAGCAGAATTTGGTCTTCCACAATGGGTTTTTGGGATGTCAACTTATGGTTTTGCCTCAGCAGAAAAACTCATTTGCACATATACCCAAGATGGCGTTTGGTATTTAGCTGACGTTCAAACGAAAACTCAGAAGTTGAAAAAAATTAAAACTGATTATACTTCTATCGAATCAGTGCAGGTGGATGCACAGACAGCCGTGTTCATTGGTGGATCTCCATCTCAGTTCCCATCAGTAGTGAAGCTCAACTTGAACACACAATTTCCTTACATTATTCGCAGATCATGTAACGTTGAGCTACAACCAGAATATTTGTCTACGTCTCAAACTATAAAATTCCCTACGGCAAATGGCCTGATATCCTACGCCTTTTTCTACCCACCAAAAAATGATTACCAGATTGCTTCAGAATCTGAATTGCCCCCTTTAATTGTTATTAGTCATGGAGGACCCACTAGTGCAACGAGCAACACGCTCAACCTCAATTTACAGTATTGGACTAGCCGAGGTTTTGCTGTACTTGATGTAAACTATGGTGGTAGCACAGGGTATGGTCGAACCTATCGTGAAAGACTAAATAATCAGTGGGGTATTGTAGATGTGGAAGATTGTATAAACGGCGCTAAATTTCTTGTGGATCAAAGGCAAGTCGATTCGAACCGAATCGCCATCAAAGGCAGAAGTGCTGGTGGATATACAACATTATGTGCCTTAGCATATCATGATTTTTTCAAAGCAGGAACCAGCTATTATGGTATTGGAAACTTGGAAACACTAGTGACCGATACACACAAATTTGAATCACGTTATCTAGACGGTCTTATCGGCAAATATCCAGAGAAAATGGAAGTCTATCAGAACAGATCTCCTATTCATGCTATAGATTTACTTAACTGCCCCATTATCATTTTTCAGGGACTTGAGGATAAAGTTGTTCCTCCCAACCAAGCGGAAGCAATGGTTCGAGCTCTCAAATCGAAAAACATACCCGTTGCCTACGTTTCGTTTGATGAAGAAGGACACGGGTTTCGAAAATCGGAAAATATAAAACGGGCACTGGATGCAGAATTGTTTTTTTATGGCAGTGTCTTTGGATTTAAACCAGCCGATTCACTAGTTCCGGTCGAGATTTTCAATCTGCCAATGTAGCTTAAATTTTTTCGAAAAAAACGAATGGAAAAGCTAATTCTAATTGATGGAATGGTACTGATTTTTCGCGCTCACTACGCTTTTGTAAAAAACCCTAGATTAACAAATGATGGCCGGAATGTATCTGCGGAGTTTGGTTTTCTAAACACTCTACTAGGAATTTTAGACAAAGAAAACCCAACGCACATCGCTGTGGCCTTCGATACCGATGTTCCCACCAAAAGACATATAGAATATCCAGCATATAAAGCGCAGAGATCCGCCATCCCGGAGAACTTAATCACTTCTATTCCACAAATACAGGAAGTATTGGATGCCCTACGAATCAAGATATTTACTGTAGATGGGTTTGAAGCTGATGACATTATTGGAACAATAGCCAGGTGTGCAGACAAGTTGGATTTTAGAACTTACATGGTGACAACTGATAAGGATTTCTCTCAATTGGTTTCGGCGAAAACATTTTTCTACAAACTTTCGGCACATAATGAAAAAGTCGAGATCATGGGAATTCCTGAGATTAAAGATAAATGGCAAGTTAGTCGTATCAATCAAGTTACAGACATCCTAGGTTTATGGGGAGATTCATCTGACAATATTCCTGGTGTAACCGGAATTGGAGAAAAAACCGCTCAAAAGCTAATTGCACAGTTTGACAATATAGAAAACCTAGTCGCTAACACAAATCAACTCAAAGGGAAACAAAAAGAAAATCTTGAAAATGAAACTGAACAGGCATTGCTCTCAAAGCGATTAGCAACAATTGATCGCCATGTACCAATTCCAGTAAATTTTGATGAAATGAAGCGACAACCACCTAATGTGGATAAGCTAAAAGTAATTTTCACCAATCTGGAGTTTGAGCGACTTGGAAAACGAATAATTGGGGAAGACTTTTCAGTTAGTCAAGAAAATTCAGCGTCGACACCTCTTAGAACAATCAAAGATGTCAAATGCGATTACCGTATAGTAGATACGGCTGAAACACGAAAGGCACTCATTAAAAAGCTGAAATCACAACAAACGTTCTGCTTGGATTGTGAAACAACTGATCTTGATCCTAAAACAGCTAAATTGGTTGGAATTGCGTTTTCCTTTTCTTCTGGCACTGGGTTCTACGTTCCAATACCAGAAAAAGAACATGCACAGGATATACTTGAGGAATTTAGGTCTTTACTGGAAGACGAAAGTATCGGTAAGGTAAACCACAACCTTAAGTTTGACCTAGCTGTCTTAAAATGGCATGGCATTACTGTTCAAGGCAAACTATTTGATACCATGCTGGCACATCAGTTAATTTCCCCCGACGCACGTCACAATTTGGATTTTCTGGCAACAACATATCTGGGCTACTCCCCCATATCATATAGTGATCTCACTGGAGATAGCCAAATGGATTTGTTCCAGATTCCAATTCAGCGGATTGCCGAATACGCCTCTGAAGATGCGGACATAACATGGCAACTTTACGAATTTTTTAAAGACCTAATTTCTGAGAAGGAGCTCAGTCGAGTATTTTATGAAGTAGAATGCCCCTTAGTTCCAGTTTTAGTAGAAATAGAATCAAACGGAGTGAAACTTGACAGTGAGGCGCTCATCTCTTTCTCCAATGATTTGAAAGATGAGCTTTTCGACAAAAAAGCCGAAATTTACAGATTAGCCGGAATGGAATTCAATATTGATTCTCCCAAGCAATTAGGGGAAGTATTATTCGACCATCTAAAATTAGCTGAATCGCCTCGCAAAACTAAGACAGGTCAATATAAAACAGATGCAAAAGTTCTAGAGTCTTTAGCTTCAAAGCATCAAATTGCCCAACAATTACTTGAATTCCGTGAAGTTCGAAGGTTAAAAAACACTTATGTTGACACACTTCCAAAAGCAATTTTTGAGCGCACCCAAAGAATACACACACAATATGACCAAGCATTTGTAGCTACCGGGCGAATTCAATCGCATAGCCCAAACTTGCAAAATATCCCCATCCGAACCAAAAAAGGAAAAGAAATTCGAAAAGCTTTTATTCCCCGTAGTGATAAACACGCCCTATTGTCTGCTGACTACTCGCAAATTGAACTCAGGATTATTGCAGAATTGAGTGGTGATGAAAACCTAATCGCGGCCTTCCAAGTCGGTTTGGACATTCATAATGAAACTGCATCAAAAGTATTCCAAATTCCATACGACCAAGTCAATGAAGAAATGCGACGAAAAGCCAAGATGGTTAACTTCGGTATTGTCTATGGTATTTCAGCTTTTGGTTTAGCACAAAGACTCGGGATTCGCCGAGGTGAAGCACAACAAATTATTGATCGATATTTTGATCAGTTTCCAAAAATTAGGAATTACATGGATGAGATTGTCGAATTCGCCAGAAACAAAGGATATGTACAAACCATAACAGGTCGTCGCCGGTACTTACCCGACGTAAATTCGGCTAATGCTACCATGCGAAATAGTGCTGAGCGTAACGCTATTAATTCCCCCATCCAAGGATCGAGCGCAGATCTAATCAAACTTGCAATGTCAGCTATTTACCAAGAATTCACAAGCCAAAAACTAAATACACGTATGATCCTTCAGGTCCACGATGAGTTATTATTCGATATGTGGAAACCGGAAGAAGAAACTATCGTATCTATTGTTCAAGAAAAAATGCAAACTGCAATCCCAATGAATGTCCCACTTAAAGTCGATATCGGAATCGGTCATAATTGGCTTGAAGCGCATTGAATCTATTACACATGAAGGGTTAGCTTGACGGTGAGTGTTTCGAGTTGATACACTTTTTCTGACGATGAAAAAAACCGTTAATTCTATTAGAAAAGCGAAAAGTAGCGGGCAGAAAATTGTTATGCTGACCGCTTATGATTATCCAACAGCCCTAATTTTGAACCAAGCAGAAATTGACATTATCTTGGTTGGCGATACCCTTGGTATGGTGGTTTTGGGATATGAAACAACACGAGACGTTACCATAACAGACATGATTCACCACACATCTGCGGTCAAACGCGGCAATGAAACCTGCCTGATTGTCTCAGATCTTCCATATCAGTCCGATAAAACATCCAAACTAGCAGTCGAACATGCCAACCAGCTCGTTTCCGCAGGAGCAGATGCTGTTAAAATTGAAGGAAATAAGACTAACATTATCAAAGCTATTATTAACGCAGACATCCCAGTCATGGGGCATGCAGGTCTCCTACCTCAAACCACGGAAACATTCCGAGTCCGTGGAAGGAAACAAAGAGAAGCAAATCAAATTCTAGCAGATGCCATATCCTTGGCAAAAGCAGGTTGCTTCGCTGTTGTTCTGGAATGTATTCCAAGTCCAGTGGCTGAAAGAATCACGGGATCTATTTCAATCCCAACAATCGGCATTGGGGCCGGAGCAAGTTGCGATGGGCAGGTTCTTGTTACCCATGATTTAATTGGGTTATTTGATCGCTTCAAACCCTCGTTTGCAAAACAATTTACCAATGTAAAGAAAGAAATTTTACGTGCAACCGAAAGCTATAAATTTGAAGTCCAGCAAGGAACTTTTCCTGACGCTGACCATTCTTATAAATAACTAAATCCGAAAAATTAAGGAGAAAAACTAAATGTTCAAAGTTGGAATTATTGGTGATGAAGCCTCTCAGGATTTCCAAACTGTGGTTGATATGGCAATTGAATTCAATCTCAATTCAATTGAAATTAGATCCGTTTGGGAAAAAGCTCCACAAGAGTTAACAGATCAGGATATCGACCAGATGAAGCAAATCCTAAAAGATACGAATGTTGAAGTGATTGGCATTGCATCACCATTCTACAAATGTGATATTGATAATACTGAGGAACGGAAAGAACATCTCAATATCTTGAAAAAATGCATTAAGCTGGCAAAAGCATTTGATGTCAACTTGATAAGAACTTTTGTCTTTTGGAAGATTGATAACATTGAAGAACGATGGAACGAAATTGTTAGATCCTATGATGAGCCTGTGCGAATTGCGGAAAGTGAAGGCATTATACTAGGCATGGAGAACGAGTACTCGACCAACTTAGCCACTGCGAAACTAACAGAACGTTTTATTAGTGAGATTGACTCACCAAGTGTCAAAGCAATTTGGGATCCTGCAAATGAAGCACATGCCGATCAAGAAGGTGAAACGCCATTCCCAGATGCCTATAATCGGCTTAAACCATTTATGATTCACGCTCATCTAAAAGATGCTGCCCGCAACCCAAAAACGGGAGAGATGGAATCAGTCGAGGTCGGCACTGGAATCATCGATTGGCAAGGACAACTACAAGCTTTCGTTGATGACGGTTATGAAGGCCACCTAACACTAGAAACGCACTGGCGACCAACTCTCAAGCTGGCTGAAGATATTGTTCATCAACCTGGAGGATCAGCTTTCTCCGAAGCAGGTGAAGAAGCATCACGTATCTGCCTAAAAAATTTGTTCGAAATGATCAACAAACTAGAACAATAAGGGGTTTAAGAAGTGAATGTTCCAGGACTGTATCGAGATTCGTGGTGCACGCGAACATAACCTACGGAATGTCAATCTAAAACTTCCGAAGGATCAACTAATTGTCTTCACAGGTGTAAGTGGGTCTGGAAAATCTTCTTTAGCTATCGATACAATCTATGCTGAAGGACAACGCCGCTACATTGAGTCACTCTCAGCCTATGCCCGCCAGTTCATTGGTCAAGTTGAAAAACCAAAATTTGACTCGATTGATGGCCTTTCCCCGTCTATATCAATTAGCCAAAAATCAACCAGCCAAAACCCTCGGTCAACTGTTGCAACAATAACAGAAATCTATGATTATCTGCGAGTACTCTTCTCCCGAGTAGGCACATTACATTGTACAGAATGCAATTCATCGCTTGGCATACAAACAGAAGATGAAATTGTCGATCAGATAATGACTATACCTGACAATCAGCGTTTGCTGATTCTCGCACCGATTGTCATTGGCCGACGCGGCGAATATAGACAGGAATTAGAAGACGCCCGTAAGGCAGGTTACGCACGAGCCCGAATTAATGGAGAAGTTCTCGATCTCACAGAGGATATCCAACTTGAACGTAACAAACGCCATAACATTGAAATCGTAGTTGATCGAATCAAGGTTAAACCGGATATTCGAAGCCGTGTTGCAGAAGCCGTGGAACTTGCGCTTCGTATGGGGAATGGCATCTTAACGATCAACATGCCAGATTTTCAAGATACAGATCGGACTTACAGCAGGAGCTACACCTGCACCAAATGCCAGATCAGTTATCAACCACTTTCACCTAGAGATTTCTCTTTTAATAGTCCAGTAGGAATGTGCCAAACCTGTCGCGGTGTAGGCACAATAAACGGCATCTCAAAAGATCTGGTTATACCTAATCCAAAGTTATCAATTAATGACGGTGCTGTATCACTCTGGGGTAAAGTTGAGTCGTCACGCCTGAGAATGCTAGTTCAAAGTCTAGCAGATTATTTTGAAATTGATCTTGACGACCCATGGGAGAGATTACCAGAGAATATACAACATGCGATCCTCTATGGTACAGGTAATCAGCCAATACCAATGATCTATCGACAACGAGGCCGACGTCGGTTCAAGAAAAGAGAAGTGTTTCACGGGATTATTCCTGATGCGGAGTATCAATACCACCGAAGTCGATCCCAAGCACGTATAAACAAATATGAAAAGTATGTTTCAATAATCACATGTCCAGATTGCAATGGTAATCGCCTTAAACTAGAAGCGATGAGTGTAAAAATTGAGGATAGGTCTATTGTCGATATTACCGAAATGACTATCAACGACTGTCTTGTTTTTTTTCATAACCTCAAGTTAGGAGAACGAGAGAAAATCATCGCAGAAGAGGTGTTGAAGGAAATCCAAGGAAGGCTGAAATTTTTGGCTAACGTTGGATTGGAATACTTGTCGCTAAATCGCACAGCACCAACTTTATCTGGTGGTGAATCTCAGCGGATACGTTTGGCTTCACAAATTGGTGCGGGCTTGTGTGACGTTGTTTATGTTTTGGACGAGCCATCAATCGGACTACATCCTCGAGATAATAATCATCTGTTAAGGACACTCCAACAACTCCGAAATCAAGGCAATACAGTCATTGTAGTAGAACATGACGAAGAGACAATGCGAGCAGCAGACATAATTGTTGACTTTGGTCCACGTGCCGGCGTACAAGGAGGAATAATTTCAGACACCGGTTCTCCAAAAGAAGTAATTACAAACGGAAGTTCGTTGACAGCTCAGTACCTTAGAGGTGATCTCGAAATAGAAATACCAAACAGTCGACGTCCCCTTGGAAATTCTTTCCTCGAAATCGTTCAAGCTAAACATAATAACTTAAAAGAAATCGACGTTCAAATACCGATTGGGAGTTTCACTTGCGTCACTGGGGTCTCAGGATCTGGAAAGAGTTCATTGATCAATGACATACTTTATCAAGCATTAGCGAAGGATTTGATGCATGCGAGCACAACTCCGGGTAAACACAAAAGAATTCAGATCATAAAGTATAATGAGGACAGCACACTTGAAATTCAAGGAATAAGCAACATTATTGACAAAGTCGTGTCGATAAATCAAGCTCCAATTGGTCGTATACCACGCTCAAATCCGGCCACGTACAGCAAATTGTTTGATCATATTCGAAATTTGTTTGCCGAACTTCCAGAATCAAAGCTACGCGGTTACAAACCTGGTCGTTTTAGTTTTAATGTCAAAGGTGGTCGTTGTGAAGCCTGCCAAGGTAATGGTGCACAAAAAATTGAATTGCAGCTTTTAGCAGATGTGTGGGTCACATGCAATGTTTGTAACGGCAAACGATATAATCAAGAAACACTAACTGTTAAATACAAAAATAAGTCAATTAGCGATATCTTGGATCTAGATGTTCAAGAAGCACTAGAACATTTTGAAAATGTACCAAACATTGCTAGGGTTTTACAGACATTGTACGACGTTGGGTTAGATTATATCAAGCTTGGTCAACCATCGCCAACGCTTTCTGGAGGGGAGGCTCAAAGAATAAAATTATCCCGCGAATTAGCTAAACGAAAGACAGATCAAACGCTGTATATTCTTGATGAGCCGACCACCGGACTCCATTTTGATGATGTGAAAAGATTGCTTAAAGTCCTCCATCGGTTAGTTGACCAAGGTAGCACAGTAATCGTGATTGAACACAACTTGGAAGTTATTAAAACGGCTGACTATATTATCGACCTAGGTCCCGAAGGAGGAGAATCTGGTGGTTTCGTTGTTGCTACTGGCACACCAGAAGATATCTCGGAAATTAAGGGTTCGCACACGGGTCAATACTTGAAACGCCTCTTGAGTCGAACTACAGAATCTCTAAAAACAAATCTACCTGTTTCACAAACTTTGAACACGAAGGAGAAAGGAATTATAGTTCAAGGTGCATCCGAACATAATCTGAAGTCGATTGATGCAGAAATACCGTATCACAAATTGACTACCCTGACAGGTGTCAGTGGGTCTGGAAAATCTTCTTTGGCTTTAGACACAGTTTATGCAGAAGGACAACGTCGTTATGTTGAATCATTATCTACATATGCAAGGCAATTTCTCGGTCAGCTTGAAAAACCGAAAGTTGAAAAAATCGAGGGTTTATCTCCTGCTATCGCAATTGAGCGTCGAGCTTTAAGCAAGAATCCAAGATCTACGGTTGGTACCGTCACAGAAATCTATGACTACCTGCGGATACTCTACGCACGTATCGGCAAAGCCCATTGCCCTCAATGTAAACAGCCAGTTGGCTCACAAAGTACCCAACAAATTATCGACAAAATTATGGCGGAACCTGACGGAACCCGTATTCATATAATGTCTCCACTTAAACTGCAAAGAGGTGAACGTTATCAACAAGCATTCGGAAGACTTCAGAAACTTGGTTTTGCACGCATTGAAGTCAACAATGTTACCTATTTCCTTAATCAGACTCCAGACCTAAAAGAGACCAGCAAATATGACGTCAAAATTGTTGTTGATAGACTTGTCATCTCTGAAGAAGACAGAAGTCGTTTGGCCGAAGCGGTAGAGGTGGCTATAGGCCAAAGTGCCGGCACTGTTGCAATTCGGAGAGAATCAAAATCAGTGCAATTTGGAAGATCCACGGCTATCGACCCTCAAGCGGTTAGCAACCGGCGTAGGGAACGCAGGAAAAATCAGGATAGAACAAACTCAAAGGCAAAAACGCCAGACCGTCAAAAAAAAACCATCGTTTACAGCACACAGTTTGCCTGTGTACCATGTAATCTAAGTTTTGATGATCTAACACCGCAGCACTTCTCTTTCAATAGTCCAATTGGTAAATGTCCAACTTGCGATGGATTTGGAACTACATGGGGTGATATATGCCATTCATGTCAAGGAACCCGCCTCAAACCTTTGGCCAGCCATGTCGCAATTGGTGACAAAACGCTCCCTGAACTCACAGCAATGTCAATACGCCAAACTGTCTATTTCTTTAATGAAATCAGCTTTACATCACACGAAATGGAGATTGGGCATGAGTTAGTGTCAGAAACCCGAAAGAGGCTTCAATTTCTGGAAGAAATTGGGCTACACTATCTAACTCTAAACCGACGTGCCCCCACCATATCCGGTGGTGAAATGCAACGTGTTCACTTGGCCAGCCAATTGGGAAGCGGTTTAACTGGTGTAACTTATGTTTTAGATGAACCTACAACAGGCCTACATCAACGTGATAATCAACGATTGATCAAGGCACTAAAGGGACTACGTGACCTCGGTAACACAGTACTAGTTGTTGAACACGATACAAGTATGATTGAATCATCAGACCATATGCTCGATTTTGGTCCTGGTGCAGGCATACTTGGAGGTGAAATAATCGCGACAGGCTCACCATCTAAAATCAAAAAAGAACCTCACTCTATAACTGGTCGATATTTGTCCAAAAAGGAAAAGATACTCGTACCCAAAGAACGACGTCGAGGCAACGGGAATTGGCTGGAAATAAAAAATGCTCGAAAGAATAATCTTAAAAACATCACCGTCAAGGTTCCATGTGGAACACTGACATGTGTAACTGGTGTTTCCGGCTCAGGCAAAAGCTCATTGGTTGATGGAGTCTTATTAGAAGACAATTTTGCCTCAACCGGAACTGAGCTCAATTTTGGGAACAAGGAAGAAAACCAAACAGTAAATCTCGGCGCTTTTGATAAAATAATTAACATTGATCAAAGTCCAATCGGCGAAACACCTAGATCAAATGCTGCAACGTACACTGACATTTTCACCAAGATCCGAACCCTATTTTCCAGTCTACCGGATGCTAAAGTTCGAGGGTTTGCATCTGGTCGCTTTAGCTTCAATATCAGTGGAGGGCGATGTGAGCTTTGTCAAGGGCTTGGACACAATCAAATCGAAATGCATTTTCTTGCCGATGTTTGGTTAGAATGCGAATCGTGCAACAATACTGGTTATAATCGAGAAACTTTGGAAGTTCGTTATAAAGGAAAAAATATTGCTGATGTCTTGCGAATGTCGGTTCGTGAAGCCTTAGAATTTTTCCGAGACATACCAACTATTGAAAAAACGCTTCAGTTGCTTTTTGACGTTGGGTTAGATTACATTCAACTGGGACAACCAGGGACAACGCTTTCAAGTGGAGAATCACAACGAATAAAATTGGCAACAGAACTTGGCAAACGCGGTACAGGAAAAACACTTTATGTAATGGATGAGCCCACAACAGGACTACATTTTCAAGATATTCAAAAGTTGCTAAATGTCATTAACAGGCTCGTCAACAAAGGAAATACTATTATTATTATTGAACATAACATGGATGTAATCAAATCAGCAGATTGGATAATTGATCTCGGGCCTGAAGGAGGTAAGGAAGGTGGGCATCTTGTTGCCATGGGAACACCAGAGAACATAGCATCCATTGATCAATCACATACTGGTCTGTTTTTACGTGATGTACTCACTTGATTATAGCAAGTTTCCGAGATTCTGAGAAACCACCGGCTTGCAACTGATAGATGTAAATACCGCTGGCTACTCGTTCTCCATTCTGACTACGCCCGTCCCAGTGAATTGCTCGATCCTTTCGAACATAAAAACCTGCTGGTTTGATCCCAAGGTTTATTTGCCTTATAAGCTTCCCTTGCAGATCGTATACTCTTAGAACTACTTTTGAACCAGTCGAAATCTGGAATGGAATCCACGTGTCGGGATTAAATGGATTAGGATAATTCATCAAGAGCTTGTTCTTTACAGGAATGGAAAGTGCTTCCAAAGATAGAATCCGATCTTCCATAAAATTGCGCAACGCGATAACGCCTTCAACACTCTCTGGAAGATCCAAGAGTCTCTGATACATTTGTTTATACATATCTAATGTACCTAGGTCTGAATCAAGAAGATTCCCAGGCGCAACGTTAATTTCTTCTTCAAAAATTCTAGTCTTCTCATCACTAACTTCGGCAACAGCAAATGGTTCGCTGGTCTTCTTCATCCAATTCAGGGCAACTGGGACAATATCATCTGCATCCACAATACCACTACCATCGGCATCCGCAACCGTAGCTAGTTGAAGTTTGAATGGTTTCGCCGTTTGAAGAACCCAATCCGTTGTAGATTCGGGCCTTGGCTCACCTTTTTCCCGCCAGAAACGACCTATAGGAATTATGTCTGCAGCATTGACTTCGCCATCTTTGTTGGTATCACCAGGAAAAACTCCAACACCGGTAGTGAACGACCATGAGACGTCCTCAGCTAAGGGATTTCCGATCAAGTCTGGTATCCCAGACTTAATTACGACCGAGACTTTCTCAACATCTCTAAAGACTTCCTCCACCACAAAAGTCACACGATTAGCATCTATGCGAATCTCACCCCAAATCCCATCAACTGCGTCACTAGATACTATTAGATGTTGCTCATCGATTCTCACTTCTTCGCTGAACTCTATCGATATAATAGTATCGACCTGGACAAAATCCTCTGTACCATCAGGATCAAAAGAAACCACTTCTGGCACTAAATCATCAAATTCAACAGAATCCGATGCTACCTCTGAAACATTGCCAGCACCATCCCGAAACTCGGCAAATACCATACGGATCCCTTCACCAGAAGGCACTTCCCATTTAATTTGGTCACGAAACGGCTTCCAATCTTTGTCACTGAAATCCTCCTCCCCGTTTCTTAGCCTTACTTCACCAATCTCCTTCATATTTGAAAGTTCATCAGAGGCAACAAGATTAATAATGATCCCTGCCTGCCTAGTTCGATCCCCAACAATTGATATCGATCCAATTGGAGCTGTCTGGTCAAAAATGATTTGGTCTGAGAGTGAAGACGTTGTTATGTTACCAGCAAAATCCTGAAACTGGCAAAAAACTATTTTAATTCCTTCTTCATCCGATAGTTTCCATTCACTACTAGCACTGTTAGCCACTTTCGGAGAAAACTTGATCCACTCAATCTTTTGATCAGATTGGTTAAAATCTTCGTCATTCTTAAAGCGAATCGATTCAACACCAAACCCAACGTCGGTCGATACAACATCTAGTGTAACTATCTGATCAGTAGTGTAGATCTCAGTTTTATTAATTACAAATGATCCAATTGGAGCAATTTCATCCACGATTTGGATTCTGCCTAATTGCAGAATGAGGCCATATTTGGATTCCTCGCCAGCATACATTTCTGCTTCAATCTTAATCTCATTTTTTGTTTTTGGGTCTAATATTTTAGGTATCTCAATTTCGATGGTTCCAACTTGTTCCGCATTCGGAGGGTTTTGATTAACCTTAATCAGAATTCCATTATCAATTTTTGCTACTGTCATCGTCTTGGCGAAAACTTTATTTAAATCGAAGCCTAAAATCTTAATATTGGGTACTGTTTGGATTAGAATCTGACCTTTTGAGATCTGGAAATCAGGTTTTTGAAGCTTAAGCCCAATGGCTCCAGACTGGCTTGGTGCCAAGGATATCCCACCAAGTTCCAGTTTTATATCGGCAAGTACAGTAAAGCGACCAGATGATGAGACTTTAATTTCATCCAATTTTCTGTTTGTTTTGGAAAGCACGAGTGAAATATCTTTAGCACTTATTTCACTCGTTGCTAAATCAGTAGCTGTAGGTAAAACGAAGAAGATGAGATCTGTTCGAAAAATCCCACCTTTTGTACCAAATGACGGGGTTATGGTGAATTTCAAATCGAGCCGACTACCAACTGATGCTACACTGATTTGTTTCACACCCTTACCTGATAATGCAATGAACTTGAGTAAATCATTTGGGAAATCAAGAGAAGTTTCGACCACTATTTCGCCAATTTCGGGACCAAGAGGCCGGATAAAAATTGGGAATGCTATTTCTTGGCTCCTTCCTCCACCAACATCCGTCATCTCTAAGTAAAGCGGACTGTCCACAAAAATCTTGATCGCAGTTGGTTTAAACTTATCGTAGCTCAAACGTAATACTGCTGTTCCTGAATTGAACGCGGTAAACTTGCCATTATTGGTAATCTTTCCAATCTTTCCTTCTAATTTCCATTCTGGTTTATCAAGGTCAACTTCATTATTATCCTTATCGTGCCCAATCCCTACAAACTGGATAGATTCGCCTACGGACAAACTAACTGATTCTTCAACAACTTTCTCTCCCATGGAGATTTTTATATCTTTAATCTCTCCCGGTCGCACGGTGACTTGGCCGGATAATTGAACAAATCCGGCTGTCTCTACCTGCACTTGTCCAACACCTTGTTTTCGAGCGGTAAAAGTGCCATCATTTTTTATCTGACCAATACTACCAACTACACTCCATTTTTTCTCGACTGGTGTCTTCGTTATATTACCGTACAAGTCAAGCCCTTCTACTTTGAATTTCCTTTTACTGCCAGCTAACAAGTTAGCATTCATCGGTGTGATTTTAAGCATAGCAAGCTTGGCCGGAGTGACTGTTATTTTTGCAGAGTTCCCCTTGACTTCACCAACAGAAAGCTGCACTTGCCCGATACCGACATGTTTTGCCGTCATTTGGAACGAGACAACACTGGCTTTGGGTCCAGGATCAATACTACCAGAGTCAGTTATTGCATTTCCGACAACTTTCCATAATGCTCCTTCTCGTGGAATATCAACTTTGTTACCAGCTGAATCCCAACCGATGACCTGAAACATCTTTTTCTCACCAGCTACTAGTGAGACCGCTTCATTAGGCAAAATTTCTATGTTCTTAATTTGTCCTCTGAGAATTCGAACTTTTGGTAATGTTGCCTCCAAACTATCAAGCGTAGCGGTAATATTTCCAAGCCCTAGATTTTTTGGCGTCAATATTCCTCCTTCAAATCGACCAAGTTCAACCGATTTCTCATAGGCAACAATTTTCCATTTAACCGCCGATTGATCAACCTTAACAGGATTATCATACAAATCCAGTCCAACAACTTGAAAGGAGGTAACCTGACCAATTTCGATATCCAACACAGTTGGAGATATTGCGATGTTCGACAGGTTACCAGCTGTAACTGTAATCTCCGGTGATTCTTGCTTTAACCTCTTATAACTGACCGAGACTTTACCTTTTCCAGCTTTAATAGCAGTAAAAACTCCATCGGCTGAGATTTTCCCAAGATCATTCGTAAGCTGCCAATTCAATGCTTTGGATATATCAACTTTATTGTCAAACTGGTCTCGACCTGAAGCCAAAAAAGATAACAGTTGACCTGCACCAAGTTGCTGTGGTTGCACAGGATCATCAATAACCAACTTTGTAACCGCTCCCGGTGAAATTCGCAATTTGACAGTTGCAGATACTAATGTATTCGGTACCGTTGCACGAAGCTGCAATAATCCAGCAAAAGCACTAGGCAAAACAGTTGTAGTATAGACACCATTTCCAACCTCTTTCACCTCAAATTCTTGATCTTTTGAATCCGAAGCATCTGCTAATTCAACATTCGTGCCAGATTCGACTTCTGTTTCAGTCCCTTTATCTGCATCCTTCAATTCCTTTTCGCGGTAGATTTCGATCTCTATGGCTTCGTTCTCAAGTCGAACTGCATTTTCATCCGTCAGAATCATGGTAATAGTTGAACCGGCATTTTCTCCTGATACTAAAGAATCTGGAGATGCAAACATTAGCAAACGCTCAGCCGAACTTTTGTGTTTAACATCTATTAATATTTCCCTAGAGGTCGACCCACCTAAGCTATCAATAGCAAGAAAGAGAATTGGGAAGGTTCTAGAACCTTCTATTCCCTGGACAATATCACTACTCGTCTGCCAGAAAAACTTCCCATCTTGGTCTAACTGAGCACCTAGTGGGGGGGCCTCAATTGAAAAACGCACTTGATCGCCATCTGGATCGACTGCACTTAAATTGAAAGTGACAGAATCACCTTCAACAACCGGAGCAGCAACATCTTTTATCTCTTTACTGTCGGCATCAAGAACAACCAATGTAGGCGCACGGTTAGGCCTTTTTAAACTGAGATCAACTGAGGCAGACAAAACTATTTTGTTCAACGAAACAGAAGCCGTAATTGGAAAGCTAACCGCAGGACTATCAATTTCACCCGTGGTGTATTTAGCAATATAACGACCACTACCTTGCACTTCAACTTCAGATATAAAGCCAAATTGAGGGGTATCAAATTCAACTTCAGCGTCACTAATAGGCCGGTTTTTGGTATCACGAACACTAACAACCAAAGTCGTTCCTATTATGCCATCAGCAGGCAACTCAGTTGTCTCAGCAACGAGCTTGATGTTATCAGGCTGGCTATTTAACTGCTTGACCCCTGTTTTCGCCGAGACCTTGTTGGAAGTTGTTGCACTCAACACAACAACTCCTACGATATTACTAGCTCTGTAAGTTGCCCCATATTTCCCTCTAACTTGATGTTCCATTTCAACTTCGAAATCATCAGACGTTAACATTACCCGCTCATCAACAACAGGTTTTCCAAGAGCATCTTTGACTGTAGCGACAATTTCCGTTTCAGAAGTTTCTTCAGCAAGAAGTTGGCTTTTAGAAGCACTCAACGTAACTTGAGCTGCCTGGCTCAAATTATTGACAGTGAACTTTGCAGACTGTATTTGTTTGAAAACCGAATCAGTTAGCGAGAAAGTAGCCGTCTTAACTACTCCTCCTTGGTCATAGGCTGTCACTGTTTGAAATGATGGTTCATATATAAATTTATAGAGATTTTTATCAACCTGTTCAAACTTGCTATCTTCAAGTTCACTAACCGCAAACGTCAACTCATCATTGTTTTTGTCTTCTCCTTCTACAAAAATTACTAATTGCTTACCCTCTGACATGGAAAAGTTGACTGGATTCTCTCGAAGGATAGCATTTCTGGTATTCTTCAGTTTCAACACAGGAGCATCATTCGGTTGTGCTCTTATCGGATCCAAGATAGGAGAGTTTCCATTCCTATCTGTTAATTTCCCTTTTTCTGTCGAAAACATCACAACCGGAGGTTCACCACGACGAAGTATTTCTGAGACCTCGTCTTCGACATTAATTTCAAGATTCCATATCAAACCGAAATTATCAGTCCGATTGAAATTAGTAGCCACCAAGTCACCATACCCTTCTAACCTAATTTTCCAACCATCTTTACTTGGGTTCATAATTGGTTCTGAGAATGCGATCTGTATCAAATTGTCTCCGACTACTCTGGCTGTATAGGAAGGCGAAATACCATCTTGAGCCTGAATAATTCTTTGGCTGGGATCAACTTCATTTCCTGAAAGATCTAAGATTGGGTTATCAGCAACACCAATATATTGTATAAATGGTTGATCTCCCGTTTGAATCGGCGCAGCGAGAGTAATAGTAAACTCATTTCCTTTACCACTAAAAAATGATATTGGTTTATCATTAACCGTCCAGTTATCGATATCACCTTCACCACCCTTGACCGTCTCATTGAATTTCAGCACAATTGTTGTAGTGTTGACAGTTTCAGCGCTAAAACTGGGATAAGTAAAATCTGTCTTCTCAATTATTACCTCTCCTCTTCCCGTTAATCCACCTTCAGTTTCAGCTAAAATTGTAACAACCTGTGGTAAACTTGGAACAACCAAAACAGCCGAGTGGTTTCCATACCCCAAGTTCTTTGCAGTCTCGTTGATAGTTCCACCATTTGCTGTTAAATTCACCTCACCAGCCTCAATCGGGTTATCTGAGGCGTCTAGAACCTGAATCGCTATCTCAGCTTCAGAGACTCCATCAGCAGGCAAATTTGAAGGAGTAGCTATCACAGTTAGAGAATAGGCAACTGGCTTAATCGCCGTGATCATTGGGCTTGCTACTAATTTTCTTGGATGGTCAACAACAGTGACATCTTCTACAGAGATTGTAATTTGACCTACATCTGATGAAAGGACCTCACCCATCGCTGTACCATTCATATCCGTTAATGTTTTTGATTGAACAATTTCAACTTGCTCGATATCAACATTTCGTGATTTTGCTACAATAGCTATTTTCCGGTTTGGAACTGGACTCCCAAGCTTATCGACCAATGTAACCAAAACCCTAGCGGCAGTAACACCATTAGCTAAAATCTTATCAGGAAAGACTTCCACCGAAGACTGTATAGGCGAAACATCTCCAGGCAAAACCTTAATATTTACTAACTTTTGCGCATTTAATATTAAAGTATGAATCGGACTGGATGGTGATGCACCAACGGTCAGCAATCCAGCTCTATTAGGAGCAGTCAACGTTGTCTGATAGAGTCCCGAAGATACTTCTTCTGCAGGGCTGGTAACGGCCCCAGATGTCGATGTCACCTCAATAGTTGCTCTTGAAATTGGATAACCTTCATTATTTTTCGCCGTAAACATAAGTTTGGTCTCCGTAATGCCATCTCCACTGATTTCATCCGGCAAATCTGTAAAATTGATATCAGTAATCTTGGGCGAACTAAATCGTACAAACTCGACGTAATCGAAATTGGGTACTTTGGGAATTTTGATATGGATTAATTGATTACCTATCTTATCAGAACTCAGCTTAAAAAAGGCACGTCCCTTTTCATCAACAAATTGGACCTGTTCCAAGACATTAATAGTTTGCGACTCAATCTTGACTTCAATATTAGGTATCGGATTACGATACTTATCCCTTATGATTGCAGTTGCCATCACCTGCTCCTTTCCATCAGCAGGGGGTACTATAGGTTGACCATTCTCATCAGACTCAACAATAATCTCAGTTTGGATTGGACTTGGTGAACCAGGTAAGAGCTTCAAAACCATTGGCTCCGACACAACTGTGTTTCCCGCATTGGAAAGAGTGGCAGTTACCTTAAGAGGAATTGTAGAGGTAGAAGGAATATAAGTTCCACGATAATTATTATTACCAATAGGATCAACAGTTCTAATAATCTTCCCGCTACTAACATCTATAGCTACACTCAGATTTGGGATGGTATTTCCGTGAGGATCAGTAACATTCAAAATTAAATCGATTGGAGTCAAACCATCAGCAACTGCATCCGGAGGATCCATACTGAGTTGAAAATTTGCCGTATCTCCAAGTGTCAAACGAATCGACGTCTGATCAAATACCCCATAAGAACTTTTAGCACGTATTTCTACTTCTCCTACAGCAGTTCCAGTTATATATTCAACGACATAACTACCATCTTGATGATTAATTGAATCTCCCACTGTGCCAGAATTAAGTTCCGGATTTAGCTCGAAAACAAACTTTTCGTTAACAACAGGATTACCATAAATATCGAGTGCTTTAACACGAAGTTGCGCGGTTGATTTTCCATCAGCAGGCAATTGGGATTTGGATATCCCTAGCTCGATATTGGTTGTTGAACCACCAATAAGGAGGATCTCAGTTAATGCTTGAATATCAAACTCGGTTTTAACAACGATCTTTGCCTTGCCAGCTGTGGTGGTATTCGCAATGTAAGTTGACGTGTATGTACCATCTCCATTATCCTGTAGAGGCGATAGATACCCCAAATTTGTTGTTGCCTCTATGACTTTATCTAATGCAGGCTTATCATAAATATCGATTGCTCGGATGTGTAACTTGGTACTTGAAAAGCCATCAGCAACAACTTGATTGTCCGCAACGTCAACAACCAATCTCCCAACTCTCGCACGCAGATTGATAACAACTGCCCCATTCCGTCCATTCGGTGCATTGGCATAAATCGTCATTTCACCTAGCTTGGTCGAACTCGCAGGTGTAAAAATTGTCACATACCCGCCATCTCCTCTGTTGACTACTTTCGAAAAACTCCCTGAATCCGCTTGGAAAACAATAGTTTCATTGAGAACTGGATTCCCTATACTATCAATTACCAATGCGGTAATTTTTGTACTTGCACGTTCATCCCTAGTAACAATTTCGGGTTCAGCATCTAATGTTATCTGAGCAGTATCCCCTGACACTACAATGATCTCAAAAGGTTTTAAAATATCTTTGTAAACAACCTCCGCCTTCACCGTCCCCCGCTCACGTGATGTAAACTTGCCAAACTGCGTCAAAATCCCAATATCATTACCCGATTGAATATTCCATAAAGGCGTTTCTAACAACTGAACTTCCTGACCGTTTTTCTCATATCCAAGAGCATTTAAGTCCACGGATTCACCAATCTTAACAAAAACAGGAGCCCCCTCAACGGAAACACTTGAAATTTCATTGTATGTATATCCATTCTGAAGAGTTGTCACCTGATTATCAATATTGGTAATAATGATATCACGTTCGCCAGGAGTATCCATCGGAGCAACAATCTCGATCAACTCAGATGATATAATGCTTATTTTTTCGACGACCAGCTTGCCCATTTGTACAGAGAGCCCTTGGCGAAAACTAGTGCCATGAATTTTTACTTGAATATTACCCCCTCCATTAGATTCACCCGTTTTCAAATTAGAAATAGCCGTAATAGTGGGTGAAGAGAATGGAATCACAAGGTCGAGCCGCATTGCCCTAGCAAACAAATGTTCTTCAGTTACAGATTGAATAGAAGAACCTCGGGATTCACCGTTTAGAAGCACTTCGACTTGGATCTCATTGTTTGCTTGGACAATAAATTCGGTGTTGATTGACTCTTTTAACCCAATTTTATGGAAAGTAACTGAATAGTTCGGTTGACCTTGCACCCTTTGAGTGATTGCCATCAAAGAGAGATTGTTCTTGAGGTTAGTGACTCTAACCTCAAGACCTTCAAGGATCTCAGCATCCTCAAGTATTTCACCTGTAGGCAACTTTGTTTGATGTCTGCCAAAACCACTAACAGTGAAGGTATTAGCTGCTCCACGGACATTTCCTTTTAATGGAATTTTAAATGGTGAATTTGGATCGTTACTAAAGATGTCTAATACATCATTCAATCCAAAGATAACTTTGGGAAGAAAGGTAATCTTTACCTCCTGACTAGTTTCGGGCGGAATTTGGAAAGGAGGCATGGGATCAATTTTAAAGGCGAGCGACGGTGGAATAATACTGCTAACATCCAAGTTTCCACTTCCTTGATTAATGACCAAAAACGATTTTAAGTTGGGAGTTTCAGAACCCAAAAGCACTTCGCCAAAATCAATCTGATCCACTGTAAGCTCTAACTTTGGTTCAGTGGGAATATAACGAAATACAGAAGGGAACCGTGCGATTTGGCCGTCAGGATTTTGCACAGTAACATCGACAGTACCGAGCTCTCCAGGAGGAGTCTTTATCAGAATCTCTTGTTTAGAAATTACATTGATCGACTTAGCAGCACTTGCCCCAAAGAAGACTCCTAAACCATCTAAAAAATTTTCTCCATATATTCGTATTTCACTATTGCCGCTTTGCAATCCAGTCCGTGTGGATAATCGTTTAATAAACGGAGGTGGGATAGAGGTCATGTTAAGTTCTAAAACAACAATACCATTCGTATCATCTGCCACAAAGATATGTGTCCCTGACTTTGTTAACCCAAAAGCAGTACCAGCCGTTTGATAGGAAGCGACTTCAATCGGATTTATGAGATCACTAATATCAATGACTTTTACACCTTGTCCAGAGTCCACGAAGAGAACTAAATTATCTTCGAGGTACAAATCTTGCACGAAACTTGAGGTATTGAACCTGCTAATTTCACGAGGGGCCGCTGGCTTAAATACATCTATTATCCGTACACCACCAAAGCCATCAGCCATTATCAAAAGGTCTTCACTCATCGCCATTCGTTTGGAAAACCCATCGCTAGAATCAGATAAGTTAGCAACTATTTGTGGCAACCCAGGTGGCTCCACACCCAATACCTGAAACCCACTCTCACCATCAGCAAGGTAAACAAATTCATTATCAACAAGGATATCCTGTGTAGACCCCGGCGTGTCTAGAATAGCAATTCGTTGGGGATTACCCAAATCGGAAACATCAACGATTTCGACCCCCATACTACTTCTCGCAATGTACGCGAGAGAACCATATCCTGTGACACTCTGAGCATAGGAAGTTTTATACTGGCTAGCAAGATATGGAGAGTCAGTGCGAGCAATGGCAACAATTATAAAATTCCCATCGGTGGCATAAATATAATTTCCAAAGACTTTCACGTGCTTCCACACTTGACCCGTCTTGATACGTTTCTGCAATTCAATTAGCCGGAACTCCCCAGTAGTATTGTCTATTTTGAGCGTTGCCATTCCATTGGCAGCATTCGCCACATACAGCATATTGTCGAGGATTTCTACATCATAAGCAGAACCTATTGTGTACCAATGCGCTAATCTTTGTATATTTTTAAAATCCGGATCAATTTTCAAAATATCAATTGTGGATTTCCCATTTGACACAAATATCTCACCAGTAACACCACTAATTGTATGCATCTGATCCGATGTTTCATAAAGACCAAATTCTTTAAATTGATTTATACCTTCATCAATTGAAATTGCACGGACCCCAAATTCAAGATCCATAATGTATGCAAATGTGTGGGACAATGTTCTGCCAATTGAAATATCAGCCACTTCGCCCGTTACCAAATTGTGTGGGATCTCCGTTAAGACCTCCGGTATTGCTATATCAAAGACCTTTAAGCCTTCCTTACCTGAGGCAGCGTAAAGGCGATTACCAACAACATGTATACTGTTAGCATTAATAGCATCAAACCTAGTAATAATTTGTGGTCTAATTGGTTGCCGGACATCGAAAACCGTCAGATCTCCATCTGATGTAGTGACATATAATATTTGATTCGCCAGTTCGATCGAGGTTGCCTTATTAGGCAATGCGATGGATGCAACCTCAATCGGATTATCTAAATCGGTAGCATAAATAATACGAAGTCCCCCAAAACGATCTACCACATAAATCCGTTCACCATCTACAGTTAAGTCAGTAGCAAAATCAGGAGTATCGATTAAGCCACGTAAAACAGGCGATGTTTGGTTAGTGAAGTCAACTATTTGAAGGCCAGAGAATCCAAGCGCAGCATAAGCAATATCTCTTTTCACCACGATAGCTCGAACTTGGTCGACAAGAGACACTGTACTAGCTAAAGCAGGTGAACTTGGATCTGTCACGTTCAAGGTTAAAATCTGCGCCCCGGCACCCACATAAAGGCGATCTTCTAAATGGTGTAGAGTGTGTATAGCACCTGAAGATCCAGCAACCTTTTGCAAGCTAACAGATTGTTGACCAATCACAATTTGATTAAAGCTAAAAAAGATTATGAAAACGATACCAAGTAGAAAAACCGAATCACAAAACTTCATTTATTTAAACCCATCTGTACAATATACTACGAGGTTAGATCTCCCATCAATTCTGCTTTTGGAAAAAGGTCTCGTAAATTCTGCAAATCAACACTTTAATCAACGTTCAAAATGGTCGATTTGGCTACAATATTTTCCTTGACAGGGTAGTTGCTGAATGCTAACATTTCGGCTGGAATTGTGTTTGGCGGGGCGTGGCGCAGTCCGGGTAGCGTACTTGCATGGGGTGCAAGTGGTCGCTGGTTCAAATCCAGTCGCCCCGATTTTTCACTGAAGTTTAACAGTGCCTTCCTTACTTAGGGTTTTTTTTGCATTATTCCTTATTGAAAAAATTCCCACTGCTTATCGAAGGGAAACACAAAAATTAAACAAAGAAACTGGAAACATACTTAATGGGAAAACCTGAAATTAATGTAGGACTCCTCGGTTGGGGAACTGTAGGTACAGGTGTATCTAAGATTTTAATTAATCAAAAGCATCAAATATATCAAAATACTGGTTTGAACCTCAATCTCCTAAAAGTTGCCAAAAGAACACTTCCCGCACAAAGAACTGGCGTTGATTTAGCAAACAATTGCTTAACAACTGATGTAAATACAATTGTCGATAATCCAGACATTGATATCGTCGTGGAATTGATTGGTGGAATCGCCAACTCTCGAGAACTTATCTCACGCGCAATTCGAAACGGGAAATCAATTGTCACTGCCAACAAAGCCTTAATTGCCGAGTGCGGTGCGGATCTATATCAACTCGCACAAAAGCAAGGAGTCAGCTTGAATTTCGAAGCAAGTACGGCTGGAGGTATCCCAATAATCAAAACTTTGCGAGAGAGTTTCGCAGGAAATAAAGTCGAATCAATTTACGGGATAGTTAATGGTACCTGCAACTATATCCTGACAGAAATGCAGAAAAATGGCAGAAATTTTTCCGAAGCTCTGAAGATGGCACAGGAAAGGGGATACGCAGAAGCCGATCCAACCCTTGATATTGACGGGACTGATGCTGCGCAGAAACTTACTATTTTGGTTGCTTTAGCTCATCACATTAAAGTTCCATTAAATCAAGTTCATACAGAGGGAATTACAAAGATTACACAAAACGATATTCAATATGCTCAAGAACTCGGGTATACTGTTAAACTACTGGCGATTACAAAATCAAGAGGAACAAAAATTGATGTCCGCGTCCATCCAACACTTATACCAAACGACAGTATGCTTGCCAATGTATCAGATGCTTTTAATGCTGTATGTGTGGTAGGAAACGCTGTTGGACCAACCCTGTTTTATGGACAAGGTGCCGGTGAGATGCCAACTGCGAGTGCAGTTGTTGCCGATATTATCGATGCAGCAAGGTCAATCAACGGAAATTCGCATGTGCCTATACCTCCTGCGTGGGCTTCAAAACCACACTCGGATTTTTCTATTGGTTTAATAGATGACATTGAAACACGCTATTATTTAAAGCTAGTTGTGCAAGATTGTCCCGGTGTATTGGCTCAAATCGGAACTATTCTTGGAAACCAAGATATCAGTATCTCTTCGGTTATTCAAAAAGAACCACATTGCAAAAACTCAGTTTCGCTTATTATCCTAACCCACAAAGCATGCGAAGCAAATATGTGTCAGGCTCGCATTGAAATCGATAACCTTGAAGTTGTTCAAGAAAAATTGACTCTGATAAGGATTGAGGAATTTGATTTCTAAATTCACTCAGAGCAAAACTAACTTCTACATAATAAACTACACGTTGGTACTATGGGCATTATTGTACAGAAATATGGTGGTACATCTGTTGCAGATTCACAAAAGATCAAGAACGTTGCCAAACGCATAACGCAGTCTCATAAAGATGGAAATTTGGTTGTAGTGGTCGTTTCTGCCATGGGCGGTTCAACAGACCAACTAATCAACCTTGCTCTTGAAATATCAGAGAAACCCCCAGAACGTGAATTGGATATGTTGTTATCAACAGGTGAACAAGTATCCATCGCTCTACTAGCAATGGCCGTTTCGGAACTGGGTTTCCAAGCTATCTCACTTACCGGGAACCAAGTAGGTATCATTACAGATGGGTTTTATAGCAATGCTAGAATAAAGAGTATTAATAACGATCGGATTCATTCCGAACTTAATCAGGGGAAAGTCGTAATTCTAGCAGGTTTTCAAGGGATCTCGATTGATGATGAAATCACAACACTGGGAAGAGGCGCATCAGATACAACAGCAGTTGCAGTTGCAGCTAGTTTAAACGCTGACCGATGCGAAATTTATACAGATGTTGATGGCATTTATACTTCCGATCCACGTATGGTTGAAAGTGCTAGAAAACTTGACCAAATCACTTACGACGAAATGCTGGAGATGGCAGGACTTGGCGCTAAAGTTCTACATTCACGATGTGTTGAGTTGGCAAAGAAATTTCAAGTACCTCTCTCTGTCAGATCAAGTTTTCATGAAGGAGAAGGGACAATCGTAACCAAGGAGAATAAAATTATGGAAGAGGTAGTTATCAGTGGAGTCACATCAGATAAAGATCAAGCAAAAATTTCCTTGATTGGCTTGCCTGACACTCCTGGGGTGGCTGCTGAAATTTTTCAGGCGCTCGCTGATGCGAGTATCAATATTGATATGATCATTCAGAATGCAAGCCAAGATGGCACTGCCGACCTTTCGTTTACCACCGCAGAGAAAGATCTGGATAAAACTATTGAAATCGTTTCAGAAATTAAGGAAAAAACAGGCTTTAACAACGTAAATAAAGACTGTAATATTGCAAAAGTATCAGTTATTGGCATCGGAATGAAGAGCCATGTGGGCATTGCTTCAAAAGCTTTTCGCGCCTTGGCTGACGCAGAAATTAATATCCAAATGATCAGCACATCAGAGATAAAAATATCTTGCGTAATTCAAGAAGACCAGACTGAAAACGCAGTGCAGATTATCCATGACGCCTTTGAATTGGGACAGATTGATAGCAATGCTTAAGTTTTCAATTAATCAAATTCAACATGGGGAATCCAAGCCACACAAGTATCAGGTACATGCCACGGAAGTAGGATTTGATTCTGGAGACTTTTTAGAGCATATGCTAGTATTTACTTCCCCTATTAAAGTGGAAGTTGAGATCTCTCGCATGCAGAAAAGTGTCAGCGTTACGGGGAAAATTAGCGTATATATTGAAGTTGAATGTAGACGTTGTGGTGAACCTTTTCGGACGATAATTACAGCAGACCTTGATGTAAAGTTTTTTCCTGAGAGGAAAATTGGAAAAGTCGATCCCTTTTTGGAAACCTACGGCGAGCGTTATTACGTTGGTAATGAAATAGATTTAGCAGAAGACATACGTCAAGCGATTTTGCTAGAAATTCCCACTTGGCCCGTTTCCAACGAACCGTGTGACTTGCAAAGTTTAAGCACGAAAACGCTTCTAGCGGGGAACACGAGAGAAACAGAATCCCCATTTGCAAAGCTTACAACATTGAATCTAAGAGATTAACCTAGATCGGAAATAAGGATGAACTATACAAATGGCACACCCTAAGCGACGAAAATCATATTCAAAGAAAATGATGGGCAGAAGCCACCACGCCTTAAAACAAAAGTCAATCGCTGAATGCACAAATTGTGGCGAGATCGCCCGCCCACACCACGTTTGCCAATCTTGCGGCTATTACAATGGACGACAAATTATACAACAAAAGGCAGATACAAATGATGCATAATTACAGGAAGTGAACATGAGATCTTCAGCGATTATTGGAACTGGTTCATATCTCCCAGATCAGATTCTCACTAACTTTGATCTTGAAAAAATGGTGGAAACCAGTAACGAATGGATATTGAAGATGACCGGCATTTCCGAAAGGCGGATTGCTGACGAGACAATGGCAACATCCGATCTTAGTATTCGTGCAGCACGTCAAGCGATAAAAAGCGCCGACATAGATCCGCTTGAGATTGATATGATTATCGTCGGCACTGCCACACCCGACTCTGTATTTCCATCAACCGCATGCTCCGTTCAGAACGGAATTGGAGCTAAAAATGCATCTAGCTTTGATCTCTCAGCTGCGTGTTCCGGCTTCGTTTATGGGCTTGACCTGGCTGATGGAATGATCAAAAGTTCACGCTATGATACAATCTTAGTTATCGGTGCTGAGATCTTCAGTAGAATTGTTGACTGGGAGGAAAGATCAACCTGTGTTCTCTTCGGAGATGCAGCTGGTGCTGCTGTTATACAAGTATCGGAAGAACCAGGCATTCTTGCTTCCTATTGTGGAGCGGATGGAGCATACGCAGATGCCGAATTACTTGGTATTCCAGCCGGGGGATCTCGCATGCCAGCAAACGCTGCAACTGTAGACCAGAAATTACATACCGTCAAAATGAGAGGACAAGAGATCTTTAAGCTCGCTGTGCGCATTATGCCAGAAGCAGCACAAAAGGCTTTGGATACAGCAGGTGTTTCTATTGACCAAATCGATTTGGTTATTCCACACCAAGCAAACAGCAGAATTATTGAAGCTGTTGTTGACCGAATTGGAATAGATCCCGCAAAGATGTATGTTAACCTTAATCAATATGGTAATACTTCTGCAGCCTCGGTGATTGTCGCACTTGATGAAGCTATTCGTGAAAAACAGGCAAAAATTGGAGACCTAATTCTTCTTACGGTATTCGGTGCTGGGCTGACTTGGGGAAGCGCATTAATCCAGTTATGATAGATACGGCTTTTGTTTTCCCTGGACAAGGCACACAAAAAGTTGGAATGGGTCTTGACCTTTCATCTAACTTCGCAGAAGCCGACTTAGTCTTTGAAGAAGCAAATTCGATACTTAATTGGGATTTGAGAAACTTATGCTTCAATGGTCCAATTGAAGACTTAACACAAACTGAAAATGCACAATTGGCGATTCTAACGTGCAGCATTGCTTCATTACGAGTTGTGCAAAACTTTGGAATATCAGCAAGAATGGTAGCAGGACATAGCTTAGGTGAATACGCCGCGCTAATTGCCGCGGAGGTTATGGATTTTAGTTCTGCTTTGAAACTGGTTCAATTCCGGTCCAAATTTATGGCGGAAGCTGCTGCTCGGACGACTGGCAGCATGATAGCAATTATTGGACTTGAGGAAAATAAAATAAAGAAAATTTGCGACCAAATGGATGGCATTATCAGTATTGCAAATTTCAATTCCCCTAGCCAATACATCATCTCTGGAGAAACGCAATCACTTGAAGAATCGATCCCACTAGTGAAGTCTGCTGGTGCCAAACGGGTAATCCCATTACACGTCAGTGGGGCATTCCACTCTGATTTGATGATATCGGCACAAAAGCAATTCAGGTCTGTTATTTGTAACTACATATTTGGTGAACCCAAAATAGATTTTGTTGCCAATACCACAGGCAACCTCATTAAAACCAGCAAAGAAATAAAAGAACTGCTTATAAAACAAATCACCAATCCAGTTCTATGGGAGAAATCAATTCAGCTTATGAAGGGAACTGGAATATCACATTTTATTGAATTAGGCCCAGGAACCATCTTATCTGGACTCATTCGTAGAATTGGAGATGGTAGTATTTGTTTCAATGTCGAAGATATGAAAAGTTTTGAGCGAACTCTCAATGGGACTAATGCGGCATGAGCCTTGATGGAAAAGTTGCGATCATTACCGGGGCATCCCGTGGTATTGGAAAAGCAATTGCACACTCTTTCTGCCAGGCAGGTGCACACATCATGATCTGTTCACGCGCAACAAACTCAATAAATCAGATAGCAGATGCTTTGACTAACCAAGGATACAAAGCATTTGCAACCCAAGCAGATGTCTCGAGTAGACCTGATGTAGAAACACTCGTTGAAAAAACGCTCTCGGAATTCGGAAAAATTGATATTCTTATCAATAATGCTGGTATTACACGCGATACATTACTAATGCGAATGAAAGATGAAGACTGGAACGCAGTGATACAAACCAATTTGACTGGTGCCGCCTATTGTACTAGAGCAGTAATTCGACCAATGATTCGCCAAAAGAACGGATGTATCATCAATATATCTTCCATTGTTGGAATTGTTGGCAACGCCGGTCAAGCAAACTATGCTGCGGCTAAAGCAGGAATGGTTGGCCTAACAAAATCAGTTGCCAAAGAAGTAGCTAATCGTGGAATTAGAGTTAACGCAATTGCACCAGGTTTTATAACTACTGACATGACAGCAGAATTCTCCGAAGAAAACCGAAAAAAAATACTTGATCTCATTCCGATGAAATCGTTCGGTTCTGTAGAAGATGTTGCTGAAGTCTCGAAATTTCTTGCATCTTCCTGTGCCCAATACATTACGGGACAAGTTATCCAAGTTGATGGAGGGATGGGGATGTAATTATCCTTAAATATTCGATTATTTAATAAAAACTGAGACTCTGATTCTCAAGAAATTAATAACAATTACCAAAAAATTGGAGTACAAAGATATGGCAGTCGACAGAACAAAAGTCATTGAATTAATCGTTGAGCAACTAGATGCCGATGTGAAAAACATTTCAAACGATGATTCATTTATGGACGATCTAGGAGCGGATTCTCTAGACACAGTTGAATTGATTATGGCCTTTGAGGAAGAATTCGACATTGAAATACCAGATGAAGATGCTGAGAAGATCAGGACAGTTGGTGACGTCATTGAATATCTAGAAGATAAATTGTAAAGTGTTTCTAACCTCCACCTAATAAACATTCTTAAAAAAATCTTAGAGCCAATTAATATCAACAATAAAGGGGGGACAGCTTGAAGCGAGTTGTTGTTACTGGTATAGGTGCAATCACTCCTATTGGGAACTCCAAGGACGAGTTTTGGAATGGAGTTTTGTCTGGTAAGAATGGCATCGATTATGTTACGCGTTTCGATACAACTGAACACCGATCTCAAGTAGGTGGAGAGGTAAAGGGATTCGATGGTGAAAAGTTTATGTCACGCAAGGAGGCATCACGGCTTCCACTGTTCATTCAGTATGCAATTGCAGGTGCCATTATGGCTCGTGAGGATGCTGAAATTAATCTAGATAACATAGATCCATACAGAATTGGTGTTGGCATCGGTTCTGGCATCGGCGGGATCTGCGTAATGGAAGAAAACGCCCGTGCGCTGACCCTAAAAGGCCCTAAACGAGTAAGCCCGTTTTTTGTCCCGCACGAAATTATTAACATGGCATCCGGGCGTGTATCAATGTTAATGAACGCCAAGGGGCCAAACTTTGCTTCAGTAACAGCTTGTGCAACATCAAACAACGCAATTGGTGAAGCATATCGACTCATACAACAAAACCATGTCGACGTTATGTTTACAGGTGGAACTGAAGCCGCAATTACGCCGCTTGGTTATGCAGGATTTGACTCAATGCGAGCTATGTCAACTCGGAATGAGGACCCTACGCACGCTAGTCGTCCCTTTGATAAAGAGCGTGATGGGTTTGTTATGGGAGAAGGTTCTGGTATTATCATCTTGGAATCTTTGGAACATGCACAAAAACGGAATGCCAACATTTATGTTGAAATTGTAGGCTGTGGTATGACGGCTGATGCCTACGATATGGTACACCCCCGTAACGATGGAGAAGGGGCATCCAAGGCGATGCAGTTTGCCTTAGATGGAGCAAAGCTAGCACCACAGAATGTTGATTATATAAATACTCATGGAACTTCAACACCAGCAGGAGACTCAGCCGAGACGTCAGCAATCAAAAGATTATTTGCTGATTATGCCTACCACATACCCGTAAGCTCAACTAAATCCATGACAGGCCATTTACTCGGCGCCGCAGGCGCCATTGAATTTATTGCTTGCATTGGCGCAATGGAGCATAACTCTCTCCCTCCAACAATTAACCTAGAAAATCCAGACCCAGAATGTGACTTAGACTATGTTCCCAATGAAGGCCGTTCTGCAGAACTCGATGTAGTGCTATCCAACTCATTTGGATTTGGAGGCCATAATACTTCCATTGCTTTGAAAAAGTATAATGGGATCTAATCACGAACTTATTTATATCGGTTTAGGATCAAATGTTGGTGATCGAAAACTTTACATCGATCGAGCTTTAGATCTGCTAGCAAAAACAGTAGCCATCCGAGCAATATCGTCTATCTATGAAACGGATCCTGTTGGTTACAAAATTCAAGCACCATTTCTGAATAGCGTTGCCGAAATTCAGACATTAATTTCCCCTCATGATCTATTAAAAAGGTTTAAAAAAATAGAAACAGAAGTTGGGCGTCAGCCGCGTTTCCATTGGGGGCCACGTGAGATTGACTTGGACATTCTCATGTATGGCAACAGAATCATCGACACTCCCAATTTGACCATACCTCACCCAGAAATGTATCGACGCGATTTTGTACTGATCCCTTTACGTGAAATAGCAAAAAACCTTGTACACCCAGTTCTACAAAAAGAAATCCAAGATTTCAGATGCCCAGAACCTTTGCAGATTAGACATTTCGCATAATCCTAAACAGAAGAACTACTTTCACTTTAACAAAACCATCTGCTTTACCTGATTACCTTCACTTGATTCTAAGCGATAGAAATAGATTCCACTTGACAAAAAATCTCCATCTGCATCTCTCGCATTCCAGAATGCAGCATCCTCCGGTGTAACATAAAACCCTGGTTCTTTAACCCCCAAATAAATTTGGTTGACTACGGTCCCATCCACTTGGTAGATCATAATATTCGCTTCAGATCGGCGTTTAATATAATAAGGAATCCACGTCTCTGGGTTGAACGGATTTGGGTAATTTTGGAAAAGCATTGACTCAGCCTGTTTAACCTGCCCAAAAAAGACAGGCTTACTCTCTTTTAGCTTAACCTTGTTCAAATTGGTGTTGGTAATACGGTAAATGGCATTACCATAATCATCAGAAACCAGTATAGAACCATCTGGCATAATGAGTAAATCAACCGGACGTCCCCATCTACTGCCATCTTCCTGCAGCCATCCATCAGCGAAAACTTCATATGAGATTGCTTTACCTCCTTCCAATCGAACGAGTGTAATTCGGTATCCAATTGGAATAGTACGATTCCACGAGCCATGTTCGGCAATAAAAATCTGGTCTTTATACTCTTTAGGAAACATAATCCCATCATAAAAACGCATGCCGAGAGCTGCAACGTGAGGTCCCAATTCTATAGCGGGTCTTACTATATTATCGAGATTCCTTTTTTTGCCAAAATCAGGGTCTAATATGTTTTTTCCGTGCAGATAAGGAAATCCGAAATGTAATCCCCTTCGAGGCGCATGATTCAATTCATCCGGTGGAATGTTATCACCCAGCATATCTCGTCCATTATCGGTAAACCACAACTCTTTGGTTTCAGGGTGCCAATCAAAACCAACTGTATTTCGCACACCATGAGCAAAAACCTCGAGTTCCGACCCATTCGGTTGCATACGCATAATCGAAGCATAACGTTGGTCCTCCCGTTCACATACGTTGCAGGGAGCACCAACTGGTACATATAATCGGTTATCTGGACCGAATCGAATGAACTTCCAACCATGGTGAGGATCGGCTGGAAATTCATCATTCACAACGACAGGTTCAGGCGGGTTTCGGAGACTATTTTCTATTTTATCATATCTCAGAACCCGGTTGAGTTCAGCAACATAAAGGTCTTCGTTCCTAAAGGCAACACCATTCGGCATATTCAAATTACGAGCCACGACAATGACCTCATCAGCTTGATAGTCCCGATCCGTATCCAAAATTGCATACACACTTCCAGCTTGTCGAGTGCCAACAAATAAAGTCCCATTTGGACTTAATGCCATAGAGCGCGCATTGTCCACATTCTCGGCGTAAATATTAATTTCGAAGCCATCAGGTAGACGAACTAAATCGATTGGCAGGCTCGCAGAGTCACTAAAACAGACAAAAAAAAGCAGAGATAATGCCAAAAAGAGAAACAAAAATTCCTGAGCAATTGAGTACATGTTCAGCTTAACCATACAAATTATCAAGATCACAGGCTGCAAATTCAATAAGGAACTCTGCTATCTTCTCGGTTAGCACACGGAGATATACTTCACCTTTTTCTGCTTTCGACTTCTCTGGGTTACCAACGCCAGTATCAACTGTTGCTTTGCTCCACTCTCGCTGTGCCCAAACCCAACCTTGCCGTAGACCTTCGAGTTTAAAGCGACTCTCCATACCTTTTCCTGCTTCAGATAAAGGTTTTACCAAATGAGGTGCAACGAACAACATGTTGCTCGTCTCCATTTCTCCAGCATGATCTCCCGGTTCATCGAAAAAATCGTTTGTATTAATAACCTGATACCAACTTAATGTACTGATCAACATATGAGAATAGTTAGGTTGGATCTCACGAATTATCTGCTTGAAATCATTGCCTCCATGCCCATTCATAACCACTACTTTAGACATACCTTGGCAAGAAAGGGAATCGATGATGTCACGCAACACCGCCGCCTGTGTACTGGGATTCATATTAATATCGAACTTAATATCAAGTTGTCCTGTATTAACACCAAACGGGACCGTTGGTAAAACTATGACTTTCGACTTTTTCTCCCACGCTAGCCTAGCCGATTCAGTCGCTATGTAGTCACACTGAATCACATCGGTCGAATAAGGGAGATGATAGTTATGGGCCTCTGTCGCCCCCCAAGGAAGTATGGCAACTTCATAATCGTTGCCTTTTGTTGTTTCCCAAGTAGTCTCTGCTAATACATATGGCCGGTTGGACATCTTTACCTCTAAATTCGTCTTTGAAAATCGGTTATCTCAGTTGCAAATCCATAGTTGAACCCAGATCTATTTTCCCATCACAGTTAATTATTAATCACACCGATCTATAATATGCTAAAATTCAAAAGTTTATTATATACGAATTAGTGTTACTAGATCAAGCATCAGTAAAACCAACTCAAATCTGCAATATAAGGTAACAAATGGTTAACTATCTCTGTCACGTATGTGACACTACTTTCTCAGTAGACATCACTCGCTACAAATGTGAATGCGGGAGCCCTCTCAATCTAACACAATCGGAAATTTATTTCCCTATTGAAGAAATTAAAAATCGAGACAATAACCTATGGCGTTATCGTGAAGCGCTCCCAATTGCCAATGAATCCTCAATTGTTTCACTCAATGAAGGAATGACCCCACTCATCCCAGCTAGTTCGTCTGCATGCGACCATCGACTAAAATTAGATTTTGTTTTTCCAACAGGATCCTATAAAGATCGAGGGGCATCCATTCTCCTATCGAAAGCACGGGAAATAGGGATTCGTGAAGTCGTCGAAGATTCTTCGGGAAATGCTGGTGCCGCAATTGCAGCCTATAGTGCCAAAGCAGATATCGATTGCACTATTTATTGTCCATCCACCACATCAGCAGGGAAATTAACCCAGATCTCAATGCACGGAGCAAAATTAAAGCTGATCGAAGGCAGCCGTGCTCATACAACACAAGCAGTACTTCAAGCAACTGGAACGACCTTTTATGCCTCTCATAACTGGAATCCATTCTTTTTGGAAGGGACAAAGACACTTGCCTTTGAGATCACAGAACAGCTGGGCTGGAAAGCCCCAGATGGCGTCATCTGTCCTGTCGGCTTTGGCAGCATTTACCTAGGATTGTATATAGGCTTCAAACAACTCTACGACCAAAAGATAATTAAAAAGATTCCTCGTTTGCTCGGTGTTCAGTCTGAAGCATGCTGTCCTATCTATCAAACTTATCACTACAACCAACCAAAAATAACAAAAATGGCTCTGCGACACGAGACTTTGGCCGAAGGCATCATCTCAGAACTTCCCGTTCGTTCTAAGATGATTATGGAAGCAATGAATACTACTGATGGGGCATTCACAATCGTAAGTGAAGAGAATATTAAAGATGGAATCAAAATTCTAGCAAAACAGGGTATATACGTGGAACCCACTTCAGCTGTTATTGTCAAAGCATTCGATCATTTCACCCAAACTAAAATTATTCGTGGAAATGACCTAATCGTTTCAGTCTTAACAGGATCAGGGCTTAAAGCTACAGATAAATTAACCAAAATGCTTTCAACATGAAAGATGATACAAATATCGGTCTTACAAACTTGATTCGTATCCACAATAATTACAATTATTAGCCTTTCTAAATTGAAGTACCAAAGGACAATTTCATGAAATTTTATTGGTCAGCTATCTTATTATGTTCACAGATGTTTTCAATGTCGACAATCGTATCAAGTGGAGCCCCTCTACATGACTACGTCAACCGTCCTGAACCAAAGTTTAGCTGGAAACAAACAAGTGGTCAAATAGATCATGATTTGGGTACGATTTATTCTTTAAAATTAACTTCACAGGAATGGAAAGGAAACCTGTGGCAACATAATCTGCAAGTTTTTGTGCCATCAGACTTAACTTATCCTAGTAGTATGCTGTTACTTGTTAACAGTGGACGAGACGATGGTCAACCCGATAAGGAAGATATGGAATTGGGACTAAAGTTAGCAAAACTCTCTGGATCCACCTGTGCATTGTTGTCACAAGTGCCAAATCAGCCGCTATACGATGGGAAACGTGAGGATGATCTAATTGCTCATACTTTTGAAAAGTACCTTGAATCGGGAGATGCAACTTGGCTACTGCTGCTACCAATGGTGAACAGTGCAATCAAAGCAATGGACACTACACAAATATTTATGGACCAAACCCTGCAAATCACGATCAAAGACTTTGTTATTGCAGGCGCGTCAAAACGTGGCTGGACAAGTTGGCTAACTGCAGCTGTAGACCCCCGAATTAAAGCAACAATGCCGATTGTCATCGATACTCTAAATATGCCTGATCAGATGAAGTATCAAATGGAAATATGGGGGAGTTACAGCGAGGAAATAGGTGATTATACCGTCCGGGGAATTCAAGATCACCTAAGTACAGAAGTGGGACAGAATCTTGTATCCATTGTTGATCCTTACAGTTATCGTGAACAGTTAACAATGCCCAAACTGTCAGTGATTGGTACAAACGACGACTATTGGGTTCTAGACGCACTGAACCTTTACTGGGATGAGTTACCATCCCCTAAGTATGTACTTTATGTTCCTAATTCCGGACATAACTTAGAGGATCGAGAGCGTACGATATCCGGACTAACTGGCTTCTATCGCTTTGTCGTCTCAGACAAGGATCTACCCAACATAACTTGGAAACACTCACAGGAAAATGATAGATTGCAGCTTCATTATGAATCTGACCAAAAACCCGTGGACGCGAGGTTATGGTTCGCAGCTGCGGAGAACCGGGATTTCCGAGATGCAACTTGGCTATCAATACCAGCAAAATCACTAGATAATGGAGCCTTCTTTGGAGAATTGATTTTATCTTCGACACATTATGTTGCAGTTTTAGGAGAACTAACTTTTATGATTGATGGCCAGCCCTGTCCACTTTCCACACAGGTTAATATAGGAAATCCATTAGTCCAACAATAAAAACGAGGTAATAAAAAAGGCCAAACCCTGCAACATGGATTTGACCCTTTTTTCTTTGCTCAGGTTGTATTTAATACATACCACCCATACCACCATCTGGTGGTCCTGCAGGCATTGGAGGAGTTTCCTCCGGAATATCTGCAACTAAGGCTTCCGTGGTTATCATCAAACCAGAAATACTTGACGCATTTTGTAACGCTACACGCACTA
>PAQF01000066.1 GCA_002709695.1 Candidatus Poribacteria bacterium
CTGGTGCCTTAACGGCTGCTCCACGGATAGTCCCCCGAATTCGGTTGACTACCAGAGTCGCTAAAGCTTCACCTTCAACATCCTCAGCAATAATCAAAAGAGGTTTACCTTGCTGGGCAGTACTTTCAAGTAACGGTACCAACTCTTTTAAGGCCGAAATTTTCTTCTCGTGGATCAGAATGTACGCATCTTCTAGCACCACTTCCATTCGATCGGAATCGGTAACGAAATAAGGCGACAAGTAACCACGGTCAAACTGCATACCTTCGACCACATCAAGGTTAGTGTCCAAGCTCTTGGCTTCTTCTACCGTGATAACACCGTCTTTGCCAACTTTCTCCATAGCATCAGCGATTAAATCACCAATAGCCGGATCGTTGTTCGCCGAAATAGCGGCAACTTGTGCTATTTCCTCTTTGCCGGAGGTTTCCTGACTGAGTTCCTGCAGCGAGCCCACAACCACACTAACGGCTTTTTCGATACCACGCTTAATCGCCATTGGGTTATGGCCGGCAGCAACATTTTTCAAACCTTCTTGGTAAATTGACTGCGCCAGAATAGTAGCCGTTGTCGTTCCATCACCAGCAACATCACTGGTTTTAGATGCTACTTCCTTAACCATTTGTGCACCCATGTTCTCATAGGCTTCTTCCAGTTCAATCTCTTTAGCTACAGTGACGCCGTCTTTGGTAATGGTGGGAGCACCGAAGCTCTTGTCGATAACCACATTACGCCCTTTTGGACCGAGGGTAACCTTGACCGCTTCGGCAAGACTGTCAACACCCCGCTTAATTGCTCCGCGAGCTTCTTCGTTGAAGCTTAACTGCTTTGCCATTATTGTATTCTCCTAACACATTTTGGAATGTACTAAAACTAAATTATTGCCAGAATATCATCTTCACGCATGATGAGATATTCGGTACCGTCATATGTAACTTCGGTGCCAGCGAATTTTCCGAATAACACTTTGTCGCCTTCGGATAGATCGACTGATCGTCGTTCGCCGTCGTCGGCGCGTGCGCCTGGCCCAACAGCTTTGACAACGCCTTCTGATGGTTTCTCTTTGGCTGTATCAGGGATGATAATGCCACCACTGGTAGTTTGCTCGTCTTCATCAAGCCGCTCAACCAGAATTCTATCTCCAAGGGGTTGAATTGCCATAGAATCATTTCTCCTAGTCTTTGATATTTTTTTAGTATCGTTGATGAAAGGAACTTCATCTGACCATCCGCCCAAATTTGTGTAAGATTCAGCAGATGGCTTAGGTGATGGATTCTATCTCAAACAGTTCGATTTGTCAAGGGGCTTGCTACAAAATGTTACACACCCAAGACAAGCGCCTGCAACGCCTTGCGGAAACGCAACAATATGTTACACCAAAACCACTTTCTTACTTTCCGCCGATTCATATGCAGCCGTAATAATTTGCATATTTCGTAAGCCATCGCCCCCTGACACAACCGGTTGCTCATTTCCAGCAACACATCGAGCAAAATGCTCAAATTGTAGTTGAAACAAATCTTCGTATTGGGATCCAATTACCTGCCGTTGATCATCAATTACCGTTTGAATCTTCCAACCTTCATCATTGAAAACAACAACTGATCCATCAGTCCCATAAATTTCAAGAATTTGATCTGACCCAACTGCAGTAAAGCTTGTTTCGGTAACCGCTTGCCCCCCATTCTTAAACCGCATCATTAACATGGCAGTCTCATCCACATCGTAATTGTGGATGACACTATTGCAAAACGCACTAACCTCAACTACTTCTCCAATCAAATATTCAAGCAAATCAATGCTATGAGCGCCAAGATCGATCAAACTACCGCCACCACTTTTGCTGGGATCTATGTGCCAATCGCCTGACGACTTCGGCGCATATTTCATAAATGGCATTCGTGCCTGAACAATACGTCCCAAGCGGCCTTCAATTATCCATTCCCTAATTTGCTGAAACGCAGAATGAAAACGAAAGAGGAAACAAATTTGCAATTGAACCCCATTACTACTACAAGCTTCAATCATTCTCTGGCATTCATTCATATTCATCGCCATCGGTTTATCACACATAATATGTAAACCATTTCCTGCGGCTTCAATCGTTGGTTCACAATGCATATAGACTGGAGTCGAAATGTAAACGGCGTCGAGTTCCGTATCGGAAATCAGATCTGTAACAGAAGTATAGTACTTGGAAGCTCCATGTTTCTCCGACAACTGTTTTGCTCGGTCCTCATCACGGGACATTAACGCATGCAGCTCCGCATTAGCAGCCTTATTGATCGCAGGCATGGCTCGACGCTGTGCAACACTTCCCGCACCAATCACTCCCCATTTTAAACCCATAAGATTCTCCATCAATGATTTCTATTTTCTGCTTAGAGTCTACCAAGAACTGTGTTTATCGTCTACTCAATATTTTGACTATACTGATTACTTGATTTTTCAGCCATATTCGGTCATAATACTCCATTCAGACAACAATATCCGGACAATATTCTAGTATGGCCCAAACACCATATAATTACTTGGATCCTGTCGCGTTGTCGCGACTTGGAAACATGGAACTTGTAGCGAGGCTAGTAGTAGAAGGCTTTATCACTGGACTACACAAAAGCCCATACCAAGGATTTAGTATCGAATTTTCAGAACATCGCCAGTATATGCCAGGTGATGAGGTCAAACACATCGACTGGAAAGTTTACGGCAAATCCGACCGCTACTATGTGAAAAAATTTGAGGAAGAAACGAATCTTCGTACATATATAGTCCTCGACGCCAGTGGATCAATGAACTATACATTCTCTGATCAAAGATTAACCAAGTTTCAATACGGATGTTATCTCGCGGCATCATTAACTTATCTGATGCTGAAACAACGGGATTCAGTCAGCCTCACAATTTTCGATCAAGAAATACGTAATTATATCCCTCCACGCGGTAGGGCTTCGCACCTACGTGCTATCATTTCAGCATTAGAAAAAGCTGAACCCAGTGGGGATACAGGAATCAGCCAAATATTGCATAGTTTAGCCAAGCGAATTGTACGGCGAGGACTCGTAATTTTAATTTCCGATTTATTGGATCAAACCACCGAAGTATTAACAGCACTCAAACATTTCAGGCATCGAAAACATGAGATAATTGTCCTACACTTGATTGACGAATCGGAGCGCGATTTCCCCTTTGACGGCACTACGATATTTAGAGATATTGAAACAGGCCAGATGCTATCAACACATGCAAGTACATTAAAAACCAGCTATCTTCGCCAATTCAATCAATTCATTAGCGACTATCAAAGAGGGTGTGGTGCTAATTTCATCGATTACGAGCAAATTAGTACCACTACAAAATTCGATCACGCACTTTCATCCTATCTTTCCCGGAGAAAATAATAGCCTTTATTCGGAAAACGACTAGCAACATGGATGAAGAATACTATTGGAACTTGACCAACCATGCCTTTAGAATGTGTAGATGATCACGTCTCAGATCCAGTTGGGGAAAAAAGCATGTTAAAAACGAACTTAGGGCTTTTATATCTCTTAGTAAAATGACTAATAAAACAAATAATGATTTGAGCAAATATTACTAGTTTTCCCATAGAAAATGAAAGATTATCCAAAACAACACACTTTCAAATGCATATAAAACTCAGTTCTTACAACTACTGTAAACACCTTTCCTTGATGACTATACCAGGAGACATATTTTATGGCAGTCGCTAGTCTTATTGTTGCTATTATCATCATTGTTCTGTTGCTTTCTATTGCTGTGCGATTGCGTTTACGCCCTGTATCCAAGAGTTCTACTGCAAAACCGGAAGCCTACTATGATCTTTCGGAAACAGACAAATACCCGCATAAATGGGGTTATGCTGACACTCAGTTCGAGTTTGATGATCCGAGAAGTGTCAAAGTTACTGGCAACCGCTATCCAATCTCTGGCTTCCGCATGCCACACCTAGTACCGTTCGTCGAAGAGATGCTGGGTTTTTCAATTCACCCGGAAGATATGGTAGAAGGAAACCAAACTCATAATATTCCAACACCTCATATTGAAGACAACTTCTTTCAAGCAGTCGAAACCCAATTTAAGCCCGAACAATTCTCCATTAATGAGAAAGACAGGCTAATTCATAGCCATGGTCAGTTGAGCGTAGGTGAAATTTACCGGATCCTGTATGGAGCATCTTTAGAACGTGTTGTTGATTTGGTTTTTTTCCCCGAAAGTGAAGAGGATGTCAAAGCAATTATCAAATTGGCGAACAAACATAACGTGTGTTTAATACCTTATGGAGGAGGAACAAATGTTAGTGGTGCGTTAGCTATCCCCACAGAAGAAGAGCGAATGGTAGTATCAGTTGACATGCAACGGATGAATCGAATCCTCTGGATTGATAAAGAGAATTTCCAAGCCTGCATTGAAGCTGGAATACGAGGCAAACAACTAGAAAAGCTCCTTAGTGAAGAAGGATATACCTCTGGCCATGATCCCGACAGTATTGAATTTTCGACCCTTGGTGGATGGATTGCAACGAACGCTAGCGGCATGAAAAAGAACAAGTACGGGAATATTGAAGATATTGTTATTGAGGCAACACTTGTTACCCCCACAGGGAATATCGAAACTAAGTGTATCACCCCCAGAAGCTCCACTGGTATTCGCCCCCAAGTTTTCTTGTTTGGTAGCGAAGGCAATTTAGGCATCATCACCAAGGCCATAATCAAAATCCACCTCGAACCAGAAGTAAGGAAATTCGGATCACTGGTGTTTCCTAACTTTGAGTACGGTGTTCGTTTTTTGAAGGACCTCCGTCAGAATGGGACTTTACCAGCTAGCATACGCCTAGTCAATAACAATGAGTTTAGATTCGGACAAGCACTAAAACCCAACCCAACATTCTGGAAAAGAATCACCGGTGACTTCTTAAAGTTTTTCCTTTTTCGGCTTAAAGGATTCCAACCTCTGGAAATGGTTGCTTGCACCGCACTAACCGAAGGAACAACAGAAGAAGTTAATCAACAAGAAAAAAATCTCATCCGTATTGCAAAAAAACATCAGGGTATTAGTGGAGGTGCTAGTAACGGGAAACGAGGGTATAGCTTGGCGTTTGGAATTGCTTATATTCGGGACTTCTTTGGCCAATTCAATATTTTGGGAGAAACGTTTGAGACATCCGTACCCTGGAATAAGGTTCTTCAAGTCTGTCAATCCGTAAAACAAGAACTGGAAGAACAAGCAAAAAACTATCATATACCAGGCGATCCATATCTCTCTTACAGAGTAACACAGACCTATCACACAGGCGTGTGTATTTATTTTACCATGGCCTTCTACACCAAAGGCTTAGAAGATCCAGATAAGATATACCACCAAATTGAGCATCGTCTACGGCAGGTTATTCTAGATAATGGAGGGTCTCTCTCTCACCACCATGGTATTGGTAAAATCCGGCAGGATTTTCTACCTCAAGTCCACACTGGAAATAGTTTTCAAGTTCTACATCAGTCTAAGAAGGCCATGGATCCAAACAATGTGTTTGGTATCCGAAATGGCGTTTTTTATGAACCATCTGAGACAAGCTAAATTCACGAAAAACACAAAATATTAATGTTACAAAAAAAAACAGTGATTATTACAGGAGCTTCCTCAGGACTCGGTGCATCCTTGGCAGTTGCATTTGCCGAAATGGGAGCCAATTTAGTTCTTTTTTCACGAAATCAAGAACGGTTAGAAGAAGTTCAGAGTTTATGCCACGGGTTGGGTGATCGTCCTATTATCGTAACTGGTGATGTTACCAAACCTGACGATTGTGAACGGCTGATTACATCAGCAATTTCTCAATTTGGAACATTAGATTATCTGGTTACCAGTGCAGGAGTAAGCATGTGGGCCAAGTTCGAGAACATTCGCGATGTCACTGTATTCAACAAAATTATGAAAACAAACTACCTAGGAACAGTTCATTGTGTTTATTATGCTCTCCCATACTTGCGACGAAATCAGGGAATGATTGTTGCTATTTCCTCAATTCAGGGGAAAATTGGGGTTCCCTTTCATACTGGTTATACTGCATCTAAACATGCTATCCAAGGTTTCTTCGCTTCTTTACGGGCAGAACTCACCGAAAATGATATAGACATACTGATTGTTACCCCTCACTGGTTGAGAGGAACCAAGTTACGTGAAAACGCTTTTGGAAAAGACGGAAACGTTATTGGCGTTTCATCAAGGAAACATAGTCAGGAATCAATTTCGCTCCAAGAATGTAGTCAGGCCATTTTAGACGCCATTAACAAGCGAAAAAAAGAGTTAATGATTCCGCCAAAACTGAAAATCCTACCTTGGTTGAACTTAATTAACCCTAAAATCGTGGATTTTCTTGTTAAACAGAAAATGCTTGAGCAGGATAGTGAATAGTAAACATCTATTAAACAGATCAAAACAACTGTTAAACAGAAAAAATGAGTCGGTCATCAATACCAATAATTGGCTAAGCTCCGTATGCATAGAGGTTTAAAAATACTATTTCTATGAAGCTTGTCCCAACAGATTCAGTAGAATATCAGACTCATAACACAAAAAATAATCAAAAGTACAATTTCGGTATTGCTTTAGCTCAAGGTATACTCATACGCATCTCCTTTGCCTTTACTGATCCTACAACTGTATTGGCTACCTTTATTTATAAACTCACCCAAAACAATTTTCTTGTTGGTGTAACAGGTTCATTAATGACCACGGGATGGATGTGGCCACAATTCTTGGTTTCAAACCTAATTGAACACCGTCCTCGAAAACTCCCATTCTACATTTTGGGTATGAGTTGTCGTGTATTCTGCTGGGTCATTATCTGCCTTGGAACATTCTTTATCTCTACTCAGAATTATTTGTTACTGGCAACTGTTTTTCTTGTCTGTTACTTTCTCGCAGCATCATCAATGGGAGTGTCAACGATTCCATATATGGATATCATCTCCAAATCAATTCGACCGGAAAGAAGAGCTCGCTTCTTTAGCTTGCGGCAGTTAATCGGCCGTGCCTTCGAGGCGCTGATTGGAGTTTTCTTCGTTACCTATATGCTTTTTGATCCGGAGAATGGTGCACCGTTCTGGTTAGACTACGCAAAAAAATTTGGGTTCGATCCGAATTGGGAAAATTCTAGATTAGCATTTCCTTATAATTACGCGATTCTGTTTTGTTGTACAACTGTTTCAGCAACTGCTGCATTTACTGTCTTTGCTAATATTCGTGAACCGATCCATCCAGTAAAAAATGAACGTCAACCAATACGAAACCAACTCAAACAGGGTTTACATATCTTTAAAACAGACATTCATTATCGTCGGTTCATCTGGTTTCGTGTCTCAGGCCATTTCTCTGGGATAGCTACACCTTTTTATGCACCATACGCAATACAAAAGCTAAGCGTTCCTGAATTAACAATTGGTTATTTCCTAGCTGTAGGAGCTTTAGCTGGTATCGTGTCCAATGTATTTTGGGGATACATTGGAGAGAGGTATGGAACAAGATCGATTCTAGTTATCACATCCGGGTTATTTTGCATCCCATCGTTTATCGCGCTATCCAGTATGGCTTTACCAAAAGATTTACAGCTCACATACTACTATTTAGTTTTTGCAATCGGAGGAATTACAACTAATGGTGTCATGGTTGGGTTCATGACGTATATGCTCAATATTTCGCCAGAATTGAGTCGTCCAACTTACATTGGCTTTATGAATACTATCCTTGTTTTAGTCAGCTTTGTCCCAGCGATTGGTGGACTTTTGGTACCGTTTATTGGTTATACAGGACTTTTTGCGATTTCGATTATCTCTGGTGGTGCAGCACTTTTTATGGCTTGTAAGTTAGAAGAAATAATTCGTTCAACCCATGAGAATTTCAGTTAGTACATAGTACAAAAGGGTATGTCAAAAATGTTGAAGCTTTTCGCAATTGTGGCGATAGTTCCCGCTAGTATTTTGGCAATTCTCGGTTGCGGGATAAACTTGGAATCTGTCGGTGTCAAAACTGACAAGTATTATTACCAAATAGCAATAGAGGCGAGAGAAAACAAGCATTACGGTCTATCCAATCAACACATAGGAATTCTAATTTCAGAACACCCAAAAAGTCCACTGATTCCTAAAGCCAATACCCTCTCAAAGAAGAATAATGCGGATCTCGCCTCTATTGATCAGAGTATAAACCAACGAAATGAGCAGAAGAAGTTCGCCTCAATAGAGGTAATCGGTTGGTCTTGCAGCTTACTGCAAGACTCCAAAACAGTATTTTGCGAAGGTCGAATCAAAAACCTACTAAACAAAAAAATACCGAATGTTGATGTTATTTTGACCTTGTATAGTCAAAGTAACTCCCTGATTTCATCAATGCGAATTCCCATTGATGCTAAACCAATAACAACAAACCATGTTTACACATTTCGTATGTTTCCACGTTACAAACCAGCTATCCATAAGGCTACTATTGAATTTCACTCCAGAGGCAGTAAAATCCCCACCTTTCCATCCGTTAATGACAAAGAAGTAAAAAAAACATGGCAAGGCAAGGAAAAAGACTTAGACCAAAAAAAGACCCGAGACTTATTTAAGAGTGTTCCAAATCGCCTAGAATAGAACCCCAGATTTTATACCATGCCCCATAATAATATAGCCGAAAAAATCCTGCCGATTACTCTATTGCTCATAATGTCAATTACTGGATGCCACAACCAGAAAACACATGGCATTATAGATAGAAGTCCAAGCGAGACGATTCATACTCCAACCCTACGGAAAAAATCTAGTTCTAACATTCGTTCTGCCAAGTATTATTTTCAATTAGGCAAACAAAAGATGGAGAACAAGCAATATGAAACTTCCAATTTTTATTTAAAAAAACTCATAGATCAATTTCCGAATAGCCCGTTAGTTAGTGAAACTCAGACATATCTCACCCACAACAACGAAATATTATCAGAAATAAAGGATATGCTTGGTAGAATAAAAAGATATCAAGAAACAGGAAGGTATGAGGAATCAAACCGATTCATAGATTTCCTATCTACGAAACATCCTTATCCTGATTTAATCGAGAAAATCAGGGAAATTAAACAAGAGAACTTGGTAAGGCAAGGTCTAATTACTCTAAAAATCCTAGAATGGGATTGGAGCGATCGAGAATATTCATTTGAATATCAGAGACGCAACACGATAACTAAAGGCAAGGTAAAGAATATTTCAAATACCAGTTTAGCTGGAATCGAGGTGGCGGCCATCATATATGACCAAAAACGCCACATTATTTCGCGAAAAGTCCTACCACTTGCAGATGCCATCCTTCTGCCAAATCAAATCTGCAATTTTGAAATTGTGGATAACAGATACGCAAACACCGATTATGTTGAAGTAGAATTCCGAACTCGAAATGGTCTAGTGATACCTTTAAAATAAGAGTATTTAATAATCAGCAACTGAACCATCCGTTAACCGGCTATGTGGCCACTCAAACTGCTGTGGAGGCTTTGTACCGAGTTCTATGACTCTAGCTTCATCAACTTCAACTCCCAACCCTGGACCTGTAGGCAAAGATACATATCCATCATCGTCCATTTCCCATGTTTTTTTGGCAACATCTTCCGGTAGCACATTCTTGTATCCTTCATGAATTAAGAAAAATGGTATAGAAGCAGAAACATGAAGGCTAGCAGTTAACCCTAAAGTCGACATTGTACAGTGCGGGGCCAACGGAACGTGGTGTGCTTCTGCTAATGTTGCAATTTTTTTCATTTGACTGATCCCTCCCCCATGTCCACAGTCTGGTTGCAATATGTCAATGACTTGCGCCTCAAGAATTTCACGAACTTCCCAGATAGTTCTATCTCGTTCGCCTGTGGCTAGCGGGACAGAAACAGATTCTCTGACCTTTCTCATAACTTCGATATTACCAGGAACCCACGCTTCTTCCAAAAAGAGCAGATCTTTAGACTCTAACCGATCAGCAAATTGTTTCAATATTGGTGGCGGCAAACAGCTATGAGCATCGAACATAACGGCACCATCATCACCTACTTGCTTTCGAGCTTGGAGAACCCGGTCCACAAGATCATCAATCTGAGCAGGTGTCCCAGAAAATGGCTGAGACCCTCCAGGGCCGGTTTTGATTGCTTTTGGACTCGGATACATCCAGATCTTATCCCGGCAGGGACCACCCAATAGACGGAATACAGGAACATTCCATAGCTTACCTGCTATATCCCACAATGCCATATCAATAGCGGAGATCGTGTGTATTATCAAACCCCCACCCCGAATATTCCGATGGGCACGAAACAGACGTTGCCAGTGATGCTCAATCCTAGTCGGGTTTTCACCAATAATAAGTTCTGAGAGGGACTCAGCCAAGCTACAGGCTACACGAGTTTCCATATTATTAATCTCCCCCCAACCCGTTATTCCCATATTGGTTTCAATCTTGACATAGGCTTTCACTCCAATTGGAAAAGCGCGGAGATCTGTAATCCTAATCTGGGAACCGCTATCTTCTACATTTTTTGACTGAACCGACATATCAACTCTCTTTCCACTTTTAATCAACTAACAATCATTTTCATCTTGACACCAAAGATAACAGTAAAATGACATGTTTTCATTAGGCCATGCTAACATAGAGAAATGGCTTTCGCAAGAAGTAGAACACTTTCATTAAATCAATTTTGCTTAAAGCTAAACCTCTGATCTTCACCTCGCTCGTAACTAGAAAGATTATAAACAGTCAAAGAAAGATAAATACTTTACTAATAGGAAACACAAAGTTGGTATAGTCAGCCTAGATTTTTTTGGACATCATAATATTAAGGTACTAAGATGTTTAAAATCAACCGCGAACTCGTCATTTCACATGGATGCAGAGCTCGAAGCAAACAATATGCCTCATAAATTAAATCAATTTTGCGAAGAAAGTTTTTTGAAAGACCCAGAAAATGGAGAACCGCATGACAACAGTTAGTGATGATTTTAGTATCAAGCTATTAAAATCCTTAGGCGGGGAATGGCCTCCTGTAGAAGATCTCAATGTCCGTTCACGCCAAATCATGGAAAAGGATGGTTTTACTATCGAATCTGTATATTATAATGCTGAAGTCAATGATGTAATTCCAGCTTTTTTGTTAATTCCCGAGAGTGTTTCTGCTACCAACCCCGCACCTGCTGTTGCTGTTTGGCATCAACATGCTGGACAATATCACCTAGGCAAGAGTGAACCTGCGGGCTTAGCTGGAGACCCCATGCATCATACCGGATCAGCTTTGGCAAAAGCAGGCTATGTCGTCTTATGTCCTGACGCCATTTGTTTTGAAGAACGACAGAATGAAAGTTTGGAAGCTCGTCAATACGAAGAATTTGAGTTTCTCCGATATATTGTGGGAGGCAAGTGTCTAGCTTGGAAAAACATTCTAGACATGAAGCGAGCTATTGATTTCCTTGTAAGTAGACCAGAAGTTCAAACTAACAAAATTGGTTGTTACGGTCATTCAATGGGTTCAACACATACTTGGCTAATCGGCCCATGGGAGGATCGGCTGAAATGTCTAGTAGCCAACTGTTGCTTACCTACTTATGCAGCTATTCAACGCCAACACATACTTCATTGTTTCCCAAACTTTATACCTAAAATCCAACAGTATGGTGACACACCTAATATAGTTGCACTGATTGCACCTAAACCATTACATATGAACTTTGGAGAATTAGATGGAGGAAGCCCAATTGAAGATGTTCGTGCAGGGATGAGGATAATTACACAAGCGTATACCAATGCAGGTGTTACTCAAAATTTCTCTTATTATATTGAGAATGGTTCGGGACATATCCTTTCAAAAACAATGTGGAAAAAAACAATACAATGGTTTGACAAATACCTGAAGAATACTGAATGAAATTGATGTTGCCAATCTACACATATTTCAAGTTATTTTTAAGGAGACGTTCTATGAGGATTTCAGAAAAAGTTGCTATTATTACAGGCGCAGCCTCCGGAATTGGAAGGACAACAGCAATTCTATTTGCCAAAGAAGGGGGAAAGGTTATTGTAGCAGACCAAAATGGAGTTGGCGGTAACGAAACAGTCGACATGATAAGATCTGATGGTGGCCAAGCTATTTTTGAACGTGTAAATGTAACCTCAGCTACAGATATACAAAACATGGTGGAAACAACGATCAACACCTATGGTAAGCTCAATATCCTAGTTAATAATGCAGGAATTGCCATACGTTTGCCCGTAGTAGACTTGCCCGAAGAAGATTGGGATCGCAATATCGACGTCAACTTGAAAAGTATCTATCTTAGTTCCAAGTATGCAATTCCTAGAATGATCGAAAACAAAGGTGGTTCCATCGTTAACATAGCTTCAATTTATGGCATAGTTGGAGGCAGAATTCGTGCGGCTTATACAGCGTCTAAAGGTGGTGTTGTCAACCTAACACGAAGTATGGCACTAGATTATGCGTTGCATAAGATCCGAGTCAATTGTGTCTGCCCCGGCTTTGTCAACACACCGTTATTGAAAAACATTCTGAAGACACCAGAAGAATATCAAGCACTAGCTGATCTTCATCCAATGGGAAGACTCGGAGATATGCTGGAGATTGCCCAAGGTATATTGTATCTAGCATCAGATGCATCCTCTTTTGTAACCGGAATTGCCCTCCCCATTGATGGAGGATACACTGCAGGATAAAGTTCCTTATCGTGATTAAATACCAGGGACACCGATCATAATATCGTTATCCCCAAGCTTTTGTACTAGTAATTTAGCATCGAGTTGGACTTGTGAACCAAAACTGATAATACTTTATGTACTGTTTCACCTTAATTCTAAACCAGAGGATAGTAAGTTATTCTACGAGATAGGACGTTTTAAAAAATAGGATCTCCACTCAAGATGTTGTCGTTTGGTTTCATTAGGTTTCTTTGGGAAATTGATCGTGTCGCTGACTTGCAAGACTAACTCGATTTCCTAAGAATCAATTTAGGTCACCACCCTTCATAACAAATAGACTGTAATGCTACCATTTTCTAGCAAACGAAAATAGTTAGTTTTTAATCTTATGAATCCTAAGAACGCAGATTTACACTATAATTTAGGACTTGCTTTTCATCAAAAAGGTAATTTGGAAGCAGCAGCTACTGAGTATAAAAAAGTTATTCAGATTGACCCTCAGCATTTTGATGCTCATTATTGCCTAGGAAATATTTATACAGAACAAGGTGATTTGAAAGCAGCAGAAGTTTTCTACAGAAAAGCCATTCAAATCAATCCTAAAGATGCAGGATTACACTACAACCTAGGGCTTGTATTCCATAATCTTGGTGATTTTGAAATGGCAAAAGATTCTTATAAACAAGCCATTCAAATCAATCCTAAAGATGCAGGTGCATACTATAATCTAGGTATTATTCATCATAGCCAAGAAAATTTCGAAGCAGCTGTTACTAAGTACAAAAAAGCTATTCAGATTAATCCAGAACATGCCAACACTCATTACTGTTTAGGTGTTGCTTACCGTAAACTAGGGAATTTGGAAGCAGCTGAGGATTCTTACAAACAAGCCATTCAAATTAATCCTAAAGATGCAGATGCTTACCATAATTTGGGGCTTGTTTATTATAATCAAGGAAATTTGGAAGCGGCTGTCACTGAATATAAAAAAGCTATTCAGATTAATCCTAAAGATGCACATGTTCATTACAATCTAGGAGTAACTTATGCTGTCCAAGGCAACTTAGAAATTGCGGCAAATGAGTATCAATTAGCCATTGAGATTAACCCAAATTACGTGTTGGCCCATGATGACCTAGCTGCTATTTACGCACTTAAAGGAAACTTAGAAGCAGCCGTTACTGAGTATAAAAAAGCTATTCAGATTAATCCAGAGTACGCACCAATCTATTATAATTTAGCCTTAGCGTATGTTCTGCAAAATGAAGCAACGCTGTCGGCAGAATCTCTGCAGACAGCCATGGATTTAGATGAAGAAACTGTAGCAAAAGCACGATTGGATAGTGGTTTTGATGGAATTCGAGACAGTTCAGAGTTCCAAGATTTTATCAAATTCAAATTACATGAGATCAATGGAATAGTGCACAGAAGTTATTATGCTCTAAAACCCCAAAATAATTAACTATCCAGTAGAAACCAAAAAATTGAAAAGTGTCGATGTGTCAAACAGACCCAATACCCCCGTTTGTAACAATTAGATGCAGGGGTGAGCCCTAGACCAAAAAATCCTTGCCCCCCTAACCTGAACCGTCCCATTCAAAAGATCATGTAGATCAAAATTGGGAGAAAATCAGTTTAAACAAAGGAAATTAACTAAAATCCGCCAAATCGGCCAGGCGCCAACGCAAATCGCCTCATTCGGAGTTGATCGCCACGGCGAGATCTATCTGGTCGGATACGATAACGGTACTATTTATCACTTAAATCTCAGTTCAACACACTTTAAATAAACTAATCAAAACTTTAAACACAAGAGGTTATCCTAATGTTAAACGACAAAGAAGAAAATAAAGGGTGGTTTTCACTGTTTGACGGACAAACTTTAAATGGTTGGGCAACAACTGGAAATCCCGAAGGATGGGTGGTCGACAACGGTAATATCCTATGCACGACCAACGGTGGCAAATACCTTTACACTCTTAAGCAATATGGAAATTTCGTCCTGTCTGTCGATTTCAAGATGAATGATAGTGTTAACAGTGGTATTTTCTTCCGCTGGTCAGATCTAAATGACCCGGTAAACACGGGAATCGAAATTCAGATACTGGACAGTTATAGATCTGAAACCTCAGGGACCCATGATTGTGGTGCAATCTACGACATGGTAGCTCCAACTCATAATGTCTGCAAACCAATTGGCCAATGGAATAATATGACCATTCATTGTCAAAATAATATGATCATAGTAGAACACAATGGCGAAAAAATCACTGAAATGGACACAAACCAATGGTCAAAGCCAGGCATAAATCCTGACGGAACCAAGAACAAATTCAAGTATGCCTGGAAAGATATGCCATACAAAGGGCATATTGGTTTACAAGACCACGGCGGGAAAATTTGGTTTCGCCATATTAAGCTAAAATCGCTCTAGTTCTCACCATGGTGATAGCAGCCACTTTTCTAAATGATTGATTCATATGCTAAAGGGATTTGTTTCAATCACAGGTGTATTGGGGGGTAAACTAACATTATGCAAATCTTAAAAATCAGCTACGATGAAATTAAATCAGGGCAGATGCATGCAGATAATATTCAAGCATCAATAAAAGCCTTACAAGAAGATGGAGTTATTCTGCTTTCAGGAGCAATTGACGTTGATCATATTGATCGTCTAGGTCAAAAGATGCTAGAAGATATTGACAGGGTAAAACAAACCAATGGAATTTCCAATAATTGGCAAGGTGTACGTCCACCCCCGTTTCATCCTTATCTGTTTTCCGACATTGTATTTAATGAAATGGCAATCGCTGTCACACACCAGATCATGGGAGATGGTGTCACCTTGGACTCTTATGGTGCTAACACTGCCTTCTCCGGTAGTGATAAACAAGGAGTCCATGCAGACACCCATCAACTTTGGCCAAATCTAGACCATATACCACCACCTCATTGCATAGTAGTTAATGTTCCACTAGTGGATGTTGACGAATCCAACGGAGCAACTAAAGTATGGCTCGGTACCCACCAAGACACCCGAATTCAACCAAAAAATCGACACATAACAGAGGATATGACTACTGAATGGAATACCAAGAGGCCAGCTGAATATACCTTTAGCCAAAGAGGAGATCTCATACTGCGTGATATGCGCGTTTGGCACTGTGGAATGCCCAATCACACAGACACTCCACGTCCTATGCTGGCCATGATACATCGTTGTGTATGGGAGCCCCAATGGGGTTTTGAGGTTCAAAAAGGTACCGAAGACTTTTTTCAACATCCGATTTTACAAACATCAGCAGTATATATCGATGAACCCATTGATTATCTTCAACAAGGCCATTCGAAACCTTTAGCGAACTGAAATGAGCAGCTTCCCCAAAAAATACATGCGATCAATATGAGTATCTCTCAATTCTGCGTATTACTACAGCCAAACACTAAGCAGATTGCTCCAACCAGAAAAACAAATAGGCAATCGTTTTAGCTTCAGTTACCATCGCACCCGACAAAGACAAACATCATCATAAGCAATAAAGACAATTGACCTCTGAATCACCACATTCACCTTGCATAAAAGTGCAAACTTAAAATAGAAAAAAAGACTTACTGATCTTATTTCTGTAGGATTAGAGAACGACCTTCCCTAAAAACCACCAAGGAAAACCTTCAACACTCCCTTAGAGGCTATTCTCACAAGTGTAGGGTTCTGAATAATCAGGCTTAACTACCACTAAAAACAAGCTAATCCCCTAATGGATCTAATATTGACTAACAACAAGAACTATATTATTATAAAATATAATATTAGTATTTCCTTTTTTCACGACATTAGAGTTTAGTTTGACTAGACTCTATTATGGAACGCTTTAAGACTGCTTGACGCTATCCATTGGAGATCGAAAATGACAATCAATTCAAGTTCTCGTCTGGTAACAATTATCATATGTTGCTGTTTCCTACTTACTATTGGCTGTGGCATTGATAATAAACAACCGTCTATTACCAAACCTAAGTTGAAAACTATCGAAGAAGAAATAATTCGAGTAGAAATAGACTTCGTTACCGAAGCTGAGAAAATCAGTCAAACTCTTTCAGTTCACGCTACGGCCGTCGACTCAAAAGACATAGACGAAGCTATGAAATATTGGCTAAGATCAGAAAAACCTGATGTTTTTATGGCCCAACATGGTTGGGGAGCCCTAATGATAATAGAAAAATGGAGTGGGATAAAAGAGTCTTTTGAAAAAACACAAAAAAAATTGCAAAATCCAGTTCCAGGACTATCTGAGCAAGTTGGAATAGATTCCAGAGCTAAGAACGCTACACTTCGTGGAAAAATGGTACGCAGTTGGGGAGGAGCTACAAACTACTTAGCAGCGTTGCGCAAAGATAAAGAGGAAAAGTGGAAAATCAGAGCAATTGATTTCTATCAAGGGAAAGAGGATCACAAACTCATCAAGGAAATCAAAACTCCTATCCAGTAAGTTTGCTATTAAATAAACAACTATTAGAAATTCAACCAACATATTTTTGGCCACTTCAAGGAAAAACCTTCTTCAATTAAGCTATATTTTATTTTTAACTTAAACACAGGCAGGTTATGTGACTTTAGTTCTTAACTTACAATGAGATTCATCACATAAGAGATATATGATACTGTATGGATTGAAAAAACACGGATGAACTCGGTGATACCAAACTGAAGAGGACGGGTACAATTACTCGAACAAAAAAGCAAAGAAGAAATCTAAAACCGGTCGCTTTTTGGAAATCTCAATAGAATTTTTGGAAGAAGTAATTAACTTTCAATTACTTCTTCCCAAGTCATCCATTATAAGGAAAAAGATGTTGCGCAGCGTGCTTGCTTTGTTTTAGTAAAGTGGTTAACAATAATCAGAATTTCGAAATCCGATATCCAGACCGCTCTGGCTTGAATAGATCCGGATTTAAGCGCACACCAAGCCCAGTACCTGTTGGCAAGCCCACAAAACCATCCTCAATCTTAACTTCAACATCGATTAGATCTTTATACACTGTCTGGATCTGTGCACGTACAGTCTCCTGGTAGCAGCAATTCGCCACCGCAGCCCCAACGTGTAGCCCTGCAAACAAGGTCAGTGGACCAGTGCAATCATGCATACTCACAGGTACATTATAGGTTTCGGCCAGATGAGCAATCCGCGCCGTTTCCGAAATGCCCCCAACCCAAGTAGGATCAATCATCACGTAATCTGCAGCCTGATTCATTAACACCGAATTGTAGTCTGCACGACTCAACAACATCTCACTCACCGAAATTGGCATCCGGCTCTGACGACGAAAATCAGCCACTGTATCGAGATTGTCCATCTTAATCACATCCTCCAGCCACAGTGGTTGCACTTCACGCAATGCTTCGGCTATCCGCAAAGCCGCCGGCAACTGAAAGTGCGCATGTCCATCAACCAAAATGTCCAAGTCCATTCCAACCCTATCCCGTATGTCGCGCAAAGGCTGAACAGCCACCTCAATCGCACGGTGTGGAATCCATGACGGACCATATTCAATCGCTGCTTGATCGAAGGGCCAAACCTTCAATCCACTATAACCTTGATCGACCAGTTCCTCAGCTAAGGCTACAGGCTCATGAAAAAGTTTCCAAGAATCCCCCAACGGTCCTGGTTCGCCGATCGTACCAAACCCAGGCCAACCCTTGTGCCCAGTTGTGCTAGGGCCGTATTGCGGGTTGCCACAACTATTGTAGACCAAAATCTTGTCGCGCACAGGACCACCGAGCAAACGATACACCGGTTGATTGCAAACCTGTCCGAAAATATCCCAAAGGGCCACATCCACAGCCGATAGAGCACGCAACTCAGTACCTCGCACACCAAAATTGGCCGCCCGTTCGTAGAGGAAACGCCAATGTGACTCAATAGCCAAGGCATCCTCACCTAGTAGACGACGTGCCATCCAATCATGCAACATTGCCTGCACAGCTTCGGCACAATAATAGGTTTCACCATGGCCAATTATGCCTTCATCGGTATGAATCCGGACTAATAAAAGATCAGGGAAGAATTCCAACACCTGCACACTCTCTATTGCAGTGATCGTAACCTTACCTTCATCAAGCGGAGACGGGGGTAGATGGAGTTTTTTCATCATTCAGTATCCTTTAAATTATCACACGTACACATTATGAAACCCAGTCCAAGCATATAATAGAAAATCTTCTTCTAAAACAACCTACACAATTCACAGTTACTCCACCCAAGATACGCTCAACAGTAAATTTCAGAGCCAACCTTTACTGTAGTAAGTACCCAGCCTAACCAAAATGGATAATTTTGACATATCATCATACAAGAAATGCAAACTAACGAAAGTCGGCAATCAACTTTGCGACTATTCCCAAGCGGCTTTACTGCTTGAAGTGTAACTTGCAGCTTAGCCATAGATACACCCCAGAGCTTGACAGTAGCATCAATATTTCCTGATACCAGAGCTGTACTTTCGGGCCTAAGCGCCAGAAAGGAGACTTTTTTCCTAGTAACCTCGGAGGCAACAATCAATTTGTCCGTAGGTACATCCCAAAGCTTGATGATTTGGTTACTCGTTGCCAAGGCTAGGGTTTTGCCATCGGGGCTAGGCTAAATACTACGAACCAAACAAACAAGATTTGAACAGATGCAGGTTCGCATCCACCCACCAGAAAAACGAAAAAACCAAAAGTAGAATGTTCGTCAATAACGATTCCATCGTGTTCACTTTTCGTATTTCTTGCATGGATGAAGCCGAAGAGCAACTTCTGAAAGTAAAACCCCACCGTTAAACCGGCAACATGTTTTATAACTCCATAATATGGTAATTACTGTCTCTTTGCAATGAATTTAAGGAATATACCGTACAAATTTCGAGGATATCGACTAATCCTAACTAGTTAGGCTCTGCTTTTTTCTAGTCTTATCCTTCTTGTTCTTTTAATATAATTTCTTCATAAAATAGCGACACTTATCCTTTCGGCTGTTGAGAAACTACAATCACTCTCAATTTACTATCCTCAAGTTAGATAACTAGTATATGATATTATCTAAATAAACTTAATGCTTAGAGGTTAATGATGAAAATTTTCAAAATTTCAGTTGGGATCTTGATGGTTCTAGCAGTAACAACATCAGTTAGTAATGGCCAAATCTATTTCAAAGACAATTTTGACAA
>PAQF01000067.1 GCA_002709695.1 Candidatus Poribacteria bacterium
AACTGGACAAATCCCTACAGGCTTACCAAAAAGCACTTGAGATTAATCCTGATGACGCTGAGATACACAGCAATCTTGGTGTGACACTGAAAGAGATGGGGCAACTGGACAAATCCCTGCAGGCTTACCAAAAATCTGTCTGTATTCAGCCTGAATTTGCAGAAGGATACTACAATATGGGTGTCTTTTTTCAGGAGCAAAGAAAGTTAAAAGAATCAGTTAAAGCGTATCAGAAAGCTATCCAAATTCAGCCTGATCATGTTGAAACGTATGTTAATTTGGGTGTGGTTTTAAGGGAACAAGGACGATTAAAGGAATCAGTTAAAACGCATCAGAAAGCTGTCCGAATCCAGCCTGACTATGCTGAGGCGCATATCAACTTGGCTATAACATTTCTCTTGCAAGGACGCTTGAATGCGGGTTGGAAGGAGTTCGAGTGGCGATGGTCTCGAAAACGCGATTTTAAACGGCCACTATGGGATGGAACACTCCTAAATGGAAAATCAATATTAATCTATGCGGAACAGGGATTTGGGGATACTATTCAGTTTGTGCGCTATATTGATTTACTGCCTGGTACGAACACAGTTATTATCTTTGTGTGCCAACCTGAACTGAAATCACTTTTTAAGGGTATAGACTGTATTGACATATTAGTAACCAAGGGGGAAGATATACCTAGCTCTGACTTCCAAGTGCCTCTGCTGAGTTTGCCTTATATGTTTAATACTACCCTTGATACCATTCCCGTTCGAATACCGTACCTTTATCCGAGACCAAAAGCAGATTCTGTGTTTCATGTAGATGATAGCCATGGTCTTAAAGTTGGACTCGTTTGGGCAGGTAGGACAACACATGTTAATGATAGTAATAGGTCTATTGATCTTAAATGTTTTAGGTGTCTATTGGATGTAGAAGGGTGTCAGTTTTTCAGTTTACAAGTTGGAGAAGCTAGAGCAGATATAAAACGGTATGGGTACCATCATGTGATCAAGGATCTGGGAAAACAATTTATCGATTTTCACTGTACAGCATTAGCTATACTTCAACTGGATTTGATTATCAGTGTTGATACTGCAGTAGCTCACTTAGCTGGGTCGCTCGGTAAACCTGTTTGGACATTATTACCTTTTATACCTGACTGGCGGTGGATGCTTGATCGCTCTGATTCGCCATGGTATCCTTCTATGACGATTTTCCGTCAAAAGGAAATGGGAGGCTGGACTCCTGTTTTTGAGCAGCTAAAATTGTCACTGATGCAATGTTCTCCGGGTTGATCAGATATGATTATTTCTGTAGTATCTTAAGGCGATGAAAAAACATCAAATTCTTATTAAACATCACCAATTTTTACAAAAAGGTAACAGAATAATAGATCGCCCCATTAAAATTGGTGATCTCGCTGCAACTATGATTTGTGCGCAGTACAAAAAAATAATTGAACACAAGCATATCTCATTTCAACTTATAGACGATGTGCATAAGAATATGCGAGCAGAGATCCTTTTTCAGGATACTATAGATGTATTCTTATGTGAGGAAAATAGCGATATTGAAATTTACGATCCAGGAATTCTATGGGTTGTTGCTCCATACTATGTTAGAAATTACGGAGGACAAGTTATCCCAAGACTCAATTTGGTGGATGAAATTTATACTGGTCCGAAATTAGATTGGGGAAATTACATCGTTTTTTCGCCGTTGTTCGATGCTAATTATAATATAGCCCGAAATATGAATGTGAAGTTTGTGCAGGATTTAATACAAAAGCTTTTTGCTGAATATAGTGAGCGTTTAGTGGTCATAACAAACCATCCACATAAGATTGAACATAAACATGTATCAAAAATTGTGACCTCAAATCTATACGATATTGTTTACATAATCGGCCGAGCGAAATCATTTATTGGAGGCGATACGGGGTTTAGCCATTTTGCTGGTTTGCTTGGCGTGCCAAATATAGTTTCAATTTACGGAAACAATACACATTGCGAAAAATATATTCTTACTGAGGAAGGATTCAACCGCCCATTTTCCCTGCAAGGTCAATTTATGTTTGAACCTTGGACAACATACCCTAATATAAATAACGAACTAACTAAACATTCTAAGTTTATCTTAAGTAAGAATGCTTTATTGTCTCACGAGATTGATCATATTGTTGAGGTCATAGATAGTTGAGGCTTATATGTTACTAACTTCATTTTAAATTTGGACATAATCTTGAATTCAATTGATAATTTGCAAAGCTCTCAATTTGACATTAGCAGGTTATTTGAACAGGCAATTCAATATCATCAAGCTGGGCAACTTGAGCAGGCTAAGGTAAAGTATCAAGAAATTCTGGATATGAACCCGAGACACTCAGATTCATCGCATTTGCTTGGATTGGTTGAGTATCAAAATGGTAACTATGCTCAGGCAATTTCGTATATTCAGCAAGCGGTTCTTGTCGACCCAGAACAATCTGTTTTTTTGAATAACTTAGGTAATATATTGAAAGAGACGGGGCAACTGGACCAGTCCCTTCAAGCCTATCGAAAAGCTCTTGAGATTAATCCTGATGACGCCGAGATACACAATAATCTTGGCGTGACACTGAAAGAGATGGGGCAACTGGACCAGTCTCTTCAAGCCTATCGAAAAGCTCTTGAGATTAATCCTCAGTACGTGGAAGTATATAACAATTTAGGAAATGTACTGAAAGAGATGGATCAGTTGGATGAATCCATTCACGCTTACCAGCAAGCATTGGAGATTAATCCTCGATACGTGGAAGTATATAATAATTTAGGAAATGTACTGAAAGAGATGGATCGGTTGGATGAGTCCATTCACGCTTATCAGCAAGCATTGGAGATTAATCCTCGATACGCTTCCGCTTACTTGAATCTTGGTAATACTTTAGATGCGAAAGGTGAGCTGGATCAGGCCGTTCACGCTTATCAGCAAGCATTGAGGATCAATCCTCAGTATGCTGAAGTACACAAGAACCTTTCGTTATCTTATTTAAAACAGGGAAACTTTAAGCAAGGTTGGAAAGAGTATCAATGGCGATGGAAATGTGCGAAATTTGTTGCAGAGAATATGAAGGAGTTTCCACAGCCGATGTGGGATGGCAGTTCACTAGATGGAAAATCGATTCTCATTTGGCCGGAACAAGGTATGGGCGATTGTATTATGTTTGCGTCTTTATTGGGTAAATTACAAGAATACGCTCAAAAGATATTCGTTGAAACTGAGTACCGCTTGCTACCTCTCTTAGAGCGTTCTTTTCCTACTATTCATTTCCATACGGCTCATATTCCGCCGGATCCTCAGTTGTTCAGCACAGCTATCGATTTCCAATCTCCAATTGCCAGCTTGCCTCAATGGTTTTTAACAAGTGAAGAGGGTTTTCCGAAATGCTTTGCTTACCTTAGTGCTAATGATGATATCACACAAAAGTGCAGACATAAGTATAAAAAACTAGCCGAAGGTAAAGCACTAGTTGGGATTTCTTGGAAAAGTATAAATAAAAGTGTAGGCAAGCAAAAAAGTATACCTCTTGAGTATTTGCAACCATTATTATCTTCAAGTGAATGCTTTTTTATTAATCTTCAATATGAGTATGATGACCTTGCTTACGAATTGGATCAGTTTGCAAACAATACTGGTATATCAATTTATTGTGATACAAAGATAAATCCACTTGAGAGTTTTGATGATTTCGCGGCCCAAGTAGCAGCCCTTGATCTTGTCATCACTATATCCAATACAACTGCACATGTGGCTGGGGCGCTTGGTAAGCCGGTTTGGAACCTGTTGCACTATGAAGCTGATTGGAGGTGGTTAACCAATCGTTCTGATACGCCATGGTATCCTTCTATGACCCTTTTTCGGCAGAGTCATCAAGGGGATTGGGGCTATGTTGTTCAACAAGTTCATTCCGCCTTAGATGGATATAAATCGGCTGACTAGTTTAGGGCAAAGAGGCTTATATCCAATTTTTTTTGTGACTGAACGTCGAATAGGAATACTTTCTTGGTACTAAAATTTCAATGAGACAAACATGTTCTGAAGTTAGAATTGGCATCGACACCGGTGGAACATTCACTGATATAGTAATGAGCATTGGTAGCAAAATCTTCACCCATAAAATCCTTTCAGATCCTCAAGAGCCAGCACGTGCTGTGCTACAAGGCATCCGTCAGATTCTAGAGAAGAGTGGTATATCCAAACATCAAGATATTGAAATTATTCATGGATCTACGGTTGCTACCAACACACTACTTGAACGTCAAGGTGCTGAGATTCTTTTGATTACTACAGAGGGTTTTGAAGATGTATTGGAAATAGGCAGGCAAGCTAGGCCGGATTTGTATAATTTGAATATGGTTAAACCTTTCTCTCTAGTATCTCGTGAAAAGCGTTTTGGTGTCCGCGAACGGATTTTGCACGATGGTTGTATTCAGACGCCAATCGATATGCACCAACTTGATCAAATTATCAATCGAGTTGATGGTAACGAGATATCAGCCATTGCAGTATGCTTTCTCTTTTCGTATGTTAATTCCAAGCATGAGCAAATTGTAGAGGAGAAAGCGATTGAACTGAATATTCCAGTGTCAGCATCTCATAAAATTTTACCGGAATATCGAGAATTTGAAAGATTCAGCACGACTGTTGCCAATGCCTACGTTCTACCAAAAGTTAACAGCTATATTTCAAAACTAGAGATGGAACTTCCATTTCCAATTCGTATTATGCAATCGAACGGTGGTAGTATTTCAGCTCAAACAGCATGTAATCAGCCAATTCGTACTGCGCTTTCTGGGCCAGCAGGTGGAGTTATTGGAGCTTTTAAAGTTGCACAAACCGCAGGATTTGGTCAGGTTATTACTTTTGATATGGGAGGGACATCAACTGATGTTAGCCTTTGTGATGCTAAGATTTCTGTAACTGCTGAAAACGATATCAGTGGTATCCCTATAAAAATTCCAATGATTGATATCCATACGGTTGGTTCTGGGGGAGGGTCCATCGCGGAAATCGATTCAGGTGGTGCCCTTAAGGTTGGACCTCGAAGCGCAGGTGCTGTCCCTGGTCCAATCTGTTATGGAAAAGGTAATGATTTTACAGTTACTGATGCGAATTTGTACTTGGGTAGGATTGATCCCAGCCATTTTCTCGGCGGCCATATGCCACTTCATCTGGACCGAGTGGATAAGGCAATCAAAAATTTTGCTCATCTTGCGGAACTAACTCCCATACGATTGGCCGAAGGAATTGTAGATGTTGCCAATGCCAAAATGGAGCGAGCAATCCGAGTAATTTCTATTGAAAGAGGGTTTGATCTACGCGATTTTGCAATGGTATCTTTTGGTGGGGCGGGAGGTTTGCACGCCTGTGACTTAGCGCGAAATCTTGGAATTTCTACTATTATCATTCCTCCGAATTGCGGATTGTTATCAGCATACGGCATGATATTGTCAGACGTGGTTAAGGATTATTCGCGAACAGTTTTAAGAAAATCAACTGAAACAAACGTTTTTTCTGAACTGAGCCATGATTTTTCTGAATTGATTGGCCGAGCAAAAGAAGATATGCTGGTCGAGGGGGTCGAATACGGTCAAGTTACTTTTCAAAAAACAATGGATGTGCGTTATGTTGGTCAGTCACATGAATTGAACATTGAGTTTAATCCCGACTTTGCTGAGAGTTTCCACTCTATCCATAATCAACGTTTTGGTCATGCTAAACATGATATGTTTATAGAAATTGTTAGTTTGCGAGTTCGTGCTGTTGGAAAGATAGAAGATTCGATGGGCATGGTTCAGATGTTCGATTTGGAGAGTGAAAAAAAAACTGACTCCAAGGATGTAATTTTCGATGGTGAAATTCATCCTACTAGTTTATATCTTCGAAAAGATCTAGACGTTGGAAATAAGATAGATGGCCCGTCGATTGTTATTGAACCAAGTGCGACAACGTTGATTCCTCCAGACTTCGAAGTGGAAATTGATACATACCAAAATATAATTGCAAAACGAAAATGAAAGAGCATCTGACATTTTTAGCAACCGTTCTTTTTGTGATTTTTGTATTGTGTTTCTCGGTGGAGCCCAGCACATTAGAAAAGCTAGATCAGCAATTATTTGATGCGATCTATGATGAAAAGAACTTTGGGTCAACCCGATATAGCTTTATGGAAAGTTTTACGTATTTTGGCGATCCTTATGCTATTATTGGATTGTCCTTGGTAAGTGTGACTTATGGGAAAGAAAAAAACCGGAAAACTGGGAGGCTGATGTCATCTGCATTTTTAGGGTCTGGTTTAATTGTTTACGCATCGAAAAGGTTAATTAACCGGCGCCGTCCTCTTGATGTACGCAATACTGACAACCCTGCTTTACCATCGGGACATACAGCAAATGCTTTTGTGATCGCAACTATACTAGGAAAGCACTATCCAAACTTGAAGGTTCCTTTTTACATCGGAGCTGGGGTGGTTGGTTTCTCTAGAGTTTATCTTGGTCGTCACTATGTTTCTGATGTACTAACGGGAGCAGCGGTTGGAACTGGGGTTGGGTTATTTGTTTGGCAAAACCAATCGACTTTGTTAAAGTGGGAATTTTGAGGAAAGAACCAACCATATAGAACCGTAAGATCTAAAAGCTGATTGATTTAAATGATTCAATTTGCGCTTTGATTGCTTGTTCGGTGGGTAACCGTTCAGCACTTGAAGCTCCATAAAACCCAACAACACCGTTGGTATGGTCAAGAATATACTGTGCATCATCCGGTTCAGCAATAGGTCCTCCATGACAAATGACCAAAATTTCCGGATTAACTGATTTTGCTGCGTCATGGATTTCCTGTACTTTTTGGGCGGCATCTTCAAGTGTTAAGGCGGTTCTCGCACCGATTGTACCTTTTGTTGTTAATCCCATGTGGGCTACGAGGATGTCCGCGCCTGCGTCTGCCATTTGTTCTGCTTCCAGTGAATTAAAGGCGTATGGGGTTGTAAGCATACCTAGATTGTGGGCGGTTCGAATCATCTCAACTTCTGGTCCGTATCCCATATCTGTTTCCTCAAGATTTTGCCGGAAGATTCCGTCGATTAGTCCGACCGTCGGGAAATTTTGTACACCTGAGAATCCTGTCAAATCGACTTTTTTTAAGAAGTCTTCCATAATTCGAAATGGATCAGTACCACATACACCTGCTAAAACCGGAGTATTTTTCACTACTGGAAGTACTTCGCTCGCCATTTCAATAACAATCTGGTTGGCATCCCCATATGGCATCATACCTGCTAGCGAGCCACGTCCTGCCATGCGGAAACGACCAGAATTGTAAATCACAATTAGGTCAATTCCACCTGCTTCTTCACACTTGGCTGATAAACCAGTACCTGCGCCTCCGCCGATGATAGGTTGTCCTGATTCGATATTTTGTCTGAGCCGATTGAGAATATCATTTCTTTCAAACTTCATAATTTCTTTCTCTCCATCATTTTACTGCTTCTTCCACATTTTTTCAAAATCATCTCGTGCCACGAAACCAAGTATTTCGCGCGCTTTGTCAAATTTAAACTTTTGGTGTGGCAGGTTAGCTGAAGGGTAAAATACCTCGAATTGTGACGGCAGGTTGGTCAACTTAATCTCTAAACCAAGCCGAAATAATTCTGCTGTATCGCGCCAGCTCAGCTGAAATTCGTTGCTATCAACACCTTCTCTAGGATCATCATGGTCAACAAATACAGAAAATAAGTAGCACTGCACGTACAGGCTATGGTAGTTCTCTGTAAAAACTTTGCAAATTTCTTGACCCAGTGACTTTGTTAGAGCATAAACTTCTATTCCGGGATTTGGTGGTGAATCTGGATTCAATTCAAAATCTAAGTCAAAGGCCATTTGCCCATTAGTAGCTGTCCATGGACCTGTCTGAATTAGACGTTGAATGTTACGATCTACTGCAGAACGCATAATATTATAGGTGCCCCGGGTGCTAACGTCAAAGGCTAGTTTTCGATCATGTCGTAGTACTGAACAGTTGATGATAGCATCCATACCTTTTGTCGCTTCCATTACTTGACCTAGATTAGTCACATCAATTGCCATAGTGTCATGCTCTGATTCAATCGGCATAATGTCGGTAATTCGGAGTTGATAGGATTTCTCTAGTACCTTGACAAGATGGGGGCCCATGTAACCATTTGCTCCCAAAAGCAAAACCCTCATCTTTTCGCCTCCATGCTTTTTACCTGCACTGCGCTATACTGGGAATATAACTTGTTGATCTAAGAATACTTTGCTAACTGATTTATGCTGGTGGATTCGGAGGATTGCTTCAGCAAGAAGCGGGGCAATCGATCGTACGCGCACCTTGCCGTCTATTTGCTTTTCGGCTGGTACAGGAATTGTATTTGTTGTTACAATTTCATGAATTGATGGTCGATTGAGTCGCTCTGTTGAGTTACCTGTTAGGACTGGATGAGTAATACTAATGTAAGCGGGATTAGCACCTTCGGTTACTAGGGAGTCAGCATGTTGATAAATGCTGCCACTAGCAATTAAGTCATCAATAATTATTGGTGTTCTTCCCTGAACATCACCAATAATCTCTGCTTCCACCTCGACTTCAGTTCCGCCGATACCAGCACGCCGTTTGTGCATCAGGGCCATCGGTAACCCAAGCAAATCGGCGTATTTCTCTGCGAATTTAGCCCGACCTACATCAGGTGAGATGACAACTCCATTCTCAATATTCTTCTCCTTGAGATAGCTGGCTAAGGTTGCTAGTGCTGTTAGGTGATCGAACGGAATATCGAAGAAACCTTGAATTTGAGTGGCATGCAAATCCACTGAGATAATACGATCAGCACCAGCTGATGCCAGCAGATTGGCCACTAGCTTGGCGCTAATTGGCTCCCGACCAGTAGATTTATGATCTTGACGCGCATATCCAAAATAAGGAATCACCGCTGTAATCTGGCGTGCAGATGCGCGTTTAAGTGCATCCATTACAATAAGCAATTCCATTAAATTATCGTTAACTGGTTCACACGTTGGTTGAACGATGTATATATCTGCTCCTCGGATGCTTTCCTCAATTTGAACATGAATTTCACTATCAGGAAAAGTTGCGATAGCAATTTTTCCAAGTTCAACACCTAAAATTGAACCAATTTCTTTTCCCAGCTCAGGATTAGCTCGACCTGTAAACAACCTAAAGTCGCGATTTACGTGATCCATTCCTGCTGTTGACAAAATAGAAATCTCCTTTTTGTAAGATCAGTTGTTCTCCAAATCAAGATAAAGTGGTTATTAACCCCACTGTAGAACACCACCAGTTTGATACTCAGTAACGCGTGTCTCAAAAAAATTCTTTTCCTTTCTGAGATCCATAATTTCGCTCATCCAAGGGAAAGGATTGGGAGTATCATAAAGTTTTTCAAGCCGAATTTTCTCTAGACGACGATCAGCAATATACTTAATATACTGTTTTACGCTTTCGGAATTGAGTCCAAGAATTCCGTGGGGCAGACAGTCTTTAGCATACTCATATTCATATTCAACTGCCTTTTGAATGTTTTGACTAATATCTGTTGTGAATTCATCCGTCCAAATTGATGGGTTTTCATCAACAATTGTATTAATGAGATCTGACCCAAATGCCAAGTGAACTGATTCATCGCGCAAAATGAATTGAAATTGTTCTCCAATTCCAACCATCTTGTTACGTCGTAGAAATGATAACATCATCACAAAACCAGCATAGAAAAAAATCCCTTCCATAATAACATAATAACCAACAAGATCATGTACAAACTTTTGAATGTTTTCCTTTCCGACGGTCGTGAAATTGGGATCCATAACCGATTTAGTCATCTCAATAACAAACTGATCTTTCTGCCTGATACTTGGAATTCTTTGATACATATTGTACACTTCATCAGGATCAATTCCAAGAGTGTCACAGCAATATATAAATGTATCTGTGTGTACCGCTTCTTCATAGGCTTGACGAAGTAAATACTGACGGCATTCGGGGTTCGTTATATGTTTGTAAATAGCAAGTACTATGTTGTTAGCTGTTAAACTCTCTGCTGTTGAAAAGAATCCCATATTCCATAGGATTAACCTACGTTCGCTACTACTCAATTTATCTCGGCTACGCCAGGTTTCGATATCTTGTTGCATATTCACTTCTTCAGGAACCCAATTATTGGCAACCCCTTTTTTGTAATGAGTTCTTGCCCACTTGTATTGCATAGGTAATATTTTGTTGGGATCTATAGAAGAATTATTGATAATGGTTTTATGTAATGGAAAATCAACAGACATAATAGTCTCCATGATAAAGTCTAAACTCTAATTTAATCGTCGGAAAGGTCACTGACTACTGGCAAGCTTCACACTCTTCGTCATCCAAGTTACAGACGTCAAGGGATATTTCCCTCATTGAGCTTTCAATTACTGGAAGAACACCTGCATCTTCGAATTTTTTGTTGATGTCAATTGTGCTTTTTTCAATTGCAGATGCTCCTAATGTTCTTAAATAATACGTTGTTTTGATCCCGTGTCTCCAAGCATCAAAATAGATGTCAGAGATCTGCTTCCCAGAAGTAGAAGGTGTAAAGATGTTTAAAGACTGGCTTTGATCAATCCATTTACCACGAACAGCGGCATGTCTAATCAACCAAATAGGATCTATTTCAAAGACTTCTTTGTACTTGGCTTTTACGTTGGGACTCATTTCTGGAATATCTTGAACACTACCATCATGATATTTCAACTTCTCAAGAATTTCTCGAGTCCAAAGCCCTTCTTTAGACAATTCTTCAATAAGGAAACAATTAATCATAGTGAATTCACCACTCAGGTTTGATTTCGTGTAAATATTTTTATAAATAGGTTCAATAGATGGGAAGCAACCGCTAATGTTCGCGATTGTTGCTGTTGGGGCAATTGCCATACAGTTGGAATTCCTCATTCCATATTCTTTAACATGTTCTTTTACCATTGACCAGTCAAGCTCGTTTGTGAAGTCTACTTCAATTTCCATATTACGCTCTTGGCCAAGTTGACGTAAGGTATCAATGGGAAATAAGCCTTGATCCCACTTCGATCCAGAGAATGATTCGTAACACCCTTTCTCTTTTGCAATTTTCGAGGAGGTTAGGATTGAATGAAAGGATATGAACTCCATCATTTGATCGGAGAACTTAACTGCATCTGTAGAGTCAAACTGCAAATCCATCTTGTACAATGCGTCTTGAAATCCCATCAGGCCTAAACCTACTGGGCGATGTTTCAAATTGGAGTTTTCTGCCTCTGGGGTTGGATAAAAGTTGAGATCTATTACGTTATCCAACATGCGCATAGCGACTTTAATTGTTTCTGTTAATAGCTCGTGGTCAAGCTTTCCCTTATAGATGTGATTTGCAATGTTGATTGAACCGAGGTTACAGACAGCTGTTTCATCGCGTGATGTATTCAATGTGATCTCGGTACAGAGATTCGAACTGTGGATTGTCCCAATGTGATTTTGAGGGGAACGAATATTACAAGGGTCTTTGAAAGTTATCCATGGATGACCGGTCTCGTAGAGTTGCGTGACCATTTTTCTCCAGAGATCAGTCGCTTTGACTTTCCTCCATAATTTAATTTCACCTTGTTCAGCTTTCCGTTCATAGTGTTCATAACGCTCTTCGAATTTTTTGCCGTATACTTGGTGGAGATCTGGCACTTCATCTGGAGAAAACAATACCCAGTCTTCATTATCTGAAACCCGTTTCATGAAGAGGTCGGGGATCCAGTTTGCCGTGTTTGTATCGTGGGTGCGGCGGCGGTCATCGCCTGTGTTCTTACGCAGTTCAATAAAATCCTCAATGTCATAGTGCCACGTTTCCAAATATACACAGGTTGCACCACGCCTCTTGCCGCTTCTGTTAATAGCGCTGGTGGCAGAATCAACAATTTTCAAGAAAGGAATAACACCCTGACTATTAACATTGGTGCTTTTTATTGTACTTCCTGTTGCTCTAATGTTGGTCCAGTCGTTTCCAATACCGCCAGACCATTTCGCTAGTTGTGCGTTGTCGCCAATACACTTGAAAATATGGGCTAAATCATCTTCTACAGTAGTTAAATAGCAAGAACTCATCTGTGGATGTGTTGTTCCTGAGTGGAAGAGTGTAGGTGTTGAAGGCACATAGTGAAGATGGGACATCACATTGTAAAATTTAATTGCTTTTTCCTCACGATTCTTCTCATTGATTGCGAGTCCCATTGCAATTCGCATCCAAAAGTATTGTGGTAATTCAATTATGCTTTGATCGTACCCTTTTAGAAAATAGCGGTCATAAAGTGTTTGAGCGCCTAAATACCGAAAATTATCATCTCTTTCCGGCCTAATAGCCTCTATCAATTGGTGGATGTCGAAAACAAGCAATCGTGGGTCTAAACGACCAATACTAACTCCTTGCTTTAATTGTCGCTCAAACATATTTTGGTAAAGTATAGAAAAACCTGCTGAGAATCGATCGGCATTAAGAATTTCCTTATATAATTCATTGAATAAAACACGTGTTGCCAAAAGCGAGAAAATTGGTTTGTATTCTATTTGTGCTCTTAGTACCATGATCAGTGCTTGGCTAATTTCGGATGTTGTGATTCCATCATATGCATTCTTTCTACAGTTTTCGACGATAGAATTTAAGTTTAAAGTTGCATCAATATCCTTTGAGAACTTTTTAAGGGTATTCCTGATTTCTTCGTTATCAAATTCTTTTAAACTTCCGTCCCTTTTTTTAACGTTGATCCAATTCTCTTCAGTTTTATCAGCGTTATCAAGTGTTTCTAAGCGACGTATTTCCTCGCGTTCTCTTCTGTAAAGAATGTAGGCTTTGGCAACATCAAAGAAATTATTTTCAACTAACTTTTGTTCGACAACATCCTGAATGTCTTCTACCCCAGGGACTTTGTCTATGAATTTCTCTTCGGTTTCCTCAATAATGAGACGCGTAATGTCATCGATAATTAGGTTCGGAAGATGACTATTGGTTGCGATTGACGCTTGTTGGATGGCATTTTCGATTCGGTGTGGTTCGAAATCCACAACACGACCGTCTCTTTTCTTAACTTGTTGAATTCTAGCCATAATATAAACACTCCATGAATCGGCAAATAAGTTAACAGTAGTTAAAATTTTTTATTTTCGATAGACTGAGTGAATGATTAGTTTCACTTAGTCTTTTGAAATTTCTTGTAATTCCTTCTCAAAATCAGTAACGTCTTTGAAGTTTCGATAGACTGAGGCAAAACGAATGTAAGCGACCTCATCAATTTCTTTCAAGAGATCCATCACGATCTCCCCAACAACTCTGCTTTCGATATCTGTGCTTCGAATTTTAATTAATTGTTGTTCCACTTCAGTAATTAAGCTTTCGAGCTTTTCATGCTTTATTGGTCGCTTCTCGCAAGCTTTGGTCAAACTAAGTCGTAATTTTTGCCGATTGAACATTTCACGACGCTGATCTTTTTTAATAATGAATAGGTCTAGTACTTCAGCCCGTTCGTAAGTCGTAAACCGCTTAGAGCAAGTACTGCATTTTCGCCTTCGACGTACTACATTTTCCCTGTCGGTATCACGCTTTTCTATTACTTTTGTGGTAGGCTTGTTACAGTAAGGACATTTCATAAATAACGGTAGATATTGTGTGTTAAATTCAATGTAGCACAACATATGTTGTTGGAAGAGGATGCCATATCATAGTTTACAATTATGTTCCTGTCAATGTTCTTTTACGTAAAAACTGAAAAAAAATGGAGGCCTAATTTTCAATTGACGTGCTGAGATATTGCTGTTACTCTGTTTCTCGAAAATTTATGCTGGTGAAATTTTTGTTTAAAAGATTAGTTTTTTTTATTTTTTTCTCTGTCGTTTTACTAACAATGATGTCCATTTCATATGGAGATTATTCTGATATCGTTCCTAGCCAATTGATCGTTCGGATTGTGCCTGGCACAATAATTGAAGATCTGTGTCAGGAGATTAATGCTTTATCATTTGAAAAGATATTTCCTCACCTTCGTTTTCCCAACCTCGAACCTAAACTTGAACATACCTATCTTTTGTATTTTTCGCCGTTCATTGATCTTGAATCTGCAAAGTCTAACTGTAGTAATCATCCTGATGTTGAAGTGGTGGAGTTCAATTTCATAAGATTTTCACAAAACAGTAAATTGACACCTGACGACCCAAAGTTTGAACAGCAATGGAATCTGCCGATTATTGGTATGTTGGAAGCTTGGAAGATTGAAGTTGGAGACCCAACAGTAGTTATCGCGGTTGTGGATACTGGTGTCTTTTACGCGCATTCTGATCTTTCAGATCAAGTATGGATGAATACAGATGAAATTCCGGAAAACAAGATTGATGACGATGGTAACGGTTACGTTGATGATTTTTATGGGTGGGACTTTACAGATGATGATACGGATCCTACTGATTTAACGGGTCATGGTACACATGTGTTTGGTATCATCGGGGCAAAAGTTGACAACGCAATTGGTATTGCCGGTATTTCTCGAAACTGCAAGGTTATGGCTTTGCGTGCGGGAACGTCACTTAATTCTGGGGGGACAGGGTTACAGGACAGTAAATCATCGGCGGCAATCGTCTACGCAGTTGATAATGGCGCAAAAGTTATCAACATGAGTTGGGGAAGCGATCGAAGCTCATTTGTCTTGCAGGATGCAATTAATTATGCTTATGTGCGTGGGGCCTTTTTGGTTGCTGCAGGTGGAAACAATATGAATTCTGAGGTGATTTTTCCCGCTGGTTATAGGAAAGTAGTTGCTGTTGGATCAATTGGTATGGATGGAAACAGATTCTACCAGTCAAATTTTGGGGCAAATATAGATATTGTTGCCCCTGGCGCACAGATTCTCAGTACTCATATTAATGATAAATATCGTTTGCTTTCTGGTACGTCGATGGCTACTGCACACGTTTCTGGTATCGCGGGCTTGCTGTTTGCAAAGCGAGCGAACTTGACCCATGAAGAGGTGCGTGGAATTCTTATTTCAACAGCAAAACCTATCCCAGATAGTCCAGAATTTATGGGGGCAGGACAAGTTAGTGCTGAGCGCGCGCTACTAGCAAGTAATTCTATGCAAGCAAGAATTCTCTCACCGGAAACCAGAACTGGTAGTGACATCAGTGTGGATATTATTGGGCTCGTAGGGGGATTTAAATTTAGAGAGTGGCAACTTTTTTATGGTGTTTCAGAGGAACCGAACCAATGGACCTCAATTTCATCCCCAAGTTCGCGTCAAAAGTTTAGAGAGAAACTTATGACGTGGGCTACGTCTGGTATATCCGAAGGGGTTTACACAATTCGTTTGGAATCACGCTCGCATGACAACGAGATACTCCACGATCATGTGATAGTTCATGTTGACCATTCTGCACCTAAAATACAAAATCTAACAATTGGCAATTGGATACTGGGTGGTCAGCGCCTTAAAGTTGTAACATGGTCAACAGATGATTTTACAACCGATATTTTGTACACTCGTGATATTGGGAAGGAATTCAATCCAATTATGGAAAGTTCCTTGGGCCGTGAACATATTTTCTGGCTTCCAACCAAAGGAAATCAGTTTTACATCCATTCTCAAAATAGTGCTAATCTCAGAACCATCAATGATAATCTTGGAAAACTCTATCAAACACCAACGATCCAAACGAAGATTGTAAAAAGTAATTTTTTCAAGAAGACTACTAGTATTCCAACTCTTCATCTGGTAAATTCTGCTATTGATTTCGATCGTGATGGTCTTCTCGAATTTGTTGGACAACCTTTTGCTGATGCACCAACAAGAAACGTGCAAATATATGAAGATAACCAGCTTGTATACACGATTCCACTCGATTTTAAACCAATGCAGGTTACTGATGTTGATCAGGATGGATTAATCGAAATACTCGGTAACGATGGTAGCCGTATTTTTTTGATTGAGGTCTCAACTTCAAGTGGTTATCCCGAAGAAATTATTTGGGAATCAGAAGTTATCGAAATCGCACAAGCAGAGGATCTGAATGGTGATGGTGGTCAGGAAATTGTTGGTGCGAACAATTATTCGGGACTTATTTTTATTTGGGCGAAAAATGAAAGTGGGTTTTTAAAACAAGTTGCGACAATTCAAAATGAGACTGATGGTGTTAACGCTGTCCAAGGTTTCGCGATCGCAGATTTTGATGCTAATGGAAAAGTTGAAATAGTAGTTGGTGATAGTGATGGTGACCTGATTGTTTACGAATTGGTTAGTGAGTTTAATTTTCGTCAAAAATGGCATAGAAAAATGGGTGTTGAAGATGCATATCAACTTGCAGTAGGTGATTTGACTGGCGATGGTATTCCTGAATTTGTAGTTGGAGGTGAAGTAAATGAGCCAGATCTTCCTTCGATTGCGTCACGCTGGAAGTTTCAGGTTTTTACTGCTACATTCGGAAACTATCGACCAATATGGTCACAAGAAATTCTACCGTATCGCCGGAATGGAAATAGTATTACAATCAGTAATGTGGATGAGGATGTAGATAACGAATTGGTTATAGTTGCCAATCCTGGTCTGTACATCTTTGATCAGAATGGAGATTCGATATGGCACCATTCCGTTATTCAAACTCCGCAGATTATAACTGAGGATATGGATTCTAATGGGATAAACGAGGTTTATGTTAATAGTCAAAATGGTTTGGTTGCTTTCGAGTTCACTGAAATTGCTAATAAAAGCGGTAAGCCAGGTCTTAAACCAATTCCAATTGGGACTCCTCCAAAAATGATCAGTGCCAATTTTATTGGTTTTGGTCAAGTGGCTGTAATCTTTGATACGCGCATGGGTGATTCAATATCAGATGTACAAAATTACAGTTTACGCACACGGGGAAATCCAGAAAGTATTAAACCTAGGACTATTATACGAGATCAAATGGATCAAAGAGCTATTCTAACTTTTCCTGTTGGAACATTTATACCGGAAGTTACATACGAGATCCACGTTTCAAAAATTAAGGATCTTGATCATGATTTGATTGATCCTAAGCATGTTAAACAAGTGTTCACAGTTCCACCAACACCCGATCCAATCAAAAGCTTGGATCAGGTGATTGTTTACCCAAATCCAATTCGATCTAGTGAATTTCATAAAGGGGTGGTCATGTTTGATTTTGTACCTTCTGGTGCGACAATTGAGATCTATAGCGTCAATGGAGAACTAGTTGACAATTTGCAAGTCGAACCGAGTGATAGGGGACAAAAGGCGTGGTATCTTATAAGTGGAGGTCGTTCGGATGTTGCAGGTGGTATATATGTATATTCCATTCAATTTATGAATTTTAGGAAAACGGGAAAGCTTGCTATAATTAAATGAAGAGCAAAGATTCTATCCATGTAAAACGTGCAGTCAAAACCAATACTAACACTACTATCCATATTAGAATAGAGGTCATTGTCTGTTAAACCTCATGTGGTGATAAGGTACACGTCGCTGGTGTTTTAAGATTACTAGATTACATAAGAGGATTCGGTTATGCCAGAAAAGATTAAGATTGGAGTTGTTGGTTGTGGAGTTGGTCGGAGTTGGGTGTCAGGAGCAGCATTATGTGAAGACACAATTGCTTGGGCAGTTGCAGACCTCGATCAAAAACTTGCTCGCCAAGTTGCCGAGGAAAGTGGTGTACATAGAGTCTATCGAGACTATCAGGAACTGCTGGAGGATGATGAAATTGATGCCGTTGGGATTGCAACCACACCTGATATACGTAAGCCGATGGTAATTGATGCGCTTAATGCTGGGAAACATGTGCTAGTCCAAAAACCACATGGATGTAATGCTGGAGAAGTAAAGGAAATCAACCTAATAGCAGCCAAGTGTAGAAAGACGTTAGTCTATTCGTATTTCATGAGACATCAAGAGGAAAACAGGAAGAATCGACTAATCATCTCTGATGGTAAGATTGGTCGTGTCTACCATGCGCGGGTACATTACCATTTCCGGGAGCGTGGAATTGACTATAATGTACCTCTTGGTAGAGAATGGTTATACCGTTGGGGACAAAAGGGTGGGGCGTTAGGCCAACACGGGTCTCACTACCTTGATTTGGCTTGGTTTTTAATGGGTTGTCCTCAGCCCGAATGGGCTTATGCTATTAGCCACAGTGCGTTTCCAACGAATCTTGATACTGATCGTCATTCCGAAGACTACCTTAGTTTTTTAGTTGGATTTGTTGGTGGGATGACAATTCAAATGGATACTTCTGCTGTTATACCTACTTGGGAAGATTGTGCATGGGATTTATCCCTAAGGGTATTAGGAACCCGAGGGTACTCTTGAGCAGAAATCTACTTCGCAAGGCTCTGGAACGCGTCGACTCTTAGGTTCTATCTATACCGAGGGGGGAAATTTTACCGATGAATTTGAAGAACATGGTGTTGGTGATTTTAACGCTGAAATACGAGATTTTGCTGGGGCAATTCGAGGACAGAATCCAGCCGAAGTATCTCCTTTTGATGCTTTAACATTTATGAACTTGTTGGATGCAATTTACCTCAGCGCTGAAACAGGAGAGAAAATTCGAATTGACAACATCTCATAATTAGAACTTTTTTTAATAGAAAATCTGGTTGAATAAGTATACATCGGTTACCAAACGTTAGAAGGGTTACCCGCGCAAACTCAATCTTGTACTAATCATAATTTGAGTTTTTAGTTGTGTGACCAGACTAAGATTATCCTCGTGAGGTTTTTGAAAATTTGAGTCTGATTGATGACTTTAGATGTCATTTCTAAAACAAAAATCCGGAATATTTCTTTTCAATAACGGCAGCAGAATGCAGTTATTGGAGGTTAATCAACGATTAGTAGGTATGAGGTCACGATCTGCCCGAATACTCATTTTGTCTCCGGTGCTAGCTGGTGTATGAAAGTTGCTTAACCTATGATGTTTTGTTAATGTTGTATTCTTGCTTCAAACCATTAGTGATAAAAAAGTTAGTTTGGAGCCTTTGAATCCCTTACTGTTGTGATTGCATAATCTAGTCCTCGGCTTTTGTGTTTGTTAAAACTTCATAAAATACCAAGTGTAGTATGAAATGTCATTAAGACTCGGTGTCTGTTTAATTATTATTGTTATATCTTACCCACGGCAAATACAGTCACATGTGAAAACCCCTTCTAAGTATTTTGCGATCAGGGTTGTGGATGCCGAAACCAACCGTGGCGTTCCGCTAATTCAGCTTGAAACAGTTAACCATCGGAAATACTGGACAGATAGTAATGGGTTAGTGGCTTTTTATGAGCTTGGTCTGATGGATCAACACATCTTTTTCCACGTTTCCGGTCATGGGTACGAGTACTTGGAGGATGGATTTGGCTATCGAGGGGTAAAATTGTACACGACTTCCGGTGGGGAATCAGAGATCAAAGTTAAACGCCTCAATTTAGCCGAACGTTTGTATAGAATTACGGGGCAAGGAATTTATAATGACAGCCTGAAGTTAGACAGATCGATTACGCCCAACGTCGTGCCATTTAAGGCTCAGGTGATGGGAAGCGACAGTGTTGTTAGCGTAGTTTACAACGACCATATTTATTGGTTTTGGGGGGACACCAATTGCGCGCGATATCCGTTGGGTAATTTTCATGTGCCGGGAGCCCTCTCAAAATTGCCTGTTGTTGGAGGATTATTGCCTGAACAGGGCATCGATTTTGAATATTTTGTTAATAATGATGGGTTCGTTAAGGAAACATGTAAAATGTCAGGAAAAGGTCCCACATGGATCGACTGTCTGATGTTGCTTAATGATGATCACGAAGCAAAGCGAATTTTTGCCGTCTATATGAAAGTACAGAATTGGCTGGATATTTATGAACGTGGTATTGTAGAGTTCGATATTGAAAAGCAGCAATTCCAGCGTCGTATGGTCTTCCCTAAAGATCAAGTGGTGATTCCACAAGGTCACCCATTCTTGCATCAAGTTGATGACAAATCGTATTTCTATTTTGCAGGTGCTATGCCTTGGGTGCGTGTGCCTGCTGATGTTGAGGCAATCTTAAATCCAGCGAGTTATGAGTCCTATTCTTTTTTATTACCCTCGCAGAGTAGCAAATTACCTAACGTACACAGAGATGTGAATGGGAATTTAATCTGGAGTTGGCGTAAAGATGTTCCTTGGCCTAATAAGGAAATGATCCAACAACTCGTAGAGGATAAGATGATTGTGGAGAACGAAGCTCCGAATCTGCTAACAGATATCGAATCTGGGAAATTAGTAATTACACACCACGGGAGTGTGTACTGGAATGCTTACCGAAATCGATGGGTTATGATTACGACACAGTCATCCGGCACTTCATATCTTGGGGAGATATGGTATTCGGAAGCAATTCGGCCAGAAGGACCTTGGGCGTATGGCCGTAAGATTATTACCCACAATCAGTATAGTTTTTATAATCCAAAGCATCATCCGATGTTCGATCAGAAAGATGGCAAAGTGATTTATTTAGAGGGAACCTACGCGACGACTTTTTCCGGCAACGATTATCCAACCCCTGGGTATGATTATAACCAGATAATGTATCGTCTTGACCTATCGCAGCCAGAACTAAACTTGCCTCAACCTGTATACTATGTTAGTTCAGCAAGTAAAGGTAGCTATTGGCAAGTTGGAGCAGTGGATGATACCGAATCAAAACTACTTTGTTTTGTGCTGGTTAAGCCTCACTTGGGAACTAGGGCTATTGAATTGGGAGACACTACAATATATGTCAATAGTTCAGTTTCTAAAAGTGGTGAAAGTTTAACAATACCACTATGGAAATTGGAGGCACAGAAAAGTATAACTTGGCAAGTTGGTGACATTAATGGGAAACAGAATAAACGCTTGGTAGGGTATGTATGGCCTATTCCATCGCATGTTTCGCGGTAGTGAATAGGTGGTCTTAAGTTTTCTGGCGTACCATCGAAAGACGATCTTTTGGGTACGGGGGCTATTACTTGCGAGATAAAAACTGCCGATTTCCAATCAGCTAAGAAATCTGGCTTTTGGTCCGGAGGATTAGCGTAGTAATTACTTGAAAAATGCTGAAGAACTTATTTGCTTAGGGGGGAAATTAGTGAGTGCAAGACTGGCAATTCATGGAGGGAAGAAAGCTGTAACGCTTGATCAAAGTCAGGTTTCGAAGTGGCCGATTATCGATGATGAGGTGATTGCTGCAGTTACCGGGCAACTCAAAACAGGTGAGATTTCTTTTTCCAGCACTATCTATGAATTTGAGAAGGAATTTGCAGCTTACCACGATGTTGAGTATGCCTTGGCACATAACAATGGGACGGCGTCAATTCACAGTGCTTTGTTTGCAATTGGAGTTGGCCCTGGCGATGAAGTGATTACAACAGCGGCAACTTTCTGGGGGACCTATATGCCGATTCTGTCTAGCCAAGCTATTCCGGTTTTCTGTGATATCGATCCATATACTGGTTGTCCAGATCCTGCGGATATTGAGAAACGAATTACGCCAAATACCAAAGCCGTGATTATCGTTCATCTTGGTGGTATGCCAGCGGAGATGGATGCTATCATAGAGGTTTCCCAACGCTATGATTTAATTGTAATAGAAGATTGTTCACACGCGCATGGAGCAACTTATAAAGGACAAAAGGTTGGCACCATTGGTGATATCGGTTGCTTTAGTATGCAAGCGGGAAAGCTTTTGCCTGCTGGTGAGGGTGGGGTAATGATTACGAACAACTTAGCTTGGCATGAACGAGCAATTTGTTTGGGGCACTATGAACGAATTCCTCACCTTTCTAATCCAGATTATCATAAGTATTCTTCTACTTGCTTTGGATACAAGTACCGGATTTCACCACTCAGTGCTGCGATAGCGCGTGTTCAGCTTCGCCATCTTGATCGGCGCAATAAGCAACGTAATGACAATGTAATGTACCTGATGGATGGAATTAGTGCATTGCCAGGCATGTACCCACTGAAACCAGCAGAATACATCTTCCGTGGCTATTATAGCAACCCTTATATTTGTTATGATGCAGGTGAATTGAGTGGGTTGCCCAAATCCAAATTTATTAAGGCCCTCTGTGCTGAGGGGGCGAGTGTAGCCAGTGGAGCGCCGGGTGGAAGCGACCATCTTTCAGCTATGTTTCAAGAACGAAACCACCCAGCGTTTTCACGCCCGGAAATCCAACGCAAAGTTACGTATGAGCAAGGCGATTTACCTCACTCTGAAAAACCACGTCAAGATATGATGACAATTCCTGCTTTCCCGGTAGCAAATAAGGCATTGCTAGATCAATATATTGAAGCCTTTCACAAGGTAACAGCTAACGTTTCGGAATTGTTGGAGTAGCTTGAGCTCAAGGAATCTCAGTGTACTAATCGGCTTACTTAGGCCTATATTCAGGTTTTGATTTTTTTATGTGTTTTTTGACTTTTGGCTCATGTTAAAAAAAGGGGAAATCATAGCTGGATTTTCCTTTAATTGTGAATAATCTTCCCTGACGTATCGAAACTGATTAGGATAGTAAGATAGGGTTTCTAGAAAGAAAATCCAAACACGACAATAAGACTAGCCATGTTAGGGGCTGAGAGTACTAGAAAACTAAGGTGTTAATTTTTGTGGATCGCTTCACGAAAATGATTTATAGTAACGAAAAAGCTGGATCATGGAAACGTTGAAATGAACACCGTAACTGCAACTCAAAGAACGACTCCACCAACTTGGGCATTTCTACAACAGCACTTAATTAAAGCAATGAATGAAGCTGGGCATTTGTTCCTCGACAAGTATACAAGGGAAGATGGAACGTTGTTGTGGCGAGAGCATTGGCCAGGTATGGACGGCTCGGACGATGCTTACGAGAGTTTTTATACTTTTCCACTTTTTTACGCTTTAGGAGGGGCTGAAGATTATCGATATTTAGCACGAAAGCAGTGGGAAGCTATGACGTGGCAATTCACTGAATATGGCCAACTTCATCGTGAATTTGATGCTTACTATGATTGGATGCACCATGGAGAAAGTTCTCTGTATTTCTATTTTTTGGCTCTCTCTGAACCTTATACATTGCGGGATTATCAACGTTCGGTGCGGTTCGCTGATTTTTATACTGGTGAAGATCCGGAAGTTGATAACTATGACCCCAAATTGCGTTTGATCAAATCACCGATTAACGGCAGCCGGGGAGCGCAATTACAGATGACTGCAGAAGATTGGTCCACTCATCGTTGGGTACTTGGTCATCACATCTTTCCCCTTCCTTATGAGGATATTCCAGGTGTCCCTGGGCCTGTAGCTGATTGGGAAGATGACCTTGTCTTTGAAAAAATTCTGGCTGTTCTTAATCAACGAATGGCTAAGGGCGATGTGCCAATTAATTTATTAGCTACAACTTTAGTTACCCACGCTTACTTGTATACAGGTCAAGACAAGTATAAAAATTGGGTGTTAGACTATCTAGCTGCTTGGCAAGAACGAACAGACCAAAACAAAGGAATTGTTCCAGATAATATTGGATTATCAGGTCAAATTGGTGAGTACATGGACGGCAAGTGGTGGGGGGGATACTATGGTTGGCGTTGGCCACATGGAGGAAATGTTTTATTGGAAGCCTTAACAGTTGCTGGACAGAATGCTATGCTGTTGACAGGTGATGACCAAATGTTAAACCTCGCTCGCTCGCAATTTGATCACTTATGGGAGCTAAGGCAAAAAATTGACGATGAGTGGAGAGTTCCTTATCGTCACAATGATACTGGTTGGAACGACTATCGGCCGATGTCACCTGAGCTACCAGTTCAACTTTGGCATCTATCGGGTTCCTCTGCCGATGCAGATCGGATTTTGCGTACTGGTGATCCAAATCGGCTTAATTCCACTTTTTCGGCTCGTGGAGGAAATAGCGACGCAGGCTGGTTTCGTTTCGTCAATGGACATTCGCCCGACTATCCTGAACATATTTTGCATACTAGCTATCATACAGTGGCGCAAGCGTTAGATGAAATTCGTAAAGACGAAACTGATCCAAAGAAGGTCTATATTCAACACTGGATCGATAAGAATCCAGTTATCTGTAACGCTTTGGTTCAATTAACAACTGGTAGTCCTAATCCAATTTACCATGGAGGTTTGCTCTTGGCTCGCCTCCGTTATTTTGATGCAGAACAAAAACGGCCCGGCTTACCATCGGATATCTCTGCTTTGATAGACCAAATCCAAGTAAAGAACTCGAAACAAGAGAGTTTCCGATTACAGTTAGTCAATCTCAGTCCAATTCATTACCGAAAAATGTATTTACAAGCAGGAGCCTTTGGTCAACACAATTTTGACCAAATAACAGTTGGTCAAACAACTGATTCCGTCGATGGCAAATGGCTAGAGGTAAGACTGCCACCAGCCACCTCAATCGAGATGCGAATTTCGCTGGCCCGTTTTGTCAATGACCCCAGTTATGATACACCACTCAAATCTAGAAATGAAGGTCAACCAATGATTAAACCTCGAGATCCAGACATCAATCCAGGTAATATTAGTTTTAGTTGGGAAACTGGGCATCCTATTAATGAAGAAGAAAACGAAAATTCATGATCAATTAAAACAGACAAGGTAGGTATCGAAAAAAGATCGGAATTCTATAGCTGGTACGTGCCTAAGCGCCTTGAATACTTGGGCGTTAAAACTCTAAGATTCTGCCTTTATCCAATTGAAGTCAAGATTTATCTTCTGAACTTTTACCTGTTTGCCTAGATGACATCTGTGTAGAACCAATTTCTCGGCGCAAAATCGTCCCCCACTGTCCAACAACCCACAGCTCGTCAATGTTTTCAGCTTTAATGATGGCATAGAGATCATTAGCAATATCAGTATGTTCTTGTTCCCAAGTGTCTCCACCATCCATGGAGTGGATTATGGTACCAGCAGCACCAACCGCGTAGATTTCCTTTTCGGATAAAACACAGATGCCGTAAAGTTCTTGGGTGACATTGCTTGGGATAGCTTCCCATTCAAAACCACCATCGGTAGTACGAAGGACAATTCCGTAACGTCCTACAGCCCAACCTTTCCGCTTGGTAACAAACGCAACAGCATTTAGACTATAGCCAGTATCTGTTTCGTGATGTCTCCAATACTCACCACCATTGATCGTGCGTTGCACAATTCCAGCGTTACCTACCGCCCAACCAAGAGGTGCAAACTTCATCTCAACATCAATAAGATTGGCACTAGTCGAGGTGCGTTGGGCAGTCCATATAGGACCTCCATCCTGATTGTGGATTATTTGTCCATCCCTACCAACTGCCCAGCCTTCCGAAAATTTACCAAAAGCAACGTCGTTCATGGTAAACGGAATGGGAAAATCTTCTTCGTAGACGGGGGGACGCATTGGCGTTTGTCCCGCAGACCACTTAATTCCATCAGTTGTGTAGAGAACCGTACCATCGCGTTGCATTGACCAACCCCATTTGGGATCAAGACTTGGAAAATGTACACCGACTAAAGTTTGTTGTGTTCCAATTTGTAAAGTTTGCCAAGTTTTTCCACCATCTTGCGTTTCTATTAATAAGCCGTTTTCACCAGCAACCCACCCTTGCTGACCACTGAGGAATAGCACGTTGCGAAGATTATCAAGGCTACGACCTCCAAGTTGGCGTTCCCATGTCTGACCACCATCGGTGGTATAGTGTATATGTGCATCGTTACCAACAACCCAACCCATCTGATCATTAAGAAAATGAGCGGTCTTTACAAATTGGGTGTTTCCTTGTCTACCACCAAAGCCACGTCTTCTGCGTTCCCGATGGGGTTGGATAGGAGCATCCTTTTCATTTCTAACTTCTTGATTTTGGGTGATTGCCTCTGCATTTTCGCTAGATTTGGATAGCGCGTCATCTTGAGCAAATCTCCCGGGACGTAGGCGTTGATCTTGACGCTGTTGTTGGAAATTCTCTGCGAAATCTTCATCGTTTTGAAAACGATCTGCAGGAAGCACAGTAGAATCAGTTTCATCTACAGGTTGAGCTGGCACTCCAATTTCCCCCAGCAGTTCATCGAACCAATCAGTTTCAATGCTATCTTCCTCCTCCTTTGTCAATTGAAGTCTCTCCCAATTTTTACCCTGATCACTAGTAGTTAAAACAGTTCCACCTCCGCCAATTCCCCAAGCGTGGGTATGGTCACGGAATTTAATTCGACGGATTCGCCCATCCACATTCGATGCTCTCCTTTTCCACGTTTGTCCTCCATCTGCTGTGGTAAGCGAAACCCCATTTCCCATTAGCACCCAACCGGACTGCGAATCAACGAAATGAATTGCTATACCTGGTTGGTTGGTTTTAGCAAGAACCTGCCAGTATTCCCCTCCATCAACTGTATGTAGGATATAACCGCCATTCCGACGTTGTGGGGTAACTGCCCAACCTTCTTTTGCATTAATAAAATGGAGGTCAGTAATTGATTTGTCAGTTATTCCGGTTCTTTGTAATTTCCAAGTCAAACCACCATCGGTAGTATG
>PAQF01000068.1 GCA_002709695.1 Candidatus Poribacteria bacterium
AATGAAAACATGTTGATTGGTGCCCGTAGCACTGGCCCAGTTGTCGGTGGTGCAGACTGGATTTGCCGGCAGCCAAACCATTGGTTGTTTGAAAACACCGGCATGGCAATTGGAGACAGATTACTAAGAACCTGCTGAGAAAATTATGTTCATAGTTGGTTTTAACAGACAGGTTGAAAAAAAACTACCGACATTGGCCTGAAGTCTAGCCCAGGTCAGCATGAACTATCAGGTATCATAACATAACATAGAACTGGGCTTAGGTGTCGCAGGATCGATTGAATCTTCTCTACTGTGACACCTCAATTGCACATATGGTACGCTGAACGACGTGGGTTTCATCTCCCTCCATACCCCCAGTGGCCAATGAGGCCTTGTATTCGGGCGAGTAGTAAATCTCCATCGCCTTGCTGATGCTGTCGAAACCGAGCGCAGCCGCGAGTTGAATATCCTGCTCACCCGCGTGCTGATGCACAACCGTCCCGAAGGTGGTATTGGTGAAATGTAGCATGCTTGCCTCAGCGTAACGCCAGAATGCAGCCTCGTCAATGATGTCATGCACGTGATTCAGCCAGAAACCTTGGTTCTGGCTCACGGTCAGCGGCTCACCCTCAATGCAACAGACACGCCGGTCAACCACAGCGCTCTCATCGTCCAGTGGTCCCATGAGCGCTCGGGCTGCAGCATAGTCGGGGTCGTTCCAAAACTCAATGGAGGCCTGAACACTGTTGAACTCAGCAACAGCCGCATACTGGACGGGATTCCCCAAAACAGTCGCCGCCACAGGACCGAACAACAAGATCTTGGCACCGTATTGGTTGTTGCCCTGGAACATTGGAATGCTTGCTTCGGCGTATGCACCGAAACGCTCGGGATCCTTGATGTCGACAACGTGATTGATCCAATAGCCCTTCATCGAGTTGCTCCTTTGTTTGACGTCTTCTGATCGAAGTTCTTCTCGTTGATAAATTCCATCTTTCTTAATCCTTTTGTGATATAGCTCTTTCTCTGATTGATATTGATTTGCTTTATTTATGTGCTCAATCCGTTATTCTTGTGTTATTCGCTTACCGAGTACATTTCATACGTCACGTTTTCCCATGGGGTCTCCTCCGAGATTTTTGACCAGAAATCAGAGGAAAGATACGCCTCAATTTCCATCTCTGATTCAAAGAAGTAACAACCACCACCAATGTTCTTCTCGCCCCAGCGAGAGCCAAGGAAATGCTTGACAATTAGTCCTGCTTGTTCTCCGAACATAGGACCTATAGTATTAGACATATCAGGACTTTCGAGCATCAACTTGAAGTTCGGAGGGTCCAGCAAAACAGTGGCGTTAACTACCAATATTGCCCTCACATTATTCAGATCCCTACCCGAAGCCTGCAACACTTTTTCTGACCCCGGAAGCACATCAAATGAGCGCCATCCTCTGCCGATCTTATTCTCATCCGCGGTTGCGATGTCCGAATACCCAATCAAAGTAGCGTCTTTAACTACTGTTTTGGTTCCTACCATGGGGGAAGTACTGATTTTCTTGCCTTCAAGATTCAGGAAGACTGATGCATCCTCAGGCTTAGCTATCCCCGATGGAGCAAGATGGATGATAGATGAAAGACTAGGCATACTTATCTCCTTACGTAAAAGTATAACACTGAAATAGTTTCAATTCCAAAATGTGATTGGCAAACTTAACGGTTTGTTGTTTACACTGTCTCAATACCAAAAGCGGCCATTATTCACTTCCGGTTTTCTAACGCTTCCACACAAACCTGATAAGCTTCTTCATCTGTGATTGCAGGTTCAGCTGTCAGTTCAGCCAAATCGGACCATTTAGAACACCATCTGGAAACATCAACAGCACTATCAGATTCTACTATCACCACACCACTGTCTGATGCAACGCCATGGTAACGGCAAATTTGCTTGACACCTTCCGGATATTCATCATCTGGATTCCCATTAGTAAACCGATTCCAAACTTCAACAATATTTTCAGACGAAACCTTATATGTGACAATAAATAACATAACTTACCCCAAACAGATTTTATGTAAAAATTAAATTAACAGGTGCGTTATTGTGTCATATGATAGAAGAATCGTCAAATTATGCTATTCAAGGCAAGCCATAGAAATAAATTCTACTGGAGCTGATAGAAAGATGAACAATTGCTTCCTGAGGATGAATTGTTCCATCGAACTCCACGGAAATTGATGACAAAAATAGTCGCCTCTGTACTTGTATCCTCTGGTAAAGCAACAGGTCATAGTTCAATGAACATCGTCGTTATAGTCAGTAAATTCAGGTTCCACATTGGCTGTAAAGCAGGCCTGATATTGGTTACGCCCGCCCTGAAATTGCCGTTATTGCATAGATTGCGGATTTCAAAAAAGTGCATCGCGAACAAAAAGGCTGGAACTACCAGCAGCCAATATATCAGCCATCATTTCGGAATTTATTTCGAAAACCTCACGATTGTAACAAAGGGATCCAAAAACAAAAAAGATTCCATAATAGAGCAATGTTGGTGGCCACGGAATTAGGCCTTTGTGGATAATCATGTTAGTTGAACAAACAAGGTCAAAATTAGGCCATATTTCTTAAAAGCAAACAACAAATAATATTAAGATAATATTGTGTCTTTTTTTGTATTATTGCCCACTTTTTTGTTGCATCTTCCGTTCTATTGAGTCTATTATCCGATGAGGATGATAATTTTGTCGTTGGACTGAAAATAGCGGAGACACAAGGCGATATGGAAAAAGTCCTGCAAGAACATCTATAACCCTCAAAACAGATGAGTAAACAAGCAAAATCAGGCTAGGCTGACTAACATAAATGAGGAGACGTGTTGCTTCGGATATTTGTTGGAATGGAGGTCATGCAATTTAACGTTGTCTTGGACGTGGATCTTATTAATTACAGAGCTCTGAATAAAAAATGAGGAAGAGGAAAACTGCAAGATAACACACCAACTTCACTCAAAATTAAAGCTAAATTCCAGTTCCATCGAGCTATCATCTGTGCAACTTTGTCTCTGCGCGATTTGCCAAAACAATTGCTGATAGTAACTGCCTTTTATGATAGAACCTCGAAGCAAGTTTTAGACCTAAAAGGTGGTCGATTAAGCCAACATAAGGTGGCGTTACTAATCTTCCTAGGATTGAGCATTCTCATTTTACTTCCGCTGGCAACTGTTTACCTCCATGCTGATAGGCCCTGGTAGCTTTCCAACTAATTCCGACTACTCTTTGGGTTACTTTACCTGCTGCTTCTGTTAATAACACTGAAACAAGGGACTATTTTGGGGGTATCAATTCCCCCTTTGGCCTAGGATGATTGGCCCAATGTCCTGTTGGCTCACTTCCCCGGCAGACAATTGAATGCTTGTTCCAACCATTGTAAGCTCGGACATCAGATGATAGGAATCGCATCGCTAGCCCACAACGTCTTCTCGTCGATATGTTTGGCTCTGAGCCATGCAAAACCCAGTCAGAATGCAGAGACATTTGGCCTGCTTTCAGCTTCAGTAATACAGGGTCATCACCATACTTTTCTGGATGATGGACGGTTTGATTTAGGACATTGTTTTCAGTTTCACTACTTTTTTCAAATGCGACTTGGGCATTTTTATGTGAACCTGGAATTACCTGCATTGCTCCATTGTCCACATCAACATCATCAATTGCCAGCCAAGCTGACACAACCTTGCTTGGTGTCAATGGCCAATAAGACGCATCTTGATGCCAGCTAACACGTTTACCATCACCTGGTAATTTGGCAAAGAAATGACTATGGCGTAGAATCAATGTTTCTCCTAACAAATCTTGTACATAATCCAGAATACGACTATTTGTCACCAAATCATATACACCTCGGCAGTGCTTGTGCCAGTTGACGATCTCGTAACTGTTCCACCCTGCAGCTGTTGTTTTAAGTAACAGGTTATCAAAATAGTCTCGAATGCCGGCGATTTCCTTTGCATTAAAAATATCACACGGAAAGAAATAACCTTGATCATTATATTGATCGATCTGTGCTTTTGTCAGCAGTTGAGGGTTTTCGATGCCTAACGGGAAAAACTTTTTCACGCGATCTAACTCTGGAAAGGCGTCTTTTTGTCTTCTCATAGGGCGGTTCCTCCTTTTAGCCTTATCCTAGGACTTCCGGATTAACAGAAGCTAACGGCTTTTTACCTGTAATCACGGCAATCAAATTCTTCACTGCGAGTTCGCGCATAGCGCGGCGTGTCTCTTTGGTTGCCGTACCAATGTGGGGAAAACAAATAATGTTTGGCAAAGTAAAAATGGGATCATCTTCCACTGGCGGCTCTTTTTCGAGTACATCCAAAGCTGCCCCAGCAATTTGATTTGACTGAAGGGCTTTAGTCAAGGCTACTTGATCAACTAAAGGTCCACGGGCAGTATTGATCAAATAAGCCGTTGGTTTCATCAAATTCAATTCCGCTTCCCCAATCATGTGACGGGAGGATGCATCTAAGTTTGTGTGTAGGCTAACAAAGTCTGCGTCAGCCAGCAATTCATTCAAAGAACGATATTCACTTTCAGGGGCACTAGAATGAGGAACATCAAACACATCGTGCCATAAGGTACGCATACCTAAGGCTTGCATGCGTTGGGTAACCTCTTGACCAATACGCCCAAAACCAATAACACCCAATATTTTCCCTTGGATATCAGTTCCCAAAGGAGGAGCTTTTTCACGCTTGGACCAGCCACCGCTCCGAACATAAGGTTCATATTCAAATAGTCGCAAGGCCAGCGAGAATATGGAGGCTATAGTCAGGTTCGCCACTGCCGCCGTCAACACTCCTGGCGTATTACAAACGACGACACCATGCTTGGTTGCTTCGGGAATATCGAAAGGGTCATAGCCTACACTGGTCGTTGAAATAACCTTTAATTTGGGGGCGGCATCAAAGAATTCAGTATCCGCTCGGACACGCGGTGTAAGCAATATGCCGTCAACATCTTTTAGTGCTACCAACAATTCGGATCGTGGTGCAGTAATGATTAACTGATCAACTTCGGCCACCTCACAGATTGACTCCATGAGATCGTCTTCAATGGGGACGTGGGTGAGGACTTTGGGTTTGTTAGTCATTGATAGAGCTCCTTCAAGCTAGGAATTGGTGTTGTTCGTTTTGTAAAGCTTCCGATTTTACTATTTCGTGCGGTAGAATCCAAACAATTAGGAGATTCAAAAGCCGAAGAAACCTTATGAATGTCGATCTACGAAAAGATCCAAGAATCCATCAGTTTTATTTGGAAACAGTGTGGCATTCAACCACCGATTTGCTTCGGATTGCCCCATTAGCTGCTAATTCTCTTTGTTTTCGCTCTTAGTAGCATCGTTGAATGGATTTGTATTTCACCAGCTGGGAATCAATTGTGTCATCCAGTAGCTCACAATCAAACGTCGATAGCAGCAGCGTTGTTACTGTTCGTTGTCCAGTAGAGTGATGTTTTAATATTCGCTTTGGACTTGCTGAGTCCCTGTTCTCTTCGTAGACTTATAATTTCTCTATGGTATTGAGTTTTTCAGTATCATTTTGAGTGTTTTAAGAACCACTCATATAGTTTTGGGTTATCGTACGTACGTGTCCAAGAATCATGATCTGCATCCGGGTAGAGTGTGAACTTAACATTTCCATTCATTGGTTTTAATTCTTTCACTATCTCTTCCGATCTGTCAGCTGGAATTACTGTGTCTTTTGCTCCGTGAAACACCCAAATGGGCATATTTTTTAGAGCTTGTGCTACCTGTCGAGGTTCACCACCTCCACATATCGGTGCTATGGCCGCATAACATTTAGGATTCATACTTGCAAGTGACCAAGTACCAAATCCACCCATGCTCAAACCTGTCAAGTAAATCCTGTTGGTGTCTACTTCATATTTGTTTGTTATCTCACCAACCAGTTCATTGAGCAAACGAAGTTCGTGGGTCCACCAAGAGCCTTTTGGACATTGAGGAGAAACTGTAATAAATTGGAAATCGGGTTTTTGCTCAACGATTTTTGGGATTCCATGTTTTTTTAGGAGTCCTAGGTTATTTCCCCTTTCTCCGGCACCATGAAGGAAAATGATCATAGGCCATTTTTTATCAGGTAAATGATCATAGGAGTTGGGAAGAAAAAGGAGATATTCTAGTTGTAGAGTAGTATCAAATGCATGTTCTTCTTGTAAAGATTGTGAGTTTTTTTTATTCATAAGGTTTGCTCTTGATATAAATACATTGCTGAGGTGCTAGTGGTAAGTTGTGTCAGGTAGTATCAATGGTTTCTTTTTACAAGGAGTCATCAAAGCGAAATTTTATCACAATTAAGCTTGCCTGCCCATAAAAGCGAACCATAGGATAAATGTCCCATCCAGTATCGGGGAAAATTTCAGCCTTTATTGCAGAATGATCACTTCAGAACAATCATAACTACATTTTTATGATACTATACCATTAATTGGAAAAGCTCGATTTTTAACCTAAATGTTGAAGGTTATGCCCGAAGGGGATGAGGGACTTCTTCGACTAATGAAAAATTAGACGCAACATACATTTCAAAGGAGTGTTTTTTCATGATTGATGCGGCAACAGGAATCGCACGTATTCTCAAGCAGGAAGGGGTAGAGTGGGTTTCCACGTTCCCCGTCTGTAAGGTCAATAACGCACTTGGTCACGAAGGTATACCGATGGTCATGATGCGTGATGACCGCTACGCAATCGCCGTTGCTGATGCCTATTCGCGCATCACCGGAGGAAGACACATCGGTGTCTGCACAGTCCAAGGTGGACTCAATGCCGCAGGGCTTCAGGTTGCCTACGCAGGACTCGCTCAGGCTTATGAGGACAACTCACCCATGCTCTGTATCACAGATGGATTATCGGTTGGTGAAACCGATAATTCTTACTTTGATTTGACTACTAGTCTCAAAACTGTTGCCAAATGGTACGGTTACATTGACAAGCCAGAACGTGTGCCCGAATTCATGCGCCGTGCATTCACCATGCTGCGCACTGGCAGACCTGGACCGGTTATTATCGCCCTTCCAGATTTTCCAGTATCCGGGGGAGCGTATGAGGAAACAGCAAACCCGTACCATCCGGTTAAAGGATGGAAATCTTTACCTGATCCGGGGGACGTCACAATTGCGATTGAACTTCTAAATGAAGCAAAAAACCCTCTTGCCTACGTGGGGGAGGGGGTTATATATGCCGATGCAGCAGCTGAACTCAAAGCGTTTGTCGAACTTGCGAACTTACCTGTTATCACGACGCTCAAGGCCAAAGGTGCCTTTCCAGAGGACCATTCTCTGTTTGTCGGAGTTCGTGGAGATCAAACAGTCGATTATCTCGAAAAAAGCGACCTGATTATCGTGGTCGGATCCAGCCTCTCACCGGGCCGTTTCAGCCACGGCATTCCCAACGGAACGAACAAAACTATCATCCACGTTAATATCAGTGAACTGGATGTGAACAAGATTTACCCAACCACTCACGCTCTGATCGGTGATGCTAAATTCTCTCTTCAGTCCCTGTCGAACGAATTGGCTTCCGAAACAAATGGAAAGGGTCGCCCCTCCGGTGACGTTGCATCCAAAATCAAAATCTCTCGAGATGCGGCACTCACACCATATCTCAAAGCTATGGAATCAGATGAAAAACCCATCAATCCTTACCGTGTCTATAAGGAGTTGATGTCTGTTTTGGATCCGCAGAAGTCCTTCTTGACACATGAGTCAGGCAACACACGCGATCAGCTCAGCACCGTTTACAATACCCTCATCCCACGTGGGTTCCTTGGGTGGGGCAACGTGTCATCTCTAGGTTTTAGTCTGGGGGCCGTTGTAGCTGCAAAGCTGGCATACCCAGACCGATCCGCCGTTGCCGTGACGGGCGAAGCCGGGCTGGGCTATATGATGGGTAACCTCGAAGTGCCTGTTCGTGAAAATCTACCTATTACCATCGTCCACATCAGCAACGGAGGATTCTCCGGTTACGGTCCAGGCTTCTGGGGGAAAGGGCACGATCCTTACACACACAAAGTCATGGGTTCTGACGAGGTCAATATGCCCAAGGCAATCGCGGAGTTCGGGTATCATACTGAACGGATAGATGAACCTAGCCAAATCTCTAGAGCCCTTGAACACGCCTTATCGGCCAATGAAAGTGGTCGCTCGGCCTATCTAGAATTCATCTGTAGCCAGTTTCCTGTCTATGGTACATGGGCCCGCTGAGAAAGGAAAATATAATGCAGTCACAATCCCCCATACGGAATTATCTGTAACTAGAACAAATAGCCACTTAATGTATCTAAAGAATTTTGTGTTTACTTCAATGTCTCCTACTCATCGATTCTCAGTATGATAAGGGATAATAGGTAGAATCAACCGTGAAGCGTACTGATCAGAATGGAATATTGTTTGAGTTGCAGAAACAACTTTAGTTGCAGTAGGTGCAGATTCTCCTGTATTTGTATTGCGATCATATCGTGGGAAGTTGCTGCTTGAAATCTCGAGTCTGATTTTATGCCCTTTTAGAAACACGTTGCTCGTAGGCCACAAGTCAATTTCAATCTCCACAGGGGATTTATCTGCATATTGTATGGGGTCGTAATCACGGCGCAATACACCATCACAAAGATTATAGGCTGATCCATTTATATGAACATCTACTAGCTTGGCCATAAAATCCGTGGAAGGAGCAGATGTAGATACATAGAGGATGACACGCACTGGCCCTGTCACATTTACAGATTCAGATAAAGGAGAAGTTGTATAGACAAGTACATCAGATCGTAACTCAATAGTATTCTGCAGTTGAATACCCGATCTTTTTCCAAGCATAGCTCCCCCTGCAGAAGGAACCGGATCGAGAGGATTGTAAACATATTGATCTGGTGTTTCTTTTCCCTTGGGAGTTTCGTTATCAAGCCATCCATTGCCGTGAAGAGAATTTGCTGCTCCATGACTGTGAAGATAGAAGGAAGTATATTGAGTTCGTGCAAGTGGCCATTCTTTTTCATCAGACCAACGGTTTTCTCCCATTACGAAGATTTTTACCCGAGGCATATTTAATTGTCCACCACCGATTTTAAACTGATGATCAAACCAAGGAATGCTAGGAGCAATACTTTCACGTCGATATGGTAACGTTTTTTGAGTACCGGGCAATTTTACAGAATTCGCGTGTCCCCAAGGTCCAATAATAAGCCGTGTTTCTGATGCAACCTCCTTTTTAGCATAATTTACGATATTTGTAAAATCCTCAATTTGAGTAGGCAGAAATGGATCAAACCAGCCGGCTAGTAGTAATGTTGGTGCTTGTAATGTATGCGTTCGATTCATGCCATCAATTGCTTCCCAATATGCATCATTATATTGATTAGTCAACCAATCGTTAAAAAAGTTTACATCTCCAATAGCACGGTCATCAGCTTCGATAAGAGGGAAACCATTAGCTCCTTTCTGGAGATCTTTTATCCTTACCTTATGATCTCGACTACCACGGCTATTAATAGCCCAATATAAGCCACTTTCTAATGAGAATGCATTGCCTGGATAGAACATCTGACGGAAACTTGTGCTAGAGATCTGAACAAATAAGGCATCTGGGCCTAGGGAGGTTTGATCAGCAACCGCCCATTGCGTATGTCCGAATGAGGATGCCCCCCACATTGCTAACCGCCCATCGTACCAAGGTTGTTGTGCCAACCAACGAAGTGTTTCTATGCCATCCTTACGTTCATTAATTAATGGATAGAATTGGCCTCCTGATTCGTATCTGCCACGTGTTCCTTGGACGACAACTGTGTATCCACGACGAGCCCAATAACGTCCGATTACATCCGAGCGGCCTCTGTTTCCAAATGTTTTGGTGAAGGGAATACGAATCAAGATAGTAGCTGTTTTTTTCAATCCTTTTGGGCGGTGAACATCGGCAAGAAGCTGAATCCCATCACTGGTTGTAAATCCGATCCTTCGCTGTGTCCATGTTTTGTATGATGCTTCTCTTACTCCCTGGTTTGGAAGGAAAAATTGATCGGCGATAAAATCGATAATAAAAGCTCGCTTTGATAAGGTGAAAAGGAACACACCGAATAAAACCAAACCTATGAATATAACAAACCTGCGTGAACCAAGACGACGTATCATTTTTATAAAATCAGCCACATCTCTTCTTGATTTTTATATAGTACAAAATAATCCTAAGCCTTGTTTCCCAATTAGAGATGAGGTAGATAGCATTCCACCCTTTCCAAACATAAGAGGTGTTCTTACAATGTCCTTCTGAAGCAGATGAATACCAAAGGCACCTTCTTGAGCCAAGAGAATGTTGCCATAAGTATTAGCAACGGTAATAGCTGACCTGGTTAGGATGCTGGTTTCACCAACCTGTGCACCAACAATAATAGGAACGTTCAACCTGTTTGCCTCTTCCGCAATATCAAGAGAGCGTAAGATACCACCCATTTTAGATACACGAAGATTGATGATCCACGGTTCAGGATTATCTTGAATATACTCAAATTGCTCTTTGCGAAGGAAACTTTCATCCAGGATAATTTTAATACAGAGTGTTTCAGCTATAGTAGAAAGCGCATCATACTGATCAACAGTAACAGGTTCTTCTATCGCGAAAAAATTAGCATTTAGTTGCTTAAGATAAGCAATCGCTTCACTGGGTGTATACCAGAGATTGTTGGCATCTAATCGTATTCTAGAGCCTTTATCGCCTAGTTTATTTATCAGGTTTAGCTTTTCTATATCTTCTTCCAACTTGCCTGAAATCTTTAACTTGAAATCATTAAACCCAGAGTGAACATATTGTTGAAGTTGCTTTTTGAACACTTCATAATTGCTAACACCCAAAACAGCTGTATAGTGAAATTTATCTTTAAGCTTTGGTAAGGACATAAGTTCTTCTATAGATTTTCCTTGCTCTTTTCCCAACAGATCGAGCAACGCTAGTTCGATAGCACACCAAGCTGCAGGGTTAGCGTCTATATCCTTCTTTTGTTCCTCTGTCCATACCTTAAGTTCATTGAGATTTTCTATGGTTTGAATTGATGATTTGTGCTTGTCAAAAAATGCCATGGATAAGTCGATTTGCTCGCCAGTGACATAGCTGCGGGGACAACCTTCACCATAACCTTTATGGTTGTTTCCCGATTCTGCGACTACCAAGATGCTTTCGGTGAAATTACGTTCGGCAGATGCGTGTTTGAAGCTTATATTAAATGGGATTTCCAACTTTCTAATTTCTAGATTAGTAATTTTCATATCTTATTTCTTAAAAAATTGGTGGAAATCGAAAATACAATCCTCTTTATATTGTAAATGTGCCACTTTGAATTGTCCTTCACGTTGGCCATTCTCGATGCAATACTTCTTATATGCTTCCCCGGCACCAACTTTTAGGAACTTTAGGTTCAATGATTGCAAACGTCCACTTTTTCTCTTATTTTCATACTCAATATTGAGACTAGATAACTTGTCTTCCAGATTATTTAACAGTTCGAGTTCCTCTACAGATTCATTTTCCAAATAAAGATGGTATTGTAACCGTTTCTGGTCAGCTAACATGATGAAGAAACTTGTATCCAAATCATACTCTTGTTTTATGGCTTCCATCACTTGAACAAGTTGGTTCTCATAAAGTTTCTCTCCAGTGATGTTTGTTACCCCTTTTCCTTTTTGGGTGAAACGAATAGCAGGAGTACTGTTATACCTTCCATTTACTTCGACAATATCATTGATAAAGTAGCGATAAAGACCATTTTGTGTGGTAACGAAAATGTAGTATTTTCTATCTTCCTCGATTTGTTCGAGTGTCAAAAATGTGGGAGTTTCACTTCCCCACTCTTCTTCCGCCACAAACTCAAAAAAATTTTCCTCTAACGTCGGAATTCCCTTGTTTTTAAGCACATCAATGGTGATACTTCCACGGAATTCACTGGATAAATATCCCATTTCAATAATATTTGTAGACGGCAAAAGCTGTTTCCGCAAAGAAGGAATTAGCACTCTGCAACTGCCACTAGTCCAAGTACACACAGCTTTAAGATTTGGCCATATATCCGCAAAGGTTAAATTCCCTTTTTCAGATAAAATGTTTTTGAGTCTACCTGCTCTCTTTGTATTCTTTTTGAAATTTTGCTCTATATTCTTTTTTTGATCAACGCTTAATTTGTCTAAATCTGGCAATGTACCTGTCTTAATATCATGGATTAACCTTTGACTCTGTTTCCCGATAATGTTGCCTAACTTCAGAATAGTGGAAGGGTTTGCCGTGGCCATGAGCGTGATATTGTCCTCCACTAGAGAAAAGACCGCTATCAAATAATATTTCAACTCATAATCTTCAATCTCAAAAATTTCTGTGGGTACCACGAACTTTGAGCGCACTAGCCCAGGCATACTCTTGTAAATAAATCCTGACATAGAACCATATGGTGTTCCAGTGTCTAGATATCCTTCTACAGCGGGGCTCCTTATCCCCAGCACTTTGCCGTTGTAAACTCCCGAGATGGACGCATACACTGCATAAGCAAAAACCTGTTGGCTTTTACGATATTGTGAAATTGAACTTTTAAGGATAGAGATGAATTTTGGGTCACCCGTTGTTCCACTCGTTTGAGCATACATTACAGGTTGTTCAGCAGTTAAATATGGATTCTTTTCTTCTTCCTGCTTGTCAATATATTCTCGTAAATTTTCATATGATTGCACGGGAACAGCATCACAAAACCCTTTATAGGATTTAATCTCTTCAAAACCATGCTCTTTACCGAAAACAGTATCTTGGTTCTTACTGAGAATTTGTTTCAGCAATTCGTTTTGTGACTGTTGTGGATTGCGAGTCGCTTTGATAAATGAACTCCACAAGGTATGCTTTACCAAAAACATTCTTAATCGAATAAGATTGTTAAGTAACAAATTAATAAATGGGAATATCATACTTGATCCTGGTCTATGTCTTTGATAAACGGAGTTCGCATTTGGTTTGCAAAATCCAGTGGGTACTGCCTATTCTTCAACCCTAACTCCTTAATCGCTCTATCCGTAGGAAGAAACCACGTACCAAAGAGCAAATCCCAGATAATCAAGTTATTCCCGTAGTTCTTGTTCGCTTCTTCAATTATAAAAGAGTGATGCCAGCGATGCAGTTCCGGACCACTAATAATATAGTTGAGGAAACCAAGTTTTAGATCGATATTGCAATGCTGGAAGAAACCATTAATGGCGTAGAATACAAAGTATATAGCTAAAACTTCTCCTGAAACACCAACAATGATAAAGGGAAGAGAATCGAATAAAAATTGGAGCGTTTTGTCTATTGGATGAAAGCGTCCTACGTTTATCCAATAGAGTTTATGAGGTGAATGATGCACAGCATGTAAACGCCACAACGAATACCATTCGTGGCTAGCTCTATGGAACCAGTATCTGAAAAAGTCAGCAAATAGTACCATCAGGAAAGCTTGAACAATGGGTAAAAAGTGATGTGGCCAATATTCAGCAGGTGTCAGACCTTTACTTTTTATATATTTCGAGATTGTGAAAGCAACGAACAAAGAAAGAATCCTAGGCAATATAACCTGTACCACAACCATAAAGGCAGCATCATTTCTTACATCCGAGGTCTTGGGAAGCCAGCTCTTTCTATATGGAAATTTATGTTCAAGAAAAGTGATGATTACAACACCCAAAATGATAGGAATATAGGCACTAATTTGCAGTGGAAAACCTGAGTTCAACAGGAAAAAATTTAGGGCTAAACCAAAGATAATTACTGTAGGGTAAACTGTCCAGGAAACTACATGTGCTGTATTACTCTTCGAGGTATTCATCGTTATGTGATATCACTAGGATAATTTGCCATACTTATAATGAAACCTACCTAACAACAACAAAAAGGACGCAAGTACTAAATGGAAAAAGGTTGGGATTTTTGCGCTAAACCAACCATGGTCATTACCAAATGTTAACCCTGCTACCAGACGAAATGACATTATAGAAAAGTACACGAATCCCAGACCTAGGTAGATTCTTCCTGTTTTATAATTCGGGTTCGCTTTGTCACGTATAAATCGGAGAACTACATTTATACATGCTAGAACAATAATAAGTTGAAATATTACCAGTAACCAGTATGGTAGTGTTCGACTGTGCCAAGCCTCAAACGGAGGGAGAAAATCAACAGGATAGAATAACTGAATGAGTTGTGCAACCACACGGACACAAAAAAGTAGAAGTAGACCTAAGAAACATGTAAAATATTTTCTGCTGGTAGAAGCCAACATCGTGGCACTTCCTCGTGTCTCAACTTGCCTCAAAAGCTAAATTGAGTTTGCGTATTGATGAATTGGTATGGAAAAACCGATTCTACACTTAACATGACTACAAAATATAATTAATATGATTATATCACGTTTTTTTTTTATCTTCATTATTCCTGCAGGCACTGGTTTCCTTCTACTCGTCATAGTATGAAAGGTCACTCGTATCTACTGATTTTGTAATTGAATTGTAGCTTTTGTGCCTGAGCGTGCAAATAATGTTTGAGTTATTGATAACAAGACAAGAATAGAAGATGACTGATTACTATTTAGTAATGGTAATCAGAAAAATGCAGGTACTTCAAAGGGTCGTGACTTTTATGGAGTATGACATTATGTATACTAGGTTTCGAGTATGAATAAGGTTAAAGGTTTATTAAATTCCGTTTCCAATATGGACAAGGCTATGACAATGCGTTTTGGTGATACCAGATTTCAAGCATCCTATGCTGTTATCCTGATAACATTTTGGATAATTTCGATCTCTACCACACACGCAGATCTGGTTGCGCATTGGCAGCTGGATGGTAATTTGAAGGACAGTGCTCTATTTGGTCGTATCAAAGATGATGGCAAATTCGTTGGTAAATCAATCTTTCAGGAGGGCAAAATCGGCAAGGGGATTGTCCTAGATGGTTCCAACTATGTCTCGATTCCAACGAGTCCAGATCTCGAAGCTCCAAACAAGAGTATCTCTATCTCTGCTTGGTTTCGCGTCGACGCTTGGCCTGAGAGATATGAGACCTTACTTGCTAAGGGGTATGGTAACAAATATCGCCTCGCTCGTCACGCCATTGACCCTAACAGGTTAGCTTATTTTGGAGGTATCCACAAGGATCCACTTGAGGCTCCTGCCGGGGGGGTAGTGAATGACGGACGTTGGCACCATGTAGTTGCTGTTACCGTTGCTCACACCAAAACGCCACTTTTCATTGATGGAGTACTGGTAAAATCTGGAGGGAGCGACATGGCCACCTTGGGAGACTCCGGTCATCCTCTTCTACTGGGTAAAAACCCGGAGAACTCATGGGAAAACCAAGATGGAGAGATCGGAAACTGGATTGGTGCAATCGATGATGTGGGCATTTTCTCGACTGCACTCACAGCCTTGGAAGCTCAGTCTATTTATATTCTCTCAACTGACAAGGTTCTACGTTATAACTTAGGGGCTAGTGCACAACTCATCCGTCTTCATCGCGAACAATCTCCAAATCACATCAAAATCGGCAACCGCAAATGGAAGTACACAGCTTACAACCCAGCCGACGGTCAACTGTTTGTCCTCCTGTCGGAAAACGGTAGCGGTGTGACTACCTCACCAAAACCTAGTGTTGTTTCATTTAGTATATCTAGCCGTTTTCTTGATTCGGGAGAATCAGCGCAACTTCAATGGTCAACTACCGAGGATGCCAAAGAAATTCTTATCACTCCGCACCCGTACATCATCTCGCAAACATCAGGGACGATGACGATTATTCCCAAAGACACCACAGAATATAAAATTACAGTCCGAAACGAGCACGGCACGAGTTACGCTAGCGCAACGGTTCATGTCGACTATGTATTCTCTAAGCCTCACATCAGCGAGTTCATGGCTGATAGCATAGGCGAATATCCTGATGAAGATGGAGAATCATCTGATTGGATTGAGTTGTTCAATCCCGGGCCAAACATCGCCAGTACATCAAATTTGTTCTTGACCGATGACATGGAACAACTTACAAAGTGGCCGATTCCGGAAATGGTCATGGAACAAAATGATTCGATTGTCGTTTTTGCTTCGGGTAAGAATCGGCAAAACATCGATTCAGAACTTCACACAAATTTTAAACTACGTACAAAGGGGGAGTACTTGGCTCTGGTTCACAGCTCGAGCCAGATATCCGAAGTCATTTCCTTTTTTGGGCATCGTTATCCGAAACAGAAACGTGGGGTTTCCTTCGGTGTAGACTTGAGTGGCACTACCGGGCCTTTGTCAGTAGCTACGCCAGGTGATATTAACACTGAAGTTGTAACGGGAAATTTGAGTTCCGTACGATTCAGTCACGAAAGAGCCTTGTGCGAATCACCTTTTCAGCTTGTTCTGCTTCACGAATTACCTTCATCCACTATCTATTTTACGACGAACGGTAGTGTACCAATACCAGTGGCGGGTCAGCTCTACCTAGATCCCATCTCCATTACATCAACAACAGTCGTAAGAGCTGCTGCTTTTCAGAAGGGTATGCGTCGCAGCCCAGTCTCGACACATACCTACGTCTTTCCTGAGGCAGTCGTTCGCCAATCGAAAGCCCCTATTGGGTTTCCAGATAAATGGGAATCTCTGCCTGCAGACTACGAAATGGACCTGAGAGTCACCGAAGATGTAGTTTATCGGGCTGATCTACTGAAAGGGTTACACTCAATTCCCACGATGTCGATTTCTATACCCCAGTCTGACCTATTCGGTCCAAACGGTATTTATTCGCACCCCATGGACCACGGTAAAGCTTGGGAAAGAGCCTGTTCCCTAGAGTTCATTCAACCGGATGAAACCCAAGGCTTTCAAACTAACTGTGGACTTCGTATTTATGGAGGGTTCGGTCGCAACCGCGTATTTCCCAAGCACAGCCTACGGGTTTTGTTTAAGGGGATCTATGGCGCAACTAAGCTCAATTTTCCTCTTTTCCCGGATGAAGAGGCTACAACCTCTTTTGACACACTTATATTCCGTGGTGGATTCAACAATTCATGGCAAATAGGATCGGTTAAATCACAACATCTTCGCGACGAGTTCATACGACGTTCACAGCTAGCTATGGGGCAGCCATCGAGTCATGGTATATTCGCCCACCTTTATCTGAACGGACTTTATTGGGGAGTTTACAATGTTGTGGAACGTCCAAGTGGAGCATTTGCGGCTGCTTACTTGGGTGGGAAACGAGATGACTACGATGCGCTCAACTCTGGTAAGGCCATTGACGGAACAGTGGAGTCTTGGAGGAAAATGCACGAACTAGCACGACAATCTACTCCGGGAAACGTAGTGGAAAACTTAAGTTCATTTGTCGATCTAGACAATCTGATCGACTATATGCTAGTCAATTTCTATGGTGGCAATGATGATTGGGATAGCCACAACTGGTATGCTGCACGTAAACGTAAACCTAATGCAAAGTATCATTTCTTTTGTTGGGATTCTGAACGCACCCTTGAAAACGCCGAAGGTGATGACAAAACCCATGTTAACCGTGTCAATAACCCTTCATTTCTATTTAATCAACTCCTGAGAGATGAGAGCTTCCGTCAAAGGGTTCTGCAGCGAGTACAACTTCATTTCTTTGGTGATGGAGCTTTGACACCAGAACGGGCCGCTACCCGGTACTTGAAATTGGCTACTGAAATCCACGATGCCATCGTAGCCGAGTCAGCACGATGGGGGGATGCCCAAAAGAACCTCCCATTAACTCGCAATGATGCTTGGATTCCCGAACGAGATCGTTTACTAAAAACGTGGTTTCCAAAACGTACGGCCATCGTTGTGCAACAACTTAATGCCGCAGGGAACCTTGGCCATATTAAACCTCCTCATTTGAAAGTTAATGGCAATGCGATCGAGATTTTGACAACGAGTGGAACTGTGTATTTCACTACTGATGGAAGCGATCCTCGACAAAAAGACGGAAGCCCAAACCCTGCAGCAATAGTGCTCAAAGAAAGTTCAGCTAAGGAGGTGTTATTGCCAAAATCATCCAAATGGAGGTACCTTGATGACGGAAGTAATCAAGGTAAAGCTTGGTTCGAACCTGAATTCAACGACTCCAATTGGAAATCAGGCAAAGCAAAACTTGGCTACGGAAATGATGGAGAAGTGACAAAGGTTCAGTACGGAGCCAATCCAGAAGACAAATATATCACAACATATTTCCGCCGATCTTTCTCTTTATCAATTATTAATGGTCTTGATTCTTTCCAACTGATGCTCAGCCGAGATGATGGTGCGGTGATCTATCTGAATGGTAAAGAAATTCTGCGAAGCAATATGCCAAACAAAGACGAAATTACGTATCGTACACTAGCGATGAGAACACATGATGAACAGCAGTTCTTCGCGTTTGACATTCCCTTCGAGTTTCTGACCTTGGGAAAAAATGTTATTGCGGTAGAAGTTCATCAAGGAACTCCTGCATCCAGTGATATCGGATTCGACTTGGCTATTCAAAGGCTTAAAAAAAGCCGAACGACTCTTCCACAGGGATCGATTATAAAGGCACGCTCGTACGCCAATAGAACATGGTCTCCACTAAGTATCCATCCTCCAGTAACGAATGAATAACTGTGCTGAAAACGTCAAACAACCACAGTAAATATCATCATCTAGGAAAATTTTGCTTAAAACAGACAAATCAGCTACCAAACAATTCGACTGATGTCACGCTACATGATTTACCAACCCCAATTATTACTTTTGGGAGAGAGCTATACAATTATGTGTGGAAATGATAATGATGTGAACTAGAAGCTAAATCTAGAAATGACTAATATACCCATTCACAGTTGGGAGATTATTTTCAATACAGGGTCACTTGTTACATCCCACGTCCTTAAATGTAGACTATATTCGCTAAGTCTATATTGCATCAAGCCTTTTTTCACCCGTACGGATCCGAAATGCTTCGTCAACTGGAAGGACGAAAATTTTTCCGTCCCCTATCTTTCCTGTTGCTGCTGCTTGTTCCAGGATATTTGTGATTGTCTCAACGTCATCTTCACCAACAATAATTTCCAACTTTATTTTGGGTGCAAATTCAATTGTGTATTCGTTACCGCGATAGAGCTCTGTATGCCCACGACTTCGACCAAAACCACGCACTTCAGAGATAGTCATCCCTTCAACACCAACCTTTGTCAATGCGTCTTTGACCTCTTCAAGTTTTAAAAGTGGATCAATTGTTGTGGTATAGGATTAGGCGGAAACGATGTTCCCACAGATACCTTGATGACGATGCTTTTTAGTAGTAATCAACTCTTAAACTACTTGCAAAAACTACCGCCCATTGGTAATTTAGATCACAGGACAGGATGTTAAGAAAAGAATTCATAATGTCTATACAGTCAAAAGAATTACACTAGGAGAAATTAAACAGATGAATTATTTTAGAGATCTAAGTACTGTTACTTTAGCTCTCTTCATTTCTGGCTTGAGCGTCTTCTGTTCAGCACAAGATGATCATACAGTTTTACTCTATACCTTTGAAACAGGGACAGGTAAAGTCGTCAAAGATTTGTCAGGACAAGCTAACGATGGAGGATTTGCTGGCGAGAAATTGAAGTGGGGCAAGGGCAAGTTCGGTAATGGCCTAGTCTTTGGCGGTAATGGGCCACGTGACCACATCGTAGTGACAGATAGCAAAAGTTTATGGTTGAGAGATGGTTTGACCGTTGAGATGTGGATTTACCTGAACTTCTGGTCTAGCGCAGGAGGAACTGGAGTAACCAAAGAGAAGTCCTATAAGGTCGGACCGCAAAGTGCCGGAAGAACTATTCTGATGATGACAACGGATGAAAAAGACTGGGGGGATGCAGGCCTTACCAGTAACACCGACGTTCCAACGAAATCTTGGCACCATCTGGCCGCCACCTATAATGCAAAGTCAGGACAAGCTAAAGTTTATCTTGATGGTAAACTAGACGGGAAAGTCAAAATCGGCGGAATTATCGAAGCTAATGAGAGAGCGCTTTGGTTAGGGCGGGGCCAAGGACCATTTTTGGATGGTCGAATGGATGAAGTCCGCATCTCCAATATTGTCCGTACGGAAGACGAAATCAGGACCTTGATGGATCAAGGGATCGAAGGTATGTTGGCAGTAAGTCCCAAAAGTAAATTAACCTCGACTTGGGGCTATTTGAAAGTCAGGCCTTAGCCAAAGAACCTGCCAAAGTTAGAGATCAAGTGAGACTCAATTTTATAGTCGCTAACTATTTGTGTTCCACAATTTTTAGAATGTTGTCTCCACACTATCATGGGAAGAATCTGTCAAGTTCCCCGAGGAGTGCTCTATTAAATTAAGCAGGGTAATCCCTAGTTTAAATTCGGAGATCTAACAGGACAAATTGGTATTGGAACACACGGCTATGCTAAAAAAATAACATAGCCGTTCATTGTAGGATGTTACTCCAGAGATTCAACCATAACAAGCCTCAGTTAGGAAAATGGAAAGAGGGGGGTGGGGAACTACTGATGCCTGCCAGATTACACCACGAGAACAACCGTTTTTGGATTGGTGGTCAGGATTCTGGATTCAATGACCACCAAGCTCTGCTTTCACGAATGCCACAAGCAGATTTGTCGCTTGAGTTTGCTCTTCAGTGATTTTTCGTTTGTGCCGCGTTGCAGTGTTGATTGGCAGACCTAATCTATTCAGTATATGCTTGGGGCCACTAGATGCCTTGTACATATCAAGTAATACACGCATAGTAGTTTGCAACTCATATGCTTTTTGGGTATCATCAGCCTGAAAAGCGTCGTACAGTTTTCGGTAAAGGTGTGGATAAGCATTGCTAGCTGTCGCACAGACTCCAGTTGCCCCGCACACCAGTGATGGAAGCAATTGTTCCTGAACAGCTTGCATCACCCCAAACTTCCCTTCGCTCACATCGACCATAGCCACCAAGCGTGACAGATCACCCGTACAATCCTTCATACCAAAGTACCGCCCATGGGCAACCAACCTATCGACTAGTGTAGGCGTTAAAAGATGAGTTGACTGCCATTGAGGATGTTCGTAGATAAATAACGGGATTTTCACTTCGTCCGCCAATCGAGCATAATGTTCGTACATTGTTTCATCGTCAGCAGGGTTTTCGAATGGTTGAAGTGCAACTCCGCCATCAGCTCCCATTGTTTCGTATCTTTTTGCGATTTCGGCTTTGCGACTAACATCTGGGAAGGGTAACCCGGCAATGATTGGAATTCTGCCGTCAGCAGAAATCACAGCGGACTCTACTGTCTCAACCATTTCATCTTGGTTTAGAGCGAACATTTCGCCGGTCGAGCAAACCACGAATAGTCCAGTTGTCCCCGCTTCGATATGCCATTCGACCAGAGCCGCAATGCCATCGCGGTCGATCGAAGCGGCATCTTCAGTCATGGGTGTTACCATTGGTGGCACACTACCGTGGGTTAGAGTGAATGACATGGGCTAACCTCCATTTATCCATCTCAAATTATAGGAATTGTGTTTTCGGTTGCTAATCGGACATATAGCTAAGCATTTTAAGCTCAAGTTACACAGTATCATATGATTTATAATATGCTGTTTACCATCATGTTAAAAGCGCTATAGCAAAAAGGTGGTATTCTAGCTTATACTTTAGGATGTAGCTGCGAGATTTTAACTGCTAAGCTATATGATCATCATGCTTAGATGATGATGTGGCTTGGAAGTTGGAAACCTACGCGAACAGCAATATACCAATCCATAAACAAAGCATCGGACAATTTTCAAACGCAAAAGGCTTTCAAACTAACTATCTACGGTATAAACCGAAATTAGCGTCTACTTCTCATGATTCGTCTGCTAATAGCATACACCAGCATAGTGATTGTAAGTTAATACTATTTTAGCGATTCGGAAATGATCCACAGTAGATACTAAATCTTTAGTAAAGTAGAAAGGGTTTTGCCGTATGAAAATAGCATATACAGGATTAAACCTTCCTCAAGGCAAGATAAAGTTCAACGACGAAATATTGTTGGAACTTGTCAAGAAATTTCAACCCAAAAAGGTGTCACCATACTACTTCGAGTTTTTTCCGGATGATTATGAATTAGCCGATGTCATCATGATAAACAGTGAATGTTTGTTAGATCTTCTCATCTTGGACATAGAGAAAATCGAAGGTAGACTCGCGAGAACAGAAGAACCGTTTGAAAAAGAAGTTCTCGAAAAAAGTCTAGTACAACTTGATGAACAAAAACCAATATGTGACTTACGTTGGAACGATACCGAACAAGCTGTTATCAAAGCCTTGGGATTGTTGAGCCTCACACCTACTTTGGTTTATGACGAAACGTCAGCTGATATGAAATTGATATGCCGTGATGGAATGAAGAAAGCCAGCATGATGTTTTTCTACACCGTAGGGAAACAGGAGGTTCGGGCATGGTTGGTGGAAGAAGAAACTGATGCAGCAACATGCGCAGGAAAGATTCATTCGGATTTGGCCCGTGGATTTATCAAAGCAGAAATTGTGAGCTATGAGGATATAATGAAAGTTCACAGTATGCAGGATGCACGATCCAAGGAGTTGACCAAGCTCGTCGGCCATGATTATGTCGTTCCTGTAAATAGTATTCTTGAGATACGTTTTAATGTGTAGTAACTCTTAAGAGAAGCTCGCCGCTATTTTGGCCTGTTTGAGACCAACACCCTCCAAAGAACAAATTAACCTGAAAAACAAGGTTTGATTCATTTGGCTATTAGTGTTTCTTTTATTAATGTGCTCAATGAAAGAGACTTTGCGTGATTAATTTTTTATGGGATGACCTCTTTCGTGTATCATCATGCTAAACAGTAGTCATAGCCATTTCAAATAGGAATGAAAACTGAGGGGAAATTAAGGTCAGAAATTGCCAGAACATGACTGGGTGGATCCTATGAAGAAGGAAAAGATTTAGTAAAAGGACAAACTGGTCATATCCACCATTCTCCGAATTTGGTCTATCAATTCCTCTCTTCGTTTTTCGCAGCTTGAATTAAGGCAATGATATATCCAAACTGAAATGCCCATGCTTGACTAACACGGTTCGAAACACCTTCAGAAGCAATATCATCTGGGTGATAAGGAGCATGATCAGGCATCAACATGTAAGGATAACCTGCTTGACGAAGAATTTTCACAATTTGATACATGTCAACGTCACCTTCGTCAGGCCAAGTTTCGCAAAAGTTGTGCAACCCACCACGAATGTTTCTGAAGTGGATGTTGAAGATCTTTTTTTTCTCAGCGAAGTACTTGATGATCGGAGGAAGTTCTATCGCAGGGGTTTCCAACCCTTCAGCAGCAACCCCGCAGCAAAAATTGAATCCGTGGTAAGGACTGTCAACCAATTGGCTAAATCGTTTCAATCCTTCAAAAACAGGCCAGTTCCATTTCTCCACACCATTTAAGACTGGTGATGGCGGATCGTTGAGATGACAGGCCATTTGAACTTGGCACGACTCAGCCACTGGTATCACGCGTTCTAAAAAGTAAGCCGCACGATCGAAGACTTCGTTGCGGCTTACCTCCCCGGTTTCGGTAAGTGTCTTGTTATCATATTTAGACAATTCGAACGAGCTGTAAATTGATCCACCTCTACCTGTTTTGCTACCGGTACGTTGTACTAACCCTCCTGAAGGTGCACGAAGCACACAGAAATTGTAATTCAGGCCACGTAACCCAGCTCGACTAGCGTTCTCGATATAATGGCAAAAAGTTTCGATATCCTGTTGACGTTGAGGATCCGTTGCCATTGGAATGCTATCCATCGGTTTGATGTGAACCATTTCAAGTTTCACTCCATAGGCTGCAGCTTCTTCCTTATGCCGAATTAGTGTCTCTGGCTGCATGTCATCTACGGTAGCATCAAAATGTGTGACACCATGACGAACAAGGAATTCCATTTCCACTTTCGATGTGCCAAGATATTGTGTGCCTACATACATTTTGCGTATCCTTTAATTGGCAACCAAAATGATAGAATAACAATTATTATTGATGATTTCGTTTTTTCAATTGTTTTAAACTGCAATTTTTACCTTGCAACTAGAAACATTCTCCGAATTACATTTATTTTTTGGTATATCCAACCCATAGTTCATCTACTTGGTCAAAGGATAACGGTTTATTATGCAAGATCAAGCGATAGCAATAGTTTATGGCTGAACCCGCAGTTAGTTCGATAGCACTTGAGATGCACGGTGCAGGATTGATACCCCGCTGACCGTCTACTCGCCATTTTACAGGATGACCAGGATTAGTAGGATGATCTAAGACAACAATACCTCCACCGTCAGGGCTGTTTTCTATAGGCATATGTAGATTGACCCACTTAGCTGCCTGCTGCTCGGTATCGTCATCTTGCTGCCCCGCCGAGTTAAGAACACTAGCACCATAATCACGTCGGAATGGCATACGGATAAACAGTCCACCATAAGCATGCTGTTCAATATGGATGTTGGGAATGGCCTGTAACAACCAGTTTAGATCCAAAAACAAATTTTCTTCAAGCATACCCAAAGACCAAGTTTGTTGCTCTATCAAAAGCAACCTGCCATCCGTATGGCGCCAGATGGATTCTATTGTCCAAGAAGAAGTATCCCCAGATATTCGTGGGCTACTAGGCTCAATTGTGCCAATCGGCAAATCGGGGTGTTGACCCGGATCAAGCCAGAAATCGCAACCGTTGACTCCATGAAATCCAGTTTGCACACCATGCTGCCAAGGATGATGCCAAGGACTATCCTCAGTTAGACAAACAGAACCATCTGCTAGCTTAAGTGGGTGAATATAGGGGCGCAGGTTCGGACGAGCATTATGTTGAAGTATGATTTTTCCATGTGAGATATTATCGACAAACAAGCAATTATTGTTAGTTCGAAGTCTCCAACGTGAATCGATAGACATAAAAGGTATCCTTTATTTATTAGTTTCCTTATATTTGTCTTTAAAAGCATCAAGCGATAAAAAATATTTCTGAATTGTATAAGTACATGGGGTAAAGTGTTACAATTCCCAATCCAGCAAAACACCTAGTCCGTTCTCTGGCGTATACCACAAAAAATCAAATGCTTCTTTCGCTTCTGTATAAGGAAATTGATGAGTAATCATTTTACTAACCTGAATTATTCCTTTCTCGATGCTTTCCATTGCTCGCAGGGTCGTTTTCACAGGGGGTTCGTCAGTTAGTATCCCTGCTACCAATCGTTTTTGCATAATTTTTGCAGAATAGAGAGGAAGTGCTTGTTGCTGATAGCAAGCAATCAATTGAATGGTTCCTTTATTTGCAACCATATCTTGCGCTTGTTCAAACGACTTTATCCCTGCGTAACCACCAACGCAATCGATAACTAAGTTAGCACCTCGCCCACCGGTTAATTGTTTTACCATTTCAACCGGATCGACTTCGGAGGCATTAATTACTTCATCTGCTCCAAGTTGCTGAGAGAGTTGGCATCGTAAAGGAAGAGTATCGACCGTAATGATCTGTTTTACTTGGCGACCGCGTAGAAGTTGCATCATCAGACTACCAACCACACCTTGTCCCAAAACTACAACTTGGTCGTCAGCTTTAACACCAGATGAATCAACCCAAGCAGTTGCTTCCTTTGCCAAAAGCAAGAATGTGCCTTCTTCAAAAGAGATATTCTCAGTTAGCGGCATAATACTGCTTTTGACAAGTGAATCAATATCACCAATCGCATACTGAGCATGGGGAGCAACGACCATAACCCGTTGTCCTACATGGTATTCAGTAACTTCCGAACCGATTTCCTCGACTATTCCAGTTAACGAATAACCCATTATTGAAGGTGAAACGGCTTCCTCCGCAATATATCGACGAAACAATTCAGAACCTCGGCTGATTAGAGTCTTAGCTGTTCGGACTAGCACTTGACGACTGTTGAACTTTGGGATTGGAACCTCTTCTAGCTGGATGTTTCCCATCCCTTCGGGTTTAATAACACGGATCAAGTCAGGCCCTCCCTTTTTGAATTGAGTTGGTTTATTCCAAAATTTATGCAGTAGTTTTTATCTGTACTTGGTGTTAATAACTTCAAATTTTAAACATGTTAGTAGTTTGTTTTCTGAGGGGGTAGTATATACCAATTAGTATTCAGGAAGAACCTGAAATTTCACAGCTTGGTTCTGATTGAATCATCTGGTTCAAGTTTAGCACAATGCAAACGACACATAAACATAACATAAAAAATATGGTCAAATTTATACATGAAGCAAAGTGTTTGAAGTAACTGCATTCATCGAAGGGAAGATCCTAAAACAGCATAATCTCTGGTTAGCTTCTGCCATGCAGAAAGGTGTTGCCTAAAATAGATCAGGATGATTATTAAACCAGTTGTCTAACGTGTTGCCAACCTAACTGATTTGTGAAAACCAGTTCCTGAGCGTAAAGCTGCCACTTTACCCCAATACAGTAACCGTGATAAAATGCTTGAACCAGTCCAACACTTGAGACGCTAATAGTAAATAAATATGTCTTTCCCATTTTTTGCTTAAATTAATAATGATGAGGAAGGTAAGCAAACGTTTTTCTTCAGGTATCACACTTTTTTATATTTTAAAGTGCAATATAACTCAGAATGAAACTCGCAGTACAGTTGACACTCTATTTGTCTATTAGTACATGAAAGGAATTGGTAATGAATGTCTTAATTACAGGCGCAGCGAGTCCGCTGGGGCAAAAAATTGTCGCCGAGTTAGCTTCTAATCATCAACTTCGTCTTTTAGACAACACCATACCAGATATCAAATATGAAAATTTCGAGTTTATTCAAGGAAGTTTAGTTGATCCTAGTATAGTCAGCGAAGCAACACAGAACATTGATGTCCTAATTCATACTGGAGAACCACCCCCCAATCCACCTCAAGATCCACTTGAATGTGAGCAATTACTCTTAGATCTAGCCACACGGGGTACACACGGACTTTTCAAGACCGCAGTTGACATGGGAATCAAACGCTTCATTTATGGTAGTACACTTGAAATTTTTGCCAGCTATCCTGATGATACTTATATCAGCGAATTTTACAAACCGTTGCCAACACCAGAAATCTATCAAATGGCTCGCTATTTAGGTGAGCTTACCTGCCGAGAGTTTGCCCGAACATATATGGTTACAGTTACGTCGTTACGTTTAGGCAGGCTAGTTTTGGAAGAAGATGTTGCTGATAGGGATCTTGACCTGATGTGGCTTGATTTGCGAGATGCAGCCCAAGCTTTCGCTGGAGCACTAAAGCGTGACCAAAGTTCCTCTGTTTAGTGGACGCAACGTTGGGCTGTCTATCACATCTGCGCACCAATTAAGAACCCCAAATTTTTAATTTCTGGAGCGAGTCAAATCGGATATCAACCTCAACACAATTTTCAAAGCGACAAGAGAATCCCATGAAAAAGAAAGTGTTAATACTAGGTGCCTCCGGCAACATTGCTCCTTACCTGTTACCAGGTCTGGATCCATACTATGATCTTTGTTTAACTGATATTGTTCCTCATCCAGACGAAAAACCAATTATCAATGTTGATATTACATCATATCAGCAAGTCTATAATGTTGCTCAAGGTATGGATGCAATTATGAATTTCACAGTTGTCCGGGACGATCCCGATCAAAGTTTCCATGTCAATACGTTAGGTGCCTGGCATGTTATGAAAGTGGCATCCGAGCTTGGAATCAAAAAAGTCGTCCATACTGGACCACAGTCTATTCGTAACGCCTATGATCAAGATTTTGATATTGTTGATGTTCCCCGTTCACCTGGAGTAGAGTATTATGGTATAACCAAATTTTTAGCCATGGAAATCTGTCGCGCTTATGCCCGTGAGTATGATATCCAAACCATTTCATTTGTCTTCAATGGTCTTGGTTCCCGACCAACTGACAAAATAACCGAACAAGATTTTCCTCCCTTCACAATTATCTGGGAAGACCTCCAATTAGCTTGCCGGTTGGCACTAGAGATTGAATCTGTGCCTGAGAATTTTCAGGACTTCAATATGCTCAGTTATGAAGGCCATGGGAAATATAGTGTGGAAAAAGCAAGGCAAATACTCGGTTTTGAACCCACGGAAAAGTGGGAAAATTACTTCAAACGTCCAATCGATGACCTGTAACAGGTAAATTCACTGACACTCTAAAACTGAGAACTGCTTAAAGTCGTAAACATATAAGTTCACAATCTGCCAATTCTAAACAAGCTTTTTAAAAAGAGTGTTGGTAGAAAACAATCAGCAGACGTGGTTGAAGAAACCCAATACTTCTGAGTTAGAGTTCCTAAAGTAACACAGACAAAGAACTAATTTTCAAGCTCGAAAGCTCAAGGACTAAAATATAGTGTAATATCTTAGTTATGTTCCTCTCCGAAGGAGATGAGCTCCAAACAGATGATCGATAAAAATCTCAAGCTATGACTATAATTAATACGAAGACTCTCAGCAATCAACAAATAGATGCCTACAACCAGAACGGTTATCTGATTCTCCGTAATGTTCTTTCCTCTGATGAAACCGTAGAACTTCGTGGTATTGTTCAACAGCAAGTTCAACATAATTCATACCCATCTTCACTTAAATATCCTAAAGCAGGAAAATATACCATCAGTGGGAATAAGATGGCTGAACCTGGGCTATCAACCATTGTTGAACATCCGACAATCGTTGAAACTGTCGAATGCTTACTGAACCATCAAGCTTATCTCACTGCTTACGTTGCCTATCTGCGGACTCCAGGCGATAAAGGATCTGGTGCACATTGTGATTACAAACGTTGGCGTCCAGTTGGTTCATCAATGAACTGGCTGTTCTCAATCATACCATTGACCGATTTCGATTTGGAGTATGGCCCGTTTCTCGTTGCCCCTGGATCTCATAAACTGACTCAGGTTATTGATCAACAAACACATATATCAGATCTAACACGTCCCGATATTGCACAACTAGCGTCCTTTATCGATCCGGAACTCAAGGCAGGTGACCTACTGCTTGCAAATCAACATACTTGGCATAAAGCGCCGGCCGGTACATCTACCCAAGACCGTTGCGGGATTTTCAACAAGTATTGTGCAACCAACGCCCCTCCTGCTGCAGGATACTATCCCTACAATAATGCAGCCCTGAATGCACTAAGCGACACAGGCAAACGTTTGATACCCATTTGTTTTGATCAGTCTATCACCACCACACGATTACTTATTGATTGTCTGTCTGGTCAAGAATCGAAATTCCTGTTGCTCTACGATAAAGAAAATGACCTCTGGGAATTGCCTGGTGGAATAGGGTGGGAAGAAGAGGATCTGGTTGGCTGGGACGTTGGATCAAGGATCGGTTCACTTCAAGTGCTTGTTGAAACACAGCTTGGTATATCAATTCCATGGATGTCCTACATTGCAGATATGGAAAGGGAAGAAGGTGTCTGCCGCGTTTATGGCTACTTAGATCAGTATGACTCCTTCGATTCATCGATAAAAGGTTGTAATCATTATAGTTGGTTTACCGAATCCCAACTACAGCATATGTTTGGTGAGAACAGCTATGTTTGTCGTGCGATTTGCTCTTGGAAACGAGATGACATCATCCGAGGCAAAGGTAAAGCTTGTCGTCAAAGGAAGCAGCAATTCGACTAAGTTCTCTATTTAAAGGTAGTTTTACCTATGCCTCGGCCGGAAAATCACTGAAGGGGTAAGAAACGCTGTCTGGTTATTCTCTATATAGGACAACCTATTCCTTGATTTCAAAGATGACTTCGACTTCAACTGCAGGGCCGGTGGGAAGCGACGCAAATCCAAGTGCACTTCGAGCATGATACCCGTCGCCATCTTTACCATACAATTCGTGGAATAAATCTGACGCACCGTTGATAACCAAGTGCTGGTCGGTAAATTCGAGAGTTGAGTTTACACATCCAAGTACCTTGATTACTCGAAGACCGTCGA
>PAQF01000069.1 GCA_002709695.1 Candidatus Poribacteria bacterium
TGATAAAGAAAGGTGTTTGCCCAGCAAATATTGGTATTGTGCAATCTATCGAAAGATGAGGCCCTGCATAGTTTCCTGTGATAAAAATGTGGTTAATAAGTCTCAGGAAATCCTGTAAATATATGTTATGGTCTGAAAGAAAGTGAGACAACTTGTTTGGTATATTTCTTATTCGATTAACAAGCATCTAATGAAGGTAATAGATCAATTAATCTGACATTGCTAGCCTTTTTCTTTTTACATTGGATCTATTCGGGGACTTCCCCTCTCCTATTTGCTTTGGATCGTGTTGTTAAATCAAACCAAGTTTGGTGGCCCTGAAAGAAGCGTTCTAATTCATCTACCATAAGTTTAAAAAAGTGTGGATAATCGTCTCCTGTCAATCCAGCGAAATGAGGACTTAAGAAAACGTTGGGCAAATGAATAATTTCACTGTCCGGCGGAATTGGCTCTGGGTCAAAAGCTTCAATTCCAGCTGTAATATCCCCTCGTTTTAGCCGTTCGATTAATGCTTTAGAATCCACGATTTTTCCTCGCGAAACATTAACAAAAGCCGATCCTGATGGGAGTAGATCTAGCTCACGCTTGCCAATCATTCCTTCTGTTTTTGGTGTTAAAGGTGCTAAACATACCACCACATTACATTGAGATAACAAGTTGTCTAGTGAGGTTTGGACAAACCCAATTGCTTCGGCCATTTCCCGTGGTAAATATGGATCGTGGACCCATATGTCTACTTCAAATCCCCGCAAGAATTTGATTAGTCTACGACCCATGTGTCCGCAGCCAATGAGTCCAACCCGTTTACCATAAAGCATTTTTTGGTTCTTCCTTTTTTCCTCACCGCTAGGGGGAGTACCAGCAGTGATCTTCCGGAACATTGCACCAGCATTACGAAGAGAGATCAAGATTAGCGCCAATGCCCACTCGGCCACCGGGTAGGATGACCCTTGCGTTGTATCTACCGTACTGATATTACGTTGCCAACAGGTTTCCAAATCGATCCGAACAGCGAATCGATCGCCTTCCAGTTCGCCAATAATCTTCAAATTAGGTGCATGCTCCAGAATTTTTTCGTTAATCCTTGGTGCTCCGTGACAAACTACCATGCCATCTACACCTTTTACCTGTTCACATAGCTGTTGGATGGTTTCTGGCTTTTCATGGGCTTGATAGATATTTCCACCATTACATTCAAACCAGTTCCAATTGGCAAAAGATTCCAACCGTTCTAGTTCATCAGGCGAAATATATGTCTCTCGAACACGTCGATTGAACAGGAACAGAACTTCTGGTTTCTTATTTGCTATCAAAATTTCTCCTTTAATAGATCAGGTATTCAAGCTTTTAGAAATGTTATTTAATCTATGCTTGACTGCGTATTGTTCCCGATTTGCATTATTTTGGTTCGTCAAATACAATCGGGTCTCGTCTGGATTCTTATGCAAGTGATATGAATTCTACTATCCTATTGTGCTTAGGTGTCAGTTTCCGTTAGTTAAATGGCACAATTGAAAAGTACGGACATAGTTGGACTTACTTCTCCTTCGCGTAGTTTGAATATCTAGTTACAGCTCTAAACGATCTACTATTTGCTATTTTATGCAGAACCGTCTGTGTCTTTACCCTTAGTACAGCATCATGTTAAAATACCTAAGCTGGTCAACTTGAGGTAGTAGTTTACTACTAATTTTGATCTAGCTAGAAAAGAAATTTTACTAGATATGAATATCCAGATCTCGGATTCAGCTGCCTTATGATTAAGTGCAATCCATCTATTAAGGAGGGAATTATGCCAGAGGATGGGATTAAGAGCAATTGTTGTTTATCTCAAACTGAAGTAGATCAGTTTAATTCGGAAGGTTATCTAATCTTCGATGGTTTTTTTGACAAAAACTTAAATCAACTTTTGAAAGAAGATGTTGATCAATTGATGACCAACCGCGCTAACAAGGAGGAAACGAATCTTATGGTTTTTCCTTCGTTAGGATCGCTAACTTCTGAACCAATAATCGTTGATCGCGTTGCTGATTTGATGGGAACTACTTTTACTCATCACCATATTCATGCTCGCTGGCAAGGAAAAGGTGAACCTGGCGTTTCTTGGCATCACGACTATGAGCAGATGCCACAAACCAACCGTTCTCATTTGATGGTACATGTGTTTATATATTTGGACGGATTGAATGGTGAAATTGGAGATCTGCTCGTTTTGCCTGGATCGCATCAACGGATTATGGCTCGTGATGCTTATCGCCAATTTATGCATGAAGATCTACCCGGTTCAGTCACAATTGATAACCTGTCTCCTGGATCATTTGTTATTGTTCATTCAGCTTTGCAACATGCTCGACGCCCGAAACCCGGAGGAGAAACTTTTCGACGTTATTTTATTGACACCTCGTATTGCCAACATGGAATTTTATGGCCTGCTGGTCGGCGACTTTGGCATCTCAACCAGATGGCATTAGATCTAGGTTGGGATCGTAACGGCAAGTACAAGTTTTTATACGATAACAGTTGCTTTTTTGACCCACATGACTACGTGGAAAAATTCAATACCTGTAATCAAGGGAGCTTAGCAGTACACTTAATGGAAGGAATCAATTCACATAATGAGGAAATAAAAGCATGAAAATATTGGTTACAGGAGCAACTGGAAAAGTCGGACAGGTGTTTATCCAGCGTTTCCTTGCTGAACGGGATGAAGGTCGTATACGAGCATTCTGTCATAATCGAATGCTGGAATCAGGGGATAGGCTAGACGTAGTTCAAGGAAGTTTAGCTAGTAAATCAGACGTGGATAAGGCTATGGAGGGGATAACCCACGTCTTGCATTTGGCCACTTGTAAAGAAACACCAAACGATATCATTGATGTCACTGTAAAGGGGCTATTTTGGTTGCTAGAAAATTGCCGCCAAAATTCCAGTTTTCAACAGTTTCTAATGGTAGGTGGTGATGCAGCAATGGGGCATTTCGTTTATCCTCATCCTGTACCTATTACTGAACAACAGAAACACATGCCTTATCAGGGGTGTTATGCATTATCCAAAGTTCTAGAGGAAGTAATGCTGGAACAGTACTATATCCAATATAATTTGAATGGTTGTTGCTTACGCGCTCCTTGGATTATGGAGAAGGATGATTTTAGGTTTTCCCTCTCCTTTGGAGAAGATGTTTTCGGTGGTCCTCGTTGGAGAGAACTAGTTGATCCCGAAAAAGCGAGCCAATATGAAAAATCACAAACGGTTCCCATTTTGCAAGATATTGGAGGCCAACCTATTAAACGCAATTTTGTACATGTACAAGACCTCGTCTCATCCATTCTGAAAGCTTTTGACCATCCAAAGGCCTTTCAGCAGTTGTTTAACATTTGTATGGATCAGCCAGTTGATTATGGCCAAGTAGCTGAATATCTGAAACAGACCCGTGGCCTGCCGAGCGTGGGTGTAAAAACTGAGTACCATAGCACTTGGATGGATAATACGAAGGCCAAGTTTCTGCTAGATTGGCAACCGAACTATGATCTAACTCGATTAATCGATGAAGCTTGGGATTATCAAAGATCTTCCAATGATCCTAGAAAAACATGGTATCCAGGGTAGGCTTATATTTGATACTGTTCTTCAACGGTTGAGTTGACATGAGTCCCTGTCAGATAGGCATATTCCTCTAAATAATTTATACTTGCATGATTTTCTCATCATATCTTGCCGCACTATAAAAATATAAAGTTATTAGATATCAATCTAAAATGGTTCCTGTTGCTCGTAAAAGAGTTTCCTGCACCAGCAATTCGTGTGATAAAGGTCTATCAGGTGCTTGTTTTTCCGTAATTGTTGCAAGAAAGGCTTCAAGTTCCAACTGATAAAGTTGATCCCTGCTTTCACCTTGTGTAGTTATTAATTGTTCACCTGCTTTGTATCCTTTCTGAGTTTCTTTTAGACAAAGCCGAATGTTTTTTCCCGGTTCGAATGGTTCAACAATGATTGCACTTCCCTGATCGCCATAAACCTCAAACCTACGTGCCATGGGTCGAGATTCCATAGCAGCTATATCAATGAAGGCTATAGCACTGGGAAATTCAAACACAGCCAAGGTGTTATCCGAAAAACCAGTGACTAAATCACTATCATTGCGTAAAAACGAGGTTACTTTATTCGGTCGTCCTAGGAGCCAAACTACTTGATCCAACATATGTCCCCCCAGATCATAAAAAATGCCACCTATATGCTGTTTGATAGTCAATCTAGCCTCTGGCGATAGGCAAGTTGACATATGAGCGCGAACTGAAAATATCTTTCCTAGAAAACCGGACTTGGCCCATTCAGCGGTCTGCTTAAAGGCAGAATGGTAACGTAGCATATATCCCATTTGAATTTGTAGTCTTTGGCTCTCTGCTATAGAGACGATTCTTTGCCACCTTTCCCAATTTTCCCCAGCTGGTTTGTCGTACCAAACGTGTTTACCTGCATTAATTATGTCTTCAGTTTGCTCAAGACTTTCTATGTTTCGACCTTCCGAAGCGATAGCTAGAATACTAGGATCAGCCAGCATCTCATTTTTGCTTTCATACCAATGCAAATTACTGAACACTTCCTCCGAATTCTGCAGTTGGTGGCGTCTCTCTACATTGGGTTCAAATACCCCTGCGATTTCAACATGGTGATTAGTTTTCATCGCTCGTAATTTACCTGTTGCATGGCCATGCTGGGTGCCATACTGGGCCATCCGTATTTTCGTCACTTTTATTCTCTCCTAGAAATTGGTTTTTTGTGAACTATCTGGGCGATTTTAAAAAACTGGTATATGCTTTTCTGATATAAATATTTGTTTGAAATTCACTTCCTCGAATTCGAAATTGTTCCGGCGTGAGGGTAATTAGGCTTGTAAATGTGTTTAGGAATAGGCCAAGGGGTTGCGATTATCCCATCTCAGTTTTTCGTCACTCCTTTTGATTTAAAAATGGGTTTGACCTATACGTGCTTGCCATCTTGATCTACAGGGAAATAGGTTACCAATCCTCCCTACCTACATACATGTTTCGATCTTTCAATGGAAACGTTACTCGTTTTCCTTCACGTCTATGGGATTCGATGAAACCCATAATCATTTCTTGGCTTCGATGTGCCAATTCAATATTTCCTAACGTCTGACTGTTTGTTTCAATAGCTTGTATCAAATTTTGAATGCAGGTGACGGTACCACGTTGGTCTGGAATTCCTTCGATCAAACGTGGTTGCTCATGGCCAATTTGGTATTGCAACCCTGACCCATTGGCTAGCATACGAAGCTTGCCTTTTGAGCCACTAGCTTCAAATTCGTAGCCGCCAGCCGCTAGCTGGTAACCAAGTACACCATTTTTGAACTGCACGTATCCCATGGGTATGCCAGGGTCAATGTTAAGGCGGTTTCCTGTCCAATCCGAATTATTAGCTGTAATATGTCCCTGTACAAATTCAATTTCGGGGTCTCCAGCTAGATACATCATCATGTCTGAAGTGTGAGTGTGCATCCATTGGGCTGCGCTGACCCCACAATGGCAGATAATACATTGAAGCTCACCAATTTTACCCGTTTCGATTAGCTCACGCATTTTCCAGTATATTGCCTGATAACGGCGGTTTGTTCCGTAATTGAATTTGACGTTGTGGTTTGTACAGGCTTCGACCATAGCATCTGCTTCAGCCATCGAGCAGCAGAGTGATTTCTCGCAGTAGATGCCCTTGACTCCATTTTCAGCTGCAAAGATGGTGATCTCCGCATGAGATCCTGGGCGGGTAGCGATACTAACAATGTCTGGTTGTTCCTTTTCAAGCATTTCGCGGTAGTTTGTGTAACCCGCTGGCACATTATATCGCTTCTGAATAGTTTCTACTTTGTCGGCTACAGAGTCTGAAACAGCAACAAGGTCAACGTTATCAACAGCTGTGTATCCAGCTGCATGAGAAAACGGCAAAGTGTCGTTAACTTCGTCATCAATTGTTGCCCCCATTCTGCCGCATCCGATCAAGCAAGCTTGGTATTGTATCGACATAGGTCCATCCTTTCTACTTTTTTGATATTTTATGTTTCGCAGAGTTTATAAAAATATAACCAGCATGTGTTGGCAGGTTCAAATTGCCAGTCAAGAGGCTTAGTAAATACAAAATCGTTTGTTCTTACAGGTGGCAGGTAATACTACTATCTTCTACTTTGTCATCGGTGTTATTCTCTTCTTTTGGAAAAATCCTTGATTGATTAGCAGGTTTCTGTTTGTAGAGATAACCCACATGATACTTTTACTCAGGGTATCTGTTGTATAATAAGTAAAATAACAACATCATTGATTGATAATCAGGCAAAGTATATTATCATGAATTACCATGGTAAAGTAAATTGATGGAGGTCTGCTTAGAGTTTTTACTGTGTATGTAATGAGATTTGGGTTTTTATAATCCACATTAGGAAATAACTCGGATAAAGTATGCCCGTATTACTTTTTCCATCAGGTGCAAATGGTTTACCAAGCAAAGATAGGGCTGGAAGATTTAATGTGTTAAAATGGGAAAAAGAGAATAGGAACCTGATGGTGAAAGTTGGAAGTTGCCGTTAAATTTCAAGGAGTTGCTTCCAGAATTTTTGGATCATAAAATTTGTTTTCTAAATGTTAAGCTTAGTTGGTTGAGATAGGAGAGATATTGGTGAGAAAGTTTGTTGTGTTGCTATATGTTGCTATGAGTCTTCACGTGCTGATGGTCAGTTCCTTGGCCGAAGATGATCTGCCAACCGTTGTTTTAACTGATTTTGAAAATGACCGACATCGACAGGAACATGATGTGGAGGAAGTAATTCGTATAGCTTATAGATTGGCTGAAGTGGGTGCTGGCTATGAAGCCGCGCGTGTTTTAGCAACGATTGCTTTGTGGGAACGTGATAGAGATTCAAGGAATGAGGCGACTCACCTTCTCAATGAGTGGGGACTTACAATTGAGACTATACGTCAGGGTAATGTCAAAGACATTACTGCAAAGGTTGAAAGTGTAATGCGGCACCGTCGGGGTTCCAACACCAAATTGCGACATGTGCGTAATCTTATAGCGTTGGGGCTTTATGTTGATGCTGCACGTTTGTTACACCAAGATATAATGCAAATGAGCGAAAGCATGATCGAACGGGCTTGGGGTGAATTTCTTCATCGATATCGTTTGTCGGTTGAATTGTTACGTAGTGACGCAGAAGACATCAGCAATAAATTAGTAAATGCATTACAAACTGTACACCAGCAAAATCGACTGCGAATTCAGGTCCGAGCTTTGCGGGCAATTGATCGAGAAGTTAGTGAAATGGCAGAAGGGCTTATTTGGCATGTCGCCCGAAAGTCTGATGAGAACGATGATGAGGATCGTCGACCGTTTGAACGATGGGTCATTCACAGGGATGAAGAATGGGGTGAAGATGAACACATCCCTTCAGTTGAAGAACTCGTACCACGGGTTCTTCATCGTGGTATTAACTTGGCTAAGAGAAGCAAACCTTCAGCTCGTCTTTTAGCAATGCTTGTAATGGAGGCTTCTCCTGAATCGGAATTCGCAGATAAAGCCTCTTCTTTGATTGAGATGTTGGCTGAACCTGCTACTAACACATTACTTCCAGCACACTTTTTTGAGGATGACTCCGATACAGAATTGTTTGGCGCTGAAAGAGTTCGTGAGTATCATCTTGAACTCTCTGATGATGCGATCAAGCAACTTCATGAAAAACCAAAACATTATGTACGAGCTACGTTTCACGAAGGTAACGACGTTTACAAAAACGTTGGGGTAAGACTGAAAGGTGGGTATGGCAGTTTTCGAATGCTGGATGGGAATTCTAAAGCCGCATTTACGGTGAAGTTCAATCAATTTGTTAAGGGGCAGCGGTTCCACGGATTACGCCGGATTATTTTGAACAATGTTGTGCAGGATCCAAGTTACATGTGCGAATATATTGGTTACAGTTTGTTCCGTGATGCGGGTGTCCCAGCTCCGCGGATTGGATATGCAAATCTGCTCGTCAATAAAAAACCATATGGTTTGTATGTGCAAGTTGAAGCTGTAACCAAGGATTTCCTTCAGCGGTGGTATGCAAAGACGAGTGGCAACCTTTACGAAGGCCCCGGAGACATCGAACGATGGGACGAACTAGATTTGGACAGCAATCAGGGCCGAGAAGATCGTAGCGACCTACGACGATTGGCTGAAGCCATTAAAGAGGCTGACGATAATGATCCGTGGGATTCGCTTGCCGAATTCGTTGATATTGATAACTTTACCCGATTCATTGCACTTGAGCAATTACTCCATCATTGGGATGGTTATACGCAAACCAACAACTACCGAATGTACAAAAATCCGGACACGATGAAGTTTGAATTCTTCCCCCATGGTGCTGATCAACTTTTTGAAGACTTAAGAGGTAACATCTTCCGAGAACAGGGTGGCATACTGAGCCGTGCACTAATGTACACTAGTGCAGGTAAGGAGCGTTACAGTCAAATGATGTACCAATTGTTGGAACAAGTTTGGGATGAAGACACGATTAAAAGTCGTATTGCTAAAATATATCAGTTGATTCGACCACATGTAATGAAATCAACCAAAGGGCGTCGTATCGAAGAATTTGAAAATGCTATTAACCGCTTGCTAAGATTCGTAGATTCCCGCCGCTATGTTGTCCTCCGTCAGTTAAAGGTTGTTGAGAAAGAGAATTCATGGCGAGAACGGCAGCATTTTGGTTTCCATTCCTTCCTGTACTCTAGTCGTCATGGTTGGTAATCCGGTTTTGCTATGATAATTGTTCGTCTTCCATGAGATTAAATTTCTTCTAACGGTGGTGAATTTACAACACGACGAATATGGAGATCTTTTACTTTTTCAGTAGGCTGGGCCCACCGAGCTGCATTGGCGATTACCCGTCTTACATTGTTATCGTAATAGATTGGATAAGTTTCATGCCCTGGACGAAAGTAGAAGATTTTACCTTTACCACGATGATAGCAACAACCACTCCGAAATACCTCACCACCTGGGAACCAACTGACAAAAACTAAAGTGTCTGGAGCAGGAATATCAAAGGGTTCTCCATACATTTCAGTTTTGTCAATCTCAAAGTATTCGCCGAATCCGTTAGCGATTGGATGCCCATGTTCAATAACCCAAATTCTCTCTTTTTCACCCGCCTCACGCCATTTCAACGCTCCACTAGTTCCCATTAATATTCTGAAAATTTTGGATAGGTGTGCTGAGTGCAGGCAAATCAATCCCATCCCATCTAAAACTCTTTCTTGTACTCTTGCGACTATTGTGTCCTTAACTTCATGGTGTGCCATGTGTCCCCACCAAATTAAAACATCAGTATTGTCAAGAACTTCCATTGTTAATCCATGTTCTGGTTCGTCTAGTGTAGCACAACGAATTTCAGCTTCTAAATGCTCAGTTATCCCTTCAGCAATTGCACTATGAATGCCATTGGGGTAAAGATTACCAATAAATTCGTTTTGTGGTTCGTGTCTATGTTCGTTCCAAACGGTAATTCCAATCTTACTACTCATAATTCTCTCCTTTAATTTCCACTAATTTTGTTATCTAAGACAATAAATAAAGCTCGGGAGTTTTAAAGACAGAAGGAGAATTGAAGCATCATACTTAGCTTTAAAGTTTCACTCACGATATCATATGCTCTACAGCCTCTAACTCAGCCTTGGTATATGGTCGTTGGAACGCGCTATCAGTCGGTTCTCCATCTTGCATTAGTATCGGTGATGGATTAGGAAGTTCCCAATCTCCTAGTTCCTCGCGACGTACAAAATCTCCACTGTGTTCTAAAATTGAATAGAATGGCAGAAGAAACATCGCCAATTTTTCCATCAATTGATCCCCGGTTTCTGGTGATTTTCCTGTTTCAAACATTTCCTGAATAACCAGTTGTAATGCGTTCCATGTGTTATATCGGAAATATCCTGGACGTGCTGGTATCTTACCTTCAGCATCCCCTTGATGATTGCCGAAAATGCGCATATATGCTTGGCCGTCTGCACCACCGACCAGTTGCAGTGAGCCATAATAAGGATGGGTTGGGTGATCGTGTTGATAGATCACAAGACCATTGGGTTTTCGCCAATTCATGGTATGGTATGCAGCTCCTGTCATTTTCCCTCGGCCTTTTTTGATTTCGTCTTGTAATATAGCATGGACATACCAAACACCATGTAGTCCATGTGAATAATAATCGCTCATTGAATTGTGTGCAACGTACCCTTTGATGTCTGTCATATCAGCTGCCTTAGCGCGTAAATCGCCGACACTTTCGGTATATTCCCAAGTTGATGCGGCCAATAGAGCAGTACCATGTTCCTCTGAGAGATCTACCATTGCTTGTCCTTTTGCCAGAGAAGTAGCGAAAGGTCGGTTGACAAATGTTGGAATACCTGATTCTAAGAAAGGTTTCGCTAATAATGGATACAATGAAATCGCGCTGATATCATCGATGTAGACACCGTCAATATGCTCGATCATGTCGGTAGGGTTTTGCACAATCTCCAGACCTTGGAATGATGATTGTAGTTGTTCTGCCATCTCAGGCCTAATTGCCCAAGCATGTGTTAACACCATACCTGTTGTGCGAAGATGACCTGTTGGCGGATTCATTGTGTTACCCCAGATAGAGTGTGTATGGCCGCCGGCGCCAGCTATTACACCAACACGAACAAGGTCATAGGGAGAAGACCGGGTAAAAGGTAAGTTGTGCATACTTTACTCCTTTTTCTCGTAGTTATATCCTAAAATTGGACTGCTGACCGACTTGGCAATTATATCACCATATATCCTAACTCTGTTTATAGAAATAGGAAACAGTGCGGGCAATACTTTTAATTAGCTTGGAGGTTACTTAGAAACTGGCTTGGATTAAGTTAACTTGGAACAAAAACAGAAGATCTACCGGATACATGTCACTGAATTTCGATATTTAAATTTGGTTTCTATTGTAGGCGGGCTCGATAAAGGAAACCCCGATATTAGTTACTAAGTAGATCAGTCAAATAGTGGTAGGCTTGTTCTACATACCGAGGGAGATTTTGATGATCGACTACTTCCAATTCTAAAGCCAAGGCCGCTTGATAGTTGATGGCACGCAGTTCGTCAATCAGTCCAGGAAGATCGACCTCGCCTTTGCCAATTGGTACTGACTGAGGGCCAATTGTATCTTTGAGATGTACGTTATAAATTTTGTCGGGATACTGGCGGATAACAGCTTTCCAGTCAACACCAGCGGCATGAAAGTGACCGGTATCAACCGTAATACCGATTTGGGGAGAGTCGATTTCGGTAAAAATTGTTTCAAAATCCTTAGCATCTTGAAACTGAGAATTGAGATGTGGCTCCAGCCCAATTCTGATTGGTTTACCTTTAATCAATTGGCTTAACATTTTCAATCCAGCGATTGTTGGTTCCAATCCATTTTCTGTTTTGCGTCCACCTGAAAAAACAACTAGTGGACAATTAAGTTCGATAGCAGCCTCAACGTTGAGCATTAGATCGTTAATAGCATTTTCTGCTTCTTCTACTGAATCAGTTGGGATGCCAAAAGCATACAATTCAGTAATATGGGTTAGCCCAACGGCATTGGCCTGTTTTAGCAAATTGGGAATGTCCATCTGTTTTATGGCTTGTCGTGTCCAGGTTAGTGGACCTGCAATGCCCCAATGGGTAAACCCAATTCTAGGGGCATGATGTAACGTCTCGGCAATTTCATCCTTGTCTGGTTGCCTAAGAGCACATGTAGTACAAGATAAGATCAAATCTAAAACTCCAGTCTGTGATTTTGCTTATCGTCCGATTATAAAGAGCGAGCTCTTTATTGTCAAGCAGTAGGAGATGAAGTAAAACCTAAAATTTACTAAATGTCACTAACTTTATTGCTTGAAACTTCTAGCTTTAGCTTTAATAGGTAATAAAAAAAATGTAGGAGGTCAAACATGGTATTCCAAGGCGGTCAAGTAGATCATAGATCTTTGGTCTCTATCATAGTAACAGGTTGAAAGTTCAAGCTAAGACGGACGGTAGGAACTTAGGAGAGGGCAGGAGTCAAGTTAGCCTTACTTTTTCTTCTGCATTACAATTGCTTATTCTTCAATGCTCCGTTTTTCACTTCGTGTTCAAGGAAACTAGTTATGAAGAGTGGAAGGAAGATTCAATACATAATTGTATATTGTTAGGTCTATCATCTATCTTTTAACGTTTAGTTGTTTCCCTTTTCGTAATTCTAGTTTCTTACGAAGTTCTGAGCTTACGTAGTTGTATTCTCAACCGGGTTTGCCGAGGGTATGCTCAAGATGAATTACTGTAGATTAAACAGTATCAATAGTACAAACCTTAAATGATAGTAATTGGGCTAATTGAATTAAGATTCATTAATAAATTTCCCTTTTTCCATTTATGGTTGAAAATTGCACGAATATACATACAATAATTATATAATCAAAGATTGAAGCAGAAAAAGGTGGATTTGATAAAGTACCTCACCCTTGCAACTTCTCCACATATTGTCAAGCGAGCAATTAAGTATTCAATTGTAGTCGGCACAATTTTAATTTCTATTAATCATGGAGACTCATTATTGCAAGGCAATATAGATAAATTAAAAATAATTAAGATCATATTAACTTATTCTGTGCCATACATCGTCTCTACACTTTCGAGTGTCCAAGCTACGATATTTAGTGATTCGAAAACTGGAGAAGACAACACGTCAATCGAATAATTCAGGAGTACGGAAAATTCAAGTCCTAGGAATAGAGGGAAACAAAATTAATTTATATACTCAACCAAAGCAAAGGAGTATGTAGCACTTTTTACTCTCAACTGAAAGCGAATCATATGCGGATTATTGTTATTATGTACTAGTCTGTCTTCAGAACTGACCAAGTCGTTGTTAGTTTCTCATGTGGATGTACTGCTAATACACCAAGTGTCTGTCCCGCCCCCTTCTTCATCAAATTACCAATCGCCGCTTCATCAAGTATTACATTGAATACGACAACATCATCGATAATACCTTTAAAGTAGCCTCCATCACAACCATGTCCGGCAGGACACAAACCACTACCAATTAACAAGCCTTTCTCAGGATCACCTATCACATTAGGACCTTTGTGTTTAAATTCTCCGTTGACATAAAGCTCATATTCTTTCCCATTGTAGATGCCAGTGATAAAGTACCATTCGTCAGGTGCGTTAACTGCTGTTGTGGCAGCAGCGCAACCAGCCTGGCAACTTTTGAATTCAAAATTTCCTCCCTTCCAGAACTCGAACCACCAATTTGCACCACCACCATCACCAGGATCTCCATTAGCAATCACTAAGGTTGCACTCCCTTTCCCTGCAGGATTATTTCCCCCAATACTGCGAGGATACATCCAGAAAGTGACAGTGAAATTATGGATGCCTTTTGCGTTTTTGGGGTTATATCGGTCAGACGGCGCAATCTGGACATAATCGTCCTTCCCATCGAACTCTATTCCATGCCCAAATTTCCCTTTGGCCCATTTAGCGCCTTTTTCCAGTTTTCCATTTCCCTTTGGACCTCTGTCTGACAAATCATGAGCAACTCTTCCTTCACCTTCATCAAACAACCAAATACCAACAGCAGTTTTGGGGTCAATCTTTGCCTTAATTGAAGCAGTACTAACAAACATTAGTAGCCAAATAGTGACAGGTAAAACCTTATAATTCATAAATTAGCCTTTCTATAAAAATTAACTAATAAAACGTATCGGCTTAACGAAATGTTTTGTCCGTTAAACCCCTTTTTGGGCAAAATAGTATGCAGATTCAGTCGCTAATTTGTTTTTAAAATTGACCAAGTTGTTGTTAGTTTTCCATTTAATTGTACAGCCGTATTTAAAGCAAGCGCCTTTCCCAGGCCATCCTTCATTAAAGTATTGATGTCCGTTTTATTAAGTTTGACGTTAAATACAGCAACATCATCGATAATGCCTTTGAAATACCCTTTATCGCAGCCATGCCCTTTGGGACACAAACCACTGCCAATTAACAGGCCTTTCTCGGGATCACCAACCTTATTAGTACCTTTGTGCTTAAATTCTCCGTTGAGGTAAAGCTCATATTCCTTTCCATTGTAGATGCCAGCTACAAATTCCCATTTATTTTTTGATTCTTTAAGTGGAAGGCTAGCTCCCGCACAACCGGCCTGGCAACTTTTGAATTCAAAGTTTCCAGCATTCCAATACTCAAACCACCAATTTGCACCGCCGCCGTCACCTGGATCCCCATTTGCAACGACTAATGTTCCGTTTCCTGTTCCTGCAGGGTTGTTTCCACCGATAGCATAAGGATACATCCAAAAGGTTACGGTGAGGACTTTTGGGTTGTAACGTTTAGACGGAGCGATTTCTACGTAATCATCTTTCCCATCGAATTCGATACCGTGTCCAAATTTCCCCTTTGCCCAAGTTGCGCCTTTTTCCAATTTTCCGTTGCTTTTATGTCCTGAACTGTCGTTGGTGATTTTTCCTTTGCCTTCGTTAAATAACCAGATTCCAACAGCATTTTTAGGGTCGAGCTCTGCCTTAACCAGAGAGATACTAATCAACATTAGGCACATGATGGTAGTTGATAAAACTTTTGAGTTCATATTTTGTTCCTTTAATTAAGTTTGATATATGGGTGCTTGGATTATACCTGCGTCGGACATAGTTATCAACATTTAGAATATAAAGAATGTGTCTGAAAACTAACATGGAATCCTGTTTTATTGGTATCATCAACCAAATTCATGTTACTATGCAGGAAAGCAATTAGGTATCCGCTTGACTCAATTGGCATACGTTTTTGCTTCTGCAGAGGCCATCGAATCCTACTCTAATATCCACACTCTTTTTGGTTTGGTTCTCTTGGGTTCTTTAGAGTATCCAACGAAGTCTGCTAGGCAGTAGAAAGGACGGGTTCCTTCATTAATACGAGGATTTTAATTTTGCTGCCAGATATGTTCAAGAAGTTGGAGTTAGTTATAACATGCTCAGTTCAAGTCAATACAAAAAGACTAAGTGTGTAAAGAAGATTTGGTAATTGTAAGATCACAAAAATGATGAAATTAATTAGCTGTATATTGTTAGCTTGCTTTTTGAGTTTGATGGGATGTGAAACTCAACAACAAAAGGAAATTAAAAGATTAGTTGGAGAGTTGAAACATGAAGATCCAGAGATAAGTTTTAAGGCAAAAGAGACACTGGTAGAAACCGGCAGAGAGGCGGTACCTTTTCTTATCCGAGCGTTGAAGGGAAAAGGAGAGAATGTTGAATTGGAAGAGACCTTAGTAAAAATAGGGACAGATGCAGTACCTGCTCTCATACGAGCATTACAAAATCAAGATAAGTTTGTTCGTCGTCGTACGGTAAGGATCCTGGAAACAATCGGGGAAGTCGCCATTCTGACGTTGACCGAGCTTTTGAGAGATAAAGATAGTAATGTCCGTCGTCATGCAACATGGGCCTTAGGCAAAATGGGAAAAGAATCAAATAATGCAGTTTCTGCTTTAATAGAGGCATTAGAGGATCAAGATACGAATGTTCGTTGTGCTGTAACACTCGCTTTAGCAAGAATAGGACTAGAGGCCGTGGATGCCGTACCCGATTTGATGAAGGCATTAGAGGATCAAGATGCAAATGTGCGTTGGGGGGCGGCATATGCATTAGGTGAAATAGGAGCAGGATCCGTGGATGCGATACCTGCTTTGGTAAAGCTATTGCAAGATAACAACGAGGTTGTTCGCTTGAGTGCAACAGGGGCTTTAGGAGAAGTAGGTAAAGATGCAGTGCCTATCCTAATTCAAGCATTACAGAGTGAGAAACTGGACGTTCAAGCTTATGTGGCGTGGGCACTAGGAAAGATAGGTGTTCCAGATGCAATCGCAGCAATAATAGGAATTTTGCCTGAATTGATACAAGCATTGCAAAATCCGGTGACCCGTGGTGCTGCAACAGGAGCTTTAGGGGAAATGGGCAGAGATGCAGTACCTGCTCTTATACAAGCATTAAAAGATAAAAACTCCGAAGTTAGGGAATATTCGGTACGGGCCTTGGAAACAATAGGGTCGGAAGCCGTGGATGCGGTACCTACTCTGATACATTTGTTGCAGGATTCTGATTTTTATGTTCGACGTGCTGCAGTTGCAACCTTAGGGGAAATAGGTAGAGATGCAGTACCTGCTCTTATACAAGCATTAAAAGATAAAAACTCCGAAGTTCGCATGCATGCGGCAAGAGCATTAGCAGGCATAGGGAAAGACTCCATCGATGCTGTACCTATTTTGATACAAGCATTGCAGGATCCCGATGCGTCTGTCCGTCGTGCCGTAGTATTTGCATTAGGGAAATTAGGAAAAGGTGCAGTGCCTAATTTGATACAAACATTACAGAATCCTGATCCAGAGGTTCGTTTTAGTACAGCAAGAATATTAGGTTCTATAGGAAAGGGCGCTGTAGATGCAGTGCCCGCTCTGATACAATTGCTACAGGAGCATGATCCAGAGGATCGTGGTGCGATTAATTCTTGGACAATACCTCGTGTTGCGGCAGAAGCTTTAGAGAAAATTGATACTCCTGAAGCACGTACAGCCGTCAAGGAACATGAAAAACAGCAACAGTTGAGGTAAAGTAAATCATTGCAAGTTGGCTGTTGTTGGTATGTAAAACAGAGACGTGTTGGCCATTGATTCAAGTTGTATTTTATTAAATGATAATATCCAGAATCTTAGTAGCCTAATTAAGTTTGAATAAGAAATCGATAAAACGATTTAACCGATTAGTTCAATGTAGTTCCTTAGCCTGTGGAGTTTGATTGAATGTCTCAAAAACAAGAGATTGAAAGATTAGTTAGTAAGTTGCATGACGAAGATATACATACCCGTGCGTCCGCAGCATGGTCATTGGGTTGGATGATGGAAGAAGAAGCTGAGGATGCAGTGCCTGCTTTGATATTAGCATTACAAGACCCCGAACCAAGGGTCCGTGCTGCTGTAGCTGATGTATTGGGAAAAATAGGAATAGATTCAGAGGATGTGGTGTCTGTCCTAATACAAGCTTTGCAAGATCCAGAACCAGAAGTTCGTGCTGCTGTGGCAGTTGCATTAGCAGGAGAAAGCGTTGTAAACGCAATACCTGCTTTGAAAAAATCATTACAGGATCCCGATCCAGAAGTTCGCGCTTCCGTGGCATTTGCGTTAGGGAAAATAGAAATAGGTTCGGAGGGTACAGTGCCGGCTCTAATACTGACATTAAAGGATCCAGATTGGTCTGTTCGTGGTAGTGCCGCAGATGCATTAGGAAGAATAGGCACAGGATTGGAGGATGCAGTACCAGCTTTAATACAAGCTTTGCAAGATCCCGACCTATGGGTCCGTGGTATTGCCAAAGACGTGTTAAAAAGAATAAAGATACCCGCTGCATCAGAAGCAATTAATAATTTTCAACAACAGAACTCAGGAAATTTCGAGTAAAATCAACTTAA
>PAQF01000070.1 GCA_002709695.1 Candidatus Poribacteria bacterium
AGTTGTCTCACTTTCTTTCAGACCATAACATATATTTACAGGATTTCCTGAGACTTATTAACCACATTTTTATCACAGGAAACTATGCAGGTCACAGGAAACTATGCAGGGTCTCATCTTTCGATAGATTGCACAATACCAATATTTGCTGGGCAAACACCTTTCTTTATCAATTTTACTTCTAGGCTCAGGCATTTTTTGTCAATGTGAGATTGGGTAGTTAACACCCAGCGGAAACACGCATAAAAGCATGTCTTGATACACTTTTACCTCTGCACCTAAAAATTATGATGATTTGCTGGCATTTGACCAGGAACAGCATATCCAGGTGGCCATTCCTTACTGCCAACCATTGCTTCAAACTCCTCCTGGCCACCACATAACCAATAATACATCTCCGCTGCATCATACCAATTGCGATGTTGCTGCTGAACAGACGGAATATCAAACTGGCCAGACGGTCGATGATCGAAATCAGGCTCCAGTATCCAGTCACGTGTGGGTGGACTAGTTCTCCAATATTTGTACTTTAGCATATTACGTATCCCTGTAGCTGTAGAAAACCCACGTCGATGCCAAATAGAGTACACTGTGATGTAGATCGAGCCCGCTGGAGCACTCGTTAGTACAGAACCACGGATCGAACCATAATGTCCCATCCAACTCCCCAGAGAAAAAAGAAAATGTGAACCTGGGAGAACTTCCGTGGGCCCTAATTCCACTGGCGTGTCCTGTGGATAATAGAAGACCTGCACGTGATTCAATTCGCAACCGTAACGTGCTCCACCGTCTCGATGCCAGGCTTGCACCGGTAGTGGACAGTTAGCCCGATGATTAGGTAATTTAACAGGTAACCTGAAGTTGGCTCCTAAAAGAGATCTGATTACTCCAATGACCTGAGAATTGAGGAGAACATTGTCAATAAACCAATCTTTTTTCAGCAACGTTCTATGCAAGCCTTTTCCGTATTGATCAATAAACTGAGTTGTTCGTTGATTGATTTCATCAGGAACAACATCTTCCAGCATCAGGTATCCATCTCGGCAGAAGGAGAACACCTGTGAGTCGTTAAGGGTAGGTTGACACTCATGTGCCTTTTTCATTCTTAAACATACCTTTCATAAATTTGGTAAGACACTAGCTAACTGAAATTGGTCCAAGAATTCTTTAACCTCATTCCCATATTAAATAGAGAGTCAAATTCCAACACTAATATTCGTCATAAGAAATAGCATTAAATCAAATTTGTTCCTATTATACAACAAGAATTCGATACATATTATGCTGAGGTTTCCCAATCATTTCACCTGTTGCTATTATCTTCGTACTATCTATCACATTCAATTACAATTTGTAATCCTAGTCTCAGGCTCTTTACCCTAATGCTGAAATTATGTTATATTCACCTCAGCCATATCGGCAAGAAAAAACATATGATCATATTGGGAAACATGGCTTTCAGCATTTTCCATCCAGCTTCCGTGAAGGGAATCTTACTACAGTTTTAAGTTAACCATGCCAGATTACAATTGTGTGATCAAACGGATTCACGCTTTAAATTCTCTTTATACCAAATTTGAGAAGCTAGGTTCAGCCGCGGGGTGGCCGATATACGGCATTACGATTTCAAAAAATGACACGCTTCCGAAAATAATGATTCTTGGGGGTATTCATGGAGATGAACCTGCTGGTGTTGAAGCCTGCCTGACCTTCTGTAACTTAAATCATCAAAATTGGCTTAGCACTTTTCAATTCCACATCATCCCATGCCTAAACCCTTATGGTTATATTCACAATACTCGCAATAATAAACAGGACATCGACATAAACTGGGCTTTTTCCTCAAAAAACCTCCCGGAAATTCAAGCTTTGTGCAAATTCATAAATGATCAAAAATATAAGGCCATAATAAGCCTGCATGAAGACTGGGAAAGCTACGGTTACTATATGTATGAATACCGAAAAGGTATTGCCGCAATTGGTCAACGTATCCTGAAGAAAGTAGCTGAAGTTTGTCCCATCAATCTTGATAGAGAAATCGATGGCGTTTCTGCTACAAATGGGCTGGTCGATGAACTGGATCTAGAGAAAAGAACACAGATACGTGGCCTAGGAATACCAATTGCGTTGTTTCAATACCATACTGACCGGTTTGTGACAACAGAAACCCCAACATCACTAAGTATGAGCTGTCGTATTGAAGCACAAGTTACCGCCATCCAGGCAATGATTAAAAATCATGTAAGTTAAGACTGTAAGCAACTCAGTACTACGTAAAAATGCAGTGACATTGATATAATTAATGGTTCTAAAAAGTCGGACTAATTTGGAAATACACGATACATTGGAATGTCGAAGATAACACCGATTAAACTAAAAATACAACCACTCAAATAGTCTCCCAACAACAAACCAATAAAAAAGGGCATAGATCGGCGGTAAGCGCGAATTCCACCATATTGAAGTACTATTTTTTTGAGGCACCAAGAAACACACATCGGTGTCCAAATCAGATCTATAATAAAACTATGCCCAACAGCAAAGCCAATCGGATGGATTGGCCACCAAAGAAAGTTTGTACGCAGAAACATCAGCAGGAAGGTTGCTAGCATTCCTCCACTAATATAAGGAAGGCTGGCAAGCCCACTATCAGCTGGATAGTCTAACCATGCACGCAATTGGCGATATGGCATGAGTCCCATATCTGTTCGCCACTGATTTACATATGGAGTCCCCGCACCTTTTATGTAGTACATCCTCAAAATATTCCAATAAGCAGCGACAATTCCAATTACCATTGCAAGTATAATCAGGTAAAACATAGATTTCATCCTAACCTTCCCAACGTGGGCAATCCGAAGGCCTTCCAATTGGTGTGGCATCACAGCACAACGATAGTCTAAGTTAAACCACTGTAAATAAGACAAAATCGTCAAATCTCTTGGGTTTAACAACCTAGATCCAGCCAAATGAACCATCAATTGTGGAGGATTGATCCAAGGGCCAAAATTCCAGATCACACCACCTTCTGAGCGTATTCGTGTGAGTCCAATCATATACAACAAAAATAATAGGATGAATATCGTAGCGATGATAGTATTTAGACCAGCAAAACTGCAAAAAGCAACTAAAGCAATAATTCCCAAGATTAAACCCAACCAAGCATATCGCAGGTGAATTGGTTCATCTGAGGCCTTTCCTGACCAAGCAAAGCTGAGAGTTTGGAACAAATGCTTTCGACCAATCCATAATGACAAAAGGGCTAATCCAATCCATGCCCCCACCCCTTGCTCAGCAATGGCTGGGTAGCGGCCCGATGGTCCCCATACTGAACCACCCCCAGTACTAATTGCTGCTGCTAATACTTGTTGACCCTTTCGAAAAAGAAAGAAAAACCAACAGCTGAATGAGATATCAAGTGGAATAAAATAGGTTAATCCAATGACACAAGGATGAAAAGCAATAGGAAATCCAGCAACTGCATTCCATGGTCTCTCGCTGAATAAATGACTTATATCAAATGGCTTAACTTTGATATAAGGCAATTGGGGATAATAATACTGAAACGTGTTATTTGTCTGTATAAGGCTAGCAATTACTAAACCAAACCACAGGTAGCGATTTTTTAAGTAATCGCTGAAACGTCGTTCCCGCAGGCTCATCTCCACTGGCAGTGTGGTAATAGGAAATGAAAGTTGTTCATGTTCTAACCAACGTTTCCGTAACAAAAGATTCACACAAAGCATAATCCATAACAAAACAAAGGTAAATGAACTCCATACTAGTACAGGTATCACCCACGCTTTAAGATGATCTGAGTGATACAGGGTCGATTCTCCAAGATAAAGGTGTTGAATCGCGTCTCTACTTTGTGGTACAAACCAATTTGGTATTTCAGGGTAGAAGTCGTGCCACCCATTCTCAGGGGTCGCATACCAAAATGGGTTGCAAAGCGCAGTAACCAAAAAACCAAACATCCCAATTCCGTTTATGCTCATCCCAATGTTGAGCATAACGAAGATTACCAACATTTCAGCACCAGACAAGGCATGTTCAGGCACTATTTTTTCTAATAGGACATTGGCCACAACCAGCAAAAACAACACAAAAACAGCACCGATTAAGAGGGAGGTCGAGGTGATTTCAGTTACCCCTGACACCATCTCAGAATTTGTGATCCAGAATGAACTTATTGGAATAAGCAAGGCACCAATAAAAATTGAGCGTTTGGTTGCTTTTTGGTAGCTGGTTGTCATCTTACCCAATTCAAAGTATCAATTTTAATATCATGCCACAAACACACAATAAACATCTTAATAATTGGTATCCCCGCTGGGGGGTCATATTATGATACATAAGGATAGCAAATTCCATAGTATAGATCCTGACAACTTTAAGTTTACAATCATATTGGGAATTATAAAACTAAAGTTCAAATATATCTAAAGACAATAGCTAGATATCCATCGATGTAACTTCAATGTAAAAACTACATTCACCAACGAAAACTAAATGGACATTTCTTGTTTATATTATCAAGAGTATTATGTGATTATAGTATCGGACAAAAGCGATTTTGGAAGCCTTGTGCATCGGGTTCTAGAATCGTGATATGGCAAAATAACATCCTGAATGATTTCTACGGAAAAATAAAAATCCAAAAATGGAGCAAGGAGCCCTTTGCACAAAACTAAACACGTTCAATAAAGTAACATAAACACATTAAATACTTCAGATAATCTACGCACCCAACAATCAAAAGTTATTGGTATAGGTTGAAAATTCATGATAGAATCCCGAAGTCTGTTCACCTCCAAATGAATTCGAATTCCCTTTTCATTATACTTACTTGCAAATAATAATAAAAACACATTAGACTTCATTCCTATAAAAATGTCAGTTCCCTTAAGCTCAAAGATTGGAAGGAAAACATAGGAAGATTTTATGCCTACATTCACTAAAGAAAAAATTATTAACATCTGTACAAGCATCATCGAAGCCGCAGGAGTTTCCCACCAGAATGCTAATCTAATTGCGGATTTGCTGGCCGAAGCCAACATCACTGGACATGACTCCCACGGCATCATTCGTATTCCCCAGTACCTTGCAGCAATAGAAGACAATGACATCCTTACTAATGCTAATGTTGACATCCTGCGTGAAACCCCCCTCACGGCTATTATTGATGGAAATTGGGGGTTTGGTCAAATCACGATGAATCGAGCAGTAGAGATTGGGCTTGAGAAAGCCAGCAAAAGTGGCTTGGCCGCTATCACTGTTCGCAACGCCAACCATATTGGACGTCTCGGCAGTTACGTTGACCTCATCGCCCGTCAGCGCATGGTCGGCCTACTTTTCGTCAACGCTATTGGCACACCTGCATATCGTATGGCACCTTGGGGAGGCACAGAACCACGTCTTGTTACTGATCCTCTAGCATTCGGAATTCCCTCACCATATGCTGATCCCATTGTCATTGACATGACTACCACTGTGGTCGCCGAAGGCAAAGTGCGCATCAAACGAAATCGTGGTGAAAAAGCACCTGATGGGTGGCTTCTCAATTCTGAAGGTAAACCTACCAACGATCCCAACGTCCTTTATGGCCTCCCTTTAGGAAGCATCCTTCCACTAGGAGGTACTACAGCAGGCCACAAAGGATACGGCCTCAACATCGCTATTGAGCTTCTCGCGGGAATTCTGAGTGGCGCTGGGTGTATCGGAAAGGATGAGCGCCTTAGTAATGGAGCGCTTCTTATCATAATCGGTATTGAACAGTTTCTACCCATCGAAGAATTTTACCAAGAGTCCGAAATCTTTATCAAACATGTCAAATCTTCACCAGTCGCCGAAGGATTCGATGAAATTCTCCTGCCTGGAGAGATCGAATCCAAAGTAAAACGTGAACGCACTCAGGAAGGCATCTTTGTTGAAGATGAAACTTGGGATCAAATTCTAGAGTGGGGCCTCAAACTCGGAGTCGAATTAGACTGAAAACCTAAAGAGAGACCTACCAACTCGAAATTGAGGCATTCATTATTAGTTCATGTCAACCTGAAAACCCAGTGTTTAATCTGGAAAATTCAATTCAGAATCAAAAAAGCAAACCCAATCTTATGCTACAATCCTGAGATCATTCAATTAGGTTTAACTTGGAAATTTCATAAGGACGTTAATCGAGATTTCAAACCGGTTATCTTGTTTGATTTCCAAATAATAACAAACTAGCTTTGGAATAATTTAAGCCTAATTCCTAAACTTAACAATATATGGAAAAGGAAAAATTTTGTCCGATTTACAGCAAAACAAATTTGAAATCGAGGTTTATGGCTACACCATCGTTGAAGATGTGCTAACTGAGAGTGTAGCTGTGGAGATGCGAGACGTTCTTACCTATTTAAACCAACAACATGGTACTGACCACCGACACCGTGGCACAGCACGTCATGTCGCTAACCTTCCTACTTACGATCCAATCTTCTTCCAAATTATTGACCATCAAAAGATTTTACCATTAATCGAGTGTTTCATGGGTTCTGATATAATCTTGGGAAGTCTGAATGCTCGCATTGTTAGACCAAACGACCCTGAACAACATTTACACGGTGACATACCTCAACCTTTAATAAAGAAATCAGCGGAGTTCCCTGTAATGATGAATACTGTGTGGATGCTAGACGAATTCACACCAGAAATCGGTGCAACTCGAATTGTGCCTGGCTCCCACAAAAGCGGTTACGCACAGACACCAGAAGGAATGAAAATTAAAAATGTTCAGGCAGCGACCGCACCAATAGGGAGTGTGCTGATTTTTAATGGGCAATGTTGGCATGGTGGTGGGGCAAACACCAGTGATAGAGACAGACACGCCTTATTTGGTCACTATCGCAACGGAAGTTGGATGAGATTTCAATGCGACCCCCATCACCGATTTAAACCCGAATGGCTAAACTTACTAACCGAGCGACAAAAAAAACTGTTACGAATGGAAAATGGCCTTGAGAGCAAAATTGCAGCGGACTTCTATGAATAGGGCTGAATTTCCTGATTGAGATTGGTCTTACTGTAACAAAGACAAATTAGACCAAGTTATCGAACAACTCAAAACCGATTAAAATTAACTCTAACTTTTCATTTTAAATCACATATTTATTATATAGAGATAAAACCTGGAAATTTTGATGAAATGTCTAATTGATTCTATGGACAATACCAATGGAAAATAGCCAAATGATTAATGCAGACTCAAATGATGTAGAAATACAACAGTATTTATTCGATCTGCAAGGGTATTTAGTGATTGAGGATGTGTTGTCTTCAAAAGAAGTCTCAGAACTCAACCAACTGGTTGAGAAACAAACTTTACGAGAGCAAAAGGAGGTATTAGCTGAATGGGATTTCACAGAGGATTTAAAATTTGGCGTTGCTGCCGGAACTGGGCCAGAAGGCTCCGGTTTTTTGGATTGGGGCCAACCATTTTGTGACCTGTTGGATCATCCTCAGATTATGCCCGTCCTGCGATTACGATTAAGTGACTACTTTCGGTTGGACCGTATCTTTGGCATAAAATGCGAAAATGGAGCACCGATGTTGCCTCTCCACGCAGATTACGGTGCATCTGCTCCAAATACTTTACACCCAGCTGGAGAATATTACCATTTCCCAAATAGTGTCATTCACGACGGATTCGTTGTCGTTGTTTGGAATTTATCAGACACAGGGCCGGATTATGGTGGGTTTTGTTGTATTCCTGGTAGTCACAAGAGTAACTTCAGATTACCGCAAAAAATATCTAATGCACCTAACCACGCATCATGCGTGGTTATCCCTGAAGTGTCAGCAGGATCAGTTCTTATGTTCACTGAGTCACTGACACATGGAACGGCAGCTTGGAGAGGGAAACACCAACGTAGGTCTCTACTGTATAAATATTGTCAATCACAAGTCATCTGGTCACCAACACGAGTACAACCTCCTACAAATATTGAACTGACTCCACGTCAGAAGATTCTCTTCCTAGAACCAGGAGATCCACACCGTTTCTTTCCATCACTTTTTAATTTGGAATAGAGATAGTGTGAAATTATTTAGGTATTTTGAAAAAAATCATTGAAGGATGTAGATCTAACCGGAAATTGGTTCACAGTTTTCGACATACAGACAAAACAACTCCTCGAGTTACTCCCACCTACTAGTTTGTCAATGTGCTTTATACGCTTTTACTGAATTTGTTAGGTGTTATGGATATATGGAATTACCACAACCTCATTTAGAAAAAATTAATCCGCGGGAAAACCTTAACAAGAACTGAATAACAGTTTATTAGTATCCGCGAGTTTTTCGTGAATTCTTGGAACTTTAAGTGTAATTTAATCTGATTTTTTGCTTTCGACAGGAGATATAATGGCTAATCCAAATGTACTTGTGATTTTGACCGACGACCAAGGGTGGGGTGATTTGAGTATTCATGGCAATACCAACTTAGATACACCCAATGTTGATTCAATAGCACAGGACGGTGTTTTGTTCAATCGGTTTTACGTGTGTCCAGTTTGCGCGCCAACTAGGGCTGAGTTCTTAACGGGAAGATACCATTTACGCGGCCAAGTACATGGAGTTACTGAAGGGGCTGAACGTTTGTGCTTGAGGGAGAAAACTATTGCTGATACCTTCAAAGCTGCTGGTTACTCAACCGGTGCCTTTGGCAAGTGGCATAATGGAACACAGCACCCTTATCATCCCAATGCTCGCGGTTTTGACGAATTTTTTGGTTTCTGCTCCGGCCATTGGGGACACTATTTTGATGCTGAAGTAGAACATAATGGTAGATTTACGCGTGGAAAAGGCTATCTACCAGACGAAATCACTGATCGGGCGATAGATTTTATGGCGACCAACGCAGGTTTAAGTCAGCCGTTCTTTTGTTATCTGCCCTTTAACATTCCCCATACACCATTTCAAGTGCCAAATAGGTTTTACGAAAAATTTCGTAATTCGTCAATTGAGATGAAAGCTACAAACCCAGAACATGAAGATGTAGAACGTACACGGTCGGCACTGGCACTGTGTGAAAACATCGATTGGAATGTCGGCCGGTTATTGGCAAAATTGGATCAGCTTGGAGTTGCCGAAGACACTATTATCTTCTATTTTGGCGACAATGGCCCCAATGGAGCACGGTGGAATGGTGGTATGAAAGGAACCAAAGGGTCTACAGATGAAGGAGGTGTACGCGTGCCGGGATTAATGCGTTGGACCAAGCAAATCCAACCAGGTACAGTTATCGAGGAAATCGCTGGAGGGATTGACTTGTTGCCGACTTTGGCCGATATGGCAGATGTTGAAGTATTAAGTGAAAAACCTCTGGACGGTTGTAGTTTGAAACCGTTGTTAATTAATAAAACGATGAATTGGTCGGATCGGATGATTTTCACGCATCAACGAAACGCAATAAGTGTTCGTAACCAGCAGTTTCGCTTGGATGCGAAAGGCAAATTGTACGATATGCTTACCGATCCTGGTCAGACGAGAGATGTCTCGGATGATTTCCCTGAAATGCAAGATGTACTGACAAAAGCCGTAGATGAATGGTGTGCAGAAGTATTACCTATACAGGACGATCGACCTTTTTCTGTTGGTTATTGGGAATCCACTCCACTTCCAGCACGAGATGGTGTGCCTCATGGTGGAATTCGGCGAAGTGCAAAGGCCCCCAACTGCTCGTATTTTACTAACTGGACTAAAACCCGCGAGTCTATAACTTGGGATGTTATTGTTGGTACTGAGGATAATTATGAAGCTATAGTTTATTATGCCTGTCCTGCTGAAGATATTGGGGCAATTGTAGAGTTAAGCTTCAATGGAAAAACTGTGCGAGGACAAGTTACCGAGCCACATGATCCGCCACTGGTAGGTGAAGTTGAAGATCTTTTCCCACGTGGCAGTGAGTCTCTCGTCAAAGATTTTAAGCAGCTCACGTTGGGAACCATCCATATGGTATCAGGTCGTGGCACGTTAACATTACGTGCTCTTGATATTCCTGGTTCTCAAGTAATGGATGTAAGAAGGGTGATGTTAATTAAAAAGGAAGAGTGAAACTTTAGTGCTTTCTGTGTAAAAATTACATCTGAGTATAAACAATGAATAGTTTACAGGATTGCAAGAGAAAGAGCAGGACATTTTGGCTATTGTAATTAGGACGCGATCAAATTTAAATAATCTGCTGTTGTTATCATTATTCGTTCTAGTCAGCTGTACTACATTTCTATCGGATAATCAGTCGGATTCACCATTCGAACACATGCATTCCAGAGAGGCCCAGCATGCAGAGTTATCTCTAATTAGTAACCAGGTGAACTGTATTTCCACCGATTCTCAAAACGTATGGATCGCAACAGTTGCAGGTGTCTCACGCTGGAATGGAGATCTTGAGAAATGGGTTCACTATACTAAGGAAAACGGCTTGGCAAATGATAAAGTAAACGCTGTTGCTGTTGATGGAAAGTGGGTTTGGTTTGCTACAGATGAAGGAGTGAGCCGCTACGACTTAAAAATGAACACTTTCCAAACTTTCCGAAGTATTGATGGATTAGCGAGTAATCAAGTGTCATCCATTGCTATAGATGGAAAATATGTGTGGTTTGGAACTTCTAATGGACTAAACCGCTATGACAAAACCATTGACAGTTGGGCTGTTCGTACCCGAAAAGATGGTCTGGCAAGCAAAAAGATTACAACAATAGCCGTTGAATCCGAATATGTGTGGGTTGGCACAGGGAAAGAACCTCGCGATCCTAGAGATCGATGGGAAGATCCTGAGTCTAGAGGAGGAGGGGTAAGTCGGTACCATAGAGCCACTGATTCTTGGAATAACTACACGAAATCAGATGGATTGGTAGATAATGAAGTTTCTACTATCACGGTGGCTGAAGATAGTGTTTGGTTCGGAACTCAAAATGAAGGTGTCAGTCAATACAATAAAGTTGATCAGACCTTCATTAAAACATTTACAAAAACTGATTTGCTCAAAAGCAATATGATTACTTCTATTTACGCTGATGGGTTCCAAATATGGTTTGGCACTGCCAATGCAGGAGTACATCGTTTCATCAAACCTGCTAATACTTGGATTCATTATACTAAAAATGATGGGTTGGCGAGCAATCATGTAACCTGGATTACAGTACAAGGAAATAGGGTCTGGTTTGGAAGTAAAGAAGATGGAGCAAGTTACTTTGATAAAGTGAGCGGTAAATGGAAGATATATAGGCAAGCCGATTTTCTTGCAGACAACGATGTTCGCGATGTAACACAAGATGCAAATGGAAACCTCTGGATGGCAACCATAGCAGGGATTTCTATTTACCGACCTGAGACTAGTAGTTGGGAAGTCATTTCTAGGGAAGATGGACTGACAACGCCATATATCATGTCGGTGCATGTTGAGGAAAGTAAGACGCCTCTCAAAGAAACAGGAGCCCAACAGATTTGGATTGCTACTGATCGAGGACTTGGCTCACGAAGTCTCAACGGTGGGGAGTGGACTTTTTATGCGCCTCCCCGATCACAGATTAAGGGTGAATCGTTTGTGAGAGCTTTTGATATGGATGAGGGTATTTTATGGCTTGGTACTAGTTCAGGCCCTGCTATGTATGATACAGCTACTCAGACTTGGTCACAACTTGTTACGCCAGAGAGCCACCCAGATACACTTGTGTCGTCCGTACACTCACATAATGGAGTAGTCTGGTTTGGCGGGTTGAATGGTATCTGGCGATATTCGGTTGCTGATTCACATATGCGCCATTATACCGAGGGGTTACCCCATATTTACGTGAATGTGTTATTGGACACAGGGAGTATGCTTTGGGCTGGGACACGTCAGGGCCTTGCTCGATATGATGAGTCTCAGGAAAAGTGGATACCTGTGGGATTCAATTCGCAATTACCATGTCCTAACATCACTGCGCTTGCTTTTCAGAACGGAACCCTCTGGGTAGGCACACCACATGGGATGGGACGGTATGTTATCGCTGAGGAGTCTTGGAGTTCTATACCTAATATTTCATACAATATTCGTGACATCTTTTTTGATACGACTGGAAAACTCTGGTTAGCAACATCTATTGGCCTAGTCGAATATAGTACTCAAGAAGGAAAGCAAACGCTTCATCAATCTCGCCCTGTACGTAAACCAATGTTGGAACCTATGGTATCAAACATCGAATTTGACGGCGATTATGTTTGGTTCAGTAATTGGACTTCTTCACCAAATGGTTGTATATTGCGCTATCATCGCCCCACAGGAATGTGGCGCCGGTTTACGCGAATGGACATTTTACAATCTCCTCAAAAGCAGTCCATGACTCAGGTCCGTTGGATCTACGTGGATGAAGATGCAGTCTGGTTTACCACTGATTTAGGAGCACTTCGATACAATAAAAGGGACGATACATGGAAGCATTTTACAGTACAAGATGGACTTGCAACTAATGATTTGGATAAGATTGATGCTAGTTCACACGGTGTCTGGGTAATTTCAATGATGGGCATCGAACTGAGTCGTTATGATAAAGCAACTAAAACGTGGAATGTAATTGCTCCCAAAGAACAAGTTCAACTGGAACGGATAAATGCTCTGGCAGTTGATGAATCGGAGGTATGGTTTGGATCGAGCCGAGGGTTGCACCTTTACAACGAAATTACAAATGAATGGCGAGACTTGACACCGAGAGATGGACTGGCAGGCAGGGGAGCGGAATGGATAACCATAGACGATGATTTTATCTGGATCGCACGTTCAGAATGGGATAGAGACAGTAACCGAGCATTATCACGCTACGACAAGAAAGCAAAAAAGTGGCGGACATTTTCAACCACTGATGCACTGGTTGCAGACGATATAGTACGAATTATTGCAACAGATGACAATGTATGGATGCTCTACAGGCCTTGGGATGATGAGGGTGTTACTCGATTTAACAAACATACTGGAGAGTGGACTACAATTCGGTCTGGTAGAGGTACCACTGAACTTGCTGTTGATAAAGATTATCTGTGGTTAGCTGCACCGAGTGATGGTCTCAAAAGATTTCACTTCGCATCCCGTACTTGGACGTCATTTAGAGATCGGAACGGTTTATTGCACAATCATGTAAGCGAACATGCTCTCAAAGTTGATGAGGACTACGTGTGGGTAGGTACACTTGGTGGATTGTCCCGGTATGACAAACAGGAAGAATCTTGGATTTCCTACACAGCTTTAGAGACTCTAAAAGGGCATGCGATTCGCGCAGTGGATACAGATGAGCGTTTCGTCTGGATAGGTAGCAACAAAGGTCTTTCTCGTTATGATAAAGTCTTGGGAACTTGGAACAACTATCGGCAAGAAGGAGGTCGGCAGGAAATTCGAACACACGGCGGTCGGTGGGATGATTGGATACCAGACTTCGAAGACACTATATCTGATAATGTAGTGAGTTCTATTGTGGTAGATGCACAATATGTTTGGATTGGGACCCATGACGGAGCGAACCGATTCGATAAAATTGCTAATCGTTGGGATCAATATAAAACCGAACATGGCTTACCCGCAAATAATGTAACTTCTGTCAGTAGTGATGGTAATAATATTTGGGTGGGCACCAATTTTGGAATTGGAAAATATCCCCGAGCTTCGGATGATTTAAATGCGTGGATTAGTTATACATCCGGCACTGAAATTCAGCCCTCAGCTGTATCCAAAGAGTTCGCAGAATCACTAGTTACAGATGAAGTCAGATGTGTAGCTGCCAGCAAGAAAAACGTGTGGGTTGGAACACAAAGGGGAGTGAGCCGATATAATATCGGCAAGGATACTTGGAAGACAATCACAGAGAAAGATGGACTCGCCAGCAATGAAGTTAGCTGTATCACTATTGACCACATTCGAGTGTGGTTTGGAAGTGACCGAGGTGTAACTGTTTACGATGAAGAAACAGAAAACTGGATTACTTACACAGACCACAGTGGACTTGCGAGCAATCAGGTCACTACTATTGGAATTGATGGAATGGGGGTTTGGATTGGCACCTATGACGCAGGAGTAAGTTGGTTCAATAGAAAGACCAATCATTGGACAACTTACACCAGAGAAGACGGACTTGCCCACAATGGCATTCTCTCTATAGCTGTAGATGATCTTTACATCTGGTTCGGAACTCATCGTGGATTGAGCCGTCTAGATAAACGTACGAATACCTGGACGACCTTCACAGAACACTATGGTCCGGAAGATATTTTAAGGTAGCAGAACGGATCGTAATGAAAACCTATAACTGGAAAAACCTCCTTCCCATCTTTCTTGTGTTCTGGGCTTCCTGTTTTATTACTTTTCGTGCTCAAGCGGAAGATGTATACAGCTTGCTCGGTAAGCTTTTTCTATCTGGACGTGTTGAATACGATTTTACAAATAGACGCGACTTCCTCTTGGATACCGAAGAAGAATTAGTTCGGCAGAACGATTTTGACTTCGACCGTCTATTTCGACGCGGATTTCACAGCGTCATGGTTATTGAAGAAACTGCAGGCAATACTAAAAACATCCTTTCCTTAGGGGATGTACCTACCACGTTTACAAAGTTCACTTTTGATTCCGTTGATCTGAGTGGTGTTCGCTGGGAGGTTCGCTCGGAAAAAACTGATTGGACATTCCTAATGGTTCCAGGTGTGCTCAATGGTATTCCAAATCAAGGAAACTTGGAAGGTTCAGGTATTGGATTGAGAGAAGTTACGAAAATTGGCAGATCCAAGATAGGCATTTCCTCGTACTTTCGTGAAACACCTGTGTGGGCATTAGATATGGAAACTAACTTCGCAAACTATGGATTAAAAGCTGAATTTGCCATAACTCCTAAGAGTGATTTTAAAAAAGATACCAGGTCGCGTTTCGACGTTATGACTACCGTATTTAAAGCCTTTCAAACTGTTGGAGATACAATCTTACAAGCGGAAGCTTTTCGCGTTGGTCCTGGTTTTGATGCATCTAGGTCAGTCAGTGACAATGATGATGGAGATCGATACACTGATAATACACCGCTAGACCCACCTTCCTTAATTATTCCTGGAGATCTTGATAAAAATAACAATGGTATCTTTGACTATGAAGATGATATTTTACTTTTCGATATTGATGAAGATTTCTTGGACGAAGTCGACAAAAATAATAATGGTATTAGGGACGAAGAGGAAAACGATAAAGATCCCAATTATGAATTTGACGTTGGACTTCGAGGGATACATTTGCTCATGAAACATAAGAAAAAGCATCAAAATAACTCTATTGATCTTGATATAGGACTCCAATTTGAAGAAAATCTCAGAGAAAAAATAACCGGAAGCCTATCGTCTGCAACTAAGGCATTTGCTAACTTAGTTTACAAAACAAAATTGGCAGATCACACATCTATGGTAATTGATAATGAATTGAAGTTAGTGAAGGACAGCATTCCCGACGAGACTTGGTATTTTGCTGGTTTCCTGAACGAAACTGAGGAACGCCTTTATCGTGAGCAACCAAAGATTAAAGAGTTAGAAAATAGAGGGGATGTTCTATTTTTCAATGTAGACAGTCGTATTGAAGTCGAAAAACGACGTAGGGACACGTTGTTGATGCAGAATGATCTGATCAACACTTCCAAAATTACTTGGGAATATTCGGGGATTGAGCAAATGGTAACTACAGGTCGTGTGAAATTCCAATATGACTTTGATTTTGATAAGGACAATGAGCATTACGAAGTTGGCATTTTCAAAACTCTGTACCGCATACGTCCATCCAAGCCACTCGAAATAAACCCGATGTTCAAGTACACTATCCGCAATGGTTTTCGGATGGCAGAAGATCATTATGAAAATCTTGAATTGATAGAAAAACTTGATGGCAAGCAAGTCTCGAAACGCATCCAACTACGTCAGATTGAACAAGCAGATGTACGTGACATGGCTTCTGCTATTATATTAAAAATTGTCTACCAGTTTACCAAAACTATAAAGATTACTGGAGGAGGACAAGTACTACTCTACAATGATATGCTTGAAGACGAGAACGATTTTTTACGCCAAGCACTATTGGCTGAAATGGAAAAGAATTTTGTGGCCTACAAAAAACCTCTTTTTCTGCATATCGGTGCACGATATATTGACCAACGGGCCGCCGGAACCGTTAACGATCGAAATTTCATGGAAACTTTCGTGCGCGTTTTTGGGAAATTTTGATCTTTTGATCTTGGGCGATATACTTGAAGAGTATTGAGCCAAACAGATTAACTTGAAAAAAAGAGGTAAGCCAGTAGCTCATTCGTCTTAATATTATTAGATCTAATAAACCTTACTCTTTACCTTGAGATATTAGTCATGTTAAAATGCCAGCGCCAATGTAATAGATTGGGAATTATTAGGTTCGTCACTATAAAACAGTTCAATACTGATCAAAATTATCATCATAAATTGGCAGTGATGCAGACATCGAAATAGAATTTACTATCTTCGAAACTCATTTTATACTGCTTGTTTTCCAATAACTAAATACTTTAAGCCATTGTTTTGTTTAATTTGGCTAATCTAATTTAGAGGATAATAAAATGAACCCAGAAGTTGCACGAGAAACTCGAGAAAAAATGTTGCAAGATGGATACTGTGTTATCCCAGATATTCTGAGCCAAGATTTTCTGCGAGAACTTCGTCAAGAATCGAATCGCTTAAATGACACCATGGAACATCACCCTGATACTAAGTACCAAGGTACACACCTTGGTATTCGTTATGAAGATAATGAAGTGATGTGTAGACTGGCAGAATGGGAACCAGCACGACAAGCCCTAGAAGAAATAGGTTTTGGGGATTTTGTTCATGCTGGAAGTCTGATAATTTTAACCAAAGAGCCGTTCGCACCTGCTCTCTATTGGCATCAAGACTGGATGCGGTGGGAAGACCCTCTCAGTTGCTCACCTTGGCCTCAAACTATTTTTCTCTCCTATTATTTGGAGGATACTGCTATTGAAAATGGTTGTTTCAAAGTCATTCCTGGCACACACCTGAAACGTATTCCATTGCATGATCAACTAGTTACCGCGCATGAACAAGGAGCAAGGTTCATCGAAGAAGACCACCCTATTATGTTCAGCGACCATCCAGATCAGGTAGATTTATTGACCAAGGCAGGAGCTTTGGTACTGGGAGATGCTCGAGTTTTACACGCGGCACGAAAAAACCAAACAGCAGAGCGCAGGAATTTGTTGTTATTGTGGCATAGTCGCCCGGAAACGATCCCTGACTATTGGGATAGAGAAATTCCTCCAGCAGTTGCAGAACGAGATCCCGAAGCAACTTATTCAGGATCTCGAATTCCTGGTCAATATCTCCAACCCAAAATTATTGACTAGGACTACACAAGACGAAAATTTAAGAACGGCTTCAGCAATACATGAAAACGTTAGACACTTGGCCCCATTTCGAGGGTAGCATTGAGGATATCTGCCGAGCATTCCCCTCTCCCCTGGCTGCCCTAGCACAAGGTAAAGTACCAGCATTAGTCTTGCGGAATGTATATAAACCATCTCATTGCAGTTCGCTTATCGAGCGTTTCTACGAAAAAGGACTGCTATATAACCCACACGAACTAGATCATCCTCACCGAGTGGACATAGGCACCAGTTTTGGGACACATCGTTTGGACCGGGAAGTTTTTTTTTCTCACTCAAGTCAAACGTCAAAACTTTTTAGTACGTTGTTTGAGGGATATGACGACCCCATCCAAGCCATGTACGATACGCTGACACAATTAGCAACAGACAAAGAAGTAAAGACAGCTCGTGAACCGGATGGACAACTCTATGGACCAGCTATCTTTCGAGCGTATTACGCTGGGCTTGGACACGGCCCTCACTATGATTCAGTAGCCAAGCGAACCAAAGCATTCGATTATCAAGTTTCGCGTTTTGAACATCAATTCTCTGGAGTGCTTTGTTTTCAAAACTCTGAAGGAACAGGCGAAAATGGTGCTCCTTTCCTATACAATTGTCCTTGGGATGTTGCTGTTCAGGAACAACTCAACAAAGAGAAATTTCATCAATATATTGTCAGGGAACAAATTGAGCGTGTCCAAATCGATTTGGAACCAGGAGATCTGTATTTTTTCTTTTCAGAGAATATCCACGAAGTTCCTCCCGTTATTGGTGAAAGTCCCCGGATTGTGCTCGCCATTTTCTTTGCTATGTCGTTAGACGATGATGAAATCTACGTTTGGGCTTGAGGGAGACATCTCATCAGAAAAAAAAAGAATTTGGCGTAAGTAGCAGGGTGTATAGTAAAACGTAATTGCACAACCTCACCAAGGAATAAATCCAATAAAACAAAAATTAATACTCACAAGCCTCAGTATAGTTCTCACTCACTGCTTTGCGACAATTTTAATATTAACAAACTCATGCAACGCCGATGCCGCATGGCTGTTTGACGAAGGAACAGGAAAAACAGCCAAAGATGCTTCACGTAATGGGAATGATGGCAAGTTGACAAACAGGTCTAAGTGGGTTAAAAGCTAATTTAGGCAAACAAACTGGCTACTGTCTGGAGCAAGGTAAAATTCCCATAATATCTTAGTAACAATTCCCATCGTATTTTCCATCCTTTGCTACTCTAATTTTCCGTGGACGGGTCTTGTTACAAGATGAATCAAGGAAGTTTGACGAATCGAAACGAATTTCAGAAGAACCTAATTTTTGCTAACGAGGAGATTGTTAAATGACTTCTGGTTCAACGTTAATCCTAGATGGGAATCGCTGGTTGTTGGATATAGATCCTGATAACACAGGAAGAGATCTACTATGGTTCAATAAAGCTACAAATAATGCTAAACCTGCTAAAGTACCGGGTATTATTCAGGAGATCTTTCCAAGCTACCATGGAGTAGTTTGGTATTGGTGTGAGTTTTCTCCACCAGAGAATCTCCATGTAGAAGGTCGATATCTACTAAAATTTTGGCAAGTAGATTATTTGGCTGACGTTTGGGTTAATAATCTACACGTGGGGCAACATGAAGGTACAGGAGATCCATTTGTATTCGACGTAACTGAAGCTATTGAGTCACAGGCTATTAATCGAGTTGCTGTGCGTGTGCTGAACCCCAAAAACGAACCGATAGATGGAATCCGGTTGATGGAAACACCAGTTTGGGCTCGTGGAATTCCATGTACACCAGGTCTTGCTCTTAACTATGGTGGCATTACTGATTCTGTTGAGTTACTTATTTGTGCTGTTGTTCGTGTTGAGGACTTATTCATTAGCCCAAACTGGGAAACAGGAAATATTCATGTTCAAGCTAATCTGCGAAACGCCGGGAAAAAGACAGTTTCAGGCCAAATTGTATTTGCCGTTTCTCCAAGTACTGGAGGACAAACCTTAAATACTGTACAAATCAACCAATCTTTACCTCCGGGAGATACTTTAATTGAAACCGAGTTAACGGTCGTCTCTCCACACTTGTGGGAACTTAATGATCCATACTTATATCGTGTGACAGTTAAAGCTGGTGTGGAAAACTCTAGGTCGGCAGATGAACAATCAGCTCGATTTGGGTTTCGCCATTTTTGTTTTCAGGACGGTTACTTTCGCCTAAACGGTCGGCGGATTTTCGTAAAATGCGCCCAGACAGACGCAAGAGCTCCAATCGGGCACCTCGTAGCACATGACCCTGATTTCCCTCGACGGGACCTTATTAATTGCAAAGCAACAAGACATAATATGATCCGCGCATTCGGTGGGCAAATCCCCCGCTATCAAATAGAATTGTGTAACGAGATTGGTCTGTTAGTTTATCAAGAACATGCTGCTGCATGGCGGATGGAACCATCTTCACAATTAGCTGGCCGTTTCCAACGGTCAGTTCAGGGAATGGTAAAACGCGATCGAAACCATCCAAGTGTTGTAATATGGGGTATTCTAAACGAAACTCATAGGGGGCCCGTTTATGACCAAGGGGTTAATGTGTTGCCTCTGGTTCGCGAACTTGACGACACACGTATAGTGTTACTTAATAGTGGTGACCACGAATTTTCTGGTACAGGCAGAGTCATTGCGGATAAGGAACTCAAAGTGTGGGAAAAAACCTTTTACGACATGCATCCTTATAAAACAGTGCCTCACCGTGCAGATGTAATTGCTGCTTTACGAGGGCTGAATGGAGATGATAAGGAAAAACCTATATTTCATTCGGAGGGTGGGATTGGAAGTGCAATGGACTTAGTGCGGCTAGTTCGCCATTATGAACAATTAGGAAAAACCTTATGTGAGGATGCAGTTGTAGCAAGTCAATCGCTTAATAAGTTCATGGGTGATTGGGAACGCTGGGGGTTAGGGGATACTTTTGCTAATCCCGAAGACTATTTTAGACAATGTTTAGCGTGGATGGCTGATGTCCGAAAGTTAGCGACTAACGCCCTACGCGCCAATCCCAATATGATCGCTTATAATATTACTGGGCTTGTAGACCCAAGCACAACAGGCGAAGGTATGCTTGCTAGCACTTTTCGTGAATTAAAGCCAGGGATAGTTGATGCTATGTTCGATGCTTTTGCACCATTGCGTTGGTGTTTGTTTGTTGAACCTGTACAAGTTTATCGCGGGCGGAAGGCACATTTTGAGGCTGTTTTAGCTAACGAGGATGTACTTTCACCTGGAGAGTATCCCGTCCGATTCCAAGTGGTAGGACCACGCAATGTCAACGTATTTGATCAAACGATTATAATCAAGATTCATGATTCCAAGACCAAACGAGAACCGAAATTCGCGTTTTCCGTTTTTGCTGAGGACATATTAATAGACGGAGCATCAGGACAATATCGATTTTTTGCGACTTTTCAGCATGGGGCTGCAGCTGCTGGTGGAAATGTGGAATTCTATGTGTCTGATGCTACTGAGATGCCTGATGTTCAAACCGAGATTGTTTTGTGGGGAGATGATGATGATCTAGTTAAATGGTTGGAAGCAAATAATATCAAAACAAAGCCGTTTATTTCAGGTTCAAATAATTCACGAGATGTCATTTTGGTAACCAACTACCATGGATCTAATGAAACTGATGCTTTTAAAGAGTTAACGAGGCATATAGCTTACGGTTCACACGCTATTTTTTTATCACCAGATGTCTTCAATAAAAATAATGACCAAACGCATTGGTTGCCACTGAAAAACAAAGGGAAGCAGGTTGATTTACCGGTGTGGTTATATCACAAGGACGACTGGGCTAAAAATCATGCTATCTTTGAAGGATTACCCACTGGTTGTGTATTAGATCACACTTTTTATCGGGAGATACTGGGTAGTAAGGCTTTTTCAGAACAAGATACACCTTCAGAGGTTGTTGCAGGAGCTATAAACACCTGTTTGGGATACAGTTCTGGAATCTCGATTGGTGTGTATGATCTTGGTGCCGGAAGGTTTACCATCAACAGCCTACGAGTGCGTCCAAATCTCGGAAATGATCCTGTAGCGGAACGGTTACTCAGAAATATGTTGAACTATGCAGCGCAACATATTTCTCAAACACCTGTAGTTTTGACAGATGATATTGAAAAGCAACTTATAGCAATCAAATACTAAAATTCAGTTATATCTATTATGTTAAGGTGAGTCGGATTATGAAATCAGATTTGATTAAAACTTTAAATGCAATCGAACATCCTATTTTGGAATTAGAATCTCACGGAGGATCAATATTAGTGTTGCCTGACAGTGGCCGTGTTTTAGGGTTATTCGATAGAAACAATGAAAATTTTTATTGGGTTAACCCAGATCTTACTGATAATACAAAAGCAAAGGCTCTCTTCTCATCTGCAGGTTGGAAAAATAGCGGAGGAGACCGAACTTGGGTAGCTCCTGAGATTGAATTATTTTTAAAAAATGTTGACAACGAACAAGACATGGTATACGAAGTTCCATCATCCATTGATCCCGGTAATTATATGATTCAAGAACAAAACGATGAGAAAATCGTTTTGTCTAATCAGGCGAAAATTATTCTCCATCGCTTGAAGAAAGAGTGTGAAATCCTAGTTACAAAGGAACTCCGGTTAATCCCTAATCCATTGCGGTATGATGATGACACGGAAAATCTTTTTGGGTCACTGGGGTATATTGGATATGAGCAAGTTACCATCCTAAAATTCGTTTCCCCTTTGGATCCAGAAATTCAAATTGGAATCTGGAACCTTATGCAAGTTCCAGCAGGTGGACTAGCCATAATTCCAACCTTACGACAAAGTTATCCACGTGATTATTTTTCGGAAACGGGACCTGACCATTTATCTGTTTCTCCCAAATCGATTCAGTTTGTTATGGATGCCAAAGCACAACATAAAATTGGTGTAAAGGCAACATCTGTTCTTGGGAGGATGGGATATATACGTTCGATCGATACAACAAGCGAAAGCTTAGTCGTTCGAAACTTCTCTGTCAACCCATCTGGCCAATATATTGATGTACCATGGGATTGTCCAGATGAGTTTGGGTATGCAATACAATGTTATAATGACGATGGAAATTTGGGCGATTTTGGAGAACTTGAGTACCACTCCCCCGCCATTGGTGGTAACACAGGAAACGCCACTTACGAAGATAGAAGCCAGGTATGGGCTTTCTTGGGGTGTGTAGAACTAGTGGATGAGGTCGCTCAGCGTCTACTTGGCTTTGATATCAAATAACCTACTAAGAAATACGATTATGGATCCTTCGCAAAGTTACCTCAAGTTTATCCGTATGTACGCACAGAAACTGGTAGCAGAACATACCTTGCCACGGGACAAAGAAGAATGGATTAGAAATCGCAAAGTAATTCGGAAAAACTTACTCAAAGCTGTAGGTGGTTTCCCAGAAAAACGATGTGATCTAGATCCGGTCGTTGTAGAAAAACTTGATTTTGAAGATTACCACATTGAAAAAATATTGATACAAACTCTCCCTGATGTATGGATGACTGGCAATGTTTATGTACCTAATGGTTTAGGTCCATATCCGGCAATGCTATGTGTGCATGGGCATTGGCAAGGAGCCAAGCAGGATCCAGTTGTACAAGCACGATGTTGTGGCTTGGTTAAACAGGGATTTGTTGTTCTGGCCGTGGATGCATTTGGTGCAGGGGAACGTGGTATTAGTACTTCGCTCGGTGAATATCACGGAGAGATGACAGCTGCTACGCTTCTGCCGACGGGACAACTTCTTGCAGGTATTCAAATGTACGAAAACAGCCGTTGTGCAGATTATCTCCAGTCACGTACGGATGTAGACGGAGAGCGTCTCGGTATTACAGGAACAAGCGGAGGTGGTAATCAAACCATGTATGCAGGTGCAATAGAGGAACGTTTTGGCGTTGTTATCCCAGTTTGCAGTGTCGGTAACTATCAGGCTTATTTAGGAACGGCATGTTGCATGTGTGAGCTGATTCCTGGGGTGTTGACTTTTACTGAAGAATGGGGAGTTTTGGGATTAATAGCACCACGTGCACTTATGATTATCAATGCAACGCAAGACGCTGTACAATTCTCTGTAGAGGAGGCAAAGAAAAGTGTGGCAAAAGCAAAGACGATATTTTGCTACTATGGAGTTGAAAGAAATATTCGTCATGTTCCGATAGAGTCGCAGCACGATTATAATAAGCCTATGCGAGAGGCAATGTATGGTTGGGTTTGTAAACACCTCAAAAAGGAAGGGGATGGTAGCCCAATTGACGAGCCAAACATTGAAACGGTTGCACCTGAGATTCTACGATGTTTTGCGGACGATAGTCGTCCAAAATCATACGTTACTATTCCCAAGCTAGCTCGTCGGTTTTCGCGTCAGGCCCTCAAACATCATATTATCCCAAATCATAAGAAATCTTGGGAAGAAGAGCGCGATAGTCGACTGGATGTACTCAAAGAGATAGTTGGAATTTATGATGAATTTGTCACGGTGCCGGTACCAATACCAATACCTGTTGACCCTTCACAGCAGAACGGGGGCGTTAGATTTGAGCTGGAGCCTGAACCTGGTATACGTTGTCTCCTTGAATGGGATGAAGGTCTAAACCAAGAAATTGCCTTAACGGTAGGATTTGAAAGTGAAGTCTTTAACACTGAAGAAGCAGCTTATTGTCAGAAATATGGTGTCGATCGGTTGAATTTGACATTGCGGGCAACAGGATGCTACAGCCCTAAACCAAATCGAATCGGCAACGCAATAGATCATAATACAGGACAATGGGGAGCATGGGTAGGACGCCCACTGGTTGGGCAATGGGTGAAAGACATCCAGATTGCATTAGCTTGGATAGAAGAGTCTTATAACACATATCCTCAAGTAACACTTGTCACAAGAGAAAATGCATTCATTCCGGGCGCAATTGCTGCCGCTTTAGAAAATCGCATTCACCGTGTAGTTGGTTTGGATTGTCCTTTGACCTTACAAGCCAACGACCGTTACGGAATTGGATCTCTTGGTGTATTGTTTCCAGGTATGTTGCAAATGGTTGGCGACATCGATCACTTATGTGCCTTGATTTCTCCTAGACCTCTGTGCTTGGTTGCTGGAAAGAATATGCAGGGCGAACAATTGACGGATACAATCCTAGATAAAACTCTTAAATATGTTTCTGCTATATACGAACTGAATAATTCAGAGGGGCTAAGTATCATATCAGCTGAAAACAAAAAGAAATGGCCGCAACAGATATTTGGCACATAATATTCGGATGAACTTTTTAAGTGCTGCACGTGTCTTCCCCGAACAACAAAAAATTGTGTGGTGACCGAGCAGACGGTTCGCCTACTAATTCAGTGTAGATTCAGATAGGATTAATTAATCCTAGCATATTGCGACTGATGGGAGTGATTTTTCGTCTTAACTTAAACCACTGCATTAGTGTCTAGGCTTAGAGTCACTGTTTTAAGTGAGTTCTACAACGTCTTTTTTGACGATTTCTTTGATATGATTGTAGTGGGCGTGGCTCATCAACTCCTTTGTTTCAGGCGACAATCGGTCTTGAAGAATTTCTGGGACAGATGGTTGGTTTTTGAACTGGGGTCGGTAACGCAACACCAGCGTGCGGCGCAGTCGATCCGTAGGATTCCATTGTAGTGTACCATGAACTAGCATTTCAGTTATTATTACTGCATCTCCTGCCCTTGGGGTGATATTGGTTACTCCAGCAGGTAGATCCTCTTGAGTGGAAATGATCCCATTGTTGAATAGCTCCGCAGGGCGCTCAAATGTCGCTTTGTGTGAACCTGGGACAACTAACAAACCACCATCACCGGGAAAAACATCATCGAAATAGGGAAAAATCACAAAATCATCGCAAAAAATACGTCCCTCCCGAGTGTCAAAACGCGTGCTCTGCCAACCATAGTCCTCGCGAGCACAGTGTAGGTGAAACGGTTTGTGCTTGTGACTGTCTACTAGCAATGTACCTCGGCTAAAGGCTGGTCGATCATGAGTGAATTCCTTAATAATAGGCCACAAACACGGATGCACAACCAAAGCTTCTAGTGCTTTGTCAAAAGCAAAACCATTGGCGTAATACTTTCCGTCTTCAGAGCATGAAAAGCCTTCCGGAAGCTGGTCTGCAGGAGTTGTTATGTAACGGTCAACAGCCGCACGGGCAGCCACCAATTCGCTATCACTAAGTACATTAGGAATGTGCAAATAGCCATTGATATCAAACAAATAACGCTGTTCGGGGGTCACGCATTACTCCTACCTGAAGTCGACAAATTTCAGCCTTAATCAGAGGAGATCAGTATGACAGAACTGCTAGCTCTTGTCAAGCAATACTAAGGGTAAAGACCTTAACCACAGAAAAATCTGACACCCATTTTATATATCATATCTGTTCTTGTGTTTAATGCAAAAGTTTGGTACAGTTTTCTGGAGATTGGAGGAATTCCTGATTTTTTTGAAAGCAGAAAAAATTCTTGATTCAAGATGATTTATAGGAGACTAAAAAGATGTTAAGAATAATTTCAAAGTTTGTTTTGATTTTGTTACTAAGTGTAATTAGCATTGTAAGTTTGGAAACTATTGCAGGGGACAAAAGTTTAATTCTTTATCTTCCTTTTGATGAAGGATCGGGAAAAAAAACTGAAGATAAATCTCAGTACGGTCATCATGCCAAGCTGATTAATAATTGCAAATGGGTAAATGGTAAGTTTGGAAAGGCAGTCGAAATCTCAGGTAAAGAAGACACTGAAATTGTAAAGACTGGCGAAGCAGACACTTTAAAAATAAAGGGTGAAATCACCAAAATGGCTTGGGTGAATGTTATAGCATGGACAGGAAATCTGATGACCGTCATCGGCAAGAACAACCATAACGGCGGCGAACACTCCTCTTATGGCTTTGGCCTAACGGGACAAGGAGAAGGAATCCAAGCCTTTTTTGGTACAGGAGATGCGCGACCGACTTTGAACATGCCTGCCGCCTTGGAAAAAGGGAAATGGCTTCATATAGCGGTAAGTTATGATGGAAAAGAGATGAAAGCCTATCTTAATGGCAAGGAAGTCGGCAAGAAAGCGGACGGGTTCAAATTCACAGGTACCAATGATGCTCCTGTTCGTATCGGTTGTGCCAAGGATCGTGGAAGGTATGTATTCCATGGTGCGATTGATGAAGTGGTCATATATAGCCGAGCGTTAACTACGAAAGAAATCAAAGATGTTATGGAGGGTGGACTTCAAGCTGTTTCTGCACGAGAAAAACTCGCATTAACATGGGGAGAAATCAAAAGTTAATGCAACTAATCACCACAAAGTGTACCTTTTCTAAGACATCATTCCCAAGAGAAACTTAGACAAAAAATGCTTCACTAGCTGTTAAAGACACGTAAACACAGTTCCACCAACGGTTCTTCTACACATCTTCAGAACAGATACGAATTTTATGGTACATCTCGTGTCCACTCTACACCTCAGCAATTAAAAAGGGTATTAGTTTGTCAACACCTAACCCAGATGAAGATGTTAGTATCGACGCTAGTTTATACCCTCTTGGTTATTTAACCACAAATGGATTCTGTCAAGAGCCTAGTAGTTAACTTACTGTTAACGTTAATGCGTCTGCTGAAGAATGAAGGCGTGAAGTCTTAGAAGATACCGGCGAACCCATTCACGGTTCCACAGTCTCCGGTTAGTCAGAAGTAAGCCAGAAAAGATATCCAAACCTGCCCAAATCGGAATTTTACATCAAATTGCATTTCTACATTTCGCCAGATACCAAGCTATATATGGTGAGACTTGACCCTCCTGAAGTTATCATGTGTAAAGACCAAGGAACGTATCGACCAAGTACATTAATCTTGCCTTAATTGATTTTTAAGGAAGCTAGAGACCATGACACCTCTATACAAAAGAGTTAATCCTATATTTTTCCAGTTCCTTTTAGTCGCTGGATGTCTGTGGTTGTTTCACTGTGTTGCAGCTTTTATGATTGAACGCGGCAACATACCTATTCATATAAGTCCAGATACAATTCCCATTTACAAGAGATTAAGTGTGAATTTCAATCATTGGATTGTTCTGCCAATAGGAGTCTTTTGCATATACTTGTTTTTGGTTCGGTCGGTATTACAATCAACTTCCTCAATACCAGTGCCGATTCTTATCGCTTTATTTATGGGGTTAAAGATGTTGATTGATGTCAGTGTTACTATGATCAACGGTGCATTCCTACCACAAGGAATTAACGAATATATTAATGATGTTCAAAATTTTGACAGTGTCGGAGATATTCTTCGCAATTACGCTTTTAAGGCCAAAATGCTGACTCGACATGCGGGAACACATCCTCCAGGTGCTGTCATGACTCTTTGGATCGCAACACGTTTCTTCACGTACAGTAACATGGTGAAGGCTTTCCTCATTATCTTTTCTGCCCCGTTTACATTAATACCTATGTACTTACTTGCACGACAACTTCATGATAATAAAATTGCGACCTACACTTTGGTTGTGTATCTCGTAACTCCCAATATTGTGATGTATACGGCCACTTGTATGGATGCTTTTTTCTCATTGTTTTTGATAACTAGCACATATCTATTTTTTTATTCAGTTGAAAGAAAATCCGCAGTTCTCGCTGTTTTTACGGGTTTGTCGCTTTCTTTATCCATGTTCATGACTTTTGCTACCACTTTTTTGGGAGTTTACTTTATTAGCTTGACAACTGTAACTTTTTGGGCAAACAGGAAGGATTTCACGAATCATGTGGCTGTTTTGATTATATCTGGAGGGACTTTTTGCCTTACGTATTTAAGCATGTATTTGGCAGCAGAATACAATATCCTGAAAAATCTGCAGATGGCAATGGAGGTGGATAGTTCTGGCATAGGTACAGGATATGAAAGTGCACTCCGCTACTTTCTTGTCAGCGGAACAAATTTATTTGGATTTTTCTCTATGCTTGGTATTACAACTACCACACTGTGGATACGGGAACTATGGAATACAAGTCAAAATTTATTGGCCAAAAAGAACTCAATCTTCCTAGTTGCCTATGTTTTGACACTCGTTCCGATGATCTTTTCTACCCTTTACCTAACAGAGACTGAGCGTATTTGGTTATTCATGGCTCCATTTATTTTGATACCAGCGGCCAAAAACCTCAGAGAATATATCGATGAGAAACAAAGCAACTGGCTTCTTTATATCATGGTGACAATACTCTTTTTTCAAACGCTAGCTTTTGAGGTCTTTATTGATACAATATGGTGACACTTAAATCATCTGTTGTAAAATCAGATTATTAGGTCATAAACTGGATCAAACATCCATGCATAACCCGACAGAGACAAGCAGTTATTGATTATGACTACCACGCTAATTCTAAGATCCCATACATTACCTGTCATATTGTACAATCAGTATCCATTTGTGAATCGCTAAAAGGATGATTATAATTCATATAGCCGGCTATATTTGTCCTCCACATAGTTGAGGAAAGGCTCAGGTGAAGGCACAGATCCTGTTATTTCTTCTATTAACTCTGCAGCACTTGATTGTAAACCTTTTTGATGAATATTCTCTCTTAACCATCCTCCAATTCCAGACCAATTTCCCGATTCAATTAATGTATCTATATCACCCAATTGTTTAGACATTGTTTTTAGCAATTGAGCCGCATACAGATTGCCTAATGTGTAAGTCGGAAAATAACCAAATGCTCCCATTGACCAATGAATATCTTGTAAGCAACCATTTGCATCTTTGTCAACTTCAATTCCAAACCAATCTTCAAACATCTGATTCCAAGTTTCTGGGATTTTTTCTACTGGCAATTCTTGATTGAAAATGAGTTTTTCCATTTCATATCTCAACATGATATGAAGATTGTATGTAACTTCATCTGCTTCTACACGAATATAATCCAGTTTAACCTCATTAACAAACAAATCTATAGTTTTTGCATCCCAATCTGGAAAATCAGGAAATTCCTCTTTGAACCAAGGCAAGGCAATTCTCCAAAACGCGGTTGTTCTACCTATCTGGTTTTCCCATAATCTACTTTGTGATTCATGAATTCCTAGGGAAACTGATTGCCCTCTGGGAGAGAACGAGTGTTCTTTTGGTAACCCTTGTTCATAAAGTCCATGTCCAGATTCATGCATTACAGCGTAGAGACAGGAAAAAGGATCTTTTTCATCAAATCTAGTAGTAAATCGTGTGTCTCCTGGCCAAATTCCTGAACAGAAAGGATGCGTTGACCGATCCATCCTTCCCGCATCAAAATCAAATCCCATTTCTCTCGATACTCTTAAACAAAATTTTTCCTGTCCAACTACACTAAATAGCATCTCTTTTGGTAGTTTTGGCAATTCAACTTCAGAATTGGTAATCTCTTGTAATAATGGAACAAGCTTAGACCTTAAACCAGCAAATAATGGATCGTAATCGACCACCTTCATACCCATTTCATAATCATCTAACAAAACATCATAAGGCGTATCTTGAACACCCAAATATTCTATCTTTTGTCTAGTTAAAGAAATCAGTGTTTCCAGATGTGGTGAAAACAAAGAGAAATCTGATTTGGTTCTCGCTTGTTCCCATGATATTAATGCTTCACTTCGTGCTTTAGTAAATTGAGAAACAAACGTTGAAGGCAACTTAATTGCTTTGTCGTATTGCCTCCTCATCTCTTTAACATTGGGAACTAAGTCGTTATCGATATTGTGTATCTCTAATTCTGACAATAAATTTGCGAATTCAGGATCGCATAACCTTGAGTGTCTTTCAGCTGCAAGCCAAGCCATCATCTCTCCACGAGATTCCGCTCCTTTAGCAGGCATAAATGTTTTTTGATCCCACCCTAAATGGCCAAGTAAAGCGGAAAGTCTATACAAATCATTTACTCGCTTCATAAATTCAACTGAGCTCATATTTATTCTTATTAACCTCTTTAATATTTAATGTGTTCCTATCACTAAAGTTGATAAAAAACTATACAAATTTATCCTAAAAAATTTCAGTAACAAGAAGCTCTTCAGATCACTCCAACCTGTAGAGCTTTTTATACCAGAAATTTTAACTGAGTTATTTGTGCAATGCCAGACGAGTAAACTCCATCAGTATCAATTCTAAAAACATCGACAATTCTCTGGAAGCAGGCAGATAATTAAATGCCCACTTTCCTTTTCAATATCAGGCCTTAGGGGGAAATAGAAGAGGAGAAAAATCAGGAAAGAGAAAAAAACAAAGACCATCTCACACAAACTTCTAAGAAAACTAGGAGTTGGAATGAAATGGTCTACTAAAGTTCGACTTTATTTTTGTCCTCCCAATGAAGGGAAATGGAATTGCGAGTAACTTAGTTAGGGGCAAAGGTAAGCCATTCATGCCGCAGGTGACAGATGTAGACCCTTCTAAATCATTTCCAGTCCCTTTATCTCAACTAAGAGGATGTATCAACTTCCTAATGCCAGTACTGATAGCAACAAGTATTAAAGACTCCTATCACATTTTTTTCAACGCTCCCCAAGTTGTAGTCAGCCTCTGGCGTGGATCAACGGGAAAAAGTTCGTCATACCCCATGTTCATATGTTCTTTGACCTCTTTTTGACTTAGTTCGCGGTTCCAAATCCTTACTTCGTCAATCAGACCAAGGAATTCACGTGTACCTTCGTGTGTTTTACCGACCAAAACATCGTCTACATCCTTCTCACCAGGTAACACTCCGCCGCCACCACTACCGCCATTTTCTCCATTAATATAATACTGGTGTTGCCCCTTTTCTGTCATTTGGGCAACGACATGTTGCCACTCATTCAACTTAATTTTATTACTGACGGACCCGCCAGCAGCACTAAAATGCAGAGCTCCACCAGCATCAGAAGTAGTGTAAAAACTATAGGATCGAGTGGCGTTGCTTTTGGCCAAGATACCTTGCCATCTAGTAGCTGGATCGGTAAACCTTTCTGTCTTAATCCAAGCCATGACAGTAACTTGCTCTTCTACACACAGGGTCTTATGATGTGGTACAACAACCCAATCGCTTTTGCCATTGAATTCCAAACATTTCCCAAATTTGCCTTCCACCAACTTAGGCTTTCCTGCGGTTTCACCATGGTTGCCGTATTTTGAATGATCATCTACCTTCTTGCCATTCAGTTGGTCAAAAGACAGGTAAAGTACCATCGATTTATCGGGATCCTCAACTGAGTAGGTAAGAGAACTTACCAACATCAACATAATTACTGCTACAAAAAAAATACGGTTCATTGTTTTAATTGAATTCCTCCTACGAAATGTTTTTTTGTTGTAGGCTAGATTTGCCTGAAATTTCAAACAAACCTAGCTTACTAATCTGCTTAATAAGTCTTCAAATTACCCCAAGAGGTAGTTAGTTTCCCATTTGGTTCAACTGCAACTCTGTTTTTACCAGCATTCATGTGAAACTGGACCTCTTTTTGGCTTAAGGCTCGGTTCCAAATCCTTACCTCATCTATAAGCCCAAGGAACTCACGCGTGCCTTCGTGTGTGTTGCCGACCAAAACCTTGGCTGTATCTTTTTTACCCGGCAG
>PAQF01000071.1 GCA_002709695.1 Candidatus Poribacteria bacterium
AAGCAACATTAAAAACAGCAAGCTCATCAATAATCGCATTACTTTTATACCCTAAACCAGCATAACTTCCGATGATTATAGGCCAATCACTTGTCGTAATATTACCTCCCTGATCTTGCACTGTTTCCAATTCACCGTCTATAAATACAGAGAGTTTTTTCCCATCAAAAACACCTGCGACGTGGTACCACGTGTCCTTTTTCAACACAGGAGACGCTGGGCCACAAGTATGACCATTCGTTGATGTGATTCCAAATTTAGCTTGGGTTGGCCCGCCACCACAACCAGTAGACAAAAAATAATTCCCATCACCACTATAGTAATCAACTATATCTAAACTCGAATTATCAGCAACTTCAACATAAGTTCCTCCATCAAGTTCTAGTGCCCGACCAAACTTACCTGCCACCCATTTCGGATTACCTTTTATCTTGCCGTGATTACTATGAGCAGAAGAGTCCTCAACATTCTTACCTTTGCCTTCATCAAAAAACCAAGCGGCTACCATACTATCAGTATTTATTTTTGCTTCACTCGCCGTAGCAACCAGTATCACACCGAAAACAAAAAACGTAATAAAAAGTAAAAATCGATTAATAACTATACTTCTCATATCACGAACCTCTATTATGATAATATGTAGTTATAAACCTAAAATCAGAAAAATTACTGCACTATATACAAATAACAAGGTAAGTCAAGTACCTATCAATCCTGATCCAAGTATTCACTGTTGATCAATCACTTGACACACTCTTTCAAGCTCTAAAACACAATGGAGATATGTGATGGAAGTAGTTAACTTGACTCAAAAGCTTATTAGTTATAATACAGTTAGCCATTATAGTAATCTGGAGGTAATGGACCTTATTCAGCACTTAATGGAGGAAATGGGCTGTAATGTAGAACGGATAGAATATACAGACAAAAATGGAGTGATAAAAGCAAATATTATCGCCCAAAAAGGCAACGTTGATACTGACCTCGGAAAGGGCATTGCGCTGATGGGGCATATTGATACAGTTCCTGCTGATGGATGGGATTTAGATCCATTTGAAGGACGAGTCAATGGAAACAAGATCTATGGTCGTGGAAGTTGCGATATGAAAGGAAGCGTTGCCTGCATGATTGAAGTTATTTCCAGATATTCGGTTAATGAGCTCAAATCACCTCTCTATCTTGTTGTTACTGCTGATGAGGAAATTGGAAGTACAGGAGCACAGATAGTCGCTGAAAAGTCAGAAATGTTTAATAAAAATTTCCCGCGCTTCGGAATCATCGGCGAACCAACTATGCTCCAAGTTATTCGTGCCCATAAAGGTGTGATTCAATTTGTAGTTAAGTCTCATGGTCGCTTCGGTCATAGCAGCACAGGAGAAGGCGAAAACGCAAATTTAAATATAATTCCTTTTTTGAACGAGATGAAAGAAATCCACAATAGGTTAGTATCGGACCCTCAGTATTTTAACTATGACTTTAATCCCCCATTCTCGGACTGGAACATTACCATTAGTGATGGTAATACTGCAGCAAACGTTACACCAGCACTTAGTACTTGTACAGTTACCTACCGCCCGATGCCTGGTCACGATCCTCAGTATTGGTTAGAATTAGCCAAGCAACATGCCGATAAATACGATCTGGAAATGGAAACACTGTGCTGGCGAGAACCCATGATGACATCAACTAATTCGGATCTGGTACAATCAGCACTCGATATTACAAAAACAAAACAAGCATTAACTGTACCATATGGAACAGATGGGGTCATCTTTGGAAAGTACATGGATCTAGTTGTAGTTGGACCAGGGAGCATCTCGCAGGCGCATACAATTGATGAATGGATAGAACTTGATCAGCTAGAGCAAGGGGTAAACGTTTTTAGCCAATTTGTGGACCGGTTTTGCTGCACTTAATTTATCCAGTCAATTGGAATATAGCTTTTAATCCCTTAGATCGTTTTTTAAGTTCTTGAACTTCAAGGTCAGTTAAAGGTTTAAAATCTGAAGCAATTTTGGTAGCCCAATCGAAAAATTTTAGTTCTCCTGGCGGAATTGCTGCCGTTATTGGCTGAGAGAGCGTAAAACGAAGTGCTAAACGTGCCTCTTCTTCACTTTCTACTGGCATATACCAACACTTTGGAAATTGCGATCGGTTGGATCCTTCGTCCCACTTACTACGTGCCATAGCTTTTAGTGCTAACCTCCCAATATTTTTTTTCTCAGCTTTTTTTACCACATCAGGGCCAAAGTTTTCCTGAAAATAATTGACCCAGTTTATTGGGAACAACACGCTATCGAAATCAAACTGATCCATCAATTTTTCTGCTACTTCAGCAGAATGAGCAGAAAAACCAATATATCGAATTACCCCTTGATCACGAGCTTTAATAAAAGCATCCAAAGCACCACCCAATTTCATCACCTCATCTAAATCCTGTTGGGTTGTCATTGCGTGTAGCTGGTATAGATCAAAATGATCGGTCTTAAGTCTTTTCAACGATCGGTGTAATTCTTTCTGCGCCCCTTTTTCGCTGCGATCTGTTGTTTTACAGGCAAGAAAAACTTGATTCCTAATTCCTTCTAACGCAGGACCAAGTCGCTCTTCAGCATCACCATAGGCCGGTGCAACATCAAAGTAATTTATGCCTTGATCAAAAGCAGACCGTACGCGTAGATTGGCTTCTGACTGGTCTACGTTGGAAACCAAAATACCACCTAACCCTATAATTGATAGTTGCTCCTCAGTTTTACCTAATTTTCTTTTCTGCATTTCTACATGTCCCTTATAATAACGTCCTCTAGTTTTACACGGGTTAACCTTCATACTAAAAACCAAACACATAGTAGTAAACGTATAGAGTCTTGTCAAGTTAGCTCTTATTAAGACGAGACTAAATTACCTTGATATGAATGGAACCATTCACTAGAGGATTACATAGTAGTCCTGCTAGAATCTACAGCTTATAAATTATATTGGAAGCCTTGCGTTTCCTTTTTGAACTATACTATACTGGATTTATTTTTAAGATCTAAGATCAATTAAGTTTTCTCGCCGCCATATTACTCAGTACTAAAGTACGATACATCATAAATCTTAATTATCTAAAAGCTAGAAACAAGATAAAATCACTGAACTACAAAAACGTGCAACTCTAGTAGAGGAGGAATTTAATGAATACAAAAGGCAACACTCCTGAAATATTTCATATAGCCAGTTTATGGACCTTATCGGGGTATGGTGATAGTAACGGCGAGTGGTCAATCGATAAAAAATTAGATATTATTAAGGAAGCTGGATTTGATGGTTTTGCCGGACGAGTCCCACAAGTAACAAAGGAACTTGTGGATAAACATAATCTCATTTTCGCCGCAATTGTTGATATTGGTGAAGATAGTGATGTTGAGTCGGAACTTCTGGCAATCAAAGAGGTTGGGGCGAGTTGCGTGAACGTGCAAATGCTGGATCATGATACACCAACAGAAATTGCAGTACCTCTTGCTTGTGAAGTAATGAAGGCAGCATCAAAACTGGAAATGGATGTGGGTATTGAAGTTCATAGAGATACATGTACAGAAACACCAGAGAAAACATATGCCCTAGCTGAAGGTTATGAACAGAGGGAAAACCAGCCGCTAAAGATAACTTGGGACTTTTCTCATCCTGCAATCATTAAACACATTTCTCCCCCATACTGGGATCGGCTGGCCGAAAGAGTAGATTTGATTCAGTACGCATCACAATTCCACTTTCGTCCTTTCAATGGACATCATTGCCAAATCTCAGCACTCGACCATCAGGGGGAGTTTACACCTGAATTTATAGACTGGTTACCGTTCGCAGAAAAAGTTATTGAAGCATGGTTAATTACAGCAAATCCTGACAGCAAAATGTATGTTTGTCCCGAACAGGGACCGCCAAGCTATGCACTATCCATTTTTCCTGATCGATGGGAAGACGCACAAGCAATACGGGACGAAATCGATAAAATTTGGAAACGTCTGACCTAACTTTAATAATATAAAAGCTCATGTCACGTAGTGTTAAGTTATCGATGTCTTATTTTAAGTCCCCAATTCGATATTACTGTGTAGTACTATCGATCTTTATCATAATATTTATTTTTTTGGTTTACCACAATGTTAAACCAAAAAATAATAGCAGGTTAATTAGAATCAAGGTGGATGGTAAATGGGGATACAGTGATGACAGAGGAAATATAGTTATTCCTATACAATTCGATGATGCTTGTCCATTCTCAGAGGGGTTAGCTAGAGTAACACGCAATCAAAAATCAGGTTACATCAATCCAGCGGGAAACATAATTATAGATCTTAAATACGATGAGGTTCTTGGGTTTATTGGTGGACTTGCCCCGGTAAAAATAAAGGGAAAGTGGGGGTACATTAACAAACTAGGGATACTGGTAATACCTCCTCAATTCGATGAAGCCTGGGGTTTCTCAGAAGGTACAGCTTGCATTAAAATTGGAGATCAATACGGTTATATTGATAAAAATGGTCAGTACGTCTTACCTCCTCAGTATAACTCTGCCGGATCATTCTCTAACGGTGTTGCTCAAATCGAGCTTGACGGAGTAACAAAATATATTGATAAAAAAGGGAGAAAGATCATTCTTAAACAGTAGAAAATAATAATGGACCGCCCAAATATACTAATATTGTACACTGACCAACAACGATGGGACGCTTTAGGCGCCAACGGCAATAATGATATTCAGACTCCCAATTTGGATCGGTTAGCTACCGAGGGGGTAAATTTCAGTCGATACTTTGTCCAAAACCCTGTCTGTATGCCTAGCCGTGCTAGTTTCTTAACAGGACAGTATCCATCAACACTACGAATCACAAGGATGGGTATTCCGGTACCAGACGGCACTATAACACTGCCAAAAATGTTACGAAATTATGGGTATTGTAGTGCAAATATCGGTAAACTTCATTTCCTACCACACGCCAACAGGGATCACCGACAAATTCATCCAGATTACGGGTTTGACCATCTTGTAATTTCAGATGAACCTGGATGTTACTCGGACGCATACCGCAGTTGGGTAAAACACAAATACCCCGATCAACTGGATTATATTAGTGTCGGGTTACCTCCAGCGACGTCAGTTTGGCATCAACAAATGGGTATCCAAGACGGAGTTACGTTCAGCCCGTCACGGGTATTATGCTATGATTAGTGAACTTGACCACCATATAGGTCGAATTTTAGACAATTTAGAAAAACTTAGCCTAACAGAGAATACAATCGTTGTGTTTACATCGGATCACGGCGAGTGGTTGGGAGAACACCTTCGTTATGGTAAAGGGTATCTTGGGCATGATTGTGTTAGTCGAGTACCTTTAATTATTCGTTACCCGCGAAAGATAGCTAAAGGTAAAAATGTGACACAGATTGTTGAAGGGATTGATGTTGTTCCTTCACTGCTTGACTATTCCGGAATACCGATTCCTCAGCATCTGCAAGGGCCCCCCTTAACCAAAGTTATCCAAAACGACGACAATAAACAAAACAGTATAGCTTTGACGGAAATGGAAGGTTGGAAGACAATTAGAATCGAATAGGTGCGAAAGTCTGTTCGATTTGCAAAACGACCCAAGTGCATATAGGAATGTAGCGAACGAATCAGATTACGCTTCCGTTTTAGCAGACCACCGATTGCAACTCCTACACAGGCTAATTAAAATGGAACGTCCTTTGCCAGCTATATGGCCTTATTAGACTGATTTCTAAGGAAATACGAAAATATATTAATCTTAATTACAGGAGCATAAATCCATGAACGATGATGAAAAGTATCTGTTTGATCTAAATGGGTATCTCGTCATTGAAGGTGTTCTAACAAGGGAAGAAATTGATATTTCCAATCAAGCAATCGACAGATATTCTGAAAAAATGCGCATTCGCTCAAGAGAAGAAAGACTTGACGGTAATTCAGACATGCTTAGAGGCACACATGGCAGAGGCGAATTCGGCGGACTTCTCGAACTTGAATCACCGTGGTGTGATCCTTTCCGGCAAATGTTAGTTCATCCAAAAATAGTTCCATACCTAAATGAAATCTTAGGCAAGGGATTCCGAATGGATCACCAGATGTTTCTTATATCAATGGACAAAGGGGCTGAAGGGTTCATTTTTCATGGATCTTCAGGACCTGAGTTTGATCCAAATCAATACTACATATTCCAAAACGGGAAAATGCATTGTGGGCTAACCGTTGTTACCTTCCAATTAGGGGATGTCAACCCTGGCGATGGAGGATTGATCGTAATTCCTGGAAGCCATAAAAGTAACTTTTCATGTCCAGTTCAAATGAAAAGATACGAAAAACACCAAGAACATATCCGTCAAATCACCTGTAAAGCGGGGAGTGTGGTCATCTTTACAGAGGCCGTTACTCACGGCACACTTCCTTGGACAGCCGACCACCCAAGACGCTCGGTTCTAACCAGATATACCGCTGGTAACCTAGCATTCGTACCTGCTTACAATATCCCCGAATGGGCCGACGAAAGGCAACGTAGTGTTATGGAACCCCCATACCATACCAGATTAAATCGCCCTGTACTGGATTGATAAAGTCATATTAGCTTAGGATTTAAGAGGCTTACATGATTAAAATTAAACTGAGAACCGATGGAGGAACAATGCCTGTAAAATGTGAAAACATAGATTTAGATCTCGAGATTGCTGAGCTCAGAATCAATGGTTACGTTGTGCCCGAAAATGCTTTGTCAGGAAGTATACGAAAATCCTGAGATACTTTAAACGCTATTAGGGTAAGAGGGGTTCTTTTCCATCATCACATAGACTCAACATGAAAAAGAGAACTATGTGGGTACAAAATGTCCGTACGCTACACCGTGGCACACCTAATACCTCTAGTGAACCACGTCCGGAGATTGTGGTATGCTATGGGCTATCGTGGCTAAGTATTAATCAATCTGTGGACGTTCCATCGGAAGTGTATAATGGGTTCTCAGAACGTGCGAAGAAGCTTTTCGAATTCTGAAAAGTTGTCGGTTACTAAAACGAAGGTATAATTGGTACCTATTCACACTGAATTGATAAGGAGGTTTTATGTTACCTGTTTGTTACGATCCCTACGCAGGTACACTTGGCAGATTTACTCGATCTGAAATTTTTGAACTCGTTTCAAAAGGAGGATACGAAGGTCTTAATATTCCTGTTAACCAAGCTTTTTTAGGCGATTTATCCCAAGGTGAGATTGACGACATGAAGAAACTGATTGATACGTATAATCTTACTACACCAACCGTTGGTTTTGGAAATCATATTTTGACTAATCCAGACCTGAAGCCTGAAGCTTTAAAACACTTTGAAATTGTTTTAAAGGTCGCACTGCAAATTGGTGCTGAAATAATTGGAATCTGGCCAAATCCAACACCAAACGTCTCGAAAGAAATCGCTCTAGAAACGCTGGCGGAAAACTTGTCTGAAATATGTCCTATTCTCGCCGAAAACAATCTGATCATCACCATAGAATTTGAAAAAAAGTGTCCCATAGATAATTATCGTGACGGAATTTCGTTCATTCAGGATACGAGATTACCTGTACGTTTGACTTGTGATACCTATCACCTATTCAATGATAACGCTGATCCGTATAAATCCGTTTTGGAAATGAAAGACTTAATCGGAGATGTTCACATTTCCGGTAGTCACCGTGGAGAACCGGGAACAGACGAATTTGATTTTGACTCTTTCGCTTCGGGATTAAGGACAATAAACTTCAAGGGGCCACTAGTAATACAATATAAAATGGAAGACGTTGAAAGCATATCCAGAAGCTGTGTGTTTACACAAAAATTGAAAGAACAAATGATTATCTCCTAAAGAGTAAATGGTGGGAAAAATGGAAATTAAGCCTTATGTTGTATACCTTTCAAGTAGTGCTCACAGTAATTGGAGAGAACCGGTAAAAGCTAAGTATGTAAAAAATGGAAATGTTGTGTTCGTCGGCCCTTGCGAAAATCACGGACTCAGCGATGCAATGGGCGCTCCAGGTGACGTTAAACCGGGACACAAACTCCGAATTACACAGATGCTTAACAAAAGTGACATTTTGTTCGGTTATATACCAGACGATCGCTATAGATCCTTCAATATTATGCTCGAAATTGGAATTGCTCATGCCAAGGCAAAGAAGATTCTGTTTGTTAATGAAGCCAAAAGCTTAAACAATGAAGTGGAATGTGTACAATCTTATATAGATAAATCATTTGATTCATTATCGAATGGGCTAAATTCGCTCCACCAAATTATAACCAATGCTTCTGAGAACGGGAGAGCTAACGTAGAACAAAGTAAATCCAGACAACCAAGCAACCACTTAGAACATAAAATTTTTCTGTCTGGCAGTTTTTCATCGACATGGGTAGATTGTGTTAAAGCACATTACCAACACGACAAGTCAGTTACTATTCTTACTGGATCTAGGATTCAGGATATCGCCGAAGCTGATATCCTTTTCGCTTGTCGAACAGATAGCGAAGGCCGATTGTTCAATCTCGCGTTAGCGATAGGTTATGCTAATGCTCTTGGCAAACAGATTCTTTTCGTTAACCAAGGTGATCATTACTCTCATGCTTACGACTATGTTAAACCATTTGCTGACGGTTACTTCACCACCTTGGACGAGGGGTTACGTTACCTGGATTATGCTGTAGGTATAGAAGACCGATTGTAGATAACGATCTCATGGTTACTCGCCTTATTAGATTTAAGTAAAATAAAGAAATATGAACCAATTTGAAGATATTATAGGGTCTATGTCTCGCCCTTTTGAACAGGAAATTCGGAAGGGATGCAATGATGAAGTTGTTATCGGCGGGATGAAAAACTACGTGGAAAACTGGGCAACTAAATCCAGACAATTGGGTATCGGTTTGGCAGAAAAGCAAAAACTACGAGATATCGCTGACTTGTTTGCTGAGTATGACCGCTTGACACCCATGGAACGGCTTACGCAAATAGAGAAGGCCCAAAAATTGATATCGAAATCGAATTCAAAAGGTGACCTAAAACCAGCTGTTTCTTCTTCTCGTTTAGAAGAAGAAACAGCTGAACTTCCGCTTTTTGCGAACGTTCAAGAAACCAAAATCCAACCGGAAACACAAGATATAGAGATCGATCTAAAATATCCTCCGGCACTAGCTGGGTCAGATGTATCTGAATTCATTAAAATCCAAATTAAACAAGCAGGCGGTATTGGTCCACGTATTGCAGATAAACTCGCCGCAGAATTGGAGATTCGAACCATTGAAGGTTTATTGGAATACTACCCTCGTGATTATATCGATAGAAGTCGTATAAAATCTATTGGTGATGCGGGGCGTGGGGAAGAAAACGAAACTATTTCAGGGGAAATCGTTAAACAGACACACATCAAACCACGACGCCATAAAGCTAAGGCTTTTGGGAAAATTTCAATATATGACGGAACAGGAATTGCACAACTTGTTGCTTTTGGGAAACGTATCGGATACCTGCGGAGGTTTCTTTCAAAAGGCGAAAAGGTCATTGTTAGCGGTAAATTTGAACGCCGATACGGAGAGATCCAAACAACGAACTTTGATTTCGAAATAATTGAAGACGAGGATCTAGATCTAATCCATACGGGACGGATTGTACCGAAATATCCACTGACAGCAAATTTGACTCAACGCATGGTACGCCGATGGGTAAAGATTGCTCTTGATGAGCATGTAGATCAGTGCCCAGAGTTTTTGCCCGTAGATTTGCGGAAGCAAGAAAGCTTCATGGACCGACGCACAGCGATTAGCGAAATTCATTTTCCAACTTCAAACAAACATCAAGGAATGGCGCGAAGGAGGTTAGCTTTCGACGAACTCTTCCTACTAGAAATGGGACTCGAAACTAAAAAATCCAAATTTGAAACCTATACCAATGGAATCGCTTTTCAGGCCGATAATAACCTCATTGACCAGTTCATTCAATCACTTCCGTTTAACTTAACAAACGCTCAGTTACGCGTTTTTGAGGATATCTGTGAAGATATGGAAAACCAAAAACCAATGAACCGCCTTTTACAAGGCGACGTTGGATCTGGAAAAACAATAGTTGCCGCACTCTCACTAATAAAAGCTATTGAGAATGGATATCAAGGTGCGGTGATGGTTCCCACCGAAGTTTTAGCTGACCAACATACAAGCAATCTTACCAATTTGCTGGCTCCGTGTAACCTAAAGGTTACATTACTCAAAAGCGACCTTAAAAAGTCTGATCGCGATGTAGCCTTGACGGAAATTGGGGATGGAACATCAAATATAATTGTCGGAACACACGCATTAATTCAAGAAGCGGTAAATTTTCATAAGCTCGGATTGGTGATTATCGATGAGCAACATAGGTTTGGCGTAAGACAACGTGAGCAACTCAGAGAAAAAGGAAGCACCCCAGACGTACTCGTGATGACAGCAACACCTATTCCCCGTACACTCTCTCTGACCGTATATGGTGATCTGAATGTTTCGGTCATTGATGAACTTCCTCCAGGGAGACAAGAAATCGAGACCAAATGGGTTAAAGATAAAGATCGTAATACACTCTACGAAAAAGTCGAGAAAGAGATCAAAAAAGGTAGACAAACTTATATTGTCTACCCTTTAGTTGAAGAATCAGAAAAAATGGAAGAAATCAAAGCTGCCACTGAAATGGCGGAGCATTTCCAACTTAAAGTGTTTCCTAATTTGCGTATTGGTCTGTTGCACGGTAGAATGAAATCAGTTGAAAAACAAGAAGTGATGCAACAATTTAAGAATCGTCAAATTGATATTCTCGTATCAACCACAGTCATCGAGGTTGGTGTGGATGTACCGAACGCCACAATAATGGTAATTGAGAATGCGGAACGCTTCGGACTTGCACAACTACATCAACTACGAGGTCGGATTGGGAGAGGGAAACACAAATCGACATGTTACCTAATTGCTACCCCACAGAGCGAAGAAGGTGTCCATCGTCTTAAAGCAATGATACGAACAAATGATGGTTTCGAACTTGCGGAAGTTGACCTGGTACTTCGTGGGCCAGGTGAGTTCTTTGGTACCCGCCAATCCGGGTTACCAGACTTCAAGCTTGCGGATATTATCAAAGACGCCGATTTGTTGGAATTAGCAAAATCAGAAGCTGCAAAAATCGCAAAGTCTGATCCTGATCTAAACCACCCAGATCTTCAAGCATTAAAAAAGATGATGGAAGCAAAGTGGGAACCATACGTTGACAAATTATCTGTTGGTTAATTATTTAGCCATAAGCAACCGCTGTACATATTTCTTATGATTGCCAATAGATAAAACTCCAAAATATACACCGCTTGCCACATACTCATTGTTTCCATTTCGTCCATTCCAGAACGCAGCCTGACTTCGGTCAATATATAAGCCTGCTGGCAATTGTCCAAAATTCAATGTTCGGACCAACTCGCCATCAGAGGAAAAGATGTCGAGCTTGACTACAGCGTCTTGCGCCAGCTGAAACGGAATCCATGTTTCCGGGTTAAATGGGTTAGGATAATTTGGATGTAAAGCATCACGATTAGGAAAAGGTATTCGTGGGGAAGATAGTGTTGTATTCAGGCGAACAGTTTTATTCCGAGTTCCTTTGTTCCCCGAAACATCCTCCCCTTCTATAACGATTTTTAATTCCCCTCCATTTGATAAGAGATGCAACCCTTTCCATTGGTTATCACCAACTTCGCTGATTGAGACATCAACACCATTAATTTGGAATTTAGGAGACCCTTTCAGCTTTTCATTGGCGACAACAACGATAGTTAAGAAATCAGGTTGAATCGGATTGGGAATCATAAAAAAACGGAACCCAGGGGGGGTCCTATCAGGTGCGTCAACCACCTTAATACTTATGACTCCAACACCCTTGTTATTTTCAGGGTCGACTACGGTCAATACAAGTATCTGGGATCCCCGAAAACTCTTCTTTGCTTCACTTAGTTTAATTTTTAGAGTTCTTTCTTCGATAGTCGTATCAAAGGTGTTGTTTTCTTTGATGCTCCAAATCAGTTCCTCATTCGGTGTGTCCTGATCTTTGACATACTTATCAAGTTTGAGTTTAACTCCCTTTCCTGCTTCAATTTTTGTTTCAGGAAATGAAATGACTGGAGACGCGGATTTCACCTCAGGTTCAGTCGACCGAACATCAACAATAATGGCTCCTTTAGCTTGGTTTTGCTCCGGATCAGTGACAATAATATCTATCGATTCAGTTCCCGTAAATTCCTCCTTTGGAATAATCTCCATTACACGGGTTTCTTGATCAATATTAACAGTGAGGTTCTTAGAACCTTTTGATTCCCACGTTAAATCTTCCTTTGGAGTGTCAGCATCCGCCACAAATTCATCCAGGTTAGAAATCTCATAAGTTGTTCCTTCATCCATCTTGACCATCGGTAACTTGATCAAAAGTGGTGACCGCGTTTCTTCCCTTTTCTCAACGGTAACAGCAATCTTCTTACTTGCAGTTTTACCTTCAGGCTCAGAGACTTTAAACTCTAGATCTTGCGTACCGAAAAACTCTAGTTTGGCACGTAAAGTAACCTGCAAACTCGCTTTATCTATTTCGACCTCAATATTTCCATCTTTCGGTTCATAATCCCAAACTAACTCTTCCTGAGGAACCTTAGAATTTTCAACATACTTATTTAAGATGATAGACTTATCGTCCGTCCCTTGCTCAAATTTCACGTTTGGTATTTCTGTGATTATAAGCGATTTTTTTTCATCTTCGTCTGACTTTTTTTCGTCTGATTTTTTGCGGACAGTAACTTTAAGTTTTTGTGTTCCACTCAACTTGTCAGGATCAGTGACAATAAATTCAATGTTCTGTGTTCCTTCAAAACCTGATTTCGGTGTTAGAATCGCTTCCAGCGTCACTTCGTCTATTTTTACATCGACATTACCATCTTTGGGTTCGTAGTCCCATTTTAAATCCTTCTTCGGTGTGTCTGGGTCCTTAACATAGTTTGCCAGCTGAATTTTTTGATCGACATCTCCTTGTTCCATTTCTATATCAGGCATACCTTTTAGCGTAGGAGGACCTTTTTCTGTTGACTGTCCAACCACCTTTACATTCAAAACCTTTTTGAAACTCAAGTTTGTTGGGTCCATCACAGTGAAAGTAACTTTCTGATCACCTACAAAATCGGGTTTAGGTGATAATATAACCTTAGAAGTTTTATCATCTATTTTTACATCGACATTACCGTCTTTGGGTTCGTAGTCCCATTTTAAATCCTTCTTCGGTGTATCTGGATCTTCAACATAATCAATCAATATAACAGACTGATCGACGTCTCCCTGCTTAATTTCGACCGGAGGAAAATCTACTATAATAGGAGGCTTTCCCTCACCATTTTTATCACCGCCGTTACCTTCAACACCACTATTAACTTCTATTTCCTCCAAAACGGAAATTTTAACCTCTTGGCTACTACTCTGGTTTTCGGGGTCAGATGCGGTAAATATGACCTGATCTTCACCCAAAAAACCAACTACCGGACTTAGGACTACATTTGACGTTTTACTGTCTATTTCAACTTCAATATTCCCATCTTTTGGCACATGGCTCCATTTAATATCCACCTTAAGCGTGTCAGGATCTGTAACATAATCATTGAGGTGGATTGATTCTGTTGTACCTTTCCTAATCTTTATATCAGGAATCCCTTTTACCTCTGGTGGTCCCTTCTCTTTGGACCTTTCAATGACAACAGCTGTCATCTCTAAACTATCGCTCAATTCATCCGGATCAGTCACAGTGAATATGAATTTCTGACTGCCAATAAACTCCAAACCTGAACTAAAAGCGACATTTGTCGTAGTTTCGTTTATTGAAACCTTGATCTTACTTTCTTTGGGTGCGTAATCCCATTTAAGGTCTTTTTTGGGGGTATCTAAATCTTCCACATATTTATGTAGGGTAATGGAGCGATCCTCATCTCCCTGCTTAAACTTCACATTTGGAAGAAAATTAACTACAGGTGGTTTTTTGAATGATTTAATTACTTGAACGTTTACCGTTACATTATCTGTTAACTCATCGGGATCAGTCGCAATAAATATAAATTTATATTCATTACCTGATAATTCCTGAGATGCAGATACTGTTGCAATTTTTGTTTCCGGGTCGATATTAACCGCAAGAGGTAAGAAATCGGTCGCTATCCATGAAATCTTATCCGGCTTTGTATCGAGATCCTTAATGTTTTTATTCAACTCAACTTCAAAGGAGCCTCCACCAGAAATTTTTAAGTCTTCAATCGGGGCTATAATGGGCGGGAATTTCGTGAACACTCGAGTTTTGACACTCACTGGAATCTTTACTTGATTTTCAGCAGTGAAAGTCACCGTTTGAATTCCTGTATCCCAAGCATCCAACGATCTCATTGTCACATTTCGGTCTTCATCAATTGAAACAAACAGCTTATCCAAATCATACCCATCTATCTTCCAAGTTACATCAGAACTATCAATACCACCAGTCAAGAATTCATCAAGATCAAAGACTACTGTAGGTTCACCTCGTGGGATAGTAATCCTAGATGGAAATTTATTTGATATTTGTGGGGGCGTAGGAGCAATTACGGTGACTGCAACTTTTCCTTTTGCCTCCTTACCATCAGGATCAATGACTCTTACCTCAATTTCCTCTGAACCAACCTCAGACCCCGAAAACACTGCTAAGCCTTTGTTACTAATTTCTGTTTTAACAAATTTACCTGGGTTGATGTCCCATGACATTTGATCTGAATTGCTCTCAAAATCGCTAACAAAACCCCTCAAGTCTAAGGCTTGTTCCTTTTGAAATGGAATTGTAACCGGTGGGATTTCTCCAATAATCGGTGCTCCAGTTGAAGTTCTAAAAGTTATCTTCATCATTTTCTGATCGAAAAGATCAACCGGATTAGTAGCAATGAAAGTTATCTCTTCAGATCCCTGCCAACCTGAGTTTCGAATAATCTTAGCCTGTCTAGTAGCAGAATTGATGTCGACCTCAATATTCTTATTTCCTTCTGTCCTCCAATTTAGCTGTTTATCAGCATAATCGGAATCAAACACCATATCATCTAACTCCAGAGTTGGAACGTCAGCATCTGGTCCATCAAAATAGACAGTAATCTCTGGTGGAAAAGTTATTATAGAAATGATAGGACCGCTATCCGAAGCGGCAAAACCAATCGGGATTTCAGCACGTGTCTCATTCCCATCTACATCTGAAGCAACAACTACGATCGATTCCATAGAAGGTTTGTCATAGAGAACTGTCAACTGTTTCCCATTTAGCTTAACAATATTGTCGCCATAAGGATTTTTATCCATAACTAAATCAACATTATCTAATTTAGGATCATCTGCATCCTTGAGATATTCTGCTAAATTAATAAAACGGATTTTATTGACGTCGGTAATAAATGGCTTTTCAGGAAGTTCAAAAACCGGAGGAGCTGTGATTTTCACCTCCAACGTTTTTGATGAAGAATTTTCCTGTGGATCAATTACCGTAAATTTTAGAGGTTCGGTACCAAACCAATCATCAACAGATGATAAACTGACAATTAGCGATTCTTGGGCAATCTCAACCGATACATTTGGACTCTTCGAAACGGACCATTTTGGCTGAGATTCTAAGCTATGGTGCGAAACAACATAATCACTCAATCGAAGTTCATTATAAACCTGATTGCTGGGAAAGGTAACGCTTTTTGGAAAGCTATCTAGAAACTCAAGCAAACCTTGAGATATCGAAACATTGGAGCTGAAAGATTCAGTAAAAGGTGTCGTTGGAGAATTGCCAACTCGAACGACTGTCAAGCGGTTTGCTCCTTTCATATTATCAACAGTGATTTTCGTCGCATCAGTTGGTTCTTTGGCAATGAAGGTTATTTCTCCGATAACACTCTTTTTCTTGATCGAAAGATCTGCACCGAAAATCAATCCTCGAGAGTAATCAACCTGAAAGTTTGACAGTTTGTTACCAGGATCTCCATGTGTGTCATTATCAAAATTCTGCCAACCGTTAGGTAAGTCTTTTCCCTGTTTTACTGGTTGGAGACCGGGACTAATTGGATCTGCATCAATTAATTCTAAGTACTGGTCGGAGAAAGACAAATATATTTCGAAAGCTGTAACCTGCTGGCCTTGAGGGTCGATAACCATTTCAACTTGGAAACGCTCATCCACACCAACGAAAAAGTCCCGATCCCCAGTGCTGGCATGCCGCAAAAAGAACGAATTTGCACTAATACGGCTCACAATTCCAAAAAGCAAAAATATTATGACAAAAATATGTCGATTCAAACGTAACATCTTACTATCCATGCTAAAAATTGTAGCATATTTGCATTAGTCTGTTTTTATTGACATTTCAATATCTATATCTATACAATAAATTCAAAGAATAAAACCCAATTGCATGGAGAGGATCGTGAACAAAATACTTCCCCCACAAAACACAAACTATCCAATAGAGACGGCACACATTAGCAGTCACGAACAGTATCAAGCAAGATACAATTCATCGGTGTCTAACCCAGAGAATTTTTGGGCTGAAGTTGCTGAACGAATTACTTGGTTTAAGAAGTGGGATCACGTTCGAAAATACGATTTCACCCAAGCCGACATAAAATGGTTTGAAGGTGCAAAGCTAAACGCTTGCTACAATTGCCTTGACCGGCATGTCGAATCAGGACATGGCCAAGAAACCGCCCTCATCTGGGAAGGCAACAACCCATCAGAAGATAAAACGTTTACATTCAATGAATTGTTGCAAGAAGTCAAATTTTTTTCAAACGTGCTAAAATCACAGGGAGTTGAAAAAGGAGACCGTATTTGCATCTACTTGCAGATGGTGCCTGAACTAGCAATTGCAATGTTGGCATGTGCTCGAATTGGAGCAGTTCATTCGATTGTGTTTGGTGCTTTCTCCGCTGATGCTCTGCGCGACCGCATCAACGATTCTACCTGTAAAATATTAATTACACAAGATACCGCAGTTCGTGGGGAAAAAGGCGGTATCCCAATGAAAGCAAATGCTGATACTGCCGTTGAGGAAACTCCATCAATTGAACATGTAATTGTTGTCAAACACACCGGAGATGAAGTCAATTTTGACTCATCAATCGACGTATGGTGGCACGAAGCCATGGAAAAAGCCGATAGTGAATGTCCTGCTGAAGAAATGGACGCAGAAGACCCGCTTTTTATCTTGTATACATCTGGATCAACGGGCCAACCAAAAGGCGTGCTTCACACGACTGGAGGATACATGGTGTATACTTCGTTTACCCACCAGATAATTTTCGACTACCATCCTAATGATGTCTATTGGTGTACAGCTGACATCGGATGGATTACAGGACACTCTTATATTATTTATGGCCCACTTGCTAACCGAGCAATTACGGTTATGTTTGAAGGAGTACCTAACTATCCTGATTATGGTCGATTTTGGCAAGTGGTCGAGAAACACAACATTAACTTATTTTATACTGCTCCAACAGCACTAAGAGCACTGATGAAAGAAGGTAATGAATGGGTTGAGAAATACGACAGATCTAGCTTACGTTTACTTGGTACAGTTGGAGAACCTATCAAGGAGCCAGAGTGGATGTGGTATTACCAAATAGTTGGAGAAAACCGATGTCCGATTGTTGACACATGGTGGCAAACAGAAACTGGTGGTATTTTGATCACGCCATTACCGGCAACTACGCCAATGAAACCGGGTTCTGCAACTTTCCCATTTTTTGGTATTGAACCAGTACTACTGAACGAAGAAGGACAAGAAATTGGAGGGAATCCAGCGAGTGGTTATCTGTGCATCAAATCTGCTTGGCCCGGCATAATGCGAACTGTATATGGAGACCATGAACGTTTTCTAAAAACCTACTTTGATAGATTCCCAGGTTATTATATGACTGGTGATGGCGCAACTCGTGATGAAGATGGATACTACTGGATCACCGGTCGAATAGACGATGTTTTGAATGTTTCTGGGCATCGACTTGGTACAGCGGAAGTTGAAGGTGCTGTGGGGCAACATGAATCTGTTGCTGAAGCAGCCATTGTTGGATACCCACATGATATCAAGGGACAAGGAATTTACGCATATGTTACCCTAATGACTGGTGAGACCCCCTCCGAGAATGTTGAATTGGAAATCAGGCAGAAAGTCAGAGGCTTAATCGGACCACATGCTACCCCCGACAAAATCCAGTTTACGGCATCATTACCAAAAACGAGATCCGGCAAAATCATGCGCCGCATCCTCAGAAAGATAGCTGAAGGTGATGTGTCAAATTTGGGAGATACTTCAACGCTAGCAGATCCGTTGATTGTCGAGTCGTTAGTGGAAGGTCGTAAATAACTCAAACAGCTATATGTATGAATGAAAACAGGCAAAACGAAGACGTACAACAGGGCATACGAACACTTCCTATCCTTGCGTATATTGTCATATTATTATCAATTGCTCCTTTCGTTTATTTTGTGGTTGTACCATGGGCTGTTGAAAAACGCCGTGATATAACTCAACGGCAGATGCTAGAATTACCAATGAAGGATTCATTGGAATTTCCTCCAACCACAATTCTAGATCTCAGCTTGCTGTGGAAAACAGATAAAGATGAAGAGACTTTAAGAGCAATTGGCACCCCCGAAGCACTAGCAGCAATTAAAGAAAAGGATGAAGAATTTTTCATTGTCGAAATTGATAATTCGCTTATCGCGCAACGTTTCTTAGTGAAAATTATGATAGAAGTTATACTAAATAAACTACCTACAGAAAACGAATTGGAAACCAGCGGGATTTACGCAGATCGAATAAAAGGTATGTTAACGGCTGTCCTATCAAAACAGCGTATCGACCAAGTTCATAAACCTGCAATAAAATTCGAAATAAAGAGCGAAATTCGAAATCGAATTAATGAAATTTTAGGCACAGAAAAAGTAAAGGATGTGTATTTCGACGGTTTTTTCTATCAATAACACAATACGCTTTCTAAAAACATATTAAATTCGTGTTATTAAAGTTTGAAATCCCCCAAAACCCACATTATAGCTGATTTTTTCGTTGACACCAGCATCCATCTATAGTATAATGCGCCTCGCTTGCGTTTAGGTGAAGTGTTAAATATAACTAACCATTGCGTAAAATCTAGTAGTTTATCAGGAGTTTATAAATGGCAAAATTAACTAAGCAAGATGTTGTCAATAGTGTCTCTGAAAGTTCAGGATTGGACAAGAAAAGTTCGGCAGCAGCTCTTGATGCTGTAATTCAAACATTAAGTGATGCTCTCGCCAATGGCGACAGTATAGGGTTGATCGGTTTCGGTACTTTTGAAGTCAAGGAAAGAGCTGCCCGAGAAGGTCGAAACCCACAAACAGGTGCAAAAATCAAGATTTCAAAGAAGAGTGTACCTACCTTCAGAGCTGGGAAACAATTGAAAGACGCTGTTAACTAGGTTTCTTCGCCAAGGGGCACTAACTATTAATATAAATTTTGCCCCTTTCCCTTCCATTTTTCAATAGTTATCAGATTCCCCTTCCTTATATTTCGTCAATAAAACTGTCCTACGGGAGATAAAGGATGTTGATCCGGTCTAGAGCGCCCGTCCGTATAGATTTTGCTGGCGGTTGGACAGATGTTGCGTTATTCACAAAAGAAGCTAAAGGCATAGTTGTTAATGCTGCAATTAATATCTATTCTTATAGCACAATATCTTATAACCCCACTGATAATCAGGCTACCAGTCCAAATAGAATTCTAGATAGAAGTGTTCGTATTTACTCCGCAGATTTTGACACATTTTTTGAGGCTGCGGACATTAGAAAACTGGAATATGATGGAAACATAGATCTAATAAAAGCCGCTATCAGAAAAATGTCGATTGAAACAGGAGGGTTTGATTTGATAACGCAATCAATTGCCCCTCCAGGTAGTGGATTAGGCACGTCAGCCGCAATGGGAGTAGCTTTAATTGGTGTACTAAGTACCATGAAACAAGCCCCATTATTATCTTATGAACATGCTGAGTTAGCTAGCAATATCGAACAAAATGAACTCGGCATACTTGGAGGTAAGCAGGACCATTATGCTAGCGCCATTGGCGGGATTAATTTTATGGAATTTAATGGTGAAGAAGTCAAGACCTCTCCTATTCACTTGACACCTCAAACACGATATGAACTTGAAAAGAACTTGATTCTCTGTTACACCGGACAATCCAGACTCTCTGGCGACATTCATCAAAAGGTTACTTCCGCTTATCATGACCGCGAGAAATCAACACTCAATGCTTTACACAATCTGAGGTCTACAGCCAACGAAATTAAAAATGTCTTAATGAATGGAAGATTATCCAAATTTGGACAACTTCTAAACCAAAACTGGGAAAGCCAGAAAGCATTACACCCTTCGGTAACAAACAATCAAATAGATGACATTTTTCAAGTTGCAATTGGTAATGGTGCTATAGGAGGAAAAGCCTGTGGGGCAGGAGGAGGGGGATGTATACTGTTTTATTGTCCCCCTAATAAGGAACACCTTGTGCGTAAAGCCTTAGAGGGAAACGGTGTCACAATCATAGATTTCAATTTTGATTTTAGTGGTCTCAAAACATGGCAGGTGAATGATAATGGAGAATAGAAGTTGAGTGATAATCAAAACCAACAAGATTGGATAAATGATGACCTTGAATCAGCTGAAATATTAAAAAACACACACAAATCGATATCAGCTGAAATTAAGAAAATAATTATCGGACAGGAACAAGTAATTGAAGAATTACTTATCACACTTTTCTCACAAGGGCACTGTTTAATTGTTGGTGTTCCGGGACTCGCCAAAACACTTCTTATAAGCACACTTTCGGAAATCCTAAACCTGAGTTTTAATAGGATACAATTTACACCAGATTTGATGCCGTCTGATATTACGGGCACTGATATACTCCAAGACAATTCAGAAACTGGGGAAAGATCTTTTCGTTTCATGCAAGGTCCTATTTTCGCCAATATTTTGCTAGCTGACGAAATTAATCGCACACCACCCAAGACACAATCAGCCTTGTTGCAAGCTATGCAAGAATACCAAGTCACTGCAGGAGGTAACACTTATCATTTAAACAGGCCATTTTTTGTGCTAGCAACCCAAAACCCAATAGAGCAGGAAGGAACATATCCTTTGCCAGAAGCTCAATTGGATCGGTTTATGTTCAATATTTATATCGATTACCCTAGCCAACCTGATGAAAGACAAATTGTTATGAATACTACATCTGCCCATGAACCAACGTTGAACTCTGTAACGAACAGCGACGAGATTACCCGAATTCAGCAGGTTGTTCGTAAGGTACCTGTAGCTGAATCCGTTGTAGATTTCGCTGTTGCGCTTACAAGACTATCTCGTCCTAGTGATCCTGCTGCTCCTGATTTTATTAAAAATTGGGTCAACTGGGGAGCAGGCACTCGTGCCTCCCAATACATGGTCTTGGGAGCTAAAGCCCGTGCAGTTATGCATGGACGATACCATGTAACATATGATGATGTAAAGTCGATCGCTAAACCAGTTCTGCGGCATCGAATCTTAACCAACTTCAATGCTGAAGCCGATGAAATCACCAGCCTTGAGATAATCGATAAGTTACTCGAACTCAACTTGGAAGACCATTAAAAAAATTATTTTCCCTTCCGTTTTCATCATCGAAAATTTATCCATTGAATCGTAAGAACTATCCAGATCACTATTTAGAATGAAAAACAAGCAGAAACCAACCATATCAGACTTGATTAAAGAGGTAAAATCAGGGCAAGTCCCACCTGTTTATCTTCTGTGTGGCGAGGAACATTTTTTAATCGAAAAAGCGCTGAAATCACTGCTTGACATCCTACTCCAGCCAGAAACACGCGATTTTAACCTAAACCTTTTGGATGGCACAATAGTAACAATTCAAGATATTTTGAGTGCTGTAGAAGTTTATCCTATCATAGCAGATTGGCGCGTAGTTGTTGTTAGCGAATCGTTGTTGTTTCAAGACCTACAAAAGCCCACCTCAACAGATTTAGAAAATGACCTTCTAGATACAGTAGAAGATATTAACAGTAATGATCCAAAAGAAATATTTTTGGATTGGCTCCATGAAGACCCACCTCAGAACAGCATTCTCATTTTTACAGTAAAGGGGCCAGTTAATATACGAAAACCTATTGTAAAAGCAATCGATCGCGTTGGCAAATACATTAACTTTGAAAAACTGGAAGAGTCAAGCTCAATACAACGGGATCCGCTGTTCAAAAGCGTTTCAAAACAGCTAGCACAATCCGATAAACAAATTACACCCAGTGCTTTTAATTTTCTACGAACTCAAGTCAACAACGACACTCATCGATTTTTCGAGGAAATTAACAAAGCGATCTCGTTCGTTGGTGATAAAACTCAGATTAATGAACGAGACATTCGAAACTTAGTGTCACCAACCAGTTCCGATACAATCTTTGATTTAACAGATTCAATTAGCAACCGAAATGTAAACCAGGGGTTATCAAGTCTTCATAACATTTTGTCAGATGGCGAGGCACCAATTAAGATTAACGCACTGATTACTAGACAAATCCGGCTAATGGTTCAGGCAAAACTTGTTCTAAAAAACAATACGACAAATTTTGACGCGAGACGTATAACTTATCAAGATTTCGTCAGCCGGTTTTTCCAACCACTATCGAAAAAGATGTCTAAGGACTTGCCAAAGACAACAACAGTTAATTTGTTAAAACAGAACCCTTATGTAGCCTACAAAATTATCCAGAAGATTACCAGATTCGAAGAGGAAGAATTAATAGGATTCCTTGAAAAAACACTCGAAGCTGACATTCAGTTAAAAAGTAATTCGATACCCGCTGAGTACATTCTTGAACAACTGGTTTGTGACCTTTGTCGTCCCCAACGCCGGAAAGCTATTTAAAAAAATAACTCAATTATTATCCTAATTTAGGGTTGCCTTTTCCGTCATTTATAACATAGCTTCGAGCCCGAATCTGGGTATTATCGCCAATAATCAGGTCTGCCGATAGATTATTCTCGATTACTGTGCCATCAGCTATGCGCACATGATCACCTAGGATTATTCGGCCTGGAACCATTTCAGCCATACGAACTGTCCCAATAACGACAGAAGATCCAATCCGGCAATATTGCCCCGTTTCAACAAAACCATATAATTCTGTGTTAGCACCAATTACCGAATAGTTGCCTACTTTCACTGGTCCAAATATACCAACGTCTGTACTAATCTGCGCGTAATTTCCTATGGACGGATGACGCTGGTGAACTTTTTCAGATAGGCCACCAAGCGTACACGGATAAATAACACAACCCGATCCTATAATTCCTGTTTGACCCGTCGTAATACCACGATGAGTATGGTCAAAGAAGTTCGCATCCCCAATTCTAGTTTCTGGATGAAGGTCCGCTTGATAGTATCGACCAGCAAGTTCAGATATAGCCCGTGGCAATAAGGGTACAGGAATAAAACCAACTTTCCCCTGTACTAACTGATGTGCCACATCATGGTAGAAAAGAACACGCCAACCCGGATAAGTGCTAACAACTAATTGCATTTGATAATCTAAGGCAAATGCAAGGTCATGAGCCTCCAAAAAATCCTGATAGAGATGGAAGTTTCTTTCTGAAATTGCGGTATTAATTCGAGGTGAAAGATCAATTTCCTTAATCTTTGTATGATCCTTACACAAACTAAGTAAGTATGCATCCCACACAGCCGGATCTTTCAAAGAGGCAAACCGGTTCCAAAAAGCCCGACTTTTTAATCTGGGTAAATCAGAAAGAATATCGAACGTCACCTCAATAGCTAGATCAATAATGTCACTTTCTGGTAATTGGTGTGAATCTTTAACAGCCAGAAAAGACTGTGATATCATTGCGTAGAGTTGATCCGAAACTTCACTCATGCAACTGGATAAATCATGCTGTTGACGAGGTGAAGCATTATGCGAGCCAGGCGCAACACATTCTAGTAAATTGCCTAAGACAGTTTCCAGAATCTCCCGATTAACAAAACCATAACCAGAATGTATAGACAAACTCTCTCGAGCAATAGGCTCGATCCGTAAGGCCTCCAGCTCTTTTGATGTGTAAATTGGGTGTAGTAATGGAATGAGTTTGGCTAATAAATCATGCTTCCGATTCTCGTAATTAGAGAAAAGGTCGATCATTTCATAAAAGTGAATCTGATTTGTTGGCCAGCAGGCACATGATTATGCTTAATGGCTAGATCATAAAATAGAGTCATTCCCTCAATCTCTTGGGAACCAAGATCATAATATATATTGTTTCTCAAATAATCTTCACAAAGGGACATTGAAAGGCCAAGTTTCTTAGACTCGATACTTGCAATATATTGAATTTGATCAATACCAATGTGTTTTGCTTTCTTCAGTAGTTGAGGTAAGTCACCTAAGTCGATATTATAACGGGTTACCCAGCAAGCATAAACGAATGGCAACCCAAATAAATCATGCCACATAGTACCAAGATCGACTTCAAACTCAGTTGAACCAATATTTAGTAGAGCGGAATCGCCAATTAACAATACTGCATCAGTTTCTATGGATTCAAGATTCACAGTTGGAGGACAATCAATGAAACTTGGGTATATATCGTACTTTTCTGCTAAAATAATTTGCGTAAGTACTCGTGAGGTACGAGAATTTGTATCAAGTGCAATCGTCTGACATTCAGAAATTGGTTTACGACTAAATATGCGAATACTTTTGACCGCACCGCGGGAAGAAATGGAGATCTCAGGAAGAATTCGATAATCGGAAAAACGAAAATATTCGATAATCGGAATCAACCCTACATCCAGCGTTCCTACTCTCAATTCATCAGCTATCTGGCTCGGAACATCCAACATCAGGTCAATATTGGAAATCCTATTATCTAATATTGGCTGAATAAGTGGTTTCGTATTTAAAAACGAAACTGCTCCAACTTTTATGCAGCCTTCCTGTGCCATTTATTTCCTTCGCGAATAATTTCGTTGTAGAGCGTATCTCGTTCAACAGGTACCCGTCCAGCTTCGCAAATCAAGCGTTTGATCTCATCAACTGTAATCATTTGTGGGGTTTTAGCCCCAGCCATATGTGTTATTTTCTCTTCTGTGACCGTACCATGAATATCGTCAGCACCAAAATTAAGGCCAATTTGAGCCATCTTTAATCCGATCATAATCCAATAGGCACGAATATGCGGAAAATTATCAAGCATAAGACGAGAAACTGCAATATTTCTCAGATCTGTTATCCCTGAAGTACTAGGTAAATGTCCAAGACGCGTATTATCTGGGTGAAAAGCTAATGGTATAAAAGTCATAAACCCTCCAGATTTATCTTGGGTTTCACGAAGTCGGATAAGATGATCCACACGATCTTCAATTGTTTCAATGTGACCATATAACATGGTTGCATTCGATGGAATTCCAAGCTCATGGGCTTGACAATGAATATTAAGCCATACCTCAGCCGATATTTTTCCTCTACAGATTTTATCACGGGTTTCAGGAGCAAAAATCTCAGCGCCTCCCCCTGGCATAGAATCGAGTCCAACTTCACGCAAAGCCTCAAGCGTATCCTTAATCGACAATTTGGAGATACGAGCAAGATGATGTATCTCAGATGCAGTGAAAAATTTCAGATGAACTTGAGGCATCTGTTCCTTCAAAGCACGAAGTAACCTCAAATAGTAATCAAAAGGAAGATTCGGATTATGCCCACCAACGCTATGAATCTCAGTACACCCTTGTTCGATTGAGTACATTGCTTTTTCCAAGAATTCATCTACGCTTAGTTCCCAAGCACCTTCGGTTTCGATATCTTTTCTGGCAAAAGCACAAAAGTGGCAACGTGCATGAAGAATGCATACATTTGTGTAGTCTATATGCTGATTTATATTAAAATATGCTGTATTTCCATTCTTCCTTTCCCGAACAATATTGGCAAGATATCCTACCCCAATTAAATCAGGACTTTCGTATAGGACCTTCCCATCATCAAATGATAACCGATCCTCTGATAGGACTTTATCATGAATGGATTCTAACCTATTATCACTAAATCGTGGTCTCATAAATGATGACTACCTGCTCTTTCGGATTTTATCGACAAAATATTGGTGTATTCTAACATCATCCGTTAATTCTGGATGGAATGTAGCAACGAAAACTTGCTCACTTTCAACGAGTACCATGTTATCATCATGTGTCCCGAGAACCTTCACATTTTCGCCAATAGTAACAATCTTCGGTGCTCGTATAAATACACCTTCAAAAAAATCAGTTTTCCCATCGATACAAAATTCTACTGAATCAATAAACGAATCGATTTGACGCCCATATGCATTTCTTTCCACAGATAGATCAATTAAACCAAGCGTATCTAAATTGTAATTGACCAAATCCGTAGCAAGAACTATCAACCCAGCGCAAGTACCAAAAACAGGATTATTTTTGGCAAAACTAACAATAGGATCAAATAAACCCGCCCCCCGCATCAACTTTGTCAATGTAGTTGATTCACCACCAGGAATAATCAATCCATTACAAGAATTCAATTGATCAGGTTTTCGAATATAAGCAACATCCACACTCAACGTAGACAACATTCGACCGTGGAGTTCAAAATCCCCTTGGAGCGCTAAAATTCCAATTTTCATCGCTACTGTTTGGATTATTACCAGCCGCGCTCTTGCAGCCGCTGCTCATCCGGTATTGTTTCAATTTCAATACCCTTCATTGGCTCACCAAGTCCTTCTGAAGCCTTAGCAACTTCAATAAAATCCATGTAATGTGTCACTGTATGAACAATAGCTTTAGCACGTTTTTCTGGGTCATCAGACTTAAATATTCCACTACCAACAAAAATTGTTTCAGCACCAAGTTGCATCATCAAGGAAGCATCAGCGGGAGTTGCTACACCACCAGCAGCAAAATTTGGGACGGGGATCTTACCAGTTTCCTTTATTTCACGGATTAGACTAACAGGCGCACCAAGATTCTTGGATAAACTCACAAGTTCTTCATCACCAAGTATCTGAACTCGCTTGATTTCGCTTTGAACGGCCCTCATATGCCGAACAGCTTCAATGATATTTCCAGTACCTGCTTCCCCTTTGGTACGGATTAAAGCTGCCCCTTCAGCGATTCTTCGCAACGCCTCACCAAGATTTAAACAGCCACAGACAAATGGCACACTAAACTTAGTCTTATCAATATGATAACTTTCATCGGCAGGGGTTAAAACTTCACTCTCATCGATAAAATCAATGCCAATTGCCTCTAATATCTGAGCTTCTGCGAAATGACCAATTCGACACTTGGCCATCACTGGTATACTGACAGCATTTTGAATTTCTTTGATTAATAATGGGTCACTCATCCGTGCAACACCACCATCGCGCCGAATATCGGCTGGTATCCGTTCTAATGCCATAACAGACACAGCACCTGAATCTTCAGCAATTTTTGCCTGATCCGCATCAGTGACGTCCATAATAACGCCCCCTTTTAGCATTTCAGCCAGTGCTACCTTTTTCCGAAATTCGCTACCGTTATGCAACATAGATATCTTCCTTCTTAACCCCATTACACGAGTTTCAAAGTATTATAGCCCACACCCAATGAAGGTGCAAGAGGTTTTAGATAAGTAGCACATCCATCCAAACTCTTCTGCAAATTTGCCAAATTTTTGCGATTCCAAAACCGAACTTAGGATTGATATTTCACTTATGCTTGTTATAATGTCACCAAGCTAATAAGCTTACAATATCTGAGCTGTATGCTAATGGACATTTTGTGATTCAAATATAAAAAGGAATTTTAAATATGTCAGAAACAAAATACCGTGTTGGAATTATCGGTTGTGGTAGTATTGCTAACGCACACGCGATTGGTTATCAAGGTGTGGATACAGTAGAAATAGTTGCAATTGCGGACCCCGTTGATACGGCGCGAAACGACTTTGGAAACCGATACGACATTGACAGACGTTATCATGATGCC
>PAQF01000072.1 GCA_002709695.1 Candidatus Poribacteria bacterium
ACCACAACCATGACCATGACCACAACCATGACCATGACCACAACCATGACCATGACCATGACCATGACCATGACCATGACCACAACCATGACCATGACCACAACCATGACCATGACCATGACCACAACAATGACCATGGATCAAGCTTCGCCACCAAGGTTTCCGCTGGCATCATAACAGCCGCAATCATTGTAGCCTTTATTCTATGGAAATGGTTCCTTCCAGCCAATTGAACAAGGAAAAGATCAATGCATGAAGGTGGCCACGGCATCCTAGAAAGCCCAAATCCTGCGAAAACAAACAAAATAGAAAAATACAAAAGATTTTTCTTTCCAACTAGTTTGTTAGTCCTTATTTTTCTTTCAGTTATCCAGAAAGTATCAGGTCTATCGGATCATCTTGATCTCGCAACCATCCCTATGTTATTAGGTGGTGGTTTTATTACCTATACAACTTTGGTATCAACCATCGAAAAGAAACAGATTACAGCGGGACTTCTGGTCGTCATTGCACTATTCGCTTCAGCCATCACAGGAGAATACCTAGCAGCTTCCATCGCAGCCTTTATCATGATTAGTGGCGAATTTTTGGAAGATTTAACTCTGACCAAAACTCGGAATGCGGTTCGTGAGCTAATTGAGCTAGTACCTGATGAAGGGTGGGTTTTCCAAGATAACCACTGGATTCAGATTCCAATTTCTCAGATCCGAGTGGACGATTTAATCTTGGTTAAACCAGGAGAAAGAATCCCAATAGATGGACAAATCGTCAAAGGCAATGCAGCAATTAATGAGGCGGCCTTAAACGGCGAATCCATGCCAATAGACAAAACGGTAGAAGACGTTGTATTTGCTGGGACCATCAATGAAATGGGTGCAATTGAGGTTAAAACGACCAAAATTGGTGATGATACTGCTATTGGTCGCATCATTGATGTAGTCTATCAAGCTCAAAAAAACAAAGGACGTACACAGAAAGTTGCTGACCAATTTGCGCAATATTTCACACCTGTTATTTTAACTGTAGCAACGACCATCTTTTTTGCAACTTTAGCAATTCATCAAAATTTCGATCAGCTCGGAGCATTTGCTGCAGGGCTATCAGCATTTGGCTTCATTCCTGAAACGAATCCTGAAGTCCTTCGAAAAACTGCGGTCATTAACGTCACAGCAGTTCTCTTGATCGCCTGTCCATGCGCATTAGTTTTAGCTACACCAACCGCAGTAATAGCTAGCGTCGGCAATGCAGCTAAAAAAGGAGTACTCATCAAAGGAGGTATCACAGTCGAAACAGCTGGTCAGGTCGACACAATATGTTTTGACAAAACAGGCACATTGACCTGTGGGAAACCACAAGTCGTTGCTTTCGAATCTTTCGGTATAGAATCAGAACAAAAAGTACTACAGTTGATGCTCACAGCTGAGATCCAATCTGAACATCCAGTAGCTAAAGCTCTCGTCAATTATGCCCAAAACCAAGATCTCCAACCAGAACCCATTAATCAATTTGAACAGGTATTTGGTATTGGTGTCAAAGCAACACTGGACCCTGACCAAGAAATTTGGGTAGGTAATGGGAAAATCTTAGAGCAAAATTGGATTACACCAAATCCATTAGCTAACAAATTCCTGAAGCAACAAGAGCTCGCAGGCCATACAGCTTTACTTGTTGTACTCAACGGCCAAATCTTAGGTGGAATCGCAGTAGCCGATACGGTAAAACCAGACGCTAATAAAACAATCAGAAAACTTTATGAAACTGGAATTAAAAACATTATAATGCTGACTGGCGATAATGAAACCAGCGCTAAAGCAATTGCCGAGCAAATTGGCATTGACACAGTCAAAGCGGGGCTATTGCCAGAAGAAAAGCTAGAAGTCATTCGGCAAATTCAGTCGGACAACCGGATCGTTGCTATGGTTGGAGACGGTGTCAATGATGCACCAGCTCTCATGCTATCGGATGTTGGCATTGCTATGGGAGCCGCAGGTACCGATGTCGCCATTGAATCAGCTGATATTGTGTTAATGAATGATAACTTGGAACTAATGCATGACATGCTCAGTTTAAGCAAAAGAACACTGAGTATCATTAGACAAAATATCCTTGGATTTGCAGTTGGGATGAATGTAATTGGAATACTGTTGGCAGGCAGTGGTATACTCGAACCAATTATGGCTGCTGTCGTGCATAATATCTCTTCCGCTTTTGTCGTCTTAAATTCTGCACGTCTCTTGCGTTTTGGAGAACCCGAGCATCGTCACGAATAATCTACTCCAACAAGCTGCTCACTTTCTAAGCGAACTTATACAAATTCCTACGGTGGCGGGGACAGCGACAGAAAGCCAAGCAGCAAGTTACCTCCTCAGTATCGCCAATAAAATTGGACTGAATAGCCGGGTCGTCGAACCCCAACCAGGCAAAGGGTCTTTCATCGCACACATTCCCGGAAAATCAGAAGAATGCCTGTTGCTTCTTTCCCACCTTGATGTTGCCCCCGTTGACCACCCACATAATTGGAAATACCCGCCATTTAGCGGCACAATTGCCGATGAAACTATCTGGGGACGAGGTGCAATTGATTGCAAAGGGCTTGTTGTTGTATGGTTGGTAATACTAAATTTGCTAAATAATCTCAAAATCCCATTGCAACGAAGCGTACTTATGATCGCAGCCGCTGACGAAGAGTCAGGTGGAAATTTAGGGACTAAATGGCTAATAGAAAACATCCCCGAATGTCAAAAAATCCAGTGTGTGCTAAACGAAGGTGGTGGATATCCCCTAGTATTTCGCCATCGGAATTTTATTACTTGCCAAACGGGTGAAAAAGGGCAGATATTACTCCAAGCAAATGATTCTCCTACAAAAACACCTCTACCTTCAAGTGCTAAAATAGAGGATCTATATCCTCCTTCAACTAGGCGAATGTTCGAAGAGATACTCCCAAAATTGGTCTCAAAACGACTACTACCTTCGGGAATAACTAAACTCTATCTAAAATATCTTCAAAAAGATGCTCCATACCATCTTGATCTTGATCAACTACTCTACCATACAGTCAATTTCGAGCGGGATAACCAAAGCACCAATTTAAGAATTTGTACTATGCCTGGAACCAATAGCGAGGAATTGGCCACAGCTATTATTTATGATAATAGCCTAGATAAACTAGAATGGACCGAAATATCAAAAGTAGATGCAACCGAATCCCCACTGAATAATCAATTGTATAATTACATACAAATATCATTGAGTAAATTCTTCTCAAACCATAAAATTATCCCGCATATTACACCAGGGTATTCTGATAGTCGATTCTTTCGTCAATTGGGTATTCCCACCTACGGCTTTTTTCCTCTATTGCCAGATGCTCCACTAACATCTCAACATGGTGACAACGAATCTTTGCCATTTGTAACACTTCGAAAGGCAATTGAAATATTGTTTGATATCGTAACTCGATTTTGCTTATAAGTACACGTGTAAATGATACTATATAATCTTACTCTAAGACGGTATGGGATAATTCAATCTTCATGAATTTAAAACCATCAATCTGGGCAGATCGCCTAGCCCCTTCTCCTACACTCGAAATCAAATCTATAGCTGATACACTCAAGCAAAAGGGAAAAAAAGTCTACGACTTTGGCGTCGGTGAGATGAATCCTGAAATAAAGCTACCTTCTATTGTCAAAACAGTAATGTCTGAAGCAATAATATCCGACATGACACATTATTCCCCCGCAGCTGGCGATCCTGAATTGCTATCGGCAATAAGCAATGATCTTCATCGTTTTGATTTGACTCACACGCCATCTCAGATCGTAGTTTGTCCAGGCCCTAAAGATGCTTTTTTTAAAACCTGCCTGGCTATCATAGGGCAGTCTTCATCCCGTAATCGGCTTGTTGCATTCTCACCTATTTATGAATCCTATCAAAATATTCCCGTACTGCTGACCGGTCAACCCCCAATCCTGCTTCCAACAACTCGTCACTTTCTACCAGATGTTGAAAGGTTGGAAGACCTCTTGAAGCAAGATCAAACCATTGCCTTAATTGTATTGAATTCACCGAACAACCCATCAGGAGCAGTATATCCACTTAGCTTGATCCAAGACATCGCGGCTATCATTGAAAAATACCCAGAAGTTGGTGTTATCTCAGACGAGGTTTACCGAACTATCATCTACGACAATCATCGCCACCACAGTATCGCTGCCTATTTACCTGATCAAACTTTCGTTCTAGGAGGAATGTCAAAAGAAATCTCAGGAACTGGGCTCAGATTAGGATTCGTAGCTGGACCAGAAACCATACTACAAACGATAGCCAGAGTTGAAGGAAATACCTCTTCCTGTGTCAATTTACCGGCACAAAAGGGATATGCCCAATTCCTGCAGCAAGATACCAACCTAAAATTGCGATACGATATCCGAGATCAGCTCAGAAAACGACGGGACATACTAATACAAAACTTCCACCAACTGGTCAAGTGCGCCACGTGGAAAACCCCTTTAGGAGCATATTACTTCTTCCCCAATATGCAAGGCTATCTAGGCAAAAAAACAACAACGGGAAATATCATTCAGAATGATCAAGATCTAGCTCTCTACTTGTTAAAAACCGCTAACGTGGTCACGATTCCAGGCAGCAAATTCGATCGCTCAGGACATCTCCGTTTGGCTTATGCAATTAATCCCATAACTATCGAAATCGGTATTCAACAAATGGCAAAAGCATTAGATCAACTACAATAGAGACGACGTAAACAAAAAACAATGACACCTAAGGCTGGACAAAAAACACCCAAAGAATTGTAGGTCTTTTCAAATAAAAATGCGGTTGTTAAAACAACTCAAACAAATTAAAACTAATACACTATAAGTTAACAGCCAAATAGATAACAAGGTTTCTATCAGTTGATAATCGAAGGACTCCAAATCCCGAGCTAATCCATTACTTCATTATTGCCAACACAAAGTAATAAGAGACAATTTTCCGAGAATCGACAGAAATCTGAAAAATCATTGATAAACTAAAGAACTTTACAATTCACCTAAACACGATATGACCATAACTAACGCCATTCTAGCAGCACCCCTGTGTACTCATTTGGCGTGTTTAGTAACCCATCATAGGCTTCCTTAATTTGCTCCGGTTTTAGATAGTGAGAAATAAGTGGTTCAATGACAAGTTCCTCTCTTTCAATCCAGTCAAATATCATTTTTTGCTTACTGAATTGAGATACATGATGACCTACCTCCGCATACATTGGAAGGCACCATTCCAAAGCACCACGAATTGTAATCCACCGGAGATGGACATCCGACAATAATTCTGTCAAGTCCCCATCGACTGAAACTCTCGGCGTTCCTAACAAAACTACTTGGCCATATTGAGCAGTAGCTTTCAATGCCTGTAATACGACTCGACTGTGTCCCACAGCATCAACCGTGACCTGACCCATTTCCCCATTTGTGATTTCTTTAATCTGCTCTTGAACTTCCACAGGATCTCCTCCTACGGTGTAAGGAATATTACACCGTTTGGCAACTTCGCGCCGTTCCTCAACCGGATCAACACCAATTACACGGCATCCTAGAATATGGTACGCTTGCGACGCCAAATTCCCTACCATACCAAGACCAAACACAATTACCCACGGATTAAATCCAACCTCAGTCACAATTATACCGGTGGTGGCAACACCAGCCATCCTTGAGGCAGCCGCAATAGCAGGATTTATACTAGCTGGTACAGGCGTTATTAACCGATCAGCATTATACCGAATTACAGACGCATGATTTCCATAAGTAAAAACACGTTCACCTGGGTTCACCCGAGTTACCCTTTCTCCTACATCTTTCACGATGCCGACGTTAGCATAGCCCGATTTCCACGGGTACGCACACCAAGTACCAGACTGAAATACTTTTGGTTCTGAGCCTGAATAGTTAGCTAATTCTGTTCCAGTACTAATGTAGGTATATTCAGTCTCAATTAATACATCGCTTGGACCCAGTTGTTTTTCGTCCAACGCAGCAGTTTGCAATTCAACTTGGTGTTGTCCTACTACCACAACCTGTTTTATTTTCACAAATCACCCCGTATTATCAGGAAATATCCTATAAACCACACCTTAATAAAAAGGAAATAGCATGAACTTCGAATCTACCCTCCAGGAAACAACCAAACAGAGAAGATAAAAATACAAATTAACTACAAATTCAACGTAAATCTTATTTCGACTCAGCCACAAACACAGCAACCAGATACAACAATTTAAACAATATACAAGCATCATTACCGTGTAAAAATTATCTCAGGTAGAATCAAATGTACAGGTTACAAACAAACTAGCTGGAACTCAACCTTAACTGATCCATTGTCCATCGATAAAACGCCAAATACCAAGTGGATTTCCGTCTTGTAGTTCCGTAGGTAAATGGCCGGAACTAACATTATCAAAACACTGCAGCTGAGCAAAACGAGTAATGGCTGCAGGAATACCAACAGAGGTAAAACTAGGATGCCCTGTTGCTGGAAAGGGCCCTCCATGGTTCATTGCAGGACTAACTGCTACACCTGTTGGCATCTTGTTATTAATCAATCGACCAACTCTGCGACGCAAGATGGGGACAACTTGACTATAAGCAGTATCATCTGCCCCATCGCTGGCCGAATAGACAGTTCCTGTTAAGTTACCTTCCAACAATCTTAAAATCCGACGAGCCTGATCCAAATCATCCACCAAAACCAAGAGACTTTCATTACCAAATATTTCTTTCTGTAAATCTCCAGCCTGAGACAAAAACTGAGCTCCAGTCACCTGCAACAACGTATTTTGGTAACAAAATCCATTACCCCCACCAGATTTACCGCCCACTAATAACTCAGCTCCAGCATCTTGCAAGGCTTGCACACCATCGGCCATTCCTTTCTCCACACTTTCTCCTAAAAGGGTTCCAACAGGCGCTTCTCTGAATTTTTGGCTAATATCTTGAATAAATAGATCTGTAGCTGCATCTTTTCGAAGGATCACCAAACCGGGGTTAGTACAAAACTGCCCTGTACCAAGTAAACAAGAACTAACAAATTCTTCCGCAATTTCAGCCCCTCGTTCGCGTAAGGCTCCCGGCAAAATCACAACAGGGTTAACACTACTAAGTTCCAGATAGATCGGCTTACCAGCTCGATCAGCTGCGTTCTTGAGGACCAAACCTGCACCACGAGATCCAGTATAACCAGTTGCACCAACCAGTGGATGAGAGACAAGTCGTTCTCCTACATCGTGACGGGTACGATAGATCAACTGTACCATGCTATTTGGCAATCCTGAATCTTTTACCGCTTCTAAAGCCTCCTCTGCAAATAAACGAGTAGTTCCCGGATGTGAAGAGTTAGCTTTAGCAATAATCGGATTCCCTGCTGCAATCGCGGCGGCAAAATCCCCACCGGATATGCTACCGAAAGCAAACGGGAAATTATTGGGGCCGAAGACAACAACCCCGCCCTCCAGAGCGGCATACATCGACCTAATATTTGTCTGAGTGTCAATAGTTGGAGATATCCAAGACCGATTCCGTGCAGCATTAGCTGCTTGACGCAACTGATTTACGGTCCGCGGTAATTCAATACCATCAAGGCGAGTTTCCTTCGGATAAGAAGTTTCGATATGGGCCATATCAACTAAGTCGGACCGGCGCGCTTCAATTCGGTCAGCATAGCATTCCAAGAAATCTGCAATCGAAGTTGGCCCCAAATCGAGCAAATTGTCTGAAGCTTCCGCCGCAGATTCAATGGCTGTTTCCACATCCTTAATTGAGCTAACCGGATAGAGCTCATTAGTTGGTTCTTTCGTCAGCGGATTTACTGGTGTAAATGTACTCACGGAATCCGATTCCGTCCAAGTGCCATCGATCAGAACTGGCTGTATATTGGATATTGACATCTCTATAACTCCTTGGTGTGTTCTACGTTTTTCTTAAAAATAAAATCATGTATTATATAATTACCTAAACTTCTTATCAATAATATCTATCTGTTCGTCACTTCGACTAGAGCATTGAGCTTTTCTAATGCTTTCCCTGAATCAATTGCAGCAGAGGCAATTTCCAAACCACTTTGTATATTCGAGGACTTCCCACCAGCAACGATAGCCGCAGCTGAATTGATCAGCGTAATGTCACGCTTAGGCCCAGTTGCCCCATTGAGAACGCTATAAGTAATATCAGCATTGGTTTCAGGAGTACCCCCAATAAGCTCAGATGGATCCGCATTTGCAATACCAAATTCAATGGGATCAATAATATAATTAATCACGTTGCCATAAGCGAGTTGCGAAACTTGAGTGGTCGTAGTCGTTGTTATCTCATCTAAACCATCATCTCCATGAACCACGAACGCCGATTGGCACCCAAGATTCTTCAACACATTAGCTATCGGTTCGGTCAAATTCGAATCGTAAACCCCAATCACTTGCGCCTTCGCTCCAGCAGGATTAGTAAGTGGTCCAAGTATATTAAAAACAGTACGAATACCAACTTCACGCCGAGGACCAATCGCATGCTTCATAGCACCATGAAGTACTGGAGCAAATAGAAAACCGATACCTATCTCATCAATACACCCACCTACCATTTCAGGTGAAATTTCAATATTAACACCAAGTGCTTTTAGCACGTCTGCACTGCCAGAACGACTCGAAATGGCTCTATTTCCATGTTTAGCAACGGGAACACCAGCCCCTGCAACCACAAACGCAACAGTAGTTGAAACATTAAAAGTCTGAGAACCATCCCCTCCAGTCCCACATGTATCAACAACGAGCTTATGTTTAGTCTTAATTTTTGTGGCTTTCTGACGCATAACTCGCACGGCGCCAGTAATCTCATCAATAGTCTCCCCTTTTACTCTCAGTGCAGTAACAAAGCTCCCAATCTGTGCGGGGGTTGCATCACCACCCATAATTTGGTTCATTGTTCCCAGCATTTCTACTTCGTTTAGATTTTCACCATCCACGACTTTTTCGATTGCCGTTTTTATCATTTCTTTTCCTCCTGTATTTTTTTTCCTAAGCTACCACCTGGATGAAACTTCCCAAAATCTTTCTGGGTAAATTTTTTGTTAACTGATAACGTGATAGCTAAGGCATCTCCTAACACTAGTGTTGCTGTAGTACTATTTGTAGGAGCAAGGCCAAGGGGATCTGCTTCTGTCTGTACACCAATATTCAAAACTAAATCAGCCTGTCTTGCCAATTCCGAATCCGGCCGACTTGTCACAGCAACCAACTTCGCTCCAATCCGACGAATTGGACTGATAAGATCAAGAGTCTCCCTTGTCTGACCACTATTTGAGATGGCAATGACAATATCTTCAGAAGTAATCATTCCTAAATCACCATGAACACCTTCAGTTGCGTGAACAAAATACGAGGGGGTACCAAGACTAGCTAATGTCGCAGCAATTTTGTTTCCAACATGACCTGATTTTCCAACCCCTGTTATCATAACACGTCCAAGCGAACAACTGATGAGATCCACAACTTTTACGAAATTCTCGTCAATAGCTTGGAGTAAACTTTCTAACGCATCGATCTCAGATCGAATTGCAACCTTAGCTGTCTCGAGCACTGTATCTTGTTTCATAACATCCATATTCTATCCTGACGAGATTGTCTGATCAAGCACTTTATAGGGAAGGTTGACGAGACCTCGACACTCCTGTAAAATCGAAGCATTAAATTCTAAAATGCTTCAACCTGCAACAACCAAGTTTATCTTAATGTAGTATGGAATTTTATGTTTCTGAATAAAAAGGAATTCTTATGGAAAATCTAATCTTCAATTCGAATGAAAAAGTACTATTTATTGGTGATAGCATCACTGACTGTGGCCGACGCCAAGATGAAGAAAAATTAGGGCATGGTTACGTCCGAAAAATAACTGAACTGTTAACAGCCAAATACCCTAACCACAATATTGATTATATAAATAAAGGAATTGGAGGTGACATTGTAGAAGGATTAGAAGCCCGCTGGGATGAAGACGTGATTTCGGAAAAACCAGATTGGCTCTCAATTAAAATTGGGATCAACAATGCAGTTCGTCAAACAGAATCAAACGAGGAATATCTGCCAAAGTGGGAAAGTTCTTACAGACAGATCCTCACACGCTCTCGCCAAGAACTAGAATTAAAAGGGATTTTTATGTTCGAAATTTTCTATATAGCTGAAGACGTACAAGAACCACGCTCTTTGGCAATCTCCGAATATAATGAAATCATCCATAGATTGGCTAAGGAATTCAACACCCACCTAGTCCAAACCAGCCAATCCTTCAAACAAGCCGTCAACAATCGCCCAAATGCTTTATGGACAACAAGAGATGGGGTACACCCAAACGCCACAGGTCACACCCTAATGGCATTGGAATTCCTTAAACAAACGGGCTGGTAACCTCAGTTTCAACTGGTTGATCATAATCAACACCGTCAACTTCAAAACCAAATAAATTCCGAAACCCCCTTTTATAACCCTCAAAGTCAGCAAGTTGATGAAAATTGTCGTTACTAACTAAACTCCACTTTTCATCAACCTCAGCCACCACATCAGGTCTTAATTCCCGGTCATCCAACCGAACACGCCCGTTTTCATCGACTCTCGGCACCAAATTAGGCCCTAAATATTCTGAAAAAAGCCTTATCATTTGATCTATAGGTTTCTCATTGAGATTTTTAGCATCCATAATTCGGTACAACATGCTAATATAAAGAGGTACAATTGGAATAGCTGCCGAAGCTTGAGAAATAACAGCTTTATTCACCGATACATACGCTCGGCCATTAATCTGATCCAACAACTTTTCATCAATTGCGTTTACTCTTTGCTCAAGATCCATTTTGGCTAAACCGATTGTTCCACTAGAATATATTTGAGCAGTTACCTGAGGTCCTATGTAGGAATATGCTACGACATTTGCTTGGGGAGCAAGTAAATCTTTCGAGAGAAGCGACTCAACCCAAAATTCGAGATCTTCACCTCCCATTACCGCAATTGTATCTGCAACTTCCTCAGCAGTCGCAGGGTGAATTGTAATCTCGGTAATATTTTCACTGGTTAAATCAACCGTTTTTCCTTCGCATGGATCACCAACTGGTTTCAAAACAGACCGATGATCAACCCCCGTTTTGGGATGCAACCGACGCGGTGACGCAAGGCTATAAACGACAAGATCTATTTGACCGAAATGTTCTTGAATCTCATCAATTGTTTTTTGTTTAATTTGATCGGAAAAAGCATCACCGTTGACACTAATAGCAGTAAATCTATCTCGCACGGTCATCTGGTGAAAGGCCACAGAATTGTAATATCCGGTCGAGCCAGTTTTATTACCACTCGGAGGACGTTCAAAAAAAACGCCGATTGTATTCGCTCCGTATCCCCATGTCAAAGCGATGCGAGATGCAAGTCCATATCCTGTCGAAGCCCCAATGACAAGAACATTAGGTGCGTTTTTTGTTGGCTCAATACCCTTTCTTGCTAAATCGATTTGACTTTGAACATTTTTCAGACAACCTGTAGGATGAGCATTTGTGCAAATGAATCCTCTAATTTTCGGTTTAATAACTTGAAATGGCATGATTTCTCCTAAATTTCTATTATTTTAACAAGAGCGAATATGCAAATAGACTCCAACATCTTCAAAGCATACGACATACGCGGTATTTATCCCAGCCAGATTAACGAAAAAATTGCTGTGTCCATTGGTCAAGCATTCATCACATTCACAAGAGCAAAGAAAGTGATCGTTGGACGCGATATGCGACAATCAAGCCTTCCACTATTTAACGGAGTGACACACGGAATTATTACATCAGGTAAAGATATCCTCGATATTGGCTTAGTTAGTACAGATCAATTTTACTATTCATGCGCCACACAGAACCTACCTGGCATCATGATTACAGCTTCCCATAACCCAGCTGAATACGGTGGTTTTAAGATGATCAAAAAAATGCCTTGCGTCATTGGTAACACCACTGGTCTACAACAAATTCAGAAAATCATTGAAACCGAAAAATTCCATTATGCAGATAGAACTGGTACTATCCAAGTCTGTAATTTAAAAGACGATTTTGTTAAATTTGCCTTAAATCTGATTGACGCTAACTCTATTACGCCCATCCAAATCGCAGTTGATGCAAGGAGTGGGATGGTCGGACCGATTTCACAGAAAGTCTTTAACTCACTACCGGTTAATGTGTCCGGTTTTAACCTAAAAGCCAACGGAAAATTACCTTCAGGACAAGGTCTTGATCCCAAACAACCTCAAAATCACGTTGAACTTCAAAAATACGTTGTCGACAACAATGCTGATGTTGGCTTTGCTTTTGATGGTGATGGAGACCGTTTCTTTGTCGTTGATGATCGAGGAAAATTTGTCCCTTCAGACTTTATCATCGCTCTAATCGCCAAATATCTGCTCCAGAAACACCCCAAATCGAGCATTATCTATGACGTTCGCGGGTCTTGGGCAATCAGAGATACGATTGAAATACACAATGGCATTCCAATCATTGAACGAGTTGGGCATTCGTTTATCAAACCAACAATGATGAAACAGAACGCAATCTTTGGAGGAGAAGGAAGCGGCCACTACTACTTCCGTGATTTCTTTTATGCCGATTCGGGAATTATCCCAGCTTTGATTCTAACAGAGATCTTGTCAAAAACACGAGAAAAACTATCTACACTTCTCCTACCATTCGAAAAAAAATACTTTTTGTCTGAGGAAGTCAATATCGAGATAAAAAACAATGACGCAGACACAAAAATTGATGCAATCCGCCAGAGGTATCAACAATCAGCAACTGTGAATGACTTAGATGGTTTGTCTGTTGAATTTAATGACTGGCATTTCAATCTACGCAAGTCAAACACTGAACCACTAATACGATTGAACCTCGAAGCCAAATCATCTCAGCTAATGACCACGAAGCTTGCAGAAATCACCAAACTGCTCAGATCTTGACCTAGTCTTCCACTTCAACAATCACTTCAACTTCAACCGGAATACCACCAGGCAATTGAACCATGCCAACAGCCGATCGAGCATGCCTTCCCTTATCGCCAAAAACTTCAACAAGCAAGTCTGACACCCCATTAATGACCTTTGGATGGTCTAAAAAAGCGGGTGTTGAATTCACAAATCCGACGACCTTAACAACTCTCTTGATCCGGTCAAGGTCTCCAAGAGCATCCTTCAACGTACTAATAAGACCTAATCCAACGAGACGTGCTGATTGGTATCCTTCCTCTACAGTCATGTCAGCCCCCAATTGCCCTGTTTGAAGATCCCCACTCACATTCACAGGCCCGTGGCCAGAGGTAAACACAAGATTGCCTGTCTGCACTGTAGTAACATAGTTGGCCACAGGTTTAACTGGTGACGGTAGTTCAATTCCAATTTCTTTCAATCGATTTTCTATTTCCATTGAGATGACCTCGACACAAACTTCATTACCTAACGAACTATATTTTCAGTATAGCATAACACTAACTTGAGATCAATTTCAGATACAAGTTAAGGGAAAATCAACTTGAACAAATATTTAGGATTTTCCTATCTAGATTAAAGCGAGTTGCACAGAGGAAATAAAATAAACACCTCTGCTCTCAAACAATACGTAAACTTCGAAATACACTGCAAGCCGTTAAAAACACCCGAGGCTAAGGAGATAATTTCTTGTTCAGTCATAGATTGGAGTGCTATAATTACTCGCGCAGATTACGCTTCGCAGAGTGTTTCTTGGATACTAGTATTGGCAAAAAAATATCATAAGCTCCCGCATGTACTTTCTATCTTAACTTTCATTACAACATTTTTTTTGATATCAATTGGAGGTATTGTTACTAGCACCAACTCTGGTATGGCAGTTCCAGATTGGCCAACAACCTTTGGTCACAATATGTTTTTGTATCCACTCTCAAAAACAATTAGTGGATATATAGCTTCAATCGATGCAGGTTTACAAGCAGATCTGGATAACTCCAAACTTACTCCAAGTTTACAAGATGCAATTGAGTCAGAAGATAATCACATTTCCCTAAGCACTATTAGTAAAATCGAAGTAATTGAGACAGGAAAACTATGGCGTATAAACGACAGCGAAAACCACAGAACCTTCACCATTAAAAAAGCAAAAAACGAATTACAGGTTTATATCCAAGGCGTATTTGCTGAACACAGTCATCGCTTGATGGGAACTATTGTTGGATTACTTACACTTTCACTGTCAATTAGCATCTGGAAGTTTGACCAACGCAAATGGATGAAATGGCTCAGCAGCGCTGTGTTATGTGCGGTTCTTGTTCAAGGTATACTTGGTGGGTTGCGAGTAACTGAGATAAGTGTTATCTTGGCTATTATACATGCATGTTTGGCACAGGCATTCTTGGCTTTATGTTGTGGAGTAATGATGTTCACCTCCCGAGAATGGACTGAATGGCATCACAACAAAGTCGAAGAAGCAGATTTACTACGCCACCTTAGTATCTTCACTACAGGAGGAGTATATTTTCAAATAGTATGGGGAGCTATTTTGCGTCATACTGCCTCTCAACTTCAAACTCATATTTTCTTTGCAATCTTGATAACATACTGTGTGCTACGGATTATAAGTCGTGTCTTTATTAACCACAGAAACTTCACAAAATTCACGGTCCCAGCTTTATTTCTCGGAGTTTCTCTTATTCTTCAAATTGTTCTGGGGATTGGTGCATGGCTCAGTGAATTCCAACTTGGAAACAACTTGACATCCTTAACCCGAACCGCCATTACTACGGGACATCTAGTAATTGGTGCACTTATGCTTGTTACATCGGTCTTTTTAACTCTACGTGTATTTTTGCATTCATCTGCATTGGAAGGATATTCTCCTAGCTCAACGGGGAAAATACCTGCATGATCTCCCAAAGTTCTCCTCTCGGAATGACATCTATACACCAAATTAAAAGCCTATTCGCACTTACCAAACCACGACTAGTTCTGATGGTATTAGTCACTGTCTGTACAGGATTCTATCTAGCGTCAGAGGGAAATACCATTAACTGGTCATCTTTAATCCACTTGTTGCTAGGAACTGCCCTGACTGCAGGGGGATCACTTGCGTTAAACCAATATATCGAACGGGATATCGACGGGATAATGGGACGAACACAATCACGCCCATTGCCAGGCCAGCAACTTAGCCCTACCACCGCTTTAGTTTTCGGGATTACCATTACAACTTTTGGCCAACTATATCTCATCTTTACCGTAAACTTACTAGCAAGTGCAGTCATTTTCGCAGTCATTTTCACCTATCTCTTTATATACACACCACTCAAAATGAAAAATCCAATCAGCACCTTTTTTGGCTCTATATCCGGGGCACTCCCCCCCATGGCTGGATGGGTCGCGGTAACCGGCCAAGTCAACGGTGAATCTTGGATATTATTTGGCATCCTATTTTTATGGCAACTGCCACACTCACTAGCTCTTGCTTGGATGTACCGGCATGAATACGCAGAAGCAGGTGTTAAACTTCTCCCGGTAACACACCCAAATGGCACAAGCACCGCGTTTCACATCGTATTTCATTCAACCTTACTACTGTTAGTTGCATCACTCCCAAAATTCATTGGGCTCGCGGGCTGGTTTTACTTTGCTTCCGCATTGTTGTGCGGATTGGTTTTGCTAGCTTTTAGCATTATATTCGCTTTATCTCGAACAACGCTGGCAGCAAAACATCTCATGCACATTTCGTTACTATACCTACCAATAGTATTTCTCATGATGATAATTGACAAAGCATGAGTTTCTGCTCCGGATTCTACTATGCATAAAGATATAGACTAAACAGAGACGTTAAACAAAAATGAAACATACACTCACTATCATAGCTACTATGACCGGAATCAGTGTTCTCGCTGTCATTTTTTTAGTTTGGCTAATATATTTTAAGGAAACACATAATGAAGGATCACAACTCCCTTTCTTCACAAAACATCTATCTTTAGTCAACGCGATTCTAAATTTCCTGAGTGCTGTTTGTATCATCATTGGAATCATCCTAATCAAAAGTGGACGAAAAGAATCCCACCGCAAGTTAATGCAAGGTGCGTTCGCATTCTCAACACTTTTCCTAATATCTTACGTTGTCTATCATCATTTTCATGGGGATACCCCCTTTTCTGGCACAGGACTGATCAGACCAATCTACTTCTTTGTTTTAATCTCACATATTGGTCTATCAGTGATTGTACTTCCAATAGTACTCATCACGTTTGCTTTTGCCCTTTCATCGAAATATACATTACATAGGAAAATAGCATCCTTCACTTTTCCCCTTTGGTTGTATGTTTCAGTTACCGGCGTCATTGTCTACTTGATGCTAAACCATCTACCCACAAACATATTGAATGGCTAATATTAAATCATGAACAACCACAAGGAAAAATTGGATCTTCGTGAACTTGGCGCCCCAGTTAATGGAGAGTCCCAAGCAATCGACCGTCGCTTGTTTTTTCAACTTCAGGTATTTTCTGGCTGCAAAAACCCGACCGTATTAAACACAATCATTGATACGCTAAAAACTAATAAAGTTAAATCTGTTTTATACAACGATCTAAATAACCCTACAGGAATCGGCTTATTACTAATCACCGAAGAACCAACTGATATTTTAACTAAAACACGCCAATTGTTGATGAATGATTGTTTTTCAAATCTTGATCACCATTCTAAAATGACAATGATCGGTCGCACCTACGCTTCAGGCCGTGAACCAGATTTAAACGACGCACTATTTGAAAAACCGCTTCGAAATGTAATGAACGCAGAAATGCCATGGGCAATTTGGTACCCGCTTCGTAGAAAACCGGAATTTTACTTATTGTCTGATTCAGAACAAGGACGCATATTGGGAGAACATGGCATGTTGGGCCGTAACTACGCAGAAACGGGATACGCAGCAGATATCCGGCTCGCATGCTTTGGTTTAGACCAGTCGGACAACGAATTCGTGATCGGTCTCGTAGGGCCAGAACTACATGCACTATCACGTCTCATTCAAGATATGCGGAAAACCCAACAAACAGGTAAATATATTGAATCACTAGGCCCCTTCTTTGTTGGTAAAGTTCACTGGCAATCAGTCTCATGAAGAATACACCTACAATTGCTGCGAAAGAAATTTACACCTACTTTGTATCCCCAATTGCATATTTCGTATTAGTCATTTTTAGTGGGCTTTCCGGTTTCTTCTTTTACGCCATACTGCAACGTGCCATTGTACGCCAAGAACTTAGTCCTGCTGTCATACAAGTACTATTTCGGAATTACATTAGTGTAACCTTGCTTTTCTTTGCTCCCGCCGTGACGATGCGACTCTTTGCAGAAGAAAAACGGTCTGGAACAATAGAATTACTAAGAACATCACCTGTTAAAGACATCGAGATCGTACTAGGCAAGTTTTGCGCAAGTCTCATTTTGTATCTTACCATGTTGGCAACAACACTCTTTTATCCTTTCCTAATTCTTCCGTTCGGCAAAGTAGACATCGGTCAGATGGTCAGTACTTACATAGGGATGATTTTACTTGGATCGGCATTCCTATCCTTCGGATTGATGATTTCATCTATGACCCAAAATCAAATTGTATCTGCATTGACTAGTTTCGGAGTACTACTGCTCTTCTGGATCATCAGTTCCTTTGCAGACCGAACCGGATCACTAAATAGATTCTTCAAATACCTCTCTTTAACTGAACATCTTAATGATTTCACCCGTGGAGTGATAGTTGTTAAAGACATCATCTACTATTTGAGTTTTACCCTTATTTGCATTTTTCTCACCATTAAATCGATCGAATCAGAAAAATGGAAATAGATTGAATGCGAAAACATAGCGTACTTTTCGGCTTCATCGGACTGATTTTGCTATGTAGTGCATTTGTGAGCTATCTACTTCAATCACGAATCATATTCACTTTCTTCACCCTAAGTGGCTGCCTATCATTAGGGGTATTTATCACCTTCAGTTTCCGAGATATTTCTCGGATCCTCTCTAGTCGTCAAGCAAAATACAGCACCAATGTTGTGGTCAGCATTCTCGCTCTCTTTGGTATTGTAGTTGTTGTTAACCTATTAGTTGTAGAGAAATTCGATCAAGCCGTTGATCTAACAACTGACAAATGGTATACCCTATCAGACCAAACCCTAAATATTCTACAAAAACTAGACCATGATGTTAAGATTTCCGCATTCTTCAGTAGTAACCCCCAAAGCGAAATAGAAAAACGCCAGTATGATCAAGCCAAAGATTTGCTAGCAATGTACCATCGTCAATCTGACAAAATATCAATTGAGTTCGTAGACTCATACATCCAAGTAAAGAAAGTAGAAAAATATGGAATTAAAGTACACGGCACCACGGTTTTCGAAGCCAACGGCAAAAAAGAACAAGTGACAGTCATTGACGAACAGAAATTTACTAGTGCAATCCTAAAGGTAACTCGCGCAGAAGAAAAGAAAATTTACTTTCTAATAGGTCATGGCGAAAAATCAACAGACGATTTTGACCCCATGAAGGGATATCACCAAATTGGAGATGCTTTAGAAAACCAAGGCTATCTAGTTGAAAACCTATCCCTTTCAACTCAGAAAAAGGTTCCCGAAGACTGTACTACATTGATCATTGCATCCCCCAAATCAGCATTTATCAGCCACGAAGTGAACGCAATTAGAAGATATCTGAATTACGGGGGGAAACTACTATTAATGCTCGACCCAAAGGCAGAAACAGAAACCAATCCAAACCAACCACTTATTGACCTAATTTTGAAGTGGGGTGTGCAGATCAACAATGATTATATCTTGGTTCTTGACCCACGTTTCTTTTACGTTCTTGGTGGTCCTCCATCGCCCGTTATCATGGATTTTGAATTTCATCCGATTATGCGTTTCCAAAAATTGCCTATCATTTTCCAAAATGCGAGATCACTCACACTACACCCAACACAGACAATAAAAAATGTTAAGATTAACACACTAGCAAAAATCTCCGATCAAATTGGTACAGAAGGCAGTTGGGGAGAAACCAAACAAAAAAATTGGCAATCAGCAAAATACAATGAGGGAGAAGATATTTCCTCCCCACTCCCGATAGCAGCAGCTATCGAAGAAGAAAATGGGGCACGCATTGTTATTATTGGCGATTCCGATTTCGCATCCAATTTATTTTTGAGTAGTACTGGAGGAGGGGATTTTTTCCTGAATAGTGTGAATTGGCTTACGTTAGAAGAAGATCTAATTTCAATTAATCCGATCGACCCACGCTCTCATTCACTACGACAAATGACAGCAAACGAAGTTGTATTCATTCAAATAATGTCAATTTTTCTGATCCCAATCTTCATTTTTCTGGTTGGCGTAATTGTATGGTGGAAACGACGATAACAGAATCTCAAATGAAGTTACATAAATTTATGGGAAGCAAAAGGATCGAAAACTCAACCATTGAACATAAGAAATTTCCATCAAACTATGGCCTAGTAAAACCACTCAGAAGGATACTTACGTGCAGCAAGAGGTGAATCGGAGTTCAACAGAAACATCAGTTGTATACCATGAGAAACTGCCCACGTTCTAGGAAAAACAAAGCAACAGACCAATTGAAAATAAAAACGTAATTTCTGAAGAGAAGAATTAGAGTTTCCGAATATAACTCGAATTTTTCTGTCGATTTAGCCAATTTTCCAAATCAATTTGGATTTGTTTTCTCAACTGATTCTGGATTTCTTCAAGATTTTCTCCCACCCCCCCGTTTTGCGAGAGTTTTTGATCATTGAAATCATGGGAACTAAGCTTAAAATACTCTGCTACTTGCTGATCAAGATTGTTGACTCTGCCAAAACGACGATCCCGAAACTCATTCAAAATCAATCTAGTTCTTACCCAATCTCTTATTTCTTCCGTTTCCAAGCCGAACTTCTTATTGATCTCTGTCAATAACTTTTCATCACCTAAAGTAGCCTTCAATTCCACATCAACTTTTGCCTTCCATCGCGCTAATGGTATACCTAGCCTATCTGCTTCCTGCATCATCAATTTCCGATCTATTAATTCGTCCAGTACAGTTCGCGCATCCTGAAAAGGACTTTCTATTAAAGGCCTTCTCACAACATGCCCAATATTGACAACGTGGGCTGAAGAGCCAGATATCACAGCCGTAGACCGCTTAGAATCGACCTGCTTAATCCGAGCATGTGTAATTTGCTGTCGAGTCTTTTGATCTAATACTTCCACAATATCCCTCGGTAACAAACCGTGATCTCGCCCACCAGAAATCACAATAATATTATTCGGCGCCACTCCTATAACTGGAATCACTAATTTCTGATCAATTAAAACTAGCTCTTCGATTAGATCCAACAAAGGTCTTTTCACAATATGGCCAATATTGACAGCGTGGGCTAAAGAACCAGATATCACAGCTGTAGACTGCTTAGAATCAACCTGTTTAATCTGGATATGCGCAATTCGCTGTCGAGTTTCTCGATCTAATACTTCCATAACACTCTTGGCAACAAGACCATAATCATCTCCACCCGATAGTACAACCATACCATCGGGTCCAACCCTTTGAACTTCCAAATCAGTTTTCCAAAACAAATAATTAAGACACAATTCATTCTCAAGTGCACTGTGTGCAATAGCCTCACCGTTGACCGTAGCAATAACATAATCAATGGTATCTTCTCTTAAAACACTAGCATTGATACTTATCAAAAAAAGGAAAAACATGAATGATCCAGCCCTTAATACTTTGCCATTTCTTACTTTCATGCGTATTTAAGCCTCACAAAAATTCTGTGTTTTAGTACCAGCATTCACTGCTATCTAAGTTACAATTTAATCATAGTATATCTGGATTCGACTATTTTGAAACCCTAACAATCCACAGACCAACAACAGATACTTATCAGCAAGAAATCACATCAAGTATCAGTATCATGTCAAATTAAAGTTCCCGACTCAACCAAACTCAAAACAATCAGGATACTCGAATAAACCAGTACGGGCACTAACCGAGCTAAAACGGCCCCCTAACTTCATCGATATCTCCACTCGTCATGTTACTGCTAATATCATTCTATTAAATTCACTTCCCTTGGAGGATCTTGATTAAAACCGAAATCAAGAAGAATAAAACCTTCTAACCCAGCTAATTAATCATATCAGCAATGACAAAACTTCACGTCTTTTTTCCTCCTTCAATGGCTTCAGCCCAAGAGGATTCCTGATCTGTCGGATTCGGATCGCCTTCTAATTTCTTCTTAGAAACAGGATAAGCATCAATAGTTGGCACTTCCACATCAACAGACATAGGTTTAACCAAACCATTCGCCCGCTCAATAGCGCAAGCCAATTTATCAGTTTTATGTTTCGCTTGCATTTTATCTCGTTCTTTAAACTCTGGTAAGACTGTATTAGCGAAAAGCTCAAGAGATTCACAAATATGACGATGAAGGTTTTTTCCCGCCTGTTGTATAAAAATCACCTGATCTACACCCGCCTGTTCAAATTTGAAAAGATGATCCCGAATCTGGCTTGGTGACCCAATTCCCCCGCGTCCTTCCACAATCGGCTGATCTGCCGCTTTATATGCCTGCCATATATTCGTCTTACCCGGTATATGAGAACCATTGAAATAAAAATGATTAAGCGCATACATAAAAAACCGGTAACCTTCCAAACTACGATCGATGGCAATTTCTTCTTTCTCATGACAAGAAAAACCAGTGACCATAGCAACATTTGGATTTACTGCCTGCCCAATTGGAATACACTCTTTTTGAAAAATCTCATAGTATTCATCGACCCAACTTTTAGCCTCATCAGGATCTACAAAGGCAAAAGTGAGCGCACCAATCCCAAGTCTAGCCGCACATTGAATTGTCTCTCGGCTGGAACAGGCAACCCAAATAGGAGGATGAGGTTTTTGTACAGGTTTAGGAACAATATTTCGAGATGGTATCGAGAAATACTTTCCTTCACAACCAGAATAGGGTGATTGAACCATCATCTTTGCAGTTTCCCTCACGGACTCCAACCACATCTCATGTTTTTGGGTTGGATCTATGTTAAAGGCTTCAATCTCAACCCGTGAAGCAGATTCGCCTGTTCCCCAATCCACACGACCATTCGAAACCAAATCTAAGGTAGCAAGCCGTTCAGCAATACGAACTGGGTGGTTATATGCCGGTGGGTGGAGGACAATACCATGTCCCAACCGGATCTGTTTAGTACGTTGGCTACAAGCAGCCAAAAAAACTTCAGGGGCAGAAGAATGTGAATACTCCTCCAAAAAATGGTGTTCAACTTCCCAAACATAATCAAAACCAAGTTGGTCGGCCAACTCAACCTGGGCCAGGGCTTCTTGAAATAAACGAAGTTCATCCCCATCCTCCCAAGGGCGCGGAATCTGATGCTCATAAAACACCCCAAACTTCATCCTAACCTCTTTACACTATATTATTCCAACTAAGTATCAGACTTTCCTAAAAACCAACAACTTTTAGCTACTTTCACTAATCCTCTTCCAATTCTCTTGGGCAAGAAAAAATTGCGAACCAAGCTAAACACCTCAGAAAAATGGCTATACAAAAGACAACGAAAACAAACAAATAAAGAGTAATCAGTCACACAAATTTGGGCATAGATTATTGAATTTTACTATCGAGAAGTCACCAATCATTCCCAAGCCCCCCTAACCCCCTACTACCTGTCTTTATTTTCATACAAACGACTTAAATCCTGAGCGGTTTTTTGACTACTATCTTCCTCTGCTTGACTACTACCTTCTTCTGGAAGATCCTCATTCGGAAAATTTTCGGACACAAAATCAGTTAAATTCTTCCGCAATCTCTCATCTGCAGTAATCCCTTTTTCGCCTGTTTCAACAATATCACCTATTTTCTGTTCAATTTCATTAATCCGCTCTTCTTCTGAACGAATCCTCTGCTCTGCCTGACGTAGTTTCTCTTCCGCAGATAATGCATCCAAACCAAATGCGCCTACTAATTTTTGCGCATTTTCATCTATCTGTTCCTCTAATGTTTTAGGCTTATGACTATCTACTTTCTTTTTAGTAGAGGATTTTCCAGATTGAACAGACTTTTTTCGTAAATCAACTAAAATACCCGTTTCGTGCAACTCAATTGCATTAAAACCAAATTTCTTACCTTTGATTGACGAAAATCTTGTTACTGCCAAATAGTCTTTAGCCTTAACATATTTCTGTCCATGCTTGCTAATGCTAATCGGAAGGCCATCATCACCATCAACGAATTCAAGAAACAACTTCTTTTCTCCTGAATGGTAGTGCAAGCGAAAGCCAGTAGTAGTACTTTTCTCATGATGAGATATATCTTCTGATAATTCTTTTGAAAGGGTAATATTCCCACTTTTATTGAAAGTAACCGTATACGGTCTTGGTTTGGTCGAAACTAAAACTTCAAAACCAGTAAGATCTAGCATAGTTTTTATCCTTATCCATTAAGTTAGCAATCATTCTTGCCTGTTTCCCTCGATTTAGTCAACATAACATCCCAATGCCATTTCACTATTCTTTTTCACCTTGTCTGCCAATTCCCGCTTGCACATATCTTCTGCAAAACTTGACATAAACTGAACACCATTTTCAGCTAGTATAACTCATCTTATTTTTCAGC
>PAQF01000073.1 GCA_002709695.1 Candidatus Poribacteria bacterium
CAAATTACGATCGAAGGAACGGTGTTGATGTTGGAGGCAGCGAATGCGCGGGTTGTCGAAGGGACTCTTAAAGGGTTCTTAGCTCCTAAAGAGAGAGAATTGATGGATGCTGAGGCTGCTGCTGGCTAGTCTACAGGAGAATCTTAAATGGCGAAGGAAAAGAAACAGAAAGAGAGCAGTGAAGGTGCTCCTGAGTGGATGGTGACGTTTTCAGATATGACAACATTGCTATTAACGTTTTTTGTTATGCTTATTGCCATGGCCAATTTTGATAAAGTGAAATACGAAACGGTAAAAGCTTCCTTCAAGGATTCAATGGGAATTCTGAGTGGTTGGGATGAACCTGAGGTTCCACCAATCGTCCCACCGCTTCGGCAAAAATTCAATAACGAAGAGGATCGAATTCGTGGAATTGGCTATAGGCTTAAGAAGAAATTCGTTGAGGAAGGAAAACCTGAAAGTATAAATGTTACAACCAAAAAGGAAGGACTATTATTAACACTTAGGGAAAGTGATAGTATAGGTTTCAGTACTGGAGGTACTCAACTGACGTCAGGAATGCGTGTTGTACTTGATGAAGTTGCTAGGGAAGTGAAGTCTGAGTCTAACAGGATTATCATTGCTGGACACACTGATAGTCAACCTATGATTAAAGGTGGCAGGTTTCCATCGAATTGGGAGCTTTCAGTTGCTCGTGCCAGAAGCGTACAGCAGTACTTGATTCAAGCAGGGGTGGCAGAAGGGCAAACTTCAATTGCTGGTTACGCTGATACTCAGCCAGTACCAATAAAAGCGGAAAGTTTAAAGATGTCGCTAGTTGAACGCCAAAAAGCTAATCGAAGAGTCGAAATCTTAGTTGTGCGTAAACATCAGATTCCAGTTCAGTGAGTTGTGAAATTACCTCTCGATTTTATTTCAAATTAAGATTCCTGCCTCTCGAAATATAATACCAGATTCCTCCGAAAGTTGAATTTTTTTCAAAGGGCTAAGGTATGGAATTCGTTTTTCAATTAGTGTATAATACCGACTAGGTTGAGTTGGGAGAATGGGGTTATGGAAACGCCGGACGGTGATAGAGACCAAGACCAGAGCGATAGCGGATCCTCACTTAAATCACTGCTTGAGGGAACTAATACAGAGCTTATTTTATTGATTGCTTCTTTCGTTGTTATGTCGATTGTAGCAGTTTTGATTGTTTTTTTTATAGCTGGTCCCAAGAGTTCAGAACCAACAGCAAAGAAAAAGACTGAACAGCAAAAGAAAGATGAAGCGTCAAGTGGTAAGGGAGCTATTTATACCGGAATCCCAGGCAAATTTATCAATACCTCTGACCCGGATACACTTCGGGTAATTAGTGTAAAAATTGACTTGGTGTTAGAAGATGTCAGACAGGTTACAGCACTAGAAAATAAACCTGCGCTTGAAGTTGATCGGGCAGAAATAGAGGATCTTTTGTTAACTATTTTTTCGGATAAACTTGCAAGTGAGTTGCAAAAACCGGAAATGAAGGACAAGCTCAGACGAGAGCTTGAATATGAGATCCAAAAGATCTTTGCGGATTCAGAACCAAAGATTAATGTTAAGCGGGTCTTGTTTCGTAAATACATTATCCAGTAACATTCAAAAAATAATAGTATGGTTGAGCAAGAAAAGATTCTGTCAGAAGAAGAAATTAATACAATTGCGGAGGAAAGCCAGAAGCTGATTGATCAAGAGGAAAAAGCTTCTGATAATGTCTCTGGCCAGATAAAAAACTATGAGATATATGATTTTTCCCAATCTGCTGGGGCGGCACAATTACTGCAAGATTACCTTGTCGTAGTCAGCAACTTGCATCAGCAATTTTCGCGGGATTTTGCTGATTCAGTCTCAGGGTTAATTCGGTCGGTTACGGAGGTTGAGTTTACAAATGTAAACCAAATGACTTTTGGTGAGTTCTGTGATGGTCTTGACGATCCATCTTGTTTTTGCAAGTTAACTATGGAGGATGCAGATGGAATCGTGATTATGGAAATAAAACCTGATCTCGCCTTTTCCGTTGTTGAGAAGCTTTTGGGAGGAACCGGAGTATATGAGGCTAGTCCGGACCAGCAATTGACGGATATTGAGGTAGAGATTATCAGTCAGATGGTACAGTATGTTATTTACGGACTAGATGCTGTTTGGAAGCAGGCGAAGAGTGATATCGCTTTTAAAATGGATTCTGACTCCTTTGAAAATCAGGTGGATGAAGTCAGGAATATCTTACCATCTCATGAGACTGTGATGGTTGTTCAGCTTAGTGTAAAGCCGATGTTTGCAGATGCCGCAGGGAGCCTGAGTATTTGCTATCCTTCTGATGTGGTTGAAAGCATGATGGCTGAGGCTCCAGCAGGTCTTTTGAATGTGTCGATCGCTGATGTTACAGATGAAACCGATGAGGAAGAGCATAACCAATACAAACCGCAAGTTCAGGAACGTGTCAGCAAAGCAGAGGTGGAGATAAGGGCCGTTTTTCCTAAGACTATAATGTCGCTCAATCAGCTGAAGGCGCTCAATAAAGGGTGTCTGATTGAATTGGATGTGCTTGTAGAAAACAAACAGATTATTGACCCTGTTATTCTTGAATTGGAAGGAAAACCGAAGCTTCTTGGGAAACTAGGTCAGATGCGAGAAAAGCGTGCTGTCATGGTTAGTGGGCCGGCGGAAGAAGAAGAATTATAGTGTCGAATCTATGTGTCGAGCACCATAATATAGACTTAGGTGTTTGTAGGAAAGAAACAATTAGGATAGGAATAAATGGAAGAAAAAGGCGATCTCAACGAGATGCTGGGTGAAGATGAGGCAGCTATGGTAGAGGATGATGTTGAGCCCTCTCAAGACATAGCAGGAGAATCTGTATCGGAAGAAACCAACGATATGGGTTTGATAGAAGAGGATTTCTCATTCACTGAAGGACAGCAAGATCAACCGGCTGTCGCGGATGGTCTTGAGGAACTCTTGGCCGATGTTGAACTTGAAGTTATTATCGAACTTGGGCGAACCCGAAAAGCACTTCGGGACATTTATGATTTGAAAATTGGTACAATTGTTGAACTGGACAAACAGGCGAGAGAACCGATTGACATTCTTGTAAATAATAGTCCTGTTGCTAGGGGAGAAGTTATGGTATTTGAAGATGCTTTGGCAGTGCGTGTAACAGAGATTCTGACCCCAGCTGAACTCGTTAAGAAAAATTAGTTCAGATGATCATGGGATTTGCCAATTGTTTACGGAAGTATTGGCGAGTAGGAGCCATGGCCCTGTTGTTGATTTCGACTTCAATTTGGGGCCAAGGTCAAGATACAGCGGGAAACCCTCAGGTTCCAGCATTCGAGTTACCTAATCTTTGGCTTTTTGCTCTGAAGATGTTATTTTGGTTGTTGATTGTTACTGGGTTGATTTTCGTCACAGTATGGGTGTTGAGGAAGTTGATGTTGCAATCTCAACCAAATCAATCAGTGAAACCAATCAACGTTATCTTTGAGGAGCCGATTTCTCCAGCTAGATCTGTTTGTTTGATTCGAGTTTTAGATCAAATGCATGTTGTTGGTGTGACTAATACAAACATTTCGTATATAGCGACTCTTGATGAAGACGAAATGGCTTTGGTTGATCAGTGGCTTGAGAATGAATTGATTCTTGAACGACGAGCGAAGAATGGATTTCAGTCTCTTCTTCGTAATTTTGTCAGGAAAGCCAGTAAGTGAAAAAATTTTTTTTGCTTTTTTTCCTATTACCTCTCGTTTTTGTCTCACTTTGTTATTCCCAATCCCCTTCAACACAGCCAGGGCTTCCTTTACCAGAACTTAATATTAGTCTCCGTCAGACCGACAACCCAAACGAATTTACATCAACACTTCAAGTCTTTATAATTTTGACCGTCTTGTCAATAGCACCTTCCTTTCTAATTATGATGACTTCTTTCACACGTTTTATTGTCGTTTTTGCTTTTCTCCGTCAAGGTTTAGCAATTCCACAGATCCCACCGAATCAAGTTTTGGCTGGCTTAGCTTTGTTTTTAACTTTTTTTGTAATGGCACCGATTATTAAAAGTATAAATGATGAAGCACTGCAGCCTTATCTGACCAGTGAAATTGGTCAAAGAGAGGCTTTTGAGAAGGCACTCTCTCCAATTCGCGACTTTATGCTTAAGCAAACGCGGACTGATGATATCCAATTGATGCAACGACTTTCGGGTTTAGGTGCTATAGAATCGAAGGCTGATTTACCCACGCATGTGTTGATTCCTTCCTTTATTATCAGTGAGCTCACAACTGCATTTACAATTGGGTTTCTTTTGTTTATTCCGTTCTTGGTAATTGATATGGTCGTTGCCAGTATTTTGATGGCAATGGGGATGCTTATGGTTCCCCCAATATCAATTTCATTACCCTTCAAAATATTACTTTTTGTTCTTGTTGATGGATGGAATCTTTTGATATACTCGCTAGTTTCGGGAATTAAAGGGTAGGTGGAGATGTCGCCGGAAGCTGCAATTTATGTTATACGTCAAGCTTTTCAGTTAATGTTTATGCTGGCTGGTCCTGTCTTAGTTGCTGGGTTAGTCATTGGCTTAATTGTTAGTGTTTTTCAGGCTGCAACACAAATTCAGGAAATGACGCTTACCTTTATTCCAAAGTTGATAGCTGTTGGTTTAGTGTTAACCTTTTTATTTCCATGGATGTTGAAATTGATGCATGGTTTTACCAGAGACTTGATTATTAACTTTTACTCTTTCTTGCAGTAATGCCAAATTTTTTTATTCCACTTGATTTATCAATTCGATTCACGCTTGTATTTCTTCGGATTGCAGGTATTGTTGTCTTTGTACCTTTTTATAATCACCGTGCCTTTCCCAATGTTATTAAAATTGCGCTTTCAATTGTTATTACTTTTACTGTTTTTCCTGTTTTGAATTTACATGATTTTGTTACTCCGTTAGATGCAATTTCCTTGGTTTTGGTGGCTGTTCGAGAAGTGTTTATTGGTTTTGTCATTGGTTTCGCAGCCCAACTTGTTTTTACTGGCATTCAATTTGGGGGTGAGTTAGTGACAATCCAAATGGGTTTTTCAATGGCAACTATTTTGGATCCAAACCATCAGGAACAAATTACCATTATTTCTCAGATTTACAATTTTTTGGCTCTCATCATTTTTATTTCCATTAAAGGTCATTATGTTTTCCTGATTGCTGCGGTTAATACTTTCAAATTCGTTCCGATTGGTGGGTTCGGTTATTCCGAAGATTTAGCGGGACAGATAATTAGATTGTTTAGCGAACTCTTTGTGGTAGGTTTTTACGTGGCTGCTCCTGTCTTTGTTGCATTATTTATGACAACCATTGCACTTGCTCTGATTAGTCGTGCGATTCCCCAGCTTAATGTATTTATTATACTTCCTTTGGTCCAAGTTTTGGTTGGAACGGTTATGATTATAGCGTCTGTTAGAGTGACGGTTGTGACTTTTGAGTTTTTATTTGATGGACTTGGTAAAGATCTGCATGCGCTGATTACAACTATGTGATCACTGTTATTCGGACTACTTGTTTTGAGTTGATGAACACCCAAAGCGGTGTTATACTAGCGATGAATATTCAGGTTTGAAACAGTTTCGTATTCTGGTAATAGAACTCTTGAAACCTTGAAACGTTATCCTGAGAAGCACGTTAGATTTCATTGAATAGATGATGCTGTTTGAGGCGAATCATTGAAAGTGTTGACGGTAGTTGCATGGGGGGAATACACTTCAATAATCCTATAGGGTGAGGTAATTGAACGAAGGCCCAGGTGGAGAAAGAACTGAAGAGGCGAGTCAGCAGCGTATTGATAAGGCTCGCAAGGAAGGTGATGTCCCTAAGAGTCGGGAATTTAATTCTGCGATTACTTTGCTCTTGGGTTTATTGGCAATGTGGGTATTTGGATCGTTTACGCTCACGTCATTGAAGAACCTGAATATTGTTGCCCTAAACCAGCTCAATGATTTTCGAGCTGAGCCTTCAATTGTACAATTCTTTTTGGGCGACTTTTTTACCCGATTTGCGCTGATTATTTCACCTTTCCTGATTGCTACTGCTGTTGCCGGTATTTTAACAAACTATCTTCAAGTTGGCCCTCTCTTTTCCTTTGAAGTTCTTGCATTTCGTCCAGAAAAACTGAATCCTTTTACTGGAATTAAGCAGCTTTTCTCGCGAAATGCTCTTGTTGAGACTATTAAGGCAATCCTGAAGCTAGTCGCCGTAGCAACTATTGTTTATGTGACTATTCAGGGTGAGTCAGTCTATTTTCAGTCTTTAGGATCAAAAGACATAAATGGCATACTCAGCTATATCGCAGCTTTAACTTTTAATGTTGCTTTTCGAGTGGCACTTTTTCTCCTACTACTTGGGATTTTAGATCTTTTCTATCAACGCTGGAGTTACAATGAGAAGCTGAAGATGACATTACAGGAAGTTAAAGATGAGAATAAGCAAACTGAGGGCTCTCCTGAAGTAAAGCGCATTATTCAGGAACGACAGATGACGATGACACAAAAAAGGATGATGGATGAAATTCCGGATGCCGATGTCGTTATCACTAACCCAAGGCACATTGCAGTTGCTATTAAGTATGATCGGGAGGTGTCACCTAGTCCTGTTGTGATAGCAAAAGGAGCAGATCTGATTGCTAAGAGAATACGTGAAATCGCAGAAGAAAATGAAATTCCAATGATTGAAGATAAACCAGTAGCATGGGCGCTTTTTGAACTTGAGCTTGGTGACATTATTCCGGTGGAGTTATACAAACCCGTTGCCCAGATCCTTGCACGTGTTTACAGCATGAGGCAGGGTTTCAATAAAGCAAAGAGCATGAGTGCATAATTAGGTAACAGAATCAGAATAAAATTCGATCCGTATGAATCCCTTAATTACCAAAAATAGTGATTTTGTTCTTGTATTTGGTGTCATTGGTATCATTCTGGTAATGGTGATCCCATTGCCGGCGCCAGTGCTAGACTTGTTGTTTGCAGTAAATATTACGATATCGTTGGTTACTTTGCTTGTTGTCCTTTACATGTTGCAACCAGTTGACTTCTCAATTTTTCCGTCTTTATTGCTTGTATTGACAATGTTTCGTCTTTCACTTAACGTTGCTTCAACACGAGTGATACTGACAAAAGGACATCTAGGTACAGATGCTGCAGGTAAAGTAATTCAATCGTTTGCCCAATTTGTGGTTCAAGGAAATTATGTTGTTGGATTCGTCGTCTTTTTCATTATATTGATTATCCAGTTTATCGTCATTACTAAAGGATCGGGGCGTATTGCTGAAGTTGCTGCTCGTTTTACATTGGATGCGTTACCGATGAAACAGATGGCTATTGATACGGATTTGACTGCAGGCTTAATTACCGATGATGAAGCGCGTCAGCGTCGATCAGACGTTTCCAATGAAGCAAATTTTTATGGTGCAATGGATGGTGCTAGTAAGTTTGTGCGTGGTGATGCCATTGCTGGTTTGATTATTACAACTATCAACATTGTTGGCGGTCTAATCATCGGGGTTGCTCAAAGAGGCCTTCCACTAGCAGATGCTGCACAGAAGTATACGTTATTAACTATTGGCGATGGATTAGTTAGTCAATTTCCTTCGTTGGTTGTTTCTCTGTCTACAGGTCTCCTGATTAGCCGAAGTTCGGAGAAGGGTGCCTTTGGGCAAGCCTTAATAGAACAATATTTATTACAACCACGAGCGTTAGGAATAGCTGCTGGTGTACTTGCTTTGATAGGCATAGTTCCGGGAATGCCTACATTCCCGTTTCTCGCGTTGTCTGCTGGGGCTGGGGGCATGACTTACTTGGCTACCCGCTTGCCGGAAAGCATGGAAGAATTGCCCCCAGCTGATGATGAGACTGCGGATACGGAACAGGACTTGACGCCAATTGAACAGGCGGAACAGGAACTTGATGTTGAACCAATACAGTTGAATGTTGGTTACAGTTTAATACAACTGGTGGATCCCAATGAAGGTGGAGATCTTCTTAATCGGATTAAAGAGATTCGTTCATCGTTGGCTCGAGAACTGGGGTTGGTCTTGCCCCACATTCGAATACGGGATCAGATGGATTTAGCTCCAGGAGCCTACAGAATTGTAATCCGTGAGGAATCTGTGGCAGAAGGTGAACTCCGCACAAATGAATTTTTAGCTATGGAAGTTGGTCCCGTAACTGAGGAGATTAGTGGAACACCAACTTTGGAGCCAACTAATAATCAACCAGCGATGTGGATAACTTCCGATCAACGAGAGCGTGCACAGATGGCTGGTTATCTCGTTATTGACCCCTCTTCTGTATTGGCAACGCACTTGGTGGAAACGACTAGGCGGCATGCTGATAGGTTTTTGACACGCCAAGATGTACAGAGGTTACTTGATCGTTTAAAAGAAACCAGCCCCGCTATTGTTGAGGAAGTGCTTGAAGCTACTTCTCTAGGTTTAATTCAGAAGATACTAAAGAATTTGCTTAAAGAAGGAGTTTCTGTTCGAGACTTGATGATTATATTAGAAGCATTAGCTGATCAGTCAACTATAACGAAAGATCCCGTGATGTTGACTGAAGCAGTTAGACAACGGGTGGGTTCTACAATTTGTCGTCCTTATCTTTCAGAGAATGGAGCACTTGATTATGTTGCCTTAAGTGAAGAAGTCGAGGAAGTCATTATGAGCGGAATACAGCAAGATGAGCAGGGAGAGTACCAGTTTTTAGCTATTGAGCCGAATGCTGCATATCAACTTGTCAATGGTATTGCCAATGCTGTTACACAAGTTGCTGGTCTGAATGTGCAACCACTTATTTTATGTTCCCGCTCAATTGTTCGTGCCTATTTGAGGCAATTTATTGATATTCAGTTCCCAACGCCGATAACAGCGTTGTCTATTGAAGAAGTTCCGCCGACGATACAATTGAATGAAATTGGTCGTGTGGAATTGACTGAGGCTAGTTAGTAAGACTTCGTTAAACTGAAAGTGTGAAATATGGCTACGCGTATCCAAAAAGTTTACGGAAAAACGCCAAGAGAAGCGCGCCAAAAAGCTGAAAAGGAATTTGGCAGGAATATCAGTATTGTGAAAACACGGCGTATTTCACCCAATAAACTCCAGCCAGATAAGGGGTCGAATTACGAATTAACCATTGCTGTTGAAACTGAAGTTCCTGCTAAAATTCCACTGATTCGGCCGAGGTCTCATCGTCAGGATCCAGTTGCCATTCAGCAAGCAATTGAACGTGTAAATACGGCTTTGACTGCTAACACATATGGTCGCCAAAATGCACAAATTGATTCGGAATTCGGTCAGGACCCTCCGTATAGTGAATCACCTGGTTTTTCCTCACCACAAAACGAGGTTGTATCCGTTTCAGAGGATTTGCCGCCGGAAAAAAGAGCAGAGAAAACACCTGAAAGTTCACTTGCCATGGACTATCTCAGTACTGAATTAAATGAGATTCGTGATGCTCTTAGCATTCTTTTGAGTAGTACAAAAATATCTGATAATGCCGATTTACCGGACGAAGTCGCAGGGCTTTACCGCAGATTCCTCAAGTCTGATGTTGAGGCAGAGTTGGCGCATGATCTAGCCGAAGCAATGTTGACCTGCTTTAATGATGAAGATGGCAAATCAATTCATGAACATTTGACAGCATTAATTCAAAACATTGTAAAGACGAGCCCCGGTATCAAATTTGGTGAAGCTCCAACAGTGGTTGCTCTGGTTGGTGCAACAGGTGTTGGAAAGACGACGACAATTGCTAAACTTGCTATTCAATATTGTTTTCAAAAGAAAAAGGTTGCTCTCATCACGACTGACGATTTTAAAATTGGTGCCATTGAGCAATTAGAGACTTACTCCGAGATTTTATCGTTACCAATGGAAGTTGCACGTGATCCTGAAGAGCTTGAGAAGAAAATTCAGAAATATGCTGATTTTGATTTGATTTTGATTGATACACCTGGACGTAGCCAATTGGATGTTGCACGTCTGAGGTCAATTGAGTCATTTTTGAATGCTGCGCGTCCAGATGAAACTTATCTGATGTTGAATATGACTACACGTAATACTGACATGGAGAACATAATAAAGAGATTTGGATCACTCGGAATCGACAAACTCATTTTCACTAAGTTGGATGAAGCAATTTGCTATGGTTCTATTTTGAATTGTGCTGTTCGTTACAAGAAACCAATTGCCTATTTTACGACTGGACAAGATGTGGCAACTGATATTGAAGTTGCAACGCACAATCGAATAGCTACCTTTTTGCTCAGAGGTTACCAAAAGAAGTTGTAGAGTTTTAATTGGGGAATTTATGACGATCAGAATACCAGCTTGGAATTAACTTTAGTCTTTGACGGTGCAACATTAAGGAGAAATTAACTTTGAAGAATAATCACGCAGCAGAGCTTAGAAAAGTTGCGAAGACTGTCTCCGCCGAAGTTGCTCGAAGAGGTCGTGTTTCACCAGTTTTACGCACTATTGCCGTCACTGGTGGTAAAGGTGGTGTTGGAAAAACCAATGTGGCGGCAAATTTGGCGATTGCAATGGCTCAACTTGGTAAACGTGTTGGAATTCTAGATGCCGATTTGGGCCTTGCGAATGTCGATGTTATGTTGCATGTTAATCCACGTTATACACTGCAACACGTTGTTACTGGAGAGAAGCGAATTGAAGACATCATTGTTAAGGGACCTCTTGACATTTCAGTTATTGCTGGTAGTTCTGGGATTAAAGCCATGGCGGATTTGCCCGTCCAAATTCATAAGAAGTTAATTAGTGAACTTACTCGCCTCAATACTTTGATTGACATTCTCATCATTGATACGCCTGCTGGAATTGGTAATAATGTTTTAAGTTTTGTCTTAGCTGCGGATGAGATTTTGGCTGTAACAATACCTGATCCCATGGCGTATACTGATGCATATGCTTTAATTAAGGTGATTTCTCGTTGGCGTCGAGATGCACGGGTTAATCTTTTGATTAATATGGTGCGGACTGTTGCTCAAGCTCGTGAGGTCGCCGAAATTCTTAAAACAGTTGTTAGGAAATACAATCTCCCGTTGGACAAAATTTCGTACGCTGGTTATATTCCTTACGATTCCAAAATTAAAAATTCACTAATCAATCGTAAGAAATCACCATTTATGCTTGAAAATCCCGAATCTCTTTCTGTAAAGTGTATTCAGGTTATTGCTAAGAGGATGATTTCCTCTCTCGCAGAACATTCTGCTGCGAAAAATTTCTTTTCACAGTTTGAAAAAATTAGGGAAAAACAAGGAAAATAGTATGATGCTTTGGTATTTTAATTAATTGAAGTGAAACATTATAGCTGTGATCTGGAAATTGTGACTTTGCTGAATTACGAAAATTTAAATTCTTGTAGATTAACTTGTTAGACTAAAAATGGGATCTAAGAGATGGATTAGTATAAGAATAAGTTACGGCCTAAGTTTTTCCGCCCTAATCGTAGCTAGTCTTATGGCTTATTTCAAAGGCAATTCTATTGAGACAATTTTTAGGAAGGCAATCATTGCCTTTTTAATTTTCGGAATTCTGGGATATATTGTTGGATGGTTTGTCTCATGGATAACACGATCAGAACTATCATTCGTTTATGAAGACAGAGAAGAAGATGATGACGACAGAGGAACTGTGGAGGGCCTATAAGTTTGACGATGATTCTGGAGCTAAAGAACAGCTCATTGATCAATGTCTTCCACTAATCAAGTCGATAGCTTACCAAACTTCGGTGTACGCTTCGCCCTCATATGATTTAGATGATCTGGTGAGCATTGGCATAATGGGTATGCTTGATGCTATTGATAGATTTGATCCGACAAAAGGCGCGACCTTTAAGACCTTTGCAAGCCATCGAATTCGTGGAGCAATTCTCGATGAAATCCGTGCTTTAGATTGGGTCCCAAGAAGTGTTCGACAGAAAGCTCATCAGCTCGAATCAGCTTATCGTCGTTTGGAGCAGCAAAATGGTCGTGCTCCTGATGAATTTGAAGTTGCCAAAGAGATGGGGCTGACCATTGACGAAGTTCACCAAGCTTTAGCGGATGTAAGTTGCACTGCAATCCTTACGCTAAGTGACCTTACCTCCGATGACGATGAGCAAGATGCAATCCAAGAATTTATTGCTGATCCGAGTAATATTGATGCAGCCGATCAGCTCATATATGAAGAAACTAAGAGCCTATTGGCTGACGCTATTGATTTGTTGCCTGAGAGAGACAAACTTGTACTTAGTTTGTATTATAACGAGGGGCTGACAATGAAGGAAATCGCGCTCGTTTTGGATGTAAATGAGTCACGCGTTTCACAACTTCACTCTAGTGCTATCCTGAAGTTACGAGCTGGGTTTCAGCAGGATCAGGGTGATAATGTCGTTTGATAGATGAAGACATATAGAATCTGAGGTTTTTTGAAGATTGTTTCTCTGAATGATATCAGGATTGATGGCGTTCGCTATGAAATTCAAAATAAATAGAGACCGTAAAGTTTATATAGTGGTTTATGGTATTAGTTGGATTCCTACTTTGATGCTTATATTTCTGTGTATAGTGTCTCTTCCAAATAGTTCTCGTGCAGCAAGAATCATTGAGACGAGATATCATTATCATCCAGAAACTCACTCTACTCGTGTTGTTTTAGTTATTGATGGTGAGATTGGTTCTCACCAACTTCATTCTCCATATGAAAATGAGATTGAGGTACGTTTATATAACATGTTAGTAGTGCCTGATCTCGATTTTGGTGTCCATGTTAATGATCCGATTTTGAAGGGGGTTTTGATCAAAACGGGATCTAGTGAATCGGCGATTTTGAATCTAACTTCACATCAGGATATCCGGCGTTATAAGTTATTTCCTCTCTCAAATCCGAATCGAATCGTGATTGATCTTTTCGGAGTTCTCGATTCATCTTCAGTACCTCAACCATCTTCAATTAAAGTTAGTAACCGGACAAGTCGAGATCAAAGTGTTTCTTTCTCTTCAGTGAATTTAGAGGAAACAAATGAATCATCTACTAGCTCAGAGGAGATCTTGAGTCAGGCTGTATCCCAAAATCGTAAAGTTCGACCTGGAGAACCAATGCTAAATATTCAGGAACTCTTGAGTCAAGATGAATTTGTCCTTGGGTTTGACAGTGAGTTAGTGGAAAACTCCACTGACTTCTCACTTGTGGCTTGGTGGCTACTTTTGGTAACCAATTTTTTATTCTTGCTGGGATTGGTGATTCTGGGGGGGATGGTTTTTAGAAGCCAAAGAGCATTAAGACGTATTACGAATCAAGGGCTTGAACTTCCTTCACATGATGAGGAAGTTTTTTCAGAAGATTCGGTTTCGAAGGATGTAAACAGAGAGGATGGTGACAATGAAGATTTCGAAGGAATTCTCGACAATACAATTGCACAAGAACAGGATACTTCGAACCAGTCTCCCTCATTAAAGCGAGCATTCCTTGATCATTCATATGCTAATCATGAGGAAGAACTCAAGCAAGTTAAGCAGGAGTTGGATTTGGAAGCTAACGAAACAGCAGATGCTGAAGAGGAGCGGTATGATGATCAAGGGGTGAAAGAAAAAATCACCGAATTGCTAGGTGAAGACGAAATTTTGTTTGGAGAGGTAGTTGAGCTTGAATCACACGAGGATGAAATACTGAAATCTCAAGACCAGAAACTCTCACGACGAATCAGCACTGCCCGTAGATTAATCGACGAAGGCAAAAATTACACACAAGTTGCGAGAGAATTGAAAACGACAAGAGAAGAAATCACTTTGATGCTAGCTATCGACAAGAGGAGTTAGTCGCGGTAGCTCAAACTCTTCGATCTATGCGTCTGGCCATACGTGACGCTCTAAAGTTATAACGTTGACGTTTCATGTTTGTGACAAAGCTCGATTTTCCTGGTCCTCTCCGCCGGGTATTCAAATGCCTCCCTGATTTAAATGCTCTCATACCGTTGGTCGAACTTCGACTCAAAACGCCTGACGCTTTTCCCCCAAGTCTACCAAGAGCCATTAGATCCCCCTTTCTAAAAATCCGAGAAAAAACCTATATCAATTCTAACATGATAGGCACATGCTCGTCAAGCCTTTTTTGTGTTTAGGTTAGGTCCTTTGCCCAAAGCGAGAATCTAGTTGGAAAAGATTGATAAACCTATACTTTTAGTGAGTTGGTAATGTATAATCTATGCGCCTCTCTTGGAAAATTAAGTGTTTTTCTTGATTGCCAAAAAGTGAGGTTTGATTGGAAAAACTCCTAGATATATTCAAAGGGACTTAGCCTCTTTATGAGAAGAAGATATCGAGAAACCCACCCAGTTTTGGAATCTAGAATGGGTTCTGTCAGACGTAGGATGAGATACAACCGCAGGTGGCTTGAAAGGCGGGTTGATCAAGCAATCATGCCGCTAGAAATTCAGGAGCATATTGGCATCTCCAATATCCAAGGAGAAGTGTTGATTGTTAGTAGAGATTCTCGTCAGCAACGTCGAATTAAAGAGTTACTGCGTTCAGAAAATCATCGATTTGACGTTGCATGGGATAGTGATGAAGCAATTGGTTTTCTGAAACTAGGGAAATACCGATTGGTGATTCTAGACCGAATAAATGAAAGGCGGAGACGCGTTTTTTACTATTTACGACGATACCTTAAGCACGTTAAAGTGATTTCCATTGTGAATGAAAATCAGTTGGCAAAAAACTCGATGAAACATGGAGGTTATAGTTTCTTACTCCACAGAGATTTCGATTTGGAGCAGCTAAGGACTTGTCTTATCAGCTCATTGCGACTAAATCATCCAGTTTGTCGATTGCTTAAAAATGGTGAAGCCTGTAATCGCTCTTGTATTAATAGCTATATGACTGAGGAAAATTATACTGATGATCCAAACGTCGCTATGTTGGAACCAACTGATACTCAAGTTCCACTTGATACAATGGCTCCACCGCCAGAAGATTTCTTTCAAGGTTTAGAATGAGCACATTACTTTGGCCTTCGAAAAAAGAGTCGATGTAAGAATCAGAAAAAGATAGATGATTGGTATTGAGGGAATTGAGATACCATGTGGATGAAAAAGTGAAAAACTTGTTGTGGCGTCTATAGATACAATATTTTACAGTGATAAGAATGATGTAGTGATTACTAATGTGAGTTTCATTGTTGGGCCTAAGATATTTCTCCTTAAAATTATTAATTCGTTTTATTTGCAAAAGGATATTGCTGTTCGAGGATGTTGCTCGGGAGGTATGATTGTTGTCGCTGGTGTGGGGCTTACTTTCTTCAGTTTATTGCAGCCAGCCAATGTTCCTAGCCTCTTTCTTGGCTGTTTTGTTAGTCTTATAGGGATATTTCTGCTAGTTGGTAAGAAGGAGTATACTAAGAATCCTTATTTCTATTTGGCAATAATGCTTGTTTTCGGAGGCCTGGTTATTGTCGCCTTGGGGCAAGTAAACAGTGCTGCTATCTTGCTCATCGTATTGGGTCTTTTGATAACATCATTTGGGATATTCATGTTGATTGCTAGTAGGCAATATGTGCTGGTTATTCGTGCCCAAATTGGAACCTCAGAGGAACTTGAGGATTATGATGTATTATATGGCCCTCTTCCGTATATTGAAGAGGTTGCTTCAGCACTGCAGCGAGCAATAGAGGAACAAGTTTAGTTTTGGATTAACCATTGGCATAGATTAGTCTACTGCGCTTTTGGCAGGGAACTTCAATTGTTTGACCGGTTAGACCACTTTCAATGCTTGCAAATCCAATTTCATTGACAGCTATGTATTGTTCTTGTGTACAATGAGGTAAGTTACCTCCCTCTAGATAACTGACAATTTGCTGATATGCAACTTTGAATACGCTTTGATTTGGTGGTAGATCCAATTTTGTGTTGTCCACCAGTTTGTTATCTTTATTGTATAGAGTTGTTGCTGACCGAGCGTAACCAGCTCGTAATTGGCCTTCCGTTCCAAGAATGTCAACTGAAAATGCGCTCTTGGTACCGGGGTCACCCACATGGAACCCTTGTATTCCGTTTTTGAAATCAATGATTGATCCAATGATTGATGGTTCTCGCTCGTAGCCTTCGGGAACTTGATCATTGCTTTGATTTATGTGTGCGCTGACAGATATAGGATTGTAACCTGCAAATTGACAGATCATATCCGTATTGTGAATTGCAAAAGATAGAATTGTGCCCGGACAATAACCAATTACAGATTTGACTTGGCCAACCAGGCCTTCTGCTACAAGTTCTTGTAGTCGTAGAAGGTGTGGTGCCCAATGTCGTGAATAATCGACGATAATTGGAATCTTATTTTCATCGGCAGTAGTTGTCATTTGGTCAATCTCTTCTAATGAGCAACCTGCTGGTTTTTCGAGAAAAATCGCTTTAACATTTGTTTTTAGCACATTCTGCATAACAGCAAAGTGGTATGGTCCACGGACACAAACAGCAATGATGTCTAGTTCCTCATTTTCGAGCATCTCTATATCGGTATTGTAGTAATTGATACTTCTGTCTGGAAAACTGGGTTCCCAGGTTTCTTTAAACTCGGTTTTTCGGTCTTCAGACAAGTCTGCTACAGCGACTAGATTTGTAGCTTCACATTGTCTGATTCCACCAGTGTGACAGTATGGATGAGGGTCAGATGGATTGGAGTAGCGTGCTGCTATGCTTCCTAATCCGATAATTCCAACGCGGTACATGATTAGCTCCATTTTGAATTGAATATTAAAATAGGTTATATTGAACTAAACCTTTTTGAATTTTTCAAGAGAATTATTGTTGTTGAAAGATGAGAGTAGGTTTGCTATTATCGCTTGGCTTATTATATATACATAAGAGGAAAATATGGAACCTATAAAGACGTTGTTGTTAACAGGAGAAAATAACCATGATTGGAAAAGGTCAGCTCCATATTGCAAGGATTTGCTAGAAGAATCCAAGAGATTTGAGGTTGACCTAACGACAGATCCATCCGCTAGTTTGGCTGATATGGATAAATTAAATGATTATGGACTGTTTTTTGTCGATTATAATGGTCCGCAATGGGCTAATGTCGCAAAAGAAAATTTCATTACTGCTGTTAGAAATGGTACGAACGTTTGTATTCTACATGCTTCCAATAATGCTTTTGATGGTTGGGTGGAGTATGAAAAGATTTGTGCATTGATGTGGAGATCGGGGGCAGGCCATGGTAAGTACCACAAATTTGATGTTGAAGTTACGGATTCAGATCATCCTATTATGAAGGGGTTACCGTTGGTTTTGAAAGATCATCCGGATGAATTGTACCATGGGTTATCACACATGCATCATACAGATTATCATGTTCTTGCTACAGCTTTTTCGTCGATTGATTCTGGTGGTACCGGGCAATCAGAGCCGATGGTGTTGGTGAAGACTTATGGTGACGGTCGTGTATTCCACCTTATACTTGGGCACGTTGGCGGTGGTGGTGGGATGGATACATTCGAGAATCGTGATTTTCAGTCGTTATTATTACGTGGTTGCGAATGGGCTGCAACGGGAGATTGTACATCAAACTAAATGTTTGGTTTAGGAAATGTTGTCTAGTTGTTTAACTTCATCTTCTGATAATTCCCAACCGAACAGATCGAGGTTATCTTTCAAATGTTCGGTTGAACTTGCTTTGGGAATAACAATCATATTTTTCTGAATTAACCACAATAAGGCAACTTTTGCAGTTGACTTATTGTGGCGCTTAGCGATTTTAGTTAAAAGCGGTTCTTTCAGTATCTGGGTTCTGCCAAGTGGACAGTAAGCGGTCACAACGACATTGGATTCTTGGCAATGGTTTAGCAAGTTTGGCGTTTGATGGCGAATATGATACGGGACTTGATTTACGTTAATTGGCGTTTTCGATATTGTTTTGGCTTGATCAATTAGGTCGTTGCTAAAGTTGCTGACGCCAATACTAATTGCTTTGCCTTGACTTTGAATGTAGTTAAATGCTTCGATTGTCTCGCTCAGAGGGATATTCTCATCACTAGGCCAGTGAATCAGGAGCAGATCAACATAATCCATCTGTAATTGGCTCAAGATTTCATCGCATTGAGTCAGGACTTGGTTGTAGCTTAATTCGGTTCTCCATATTTTTGAGGTGATAAATAGATTGGAACGGTTAATATCAGATTCTACGATTGCTTGCCCAATTTCGCGTTGATTTTGGTATAACCAGGCGGTATCAATGTGCGTGTAGCCAAGGTTAATAGCATTTTTGACGGCGGATTTGCAAGCATCGCCTCGCAGTTCCCACGTTCCGAGTCCAATTTGGGGCATCAAAGTCCCATCTGCTAATCTGAGATTTCTCATGTTACTTTCTGTAACCTCATCAAATTTTAAGTTTTTTTATTTCTTAGATAAGATATCATACTTGAGGGTTCGATTATATTTATTTGATGGTATGAGTTGGATTTGCTAAAATTACTTGGGATAGGAATGTTTTACTTGTTGTTATATATGTTTTGCTTTAATGATTAGTTTATATTTAGGTATTGGAGAGTACAGTGAAAGATGTTTTTGCAATTTCGTCTTTGATTTTCTTTGTTATGTTTAGTGGTCTTAGTTGTAAAACGGAAAGAAAGGTTTCTAGCGAAAATAAACCTTCTGTTCCGAATCAAGTCTTGAAGCAAGTAGAGACTGCGAATAAGGTAGTGTCACGTGGTGAAATAAGTTATGCTGTGCCAGAAGGATGGATCCGCCAAAAACCTTCAAGTCCAATGCGTCACGATCAATTTTTGTTGCCGGGTGTGGGAGATAATCAACCGGCTGAACTCGCTGTTTTCTCTGGTATTGGTGGGTCAGTCGAAGCCAATCTAAATCGTTGGTATGGACAATTCAAACCACCTGAGGGACAAGAGATACAAGACTTAATTAAGCGGAAAAAGATACAAATTACTGATTTAACAGTTACGGTTGTTTCCTTGACTGGGACTTTTATGAAATCACGTGCGCCTATGATGATGACAGGACCTGTTGATGAATTGGAAGGCTATGCTCTGTTAGCCGCAATCGCTGAAACTAAACAAGGTTTGTGGTTCTTTAAAGCAACGGGGCCGGAAACTACCATAAATCGTTGGCAAAATAGTTTTGATGAGTTTGTCCAGTCTTTCCGTTTGGACTGAATTTGATGGGTGCCATTTAACCCGTCCCTGATTTTTATTTATTTTCTACTGCAAAATAGATATATTTTTGAAGTTATCTGAATTTCTTTAAGAACCCTAAACAAGGAGAGCATGATGAAATATGAATTACCTTTCTTTTTAGTTATGTTCATAGTTGCAGCAAGTCTAATTGCATGTTCCGACAGCAGTGAAAAAGATTCTCCGGTAAAACCAAAGGTGTTTTCTCAGGCCTCAGAAGAGGTTGAGGCTATTAAGCAGAAAGAGATTAATTTTGTTGCGGAAGAGACTGCTCTTAAGGAAGTTTTCACAAAACATGCTGATGATATTAGTGAAAAAGATCTCGATGCAATCATGACCCATTGGCTAAAAAGCAATGGTGAGGATGTGTTCACTGCTTGGACGTTTTGGGCTGGAGCATTTGAAAAAACGGTTGGATGGGACGATATTAAAAAGGGATGGGTTGGGATTTTCCGTCTTCGTGGTGGAGACATGACGATCGAATTCTTGGGTGTAGCGATTGACTCAAGAGCCAAGAATGCGACTTTACGTGCTAAATATAAGTGGGCGGCTAGTGGGGATTTAATTGCTGCTATGAGAAAAGATAAAAAGGATAAATGGAAGATCCGAGCTATTGATTACACTGATGGGCGCTTTGGGAAACAGATTAAAGAATTAAGAAATCCTGCTTATAAAACTCCTTAAATACCATATGATGTCAACAAAATTAGAGGAATTCTAATTTTGTATTCGAAATGGCTGTTAGGATATGGATCTCAAAATATAGTCTAGTTTCTGCTTTCCTTGAGGAAGTAAACATGGAAATGGGCAGTTTTAAGATCCACACTTGTTGATTTTTTGAGAGGCTAGTTTGTAGGTGTAGAGGAGGGAAGTTCTCTGGATTTGTAAGCTACTTAAGGTTGGGTTGTGGACTTAGATGAAATGTTTGACGGATTTTGGCGTGTCTATTCGAATTTAAATCCAGATGCCAAAAAGATCCAGAATGTTTTATGTGCAGGGCGAGAATGGGTTAACGATCATGTAGCATTTAGAACCTTTAATCTAGAAGATTTTGGAATAAGTAGATTAGCTGAGCCTTTTGTGTCTAGGGGATATTCTCTAAAAGGTAGATATCGTTTTCAGGCTAAAAGGTTATTCGCGTGTCACTATGAACACATTGATCCACTGGTGCCCAAAATATTTATTAGTGAATTATTGGTAGGGGAATTTTCTGATTTTCTGCAGGAAACCATGCGGTTTATGATTGAAGGTATGCGTCCTCCTACGGATTTGTTCCTCACAACAGGTAGAAGTTGGAGAGTTAATTATAAAATATATAATCGGTTGCTTTGTGAAAGTGAATATGCTGCATGGTTGTACGTTTTTGGATTTGTCCCTAACCACTTCACGATTTATATTAATTCATTGAACAATTTTGATAGTTTAGTAGAGGTCAATCAAGTTCTTAAAAAAAACGGTTACAGAGTTAATGCTAATGGAGGAGAGATTAAGGGTAGTCCTGCCTTAGGGTTGGAGCAATCTTCGACTTTAGCTTATGGAGCAGAAGTTGAATTTGAGGATCTCGCTACAATCAAGAAAATTCCTGCTTGTTACTATGAATTTGTCAAAAGATACGATTCGTTTAATGGATTTATTGTGGATTCAGCAGACAAAATTTTTGAAAGTACGGATGTTAAGTAAGTTTCCAGTTCAGGAGGGTGATTTCGTGTGGTCATCGGGATCCAATTGTTGTGTAGCTTCTAAAAGAGCATGGGCCAAGAATTTAGGGTTGACCTCTTCTTTACCACGAAACGTCTTGACTTTTTGCCCATTAATTTTTAGTATTGCTAGATCTTTCCCTCCTAAATGTATACCTACTTTTGCGTTTCGTGTTTCTCCAGGACCGTTTACTTCACAACCCATTATGGCAACGGGCATTGTGACCCCATGTTTTTCCAGAAGTTTCTCCGCTGCCTCAACAATTTCTTCATAACCGACTGACGCATCGCCACGCCCACAAAAGGGGCAAGAGATGAGATCAAGCATCTGATCTGCCAAACCAAGTGTTCGCAGGAGTTCTTTTCCTGTTAAGACTTCTTCAACTGGATCACCTGTGATTGAAATGCGAATTGTATCCCCAATGCCTTCCATTAAAAGCGTTCCAATGCCAATTGAGGATTTGACGTGAGATCTCCTTGGAGGACCAGCTTCAGTGACACCTAAATGGAGTGGGTATTGAACTTTCTCTGAGAAAATCTGATTAGCTTGAATCATGCGAAATGGATCGCTTGATTTAATTGAAACTGCAATATCAGTAAAATCATGAGCTTCACAAATTTTAACGTGTCTCATTGCGCTCTCGACAAGTGCTTCAGCCGTAGGAAACGGGTATTTGTCTAGTAAGTCTTTCTCGAGCGATCCTTCATTAACACCTATGCGTATGGGAACCTTTGCTTCTTTTGCTGAAGATAAGACTTGGGCAATCCTGTCCTGGTTCCCTATATTACCAGGATTGATTCGGACTTTGGCCACGCCTGCATCGATTGCGTCAAGCGCGAACTTATAGTTGAAGTGAATGTCGGAGACAATTGGTACTGGGGACCGTTTGACAATTTCTTTAAGTGCATCGGCATCACGTTGCTCAGGGACAGCAACCCGTACAATCTGTGCACCAGCTTCAACGCAGCGGTCGATTTGGTGCATGGTTTCGTCCACTTGATATGTTAAAGTTGTGGTCATGGTTTGGATTGAAACTGGGTTTCGATTGCCAATAGCTACGCCTCCGACGTTGATCTGTTTCGTCGGACGGCGATTTTCAAGTTTTGCCAGATCTCGCATCAAACTTCCTTAATTTCCATTCTGGGGATTTCTAGTTTCTTATTAAAAGAACGGGTTGTGGTTTATTTCTTCTTCAACTGTTGTGGCTGGTCCATGTCCGGGGAAGAGGACTGTATGTTTGGGTAGAGAAAGTAAATTCTCTTGTACACTAGAGAGTAATTTTTCGTATGATATTGATGCGTTCCCAACGGATCCAGCAAATAATGCATCACCAACGATGACAGTTGAACGGGCGTAGAAGGAACATCCTCCAGGGGTATGTCCAGGGGTATCGAGTGTTTTGATTTTCAGGTTGCCAACTGAGATAATGTCACCATGTCTCAGCAATTGGAGGTCATTTTGACTTCTTGGCTTAGGTTCATTTGCATGGATCCACGTTGGGCAGTTCAAAGCGTCTTCCAAATCCTGCAGTCCGTTTGCATGATCGCCGTGTGCATGTGTCAAGAGTATTAGTTTTGGGTTTATGTTAATCTTGTCGATTCTGTCTATAATGGTTTGGGGGTTTGCTGCTGTGTCGATGACAGCAGCTTCACGTGTCTTTGTACAGATTAACAAATACGCATGTACAGGGTAACCACCTACTTTTGCGGTTATCGTTATGACTTCAAGTGATGGGTCATATTTAGTTTCGGTCGCTTTTGGTGACCAACTCTCTGTTGCGATTGCATTTAATTTGTTGCTATCAAGTTGTAACGTGGAGGCGATCTTATCGACCTCATCGCGACTCGGTTTTTTTGTGTAATTCTCCATTTGCGAGATGTCTTTTGCTTCGATGCCCGATTCAGTAGCAACTTGACCGACGGTTAGTCCAAGCCCCCGTCGTGCTTTGGCAATGATATCCCCAAACTCATCTTCAAGTATGAATGCCATTGTCTTTCCTTTGTTTCTGCATTTAGTGAATTTTTAGTAGTTACATTTCTTTAGATTGTAGGAATTCTCTAGATTAGATAACGTTTCATCCCTATTCCTTCCCATATTGGGAGTGCACTTCCTGCTCCTTCAATCCAGTTAGGGGAAAGGACAACGTGGTCAATTGTAACACGATTATTGGTGAAAGTGATATGAATCAAACCATCGTGACTTTGGATAATGGCAGGATAGTGAAAACTTCCTTCACCCGTAATAAGATCTCGTTTGTATTTCCAAGTTTCTCCTCCATCTTCACTCATCCCGACAGTTAAAGGGTTTCGCTTTTCTGGATTATTGTTCCAAATCATTACAATTCTACCGTCTTCAAGTTTAACAGCGTCAAGGGCTGAATAGGGGCAGTGATTTTGTGTCATTTCGGTTTCAGACCAGGTTTGGCCGTAGTCGTGGGAGACACTCTTGAGAATATTTGGATTTTTCCCAGATGGTCGGATAAGTGCCAAGATGGAACCATCGTCTCGTTGAATGAGCGACGGGTGTTGGTTTTTTTCGCCTGGAATGTTACCACAGATATGCCAATTTTTTCCTCCGTCTTTACTTTTCCAGATTTGTGAATGCCATGATGTGAATTCTGTGCCAAACAGAATTTCTTCATTATCAAGTAGGATTGGTTTACACTTTGGAACATGTCCCCAGTTTTCCTCGATCATCTCAACTTCTGACCATGTTTCACCATTATTGTATGATCGTTTTATTCGCAAATCGCAAGTTACCCAACGTACACCGGGGCCATGTTTGCCTTCGAGCTTGCCATGCATGGTTCCATAGATTAGTAACACGCTGCCATCATTGACTTGAAGTAAGATGCCATTTCCTTCGGGTTTGCCAGGAGAGTCTGCGACACTAATCAACGGATCGAAACCACTCGTATTATGTTGCTGGCGTGCTAAGACCCAAGCAGTATCGGGACGTGCTTCGCCTTCGCCTGCATAATATCCAACAATTAGATCTTTGTTTGATAATTCCAGTATTACCGAACAGTGACATTTAGGGTATCGGCTTGTTGGTTCTGCAACCGGTTCCCAAACTAAGATTGACACGACACACACTCATCTTTATTGTATAATTTTTATGTTTTAGAATTTTAAGCAGGTTTATAATACATATTGAATTGTATCAAATTTAGTGGAACTATTCAAATGCGGTTGCTGTTGAACAAAAAAAATGATGCTGCTCTCAATATGGCAATAGATGAAGCCATATTGATGAATCAGAAGCCTGATTTGCGTCCGACGTTGCGATTTTATGATTGGTCATCAATTTCTTTCTCGTTTGGATATTTTCAGCGGATTTGTGAGGAGGTTAACTCTTCAGAATGTGGTGACCTTGGAATTGGTCTGGTTCGTCGTATTACGGGAGGAGGAACAGTAATTCATGGTTGGGATGTAACCTTTTCAGCTATCTTTCCTAAGACAAAATTCGATATTGGGTTACCAAGTGACATCTCGGCTGGATACCAAGTGATTAGCGATAGTATAACTAGGGGGTTGCAAGAGATTGGTATTGAAGTTGATCAATATGGTTTGTCCTTGGACTCGTCACTTCCAAACATTTGTATTACTAATCCTGCAAGGTATGATGTGATGATTGGTGATGGAAAAATAGCTGGTATTGCACAACGTCGAAACTCGGTTGGATTTCTATTCCAAGCTTATGTTGCACTTGATGTCCCATCTCAGGATATTTTGTCTATAGTCTCAAAAAAGCGTGGCCTTGAGCGAATGGTGCAGACAAAAACAACCAGCATTAATCAATATCGATCGCGAAGGTTTTTACGGATTGAAATTGAAAAAGCAATTCAACATGGTTTTGAAGATATATTAGGTCTCGGTCTTGTTGAAGATAACTTGATACCTAAGGAAGTGAAGACAGCCCAACAATTGGCTAAAACAAAGTATTACACTGAAGACTGGAATTTTCGAAGAAAATGAGAAGGCGGAACAAGTTTCTGATTTTTATCGTAGCTTTTTTGATTTGCATATTCGTCGGTGGATTTTATTTTCTGGGGTCGAGCCATGTACATCAGGAAATTCGTTTGAAGTTAGAGGAGTTAGTTTCCAATCAGATGCGCGCGACCATCTCAATTGGACAGATTTCTGGTAATGTTCTCAGTGGACTCAAAATTAGTAAAGTAGTGATTTACGACTTGTTACCGGACAAAACTCGTTTTTTTTCAATGGATTCAGTGGAAGTGAAATATAAACTTTACGGGCTTTTGTTTGGTAAATTTCTTGTTACCAAATTGGATATCAAGAGTCCTGAATTTAGTATCCGAGTTAACGAGAAGGGAGAAGTTAATCTAACCAAATTGTTTCAGGTGTCAAATCATAATGGTTCAAGTGCCATATTTCAACCGCTTATTTCTCATGTTAGGATTGAGAATGGTTCCTTGAATCTGGACGACAAAATGCGTCAGTTGAAAGTTTCTGTCAACGGTATTTCTAGCAATTTCCAAGGTCCTTTAGGACAGTGGGAACATACAGGTGAGTTTAGTATTAAAGATGGTTTTTTTGAAGTTAATGAAGCTCGTACGGAAATTGAGAAGATTCAAACCACGTTTTCTCTGTTTAGTAATTTGAAAGAACTTAAACAGATGCGAATTGATTTCGGAGATTCAAAATTAACTGTTTCAGGGCAAGCTAATGATTTGAATGATTTGGATGTAGAAGTGAATTTGGACCTTGACTTTCAGGATATTACCAAGTTTTATACGAATCAGATCATTGAGGGTAAAGCACAGGTAAATCTAAATGTAAGCAGTTTAGCTGAGAAGGTCGATGGTCAACTATTAGTTGCTTTTCCTTTCTTGCGTACAAATGGAGTGGAAATTCGAGATGTTTCCACTCGTGCAGAGTTTACGCGAGACTATTTCCACATAACTGAATTTTTTGGAGAATTAGCCGGTGGTAAGATTTCTGGTTATGCAGAAGTGACCCAAGGTAATGAGGGGATCAAATACCATGGGTCGATTGATCTCGTCGAGGGTCAAGCCGTTGATTTTTTCCCGATGATACATGATCTGAGGTCATTTCTACAATCGAATGGCAATGTGGATATTCATGTGCAGTTTGAGGGGGAGGGGCTTGATCCAAGTGATTTACAGTTGACTGGTGGATTGGTCTATGATGAAGCTAACTTAAACGATATTGGGATTAAGGTGTCTCAAGCCAATTGGAAAATTGAATCAGGTCAGTTAGTAGCTACGGCTAATCTTGACGAAGCACGAATTCGGTTACAAGGTCCTCTTGGTTTGGCTAATGATCGTGATATCGATCTGCAAATCACTAAAATTGATGTTGATAAGTTGTCAAGAATCGTTAGGATTCCTGATCTCGGTGGTGAAGGTAAGGTTACGGGGAGAATTTCTCCCTCGGATTTGACAGCTGTGTTTGAAGTTCCTAAGGCTTCACTTTTCAATGTTCCGATTGGTATATTAACTGTTCCGTTTCAGTATCGAGATGAGTATGTGTACATAAATCAAGGACTTCTAGTTAAGAATAAGAGTCGATTGGTATTAAATGGGCAAGCGTATCCAATTGGAAAGATTCCTGTTGATCTCGTTTTATCTGTTGAACCGCTTCAAATTGCTGATTATATTCGTTTAGTTGGGCAAGCGTACCCGATTCAAGGCGTTGTCACGGGAAAATTGATTCTTGATAATACGCTGGAACATTTGAATGGGCGGGGAATACTTGAAATTGTTGATGCTGAGGCTTGGGGATTAATCTTTGATTCACTTTCTCTACCACTTGAAATTGAAAATTATGATGCGATTATCAAGGATTTTGAACTCTCATCTCGTGCTCAAAAAGGTATCTTGAATGCAACAGTGACAGACAATCTTGAGTATGAAATTGATTTCCAAAGCGAACCGATGCGGCTTCACGAACTGTTTATTGCAAGGGGCCTTAGTGAGATTGAGTTAGATGCTAGTATGATCCTTAATGCGACGGGTAAGGGGCATACTAGTGATCCACAAATCGATCTCACTTGTGATTTAACGGATGTGAGTTTTGCACAGAATCCTCTGTTGGATGTGGATTTAGTTGGTATTTTTACTAAAGAAATGCTTTCTTTTGAAGGCTTCGGTTTTGATGAGACTTGCCGAATACATGGTACAGTTAGAATGGAAAATTCAAATCCTTATGAGATTTTTGTCAAAGGCCGAAATGTAGATGTAGCACCTATTTTCCCAATCATTAATCCATTGCTTGGGAACCGTTTTGATGGTGTAGCAGATGGTAGAATTGAGATGATCGGGGAATTGGTTGATCCACTAACTGTGAGAATGAAGATGGATTTGGTAAGATTTGAAGTCTCATCTGGTAGTGAGACCTTGGTCAGCCCCGATCCTGAAATTGTAAAGCTTCGTTATGAGGGTGACGTGTGGTATGTTGATTCGCTTATTCTTGCTAGTCGGAAAAGTCGGAATCCAATAGTTAGTATGATGGATTCATCAATTTCGCCTAGACACATGGAGTTTCAAGTTACATCGAACGAATTTGAAATTCAAAGTCTCACCGGTCTTTTTCCTGAAATTCCAATTGCTCTCTCCGGTTTAGCCCGTTACAACTTGAGTGTTACGGCGACAGAAACTGTAGGCAATATTGAATATCCAAAATATGAACTTAATTTTTTTATGCCGAATTTAGAAATTAAAAGTAGGGATGATATTATCGAAATTACCAGTGTAAAGGGGCAAATTCTTTATGAGAATAACCAACTGAGAATACCCATGACAGACTTCCTTATGTTTGGGAATCATGTTCATATGTGGGGTACATTACCGGTTTCCAATCAAGGCACACAACTTCCGTCTATTTCAGATTCAATAGCAAATGATACGAAGATTTCGGTTCAAAGCAGTAATTTTCGGGTTGGGCCGATGACGCGTTTTTTTTCGAAAGTGACTGAACTTACGGGTAATCTTGATCTTCACGCTCAGATTGGGAACTCTTTGATGCGACCTTCAATCAGTGCTGTGGTCGATTTGAACCACACGTCCTTCAAGTTATTCGATTTTCCTGTTCCTATTCAAGATCTTTCGGCATTAATAAATGTGTCCAGTGTGACGTCTGGTCAAATGCAGGTCATTACGGAAAAGTCAAACTGGCGAATCAATGATGGAGTTTTCCATTTTGGTAATGCCATTTGTAATGTGGATCTGGTCAATTTTCGACCTGAAATTGACAGTTGGGCGCTTTCTATTAGCGGCGATCAGGCCAATTTAGCTGATGTTTTTAGCTATGTGATGAGTGTGCCTCAATCATCTATTACTGGTTCTACAGATATGTTGCTTACAGCTGAGGGAGTAGGTGCTCGGGTTGATACGACAACGGCAAAACTCATTTGTCAGAATCTGAATCTTAAGGTGGCGGACCAAGATATAACCGAAGTTCAGCCTTTACAATTTACTTTCTCTGACCGAAAGTTTCAGGTTGCTCCAATTGAACTTGGCCAAGTACGCTTGTCGGCTGATGGTTTGTCGCAGAATTGGGTGGGAATTTTCGGGGAGATTGATCTTGATGGAAACCTAGATTTCTACTTTAACACAGATAGTCTTCCGCTTTCAGTCGCCTTAGCAGTGGGAGGCTTGCCTAACCGAATCAACGGTGTCTTAAATAGTCAAGTTCATGTTCGTAATCGCTTGCGCCAGCCAAATATTGAAATTATATGGGCTGTCGCAACTGATTTTAGAGATGAGAGCCCAGAGTTTAAAGGTAGGATCACATATTTTGACCAGTGGCTTACTATTCATGAGACTGAACTTGTTGGATACAATAATCGCTTGCAACTGTCTGGCCAAGTACCAATTGACTTGTCATTAAGCCAGATGAAATTGTCGGATCGTTTCCTTAAATTACCAATCAATGTGCAATTAAGTGGAGAGCAGGTCGATCTTGGTTTCATCGCTTCGTTTTTTCCTAAAGTCGACAAAAGTAGTGGTATAGCCGACATCGGTTTAAGGTTAGCTGGTACAACGGCCCGTCCTTATCTTAATGGTATGTTTTCAATCAAAAATGGGAATTTACAGTTTGTTGATACTTCCCTGCCAATTTCGCAAGGAAGTATATATGCGAGGGCTGCTGATGGGTATATTGATGTTACAAATTTAACTTGTTATATTGGTTCAGGTAAGTTTGATGCCCGTGTTCAACTTATGACAGATGGACTCTATCCAACAAACTTTATAGCAAGAAAGATTGTAATTCAGAATGCCGACATTTCCGATTGGAGTCGAAGTCTTTTGCCGGCAAGGTTTTATCCCAAACTTGGTGGTATCATAACTGCTAGTGCGATACTGGATATACCGATCAATAAATTTATTAGTCGTGGCGTAATAGATTGGACTCCGGAATTACTGCTTCCTTTTAATTTGCAAAATATAATTGCGTATGCTACGAGTGAGGCAAAGATAGAGAATTTGACTCTTGAAAGTTTGGACTATCGTGTTGCCAATAATAGAAATATAAATATTGTGCTGAAGAATCGGAAGTTGCATGTTCAGCCATTTCTGTTAACAGATGTAGGGAATGAGACAGCGGTTAATCCCTTGGAATTAGAAGGCGGAGGGCTTTGGGAACTTGATGGGAATCTAGATTTCGTTATGAAAATGCGAGATTTTGATGTAAGTTTCCTCTCTGATCTGGTTCCCATCGAGTATCCAATTCGTGGGAAATTAAATGCTAACCTACAGATTAACGGTACTGACGCAAATCCAGAGGTCACATTGGAATGGTTTCCTGCTAAATCTACGGCGTTGACCATCGCTAATGCGGAAATCGATGATTTTACGGGCAAAATTACTTATGAAGATCAGGCAGTCCAGATTGGTAGGGAGGTTGTCACACTTTCAATCGGTTCAAATCGTGTTCTGTTGTCTGGGACAGTTCCATTTGATTTCTCAATACGTGAGGCAATACTATCGCCATTGCCTCAGCCGATTGAAGGCAGAATTGATCTAGATATAAGAACGCTTGATTTTTTGCCTATGATTTTTCCGCAATTTGGTCTTATTGATGGTGTTGGGATGTGTAATGTCACAATTGGCGGTAGTATCGATTCTCCCCGGTTGAAAGGGGTAACTAGCTTACGTGACGTTGCTTTTCGGCTTCCTGAGACGTATATTAGTGTGGATCAAGCTCAGTTAGAAGCAAATTTTACCAATAATGGGGTCATTATCCGTCAGCTTGAAGGTAATTTAAATGGTGGTAAATTCGTAGCGGGAGGTTCTCTTGAGTCGAGGTGGTTAGACGTAACTGAAATGGACATTTGGGCTACACTGAAAGACGGTTGTATTTTTCAAAACCCTCAACTTTATTGGGTACGGTGTGACCGTGTTGATTTGACCATGATTGGTGATGTAATCCCTGGGGGTAAGGTTAGACTGCCAGTTGTAAGAGGGACGGTCCGTGTTGCTGATGGTCGGTATAAGCGCCCTTGGCGGGAATTAGTTAATGAATGGGTTAATCAAGATTCAGCAGGAATTCAGTTTGAAGTGTTATCGGATTATCCGATTATTCGTCATCTCCGTTTGGATTTGGATGTTATTGCTCCAGGAAACATTTCGATGGTATCGGATCTTGGCGATTTTAACGATATTGAAGTCTCAGTGAATGGTAAAGTTATTGGTCCAATCCAAAGACCTGTTTATAATGGTAGAGTTGATATACTTGAAGGCGAATTCCAAGTTTTTGCCATCGACCATCCGTTTACAATCAAAGAGGGGTCATATGGCGAGAATACTGATCCTCTTCGTCTGAAACCATATTACGAGATCTATGCTGAAACGTCGGAACCAATTCGAAGTGTTAGGTTACGTAATCTGGATACAAAGGATGTAAAAGTTAACTTACATATGAGCGGCTATTTAAGTGAATCCCATAGTCCCGAACTGGAAGTGGAAATTTTGAACAGTGAGGTTGGTGAAAATTATCAGCTGACGCTCACACAAACGGAAATTCTTTCTATTCTAACTTTTGGGGATACCGAATCTTTGTCTTTCACAGATGTTGGGGCGATAAGCAATAGTAGTAGAGAGGTTATGCTTCGGCAGGGAGAACGATTTGTCGGGAATTCAGTTGCCAGATTGGCGGGGCTCCGCGAAGCTCGAGTCAAGCTGACTGATCCTCTTAGTTTTGAAAACCGTTCTGAGCTTTTTTGGGATGATAGAGATTTGATGGTGGATCCACTGTTGGATTTGCGTAATGATTTTTTGTTGACTCTCGATGATCCTATTTCAGTAATAGACCCGAGTGGTCAAATTGAGTCTAAAAGTCTGAAGGAAATTTCGAAAAGATTAGCAATTACTTATTCAAATAAAATATCTTATTTAAATAAGCTAAGCGAAAATACTCCCTATATAGAGGTTGAGTATCAGATTAACAAACACATGTCCGTGGCCGGTGAGAGGTATAGGATAAACCAAAGTACGGAACGATATGGTATTGATCTTAAGCTTGAACTGGAGTTTTAGAAATTACTTGGATTTTTTTCTGAAGATTCTCTGTCCTTTTATAAAATTGGTATCTGTTTTAGTATTGCTAGTTCTACATAACGAATCACTGAGTGCTAGTATAATCCCTGTGGTTCAAATTGAATATCTGTTTAATGGTGAAATTTTAGATGAATCTTCGTCACTTTCACAGGCTTTGGTTGGTGGGACTGATATTGAACTTGGGGATACAATTTCCCATTATAAAATTCGTCGATCTGTGGAAGCAATCTACTCAATTGGAGATTTTTCGCAGGTTAGAGCAGTAAGGAAGGTTGCAGAATCCGGAATTATATTGGTATTTCAACTCACCTCGAAAATTCGGATTTCTGAGATTAAGCTTGATGGGAATATTCTTGATCGAGGTTTTATACTTGAACGGATTAATTCTGAAGTTGGGGAAGAATATTCAAAAGAAGTAGCCGAGAGAGACGCAAGAAAGATTCTCAGTCTTTATATAGATCATGGGTATTTCAACGCTCGTGTTCGCTTCACAGTTCCTTCAGAAAAACGTGCAGTTGATGTGCTTTCTCTCCGTTTTGAAATTGTGCCGCATGCCCGAGTAACAATTGGAGTTATAGGCTTTAGCGGCAATTTGGCTTTCAGTGAAAAGGATATTCAGAGTGCCTTAGAAATTGAAAGCAACCAGTTCTATCAGAAAGAAATGATCGAGAGGGAAATCTACCGTCTCCGAGAACGGTATCGTCAGGAGGGTTATCTGTCAGTCCAAATTGTGTCAAGTCAGGTGTACAATTCTAGTCTGAAAACGATAGCGTTGACTTTTCACATTGTTGAGGGAAGAAGAGTTATCGTTAAGTTGATTGGTAGCGGTTTTGATAAAGAGGCGTTACGCGATAAACTAGAAATTTTTAAACAAGGCAATTATTCTGACTATGTCCTTCGAAGTAACGCCCAGCGGATTCGACAAATCTTTCAGCAGAAAGGTTACTATGACCCACAAGTCAGATTTCGAATTGCAAAGGAATCAAAAGAGGTTGTTGTGATCAACTTTGATATTGATCTTGGCAAAGTGCCGCGAATCCGAAGAATTGATTTTGTTGGTAATAATGCTTTTAGTGACTCCGATTTGTTGCAACGAATGGTGACTAGAAAACGTAATTTTTTCTCTTTTCCTGGTTTGAGTTGGTTATTTCCTGAAGGTGTTTTTGATCCAATGGCTTTTGATAGAGATAGGAAGGCTCTTGAACTCTTTTATAAGAAGAGCGGATACTTGAATGCTAGAATTAAAGTTGAAAGATACGTTAATTCCAAGACAAATCAACTTCATCTGCAACTTAAGATTGATGAAGGCATACAACAACTGGTCAATGACCTTAGTTTCGAAGGTAATGCCATTTTTGATTCGGATCAATTGGTTCTTGTTATTTCAGCTAGGCGAGGTCTACCTTATAGTAAAGATTTGGTGGAACAAGACCAACGTAAATTGGAGATCCTATATGATAGGAACGGTTACATTTACGCAAGTATTGAACCTAAATATGATGAATCGACTGGAATGCTTGTTTATCGTGTTTTGGAAAACAAACAAGCTCGGCTTGGGAGATTCTATATCCATGGCAATTTAAAAACAAGAAATCATGTGTTGCAGCGTGAGTTTGAGAACGCTGGACTGAAAGCGGGAGATGTTTTTAGTTTTGAACGATTGATGGATGCTAAGCGGGAGCTGTTTTTGCTGGGGCTATTTCGTTCAATTAGCATACGTGTACCCGACAGAATTGATCAGGAAGAGATACTTGATATTAATGTAAGAGTTGAGGAAAGGAACCCCGGATCAATTAGTTTAAGTGGTGGATATAATCCTTCAAGCGAAATCTTTTCCTTCAAGAGTGTGCGTGGAACGTTTGGTTTGAATTATAATAATTTGTATGGTCGAAATTTAAGAGTTAGTACAAAAGCGCGGTTTGGGACGGAAGGAAATCTGTATGAAACAATTCTTATAGAACCTTGGTTAGTTGGTGATACGATAGGAACGCTTCGAGTTTTTGAGGATAATCTTCAGGAAATTGGTGATATTACTCGGGCTAGGGGTGGTATAGCAAGTTTGATTAAAAGACTAGGAGTTCATAATAAATTCTCTGTTCAATACAAATATCAAGAACTTCGTCAGAAGAAAAGGGGGTTAGGTACAACAGTGAGCAGTTTTGGATTAGCCTTTCATCGTGATAATCGCGATCATTTTTTTAATCCACGAAGTGGTCACTTCAATGAATTGATGATTGAATATGCTGGTGGGTTGTTGTCGGGAGAGACAAGCTTTATCAAAGTTACAACTGATCAGCGATTTTACCAAAATGTTACCGATGTAGTGTTTGCTAATGCCATTCGGCTCGGTTTTGAAAAAGGGTTGCGAAATCAGGTAAGGTTACCTTCTTTTGAACGTTTTCGTATTGGTGGAGGTACCACGGTTCGTGGTTATGATGAAATGTCTTTAGGGCCTTTAGATGAATTTGGCAACCATCGGGGTGATGTAATGTTTGTCTTTAATACGGAACTTCGTTTTCCTATATACAAGTTGGTTGGGGCCGTAGTGTTTTTTGATTTGGGTAATGTCTGGGATGAACCAAGGAACCTGAATGATTTGGTTAAGGATATTCGGATGAATCGTCCTTGGTCGGCGATTGGTTTTGGCTTGCGTATGGATACTGTATTGGGACCTGCACGTTTGGATTATGGGATTCCAATTGATAAAGATATAGATGGTAAGTTGCATCTTGCACTTGGACACGCTTTTTGAGCGTATCCAAGTGGTTTTTGGAATGGAATATTGAAGGTATGTATTTTGTCTGAGGCTATTGTGAGTGGTGTGTTAAGCGGGCAGTTTTTTTGCTGTTTGGTCGAATATTGTAAAAATCTTATTTGGTTTACATGTTGTGAGTGAGGTTATCTGAGCTGGATTGCGAATTAAATGTGTCTACTTTTGGAGAAAAATCTTGACAAAGTTTTTTAATTATATGTATAATTCTAGCTTGTCTGTATTATAGGCTGGCGTAGCTCAATCGGTAGAGCAAGTGATTTGTAATCACTAGGTTGGAGGTTCAAGTCCTCTCGTCAGCTCCAGTGCGGCGAATGGGGAGATAGCGAAGCTGGCCAAACGCGGCAGACTGTAAATCTGTTCCCTCAGGGTTCGGCGGTTCGAATCCGTCTCTCCCCATCATTATTTTTGCGGGAGTAGCTCATTTGGTAGAGCCTCTGCCTTCCAAGCAGATGGTGGCGGGTTCGAGCCCCGTCTCCCGCTTTGAGTGTGAGGTGCCGACGTAGCTCAGTAGGTAGAGCACATCATTGGTAATGATGAGGTCACCGGTTCAATCCCGGTCGTCGGCTTTGAGCTTGGGATGTTTTTTGTAATACTTTAGTAGTACTATAATTATTATTTATTATAGGCCATTAGCTCAGGCTGGCTAGAGCGTCGGTCTCCAAAACCGAAAGTCGGGGGTTCGAATCCCTCATGGCCTGTTTTTTTATCGCTTCGGGTTTGGTGTGTATGATAGCTCGTATTAAAAAATATGTAAGAGAGATTTTTCTGGAATGGGAGAAGGTTTCCAAACCGGATTGGAAGCAGGTTAAAGCGAATACGCTTGTTGTGGTCGTGGCAACCTTGATTCTCGGGATTTACATCGCGTTAGTTGATGGGAATAAGGATTTTCCGGTCTGGGTAGCTTCAGATGTTATTTTTGGCCCGGGCTTAATCCTTTTGTTTGTTTTGTTGATAGCACCTCTCTCGTGGTTTGCTAGGAGGTTCACATCGAGATGGGAAATTCTTATTCCTATCTCGATCGCTCCATTATTAATTACGCTCGCGCTCCATTACATCGTTATGCCAAGTGATCCTGTTTCTGGTTTTGGTATCTCTTGGATTCGCGAACTGTTTATGAAGTAAGAGGATTATCCTATAATGATTGATGCTGCGATTGATACTACGACTGGTTTTTGGTATATTGTCCATATTTATTCAGGACACGAGAAAAAAGTAGAAATCAATCTTCAGAAACGTGTTCAGGCAATGAGGCTTGATAAGTTGATTCTGGAGGTTATTGTTCCTATTAAAGAAGTTGCTGAGGTCAAGAATGGCAAACGTCGCGTCGTAGAACGTCCTTCTTACCCAGGTTATATTCTTGTACAAACATCTGATGAATTGAAGAGCAGTTCTGAAAATCCTGATGTGTTGAGAAGTTGGCAGTTGGTTAGGGAAACACCAGGTGTCATGGGTTTTATCGGGGCTTCGTCAAATCCTGTACCTCTTAGTGAAGAAGAGGTCAATCAGGTTTTGAATCTGTCGTCAGGTGGGGAGCGGCCGGAGCCTATCCTCGAGGTTGATTTTGTTTCAGGTGACCAAGTGAGGGTAATTGAAGGGCCTTTCAAAGGTTTTCCCGCGGAAGTCAACGAAGTCGATAGGGAACGACAACGTTTACACTTAACAATTTCGATTTTTGGTCGCTCTACACCAATAGATCTCGAGTTTCTGGAAGTCGAAAAAATATAGATTTAAATAATCAAATACAATGAAAGATTCGTAAAAATGGCAAAAACAGTTGCTGGGAATGTTAAACTTCAGTTAGTTTCAGGGCAAGCAACACCGAATCCTCCTGTTGGTCCTAGCTTAGCTCCGTATATGATTAACATCCCTGAATTTATTAAGGCTTTCAATGGTAAGACTCAAGACCAAATGGGACTTGTAGTTACGACTGTGGTAACGTGCTTTGAAGATCGTTCCTATGAATTTGAGGTTAAATCTCCACCGGCCTCTGTCTTGTTGAAGCAGGCAGCACAGCTTGCCAAGGCTTCTGGGGAGCCGAATCGAGAGAAGGTTGCTACTATTAATAGCGAACAGGTTAAGGAAATTGCTCAAATTAAATTGCCTGACCTGAATACGAATGATATTGAATCGGCAATGCGCATGGTTGCTGGGACAGCGCGTAGCATGGGTATCGTTGTCCAGTAAAGGAGATTAATTTTGGCGAGAACAAAAAGGTATCAAAAAGCTTTTGAACTTGTTGAGCAGTCTAAGCGATATGAGCTCGATGAAGGAATTTCATTACTAAAGAAAACAGCTGTTGCAAAGTTTGATGAAACGATTGACTTAGCCACTCGACTAGGGTTGGATGCGCGTCAAGCGGATCAGAATATTCGGGGTACGGTTTCGCTACCGCACGGAACTGGTAAACAGGTACGTGTAGTTGTTTTTGCTGAAGGGGCTTCTGCTCAGGAAGCTGAAGAGGCTGGCGCAGACTTTGTTGGGGTAGATGAACTGGTTGAAAAAATTACGGGTGGTTGGTTTGAATTTGATTCAGCCATTGCACATCCAAGCTTGGTAAGGGAGATTATGCCCAAGTTAGGAAGGATTCTTGGGCCTCGTGGACTTATGCCGAATGCAAAATCCGGTACTGTTACGGAACAGATTGGTGATGCTGTCCGTGATGTAAAAGCAGGACAAATTGAATATCGCCTTGAAAAGGAATCGGGTATTGTTCACGCGTTGGTTGGCAAGATCTCGTTTGATGATAATCAAATTAAGGATAACGTAAATGAGGTTATGTCGGCTTTACTTAAAGCTCGGCCAGCTTCAGCAAAAGGGCGGTATGTTAAGAGTGTGGCTATGTCATCGACTATGGGTGTTGGCATCCGCTTGGAACCGTCGCAGTTTGTTTTGGCGACTTAGATAGCGAAATACAAGAAAAATAAAAAACTGAATATATTCTCAGACCAGTCGTAGATAGCAGGTGCGTGCGCTTAAATTTTATTGCCTGCCGAGATGGGTTTGGTTCCGTATAGTGTGTGATATCGGAATTTTGCCCCCTACTGACTGGGGGCTTTTTTTTATTGTGTTGTTGGTAGAGGAGACTGTATGCCGAATCAGAAAAATATTGAACAGGTTAAATTAATCCGAGAACAACTTGAGGCCAGCGAAGTTGTAATCCTGACGGAGTTTCAAGGGTTAAATGTTTCTGAAATTGGGGAATTGCGTGAAAATCTTCGTCAAGCAGATGTTCGCTACAAGGTCTTCAAAAACAGGTTAATTGCTATAGCTGCGGCTGATTTAGGGGTTCAAGGCTTGGAACCCTACTTGTATGGAACAACTGCAGTTGCTATGGCTGATGATCCTGCGACTATAGCGAAAGTGTTACTGGATTTTGGTGAAGAACATGAGAATCTGAAGATTAAAGGAGGAATTCTTAGTAATCAAGTAATTGATGCCGAAATGTCAGCAGCTTTGGTGGATATGCCATCTAAAAGCCAACTATTAGCGCAGGTTGTTAGTGGATTGAATGCACCAATATATGGTTTGGTATATGTTTTAAAAGCAGGTAACCCAATCTCGGGGCTTGCAAACGTGCTGAGTGGAACGATTCAGCAATTTTCGAACGTAATTCAGGCAATTTCGGATTTAAAAGAAAATTCGGACCAGACTTAAACGATGTGTTTTATAAATACAATAATAAGGAGAACAGAAAATGGCTGATATTGAAAAGCTTATCGACGAAGTTAGCAATATGACTGTATTAGAACTCTCGGAGTTGGTGAAGGCCCTCGAAGAAAAATTTGATGTTAGTGCGGCTGCTCCGGTAATGGCTGCAGGTATGATGCCGGCAGTTGCAGCCGAAGCTGAAGAAGCTGTCGTTGAAGAGAAAACTGCGTTTGATGTTCAGCTTAAAGAAATTGGTGATCAGAAGATTAAAGTAATCAAAGAAGTTCGTGCTATCACTGGACTTGGTCTTAAAGAAGCCAAGGCTGCGGTCGAAGAAGCTCCTACTGTTGTGAAGGAAGGTGCTAGCCAAGAAGAAGCCGACGGAATAAAAGAAAAACTTGAAGCTGTTGGTGCAGTGGTCGAAATTCTGTAGACTAAGCGAAGGATTGTTTTAGTGCTGGAAGCCAATATGGCTCCCAGCACTTTTTTTTTGCCTCGAGTTTATCAACATTAATTCAAATGGATAAATCGGGCAATTGATGTGGAGGCGACTGCTGTAGATTCAGGGTGAGTTGTGTGCGAACGGAGTCTATCAAGCTGGGTTGTACAAGTTAGGTTTTCTTTAAAGTTTCATTTTGGATTTCATATTAACTATTATTGATGTTTTTACATTAATTGTTTTGTTGGTAGAGTCGTTACTTAGTCAACCAAAGAAGCTGTTGGCTTTTCCATCCTTGACTGGTGGGAACTGGGTTGGGTGTATTAGAAAGAAATAAATTGCTTGTTTCAGTTGAATTCGGATACTCTAGTCCATGCTAGTAAGGGTGTTTAAGCCCTGTATAACTCTAGGGTGGATTAATGAAACGGATGGTTTCTTCTCTGAATTGGAATAAAATGCAGTAGGTCAGAGTGAAAATACTGATGGTAATTGATTCATGATTTAGTGGTTTTTGTTAAATACAAATCTAGATGAAATAAATGTTAGCCAATAAAAGCTATTCATGGCAGGTGTCTTGTTATATACTAATCCTAATGTTTTATATAGTATTAAAAGAATATGGTGGAGGGAAAACTTGATGAGAAAATCTAAGTTTGTCTTGATTAGTTTTTTGTTTATATTGTTTGTTATTTTGAGTGATTCGTTTGCACAGGAGACCATTAGGGTTCGTGGTGGAATCTGGATAGATTGGGCGGATTCAAAGGGGCGAATTTGGCATTCGGGGCATAAAGCAGATCAGGAGTGGGGAGGATATGTTGGAAAAGTAAGGCCTGGAATAGTTGTGTCGAATCCTGCCAATGGTGATGTACTTAAGGCTGAATCGAAGAAGTTAGTTGCAGAGTCAGGTTATGACTTGGAAATATTCTCCAGAGGTGGTAATTCTGCCGATCCAGAGGGAATAAAATATAGTTTGAAGACAGGTAATGGTCGATTCGATTTTAATTATCTCAGCGCGGAGCATTGGGATCCAGGCAGATGCTGCGATTTAGTTGTTGAAAATAAGATCGTGAAGCACTTCCCTGGACCGAAAGAAGCTGAAGCCGTTATCCTGACCTTTGAGAAGATTAAGGTTACTGGTGGAACCATGGAAATTCATATTAAAAGAAGCGAAAAATGCAAAATGAGGAGCCCTATCTTCATGGGAATAGAAGTTTATCCTTCAGGTAAAAACCCACGTTCGGTAGATGCTCAAAAAAAATTGGCTGCCGCATGGGGTCGAATTAAGTATAATCATTAAGGTTCCTCACTTGTTAGACTTCAGGTTGTTCTATTATGTTGCTGAATTTTATTTTTTGCAGCAAGTGGAGTTGTGTCCTTGAAAGAGTTGGATGGGTTCTTGCTATAGCATTAATTGCTATGTCTGGTTAAAGACTCATGCCATACAATTGGTTAATTTTGTACTTGGTTTTTCTGCGTAAACCAAATGTCTATGACAAGAGGAAGTAGATGAGGCTTTGGTCTTTAGTAAGTGTATTTTAGTTCATGTAGTAAAGCGAAAATTTTACTGATAATTGAGTGTAGGATAGGAGAACCTTTTTTTACTGAAGTTGATTGTTCTTGTATGATATAATGCCGAAGGTGTGTAACTAATCCAAAGGATGGGTTTCTTTATGGCAGCACAGAGTACAATTTCGGTAGATGCTGGTGAACATGATAGGGAGGGTTGCCCTGTTTCAGTCAACCTCGATGAGGATTTTGGATTTGAATCGGTAAACTTGACAGATGCCGAGAATGGTGTCATCGTTCCCGCCCAACTTGATGGAAAAACACTCAGTTGGATTTTAAATGATCTTAAAGCCCATAATCGCCGCGATTATGTTCTGTCGGCAGGTAGTTCTGAAAGCTCAACGTATGTCAGTTTCGAAGAGCGAGAAGATGCGATTGATATCCGGATTGGTCATCGTGAATTTACAACTTTTCGTTATGGAGTAGATCAATATCGTCCTTATTTCTTTCCAGTATTTGGTCCTGAAGGTCATCAGGTTACACGGGGAGAGACAAGTGAAGAGTCAGCTGATCACATTCACCATCGATCGCTCTATGTCGCTTATGGAGAAGTAAACCATGTTGATGTTTGGGGAGAAGGTAGCAATTCAGGGCGGATAGTACACCAGAACTTCACTGAAAAGTCAGATGGTCCTATTGTTGGTCGAATATACACGAATAATACGTGGGTTAATGCTGTTGGAGACACGTTAATGTCTGATATTCAGAATTTCCGTGTTTATGGTTTACCTGAAACAGGTCAGATCATAGATTTGGATCTGACACTCATTGCTGATTCAGGAGATGTTTTTTTTGGCGATACCAAAGAGGGCGGTATAATTACTGTGCGTGTTAATCCACAGATGAATGCTTCTGCAAGTGGTACAATTGAAAATTCGTATGGTGGAATTAACGAAGGTGAAACTTGGGGTAAGCGTGCGGCTTGGTGTGATTATTCTGGTTTTGTTGATGGGATGCATGTAGGTGTTGCCGTATTAGATCATGTGAGTAATCCGCGTTATCCAACTTACTGGCATGTTCGAAACTATGGTTTGATGGGAACCAACATATTTGGTTCAGGAGCTTTTGAAGGTGATAAAAGTAAGGATGGGTCTTACACTCTTGTAAAAGGTGAGCAGATAGACTTTCGTTTTAGGGTCTATATCCATCCTGGTAATGCGACGGATTCCAATGTGAAAAACAAATATCACGATTTTGTCAATCCTCCTTCTATAACTGTTTCCTGATACATGGAAAATCGTCGCAGTTCAGGTTCCCAATCATAGTGTTTTCCATATCTCTTTTTATACCATCTCGTTCTTGGCATAGATAGTTCCCTTATGTTGGCAAGCAAAAAGTCGCTACTAGTTAGCCGTATCTTACGGATTATACTACTGATTCTGATTATTGCACTTGTTGCGATTGCGGCAATGTTATTCCTACAGAAAAAGAATCCTTTAATCACCAAAGAGGCAGTACCAGCTTATAAGACACACGAAATTCGGACTGCAGACGGGCTCCGAATGGTATATATGCCTGGTGGGAGTTTTATCATGGGATCGAGTAAGAGAGAAATTAAAAAAATGCATGAAAGTTTTCGGTCAAACTTGGACTATTATGAGCATGAAATGCCGCAGAAGAAGGTAAAAGTAGGAAGTTTTTATATTAGTAAGTATGAGATAACCAATGCACAGTATTACAAGTTTACCAAGCAAACTGGGCACCGTGTACCATTTGTTGACGACTTTCTCTATTATTACGACAGAGAAGTTCGTGAACTGATTCAGGGACATCAGGCAAAAGCTGGTTTTGCTATACAACTTCTTAAAAAGAACTTGCCTCACTTGGCTGAAGTATCCGATAGCAAAGTTCAAAGAGCTGAGCTCTCCGTCGAGGATTTTCAGTTGGCACTAGCGAGAAACAAGGGCTTTTCAAGTTGGAAGGAAATGGTTGATGGAGGAACGGAGTTCTTTTCCCAATTTAACTGGGTCAACCAGAAATATCCTGAGGGACGTGGTGACTATCCTGTCGTTTTAGTTAGTTGGGAGGATGCATCTGCGTACGCTAGGTGGGCAGGTCTTCGTCTTCCAACCGAGGCGGAATGGGAAAAAGCCGCTCGTGGTACTGATGGGCGTATTTATCCATGGGGAAATGAATGGGATGGAGCAAAATGCAATAACGCTGAGCGGCTTGCAGGGCAACCTCTGCTTACATACAATAGATATATCACTTGGGCTAAAACTTATCAGCAGGAGTTGCCGGAAAGTTTTCCTTTAATTGATAAGTTTATTAGTGCCAAAGGTAAGAGTCGTGCGGCTAAATTTGATTATGAAGGTCTAAAAGGCATCCAACCTGTCGGAAGCTATGCGACGGGTAAATCACCTTACGGTGTTCATGATATGTCAGGTAACGTGATGGAATGGTGCGTTGATTGGTATGATTCACAATTGCTTGTCAAGCTTGGTGATGAGCAGCGACTACAAAATGCTGAAGGGGAATTTCGGTCAATACGTGGTGGTTCTTGGATGAGAGCTTTAGATGATCAGCGATGTGCTGTCCGAAGTGGTAGTGGTCCGAAACAAAAATATACTACTGTGGGTTTTCGTTGTGTCATGGACTTTGAAGATGCAATTAGGTTGGGGCTTCGTCAAGGAGATGAGAAGTGAAAATTGGTGTGTTTTCGGATAGCCATGATAATGTAAACATGATTAAAGAGGCTGTTGATTTATTTAATGCAGAAGGCGTTGAATTGGTGATTCATGCCGGGGATTTCATCGCTCCTTTTGCGGTTGCTGCCATGTCAGGTTTGAATTGCAAAGTCATTGGTGTTTTTGGCAATAATGATGGCGAGCGTATTGGTGTTGCTAAGCGCTTTGAATCGTTGGGAGAAGTACATAATAATCTGGCAGAAGTTGTGGTAGGAAACCGAAGGGTCTGTGTTATGCATTATCCAGAATTTGCTGAAGCAATTGCCAAAAGTGGAGAGTACGATATTGTGATTTATGGACATACACATCAGGTTGATGTTCGACAAGAGAAATCTCTGATCTTAAATCCTGGAGAAGTTGGAGGATGGGTAACTGGTAAATCAACTGTTGCGATTGTTGATCTTGATAATTTAGACGTAGATGTTCGTGAATTGTAGGATTATCATTTGAAAGTGTTCATTCTAGGGGACCTCGAAGGTACTGCAGGTGTCGTTGATTTTCAGCGGCAAACTTATAGTGATGCCAAATACTATGAACAATCGAAACGACTGGCTACTCTGGAAATTAGCGCACTGATAGATGGAATTTTGGAAGGTGGTGCCTCCGAAGTATGGTTTCTTGATGGTCATGGGCCAGGTGGCGTCGATTATGAGCTGATGCATTCTGAAGCAAAGATGGTGATTGGCCGCCCGTTAGTTGCGCCTTGGGGGTTGGATGAGTCCTTCGATGCCCTATTCCTTTATGGTCATCATTCAATGGCAAATACGGAACGAGGGGTGCTTTGTCACAGCTGGAATTCCCGAGCTATCGCAAATTGCTGGCTCAATGGTGATTTGATTGGTGAAATAGGCTTCAATGCTGCGCTAGCGGGTTCATTTGGTGTTCCAACTGTGTTCATTAGTGGTGATGATACTGCTGTGACTGAGATGCGAGGCTATGTACCCAACGTCACTACGGTGGAAACGAAAATTGGTTTATCTCAGACTAGTGCAGTTTCCCTTTCCCCTTTGAAATCTAGGCAGCTTCATCAAGAGGCTGGTCGTGAGGCTGTAGAAAAGGTCAGTGAAATTCAGTTGTTTTCCATTGCTCCTCCGTACGAATTTGTCACCGAGCTTTTAGACGTGGATAGCGTGTCATTAAAAGCAAAACAGGCCGATGTTGAGCGAGTCGATACACATAAGTTCAAGATATGTAGTGATACGTTGGTTGGAATTGCGCAACGGCGCTAACCCGAACTCCACCAAAGAAATATAGATATGAAAAGAGATTACGAGCCTTTAGATCTTACTTCGTTGTGCAATGCTGGTATAGATATATTGGAGGGGCAGCCTAATATAGGAACGCAGCTATATCATGGTTTGCCTTTTGAAATTGGCTCTGACTCCGACAGGTGTTTTATCCAGTTTTTGGCGGATGCTGGGCCCATTTTAATTCCAATACAAACTGTGGTATATCGAGTGATTGTTGCCCATCGTCTGCTTGAATCTCGTGTTTTGGAAGGTGAATCGGTTGGTAGAGTAATTGCCAACTATATATTTCGTTATGCTGATGGCGGTCAGGTCGTAGTTCCGATTCGTGAACGGTTTGAGATCAACATCATTCCTACGGGCTGGGGACAGAAACCCTTTGTTGCTTGGCCGGATCGAAAGGATAGTTTGTATTCTCGTTATGAAGGAGGGTGGGGTTCTGCTGGTAATAGGCAAACCGAAACTGGTGCTGGTAACGCTCAGGATTATTATCTTTGGATATGGAGAAATCCAGAGCCAGAGCGCGAAATTTCTTCAATGGAGATTGAAACACGAGATCGAAAATTTATGATATCTGCTGTAACGCTTGGTTATCTTGATGAAGATCCAATTCCTAGGTCGGCTCGGTCGGAGGTTATGATTTCTTTTTCGGATGAAGAAGACGCAGACAAACCTTTTGCCATGGAGGTTGAAGTTGATCGTGGTATTTCAACCTATGCTTACCCACTATCTGACGGGTCTGAGGAAAGCTATATGGATAGCCCTTTTAAAGGTTGGGGGGAGGAGCAGAATCAGAAAAACAGTGCCAGCTATGTCGAAATTTCAGCGGCATCTTCTGCCACGGTTACAGTTAAGAGTCATGGTGACTTATTAGGACAGGTTAGTTGGGGTGAGCTTCAACAAAAAGGTCAAGTGGTAAATGATCGTGTAAAGGCCGAAATTATCGATAGCGGTCGAAATTGGGTTCATACAACTGTCATAGATGATGAGACAAGTAAACCTATTCCTTGTCGTGTCCATTTTCGATCCGCCAAAGGAGTGCCATATGCGCCTCATGGATATCATTCACATGTTAATTCTGATATGGGAACATGGCATATTGACAATGGAGGTGATGTTCGGCTTGGTCAGTCAAGTTATGCTTATATTGACGGTACATGCCAAGGTTGGTTGCCACGTGGTGAGGTGATTGTCGATGTCGCACGTGGTTTTGAGTATGAACCCCTTCGTGTAAAAGTATGCATCGAACCAGGACAACGCAACTTGGAACTCCGGCTCAAGCGCTGGTGTGATATGAAGGCTGATCGATATTTTAGTGGTGATACGCATGTTCATTTTTTATCTACACAAGGTGCTCATACCGAAGCACAAGGAGAGGATTTGGATGTAGTCAATCTACTCCTTTCACAGTGGGGACATCTATTCACCAATACTGAAGAGTTCATTGGTCGGCCTTCGGTTGCATACAATGGCAAGAGTATCGTTTATGCCACACAGGAAAATCGACAGCATGTGTTGGGACATTTGACATTGTTAGGGTTGAAACATTCTGTGGATCCGTGGTGCTCAGGGGGATCTAATGAAGCAGAACACGGGGGCAATCTTGAGACGACGCTTTCACATTGGGCAGATGCGTGTCATGAACAAGGTGGGACTGTTATCTTACCACATATCCCTAATCCAAATTGTGAACCGGCTACCTTGATTGCGACTGGTCGAATTGATGCGGTGGAGTACTTGACACATGCAATTTATGGGCATAATGAATATTATCGTTATTTGAATTGTGGTTACAAATTGCCGTTGGTGGGTGGAACAGACAAAATGACAAGTGATGTTCCCGTAGGATTATATAGAACTTATGTCCACATTCCTGATAACGAAGAGTTTAACTATGATAACTGGTGTAAGTATTTAAAGGCAGGCAACACGTTTTTGAGTGGGGGGCCGATCATTCGTCTAACAGCCGATGGTCAACCGATTGGGGCAACAGTCGATCTTCCGGGTAATGGTGGTATGGTTGAGATTGAAGCTTCATGTAATTCAATTTTCCCAATTCATACTTTAGAAATAGTCAAGAATGGTCAGGTTGTAGCTTCAACTGAAGAAGGAAAGGGTGCAAGTACTCTTTCTTTAAAAACTAAGTTACATATAGATCACCATTCATGGATTATTGCACGTTGTGGCGGACCAAAATATGTACGTCCAACCCTACATTATGATGGATGGCGACGTGGTATTATTGCACACACCTCACCGATCTATATGGCTGTGGGCGAGGCATGGTGGATGTTTGATCCCGAAACTGCAAATTATATGTTGACACTAGCTGAAGGTGGTTTATCTTACATTCGTGATACAGCACGTCATTACAGTCCTGGTTCTGTGACCCACCATCATGGAGAGACAGATCACCGCGCATTTTTGGAACGGCCGTTTATGGAAGCAATCGAGAAAATTCATAAACGTATGCATGAGTTGGGAATCTCACATTGAAGCAGCTTGATGTGATAGCACTGTGTGTTTTTTTCGGAGGCTAGGGGAAACCATACTAAATTTATCTTTGGTAAACAATTTTGATACATAGGAGCTATTTGGATGAAAAAGGTAATCGGTGAGAAAGAATATAATATTAGACCTGGGATGGATTTGCACGGTGTTGATTTTCATGGTGTTGATTTGTCAGGAGCTAATCTGCGTGATGCCAATTTGGAAGGAGCGAATTTAAGTGAAGTGAATTTGTCGGAAGCCAATTTAAACCAAGCGAATTTAAGAAAGGCCATTTTACACAATGCCAATTTAGAGGATGCTAGGTTGATTGGTGTGGATCTCACGGAAGCTGATCTCTCGGGAGCTAATCTTCGTGGGGAGAATTTGACCAACGCGATTATGACTAAGACGAATCTATCAGAGGCAGATTTGTCTGACTCAGTTTTAATGAGTGTGGATTTGGAAGAAGCTGATCTTTCACGAGCAAATCTCACCCGCGCCAATTTTCGTGAGGCAAATTTGACGAATGCGAGTTTAGAAGAGGCAGATTTGACTGAAACAATTTTTATTGTTGCAGAGATGCTAAACGCAAAGTTACATGGGGCTAAGATGAGACGCACGAATTTGCGCGAAGCGAATTTAACTGAAGCGGATCTTGTTAGCGTGAATTTGGCGGGAGCTAATTTGCGAGGAACAATTTTAGAAGGAGCTAATATGGATCAGGTGTTTTTGAAAGGAACTATCTATGATTCCACTACTAAGGTTCCTGAAGACTTCGATTTCAGTGAAGGTCATAAAGATGAACTTCGGGAGATGGATCGACTAACACTGAATGGAGAATATCATGGGAATGTAGATACTACGATATATGGCCATCTTGATGGTGATAAATGTTATGCCTATGCCTATAGTTATCATAATAGTCATGATAATAGAGAGACTACTTTATCCCAACGGACCATCGTTGAGATGAGTTCATCTACTTCTGTAAGTGGAGATTACAAATTTCCAAATCATAATAAAGATAATGAAGTCACCATGCATATTTCTGTTTTGGAAGGGGATGAATACAACGAAATTTTAGTCTATCGATCGATGGCACAAGATACTGTTGATGCTGCGCGGACGGCGGATTTATATGAGCTTTTTCAAATACCAAATCAAGCTGAAGAGGACAAGGAGGTGGTTGAAAAGAAAGACCAAGTTGATGACGAAGATTTGGTCACTTTGGCAACGACATCTTTGTTCATTACATCAGGGGCTAAATTGAGCGGGAAAAGTTTATCTAAGACGGATCTGACAGGTGCTGATCTTGGAGGTGCTGATTTAAGTAAGGCGGATCTCCGTAGTGCAGAGTTGAGTAATTCCAGATTGGGGCGTGCAAATTTAGCTGAAAGTAATTTGGCGGATACCTTTTTGGTTGAAGCTGATTTGTCAGGGGTGGATTTGACAAATGGAAGGTTAACCAGAGCAAATATGCGGCATGCGGAAATGTCTGGTGCAAAACTAGTTGGAGCTGAAGTTGTCAGTGTTAATTTGCGTGGAGCAAATCTTGCGGACGTTGATTTTACAGATGCAGATTTAACCAATGTAGATTTAAGGGAAGCAGATTTAACTAATGCTATTTTGGCCAACGCGGATTTAAGTGATGCAGATTTGACTGGTGCCACGGTGGAAGAAGCTCAGTGGGAATTAGCAGCAGATCTGTCGAATTGCAAGTTTCCCGAACCTAAAACTTTTTTCTCTAAACTCTTTGGCAGATTTAAGCATGAAGATAAAGATGACGAAGACGATATTTAAGTTATAAGACGAGTCCTGTCGCCGTTAGCTGTGCGTGGAGTTTTTAACCATTCTTGGTTGTAGATTTATTCTTGTGTCTATTTTTTTTGATAAGGTCTGAAGTGAAGAATGGGGAGTAAAGTATAAAGAAAAAAACTAACCCGAGTATCTCAAAGAATAGAAGGTAGTATGGCCAATCTAGGAACAGAAAGACGCTGTTTGTGTCTGGCTTTTTGCAAAGGAAAAGGTAATTACTTCCTCCCTCTGTGGGGCGGATTTCATGCGTGAATATGTAGTTGAGGGCTACATTTACACCAAGCACACACACCATGTACAGATTGGTAATCACAAATGTTCGCAAGATCGCGCGCCTCGATGGCCTCAGCTGTAATCCCCATGTTGCAAATAAAACACCGCATACGATTCCAGTGTGACCAATGAAATATTGGAAAAAGAGGTAGTGTGGGAATCCTGGTTGGTGGGGAATTGACCCTCCGGTGATTTCTGGAGAGATGATAGCTTGAAGCGTGCCCGCCATTCCCCAGAGGTAAGCAGTTTCGTAGACATATTGATTGCGTGTGATCAAGACAAAAGTTGTCATAAAAACAGCAAGACCGCATATCTCTAGTGGCAGACCTTCTTGGATAAACGTTTGGAATCCCTCGTCTGTTATCCGGTAAATCCAGACGATTATTTCGTTGATGATTAATACGACAGCTAGCAGGTAACAAATTCCTTGCGTTAATATCTCCGATTTTGACTTTCTGACCAAAGCCGACAGAATCACTGGAAAGAGAATAGTTAGCGCCATGGCGATGAGGTGGGGTGTACCATTTTGTTGGAATTCATTCATGAGGCGTGATCCTCTTTTGACTGTTCCATTTTCCTAGATAGCACATGTCATTAAAAGAAAATTTATCAAACGAAAGACTGTCACTCTAAAGTAGATGTTGATTAAAGCTAGTTGACCTAGCAAAACAATATTCAGTTTAATTATGGTTACGTCAGATGGAGAAAGCGTACGTATCGCTTAGTCTTAAAACGAAGGTAAAGACGAGTTAACACAAAAAATTGTCTTTAATAGTTGTTTTTTTAAAGTATCAATTTTTGTCCGATCTTTGTCGAATTACTTCATACATTAACACTCCTGCAGCTACTGAAACATTGAGTGATGGTACCTCACCAAGCATTGGGATACTAACGGTCAAGTCACAATTTTTCCGCACGAGTTCACGCATTCCTTTTTGTTCACTACCGAAAACTAGACAGGTTGAAGAGAAAAAATTTGCTTGGGTGTATGTTGTTTTCGCTTCTTGGTTCGTTCCGATAATCCAATATCCATCGTCTTTAAGATGTTGGATCGTTCGAACTAAGTTCGTGACTCGTGCAATAGGTACATTTTCAGCACTTCCCGCTGAGGCTTTATGCGCAGCAGTTGTTAAGCTCGCTGAGCGCTTTTCCGGGATGATTACGCCATTAGCATTGACAGCGTCAGCTGTACGGATGATGGCACCAAGGTTTCGTGGATCTTGTACTTCGTCGAGCATGATTAATAGTCTGGGATCTTTGGTTTCCTTAAGGATTTCATTAAGTGTGGCATAGTGTGTGGGTTTTGTAATGGCAATTACACCTTGATGCGGAATCTCAATTGCTATCTGGTCTAGTTTACGACGGTGGACATGGTTAACGGGAATTCTCTTTTTTCTAGCAACCGTTTGGATGTGTTGAAGGCGGTGATGGTCGGCTTCTTTAGCTATTAAAACCTGTTCAATATCACTATCAGGATTCTGCAGAAGTGCGAGTACCGAGTTTCTACCTACGATTTTATTTTGCATGTCACGCTTCACGGAAAATTCTTGGTAATCTTGGTAGGTTTTTGTTGGGTATATATTGTATGTTGGTACTTAGGATGCTTAAAATGTATTTTCTCGGTAGTATATAGGTTCTGGGGGCATTGACTAACTTGAGTATGTTCAGTAGTTACTATAAATTTGAAGAAACTAACGTGGAGTTTGTGGTTAAGCTGGTTGCCGAATGAATTCAATTTTTAATACTGACAAAAAAACATGGATTCTTATTATTATTCTACCATATAATGTTTCATAGTATTCAGACTTAGTGAAACGAAGCGTTAGTGATGATTCGTTTCTTTAGTTGCATGAAAATTTTTTGCGTTAGCAATGTTGGATATGTGGGTGTTGTATAGGAAGTGAAAAATGGGTTTTGAAGGTGTTGCATCCTTAATTTTTGGGGTTGGGCTTCTCTTAGTCGCCATATTGGTTTTTGTGTTTGATTTTTTCTCGAAAAAGAAGGAGTTGAAGGACCACATTTGGCGAGCTAATCTTTTTCGTAAGCAAGAAAAGTATCCGGAGGCAATCAAGGCTTATTTGGAAGCGCTTACTCTCGATGGTGATTTGGTGGAACCTCGGCGTAACTTGGCGTGGATTTATCGTAAATTGGAGCGCTATTCTGAAGCTATTAGACAATATATTCGAGTTATTGGTCTCGAGCCGGAAGATTATCAAACTCATAATCGGCTTGGTTTGTTGTATGGCAAAATTAATAAGGAAAAGGAAGCCATCGAACACTACGAGGCTGCGATTGAATTGGAACCGAACTTTGCCATTGCTTATGCTAATTTAGGAATGTTGTACCATAATAGCAGAAATAGTAGGATACGAGAAGCTATTGAATGTTATGAGGCTGCACTAAAGATTGAACAGACTTTCATAATGGTGAGGAATTTAAAGGCGCAGGCACATCTTAGTCGAAATGAATATGATGCGGCAATTATGCTTTACGAGGGAACGGTGCGGATTTCGCCAGAACCGGAACACTACCTTCAATTAGCATTGGCGTTTAACCGAACTGGTCGACACGAAAGAGCAATTAGCAATTATCAGAGAGCATTGAAAATTGATGCTGATTCAGTAGTAGCTCTCACACATTTAGGAAGAAGTTATGGTCTTGTCGAGAAATATGATGAAGCAGAAACAGAACTGAATAATGCTTTAAATATCAATGCAAACCATGCGCCGGCACAGTATCAGCTTGCCATTGTTTTAACTGCGAGAGATCAATTGGATCAAGCGATGGCCATCTTACAACAGGCGATACAAAACGAACCCACTTTCTCCAAGACAGCAAAATCGGATACAAACTTGCAGAAACTGCATCAGCGACCGGAGTTCGATCAGTTGGTCGAAGACGATCAAGGCGAGGAGGGGAAATAGATGGGGCTTTTTAGCTTCTTTTCGCAGAAGAAAGAGTTAAAGGATCATATGTGGCGTGCAAATTTGTATCGCAAGCAAGAGAAGTATAAGGAATCAATTCAAGCCTATGTGCAGGCGGTGAAAATCGATCCTAGTTTACTTGAAGCGCAACGCAACCTCGGTTGGCTATATCGCAGATTAGAACATCCTGTTCAATCGATTAGACATTATAAAAAAGTAGTTGAAATCGAACCGGATGATTATAAGACACTTAATATTTTGGGAGTGATGCACGAGAAAATTAAGCGAGATCAAACCGCGCTTGAATATTATGAAGGAGCGATAGAGTGTCAGCCTCAATATGCAATTGCACATGCGAATCTTGGAAAGCTACATCAGCGTAGGAATCGTTACAACGACGCAATCTCCGCGTATAAGGAAGTGTTGAAAATTGATAATAAGTTTATCCTTGCACGTAATCAACTCGCGCAGTTGTATCTTGAGCAACGTCAATTTGATGAAGCGATTAAGCTCTATGAAGGAACGATACGAATTTCGCCTGATGTTTGGGATCATTATTTTCAACTTGCGTTGGCGTTCAATCGATGTAGTCGGCATGAAAGAGCGATTGTGAACTACCGCAAGGCATTGAAGATTAAACCTGATGGAGCTCTTCTTCATACTCATCTCGGCCGGAGTCTTTTTCTTATTAGTGATTACAGTGAAGCTGAAGTTGAACTTCGTGCAGCTCTCGATATTGATGCGAACTACGCGTTAGCGAAATACAATCTTGCCATTGTTTTAACAGAGAAAGATATGTTGGAAGAAGCAGTAGATCTCCTGAAGCAGGTCATTCAAAGCGAAAGTCGGTTTGCTCGCTTAGCCAAGGCTGAATCTGGGTTTAGGAAGTTACTGTCTCGCCCTGAGTTTGAAGCAATGACCAATATTGAAGATGATAAGGATGAATAGCTTTTATTAGGTAGACATGATCCCGCTAAGAATTATGACATTTAATTTGCGTTATGCGACAGCTCAGGATGGAAAAAACAGTTGGGAATATCGAAAGCATGTCCTTTTCAATGTTATAGAAAGATCTCAGCCGTGCGTAATTGGAACGCAAGAAGGACTCGATTTTCAGCTTGGTGAGATTATTGATAACACCACTAGCTATGAAAGGTTAGGCTTAGCAAGAGATGGTGACCAAAGTGAGTATTGTGCAATTTTAGTTAATACATCAAAATTAAAAGTGCTTGATACTGGAAACTTTTGGTTGTCTGAAACACCAGATTTGTCTGGTAGTCGGTCTTGGGATACCAGTTGTGTTCGGATGGCGACTTGGGCTGTGTTTTTGAACGAAGGTGATAAACGAAAATTCTGTGTCTTCAATACACATTTTGATCATGTAAGTGAAGAAGCACGTCAAAAAAGTGCTGTGCTTGTTTGGGATAGGATTAAGCATTTAAGAAAAAATTTACCAGTTTTTTTAGTTGGTGATTTCAATGCAAATCGGAATAGTGCTGCGTGGAATTTTCTGACAGGAAGACAAAAGCTAGAAAGCAAACGTGGGCAGATGAAGGATGCTTGGTTGGAAACGGAAGAGCAGATTGGTAGTGTTGCTGAAACCTATCATGGGTTTAGAGGGCATGTTTCGGATGAATCATGTGAAGTTACTGGTAGCGCTCATATTGATTGGATTCTTTTCTATCCGTGGATGAAGGTTGCTTCAGTAGAGATCATTACTGACAATGAAATAGGTTTATACCCTTCCGACCATTATCCTGTTTTGGCTAATTTCGAATTATTGTGATGCTTATGAAGACTGTTCAATCGATTGTGGATACACGGCTATTATGTAGATTACAAAGATATCAGGGAAATAATGTTGGATTAGTACCGACAATGGGGTTTTTACATGAAGGGCACATCCGCTTGGTTCGGCAAGCAAGACGTGATAATGACTTTTTAGTCGTTAGTATTTTTGTGAACCCAACCCAATTTTCGCCCTCAGAGGATTTTAGTACTTATCCCCGAAATTTCGAACAGGACCAGTCTTTGCTCGCAGATGAAGGAGTAGATCTAATTTTTTGTCCCTCTACTGAAGAAATGTATTCTTCTGAAAATTCTACTTTTGTTGAAGTCACTGGGCAGCTAACTACTAATCTCTGCGCGATTTCGCGACCGCATTTTTTCTGTGGAGTTGCTTCTGTGGTTGCTAAGCTTTTTAACATTATTGATCCACATCGTGCGTATTTTGGTCAGAAAGATGCCCAACAGCTAGCAGTTATAAAGCGGATGGTGCGGGATCTCAATTTCGACATTGAGATTGTCTCGGTACCTATAGTCCGTGATGACGATGGGTTAGCCAAAAGCTCACGGAATGCTTATCTGAATCCTGATCAACGGAAGTCGTCTACTGTGCTTTTTCGTGCCTTGCAGCATGCCGAAATGCTAATTATTGATGGAGAACGAAATTCTGGTCGTATTTTGGCTGAAATGGAGAAGGTAATCCAAGCTACAGAATACGCACGGATTGATTACATCGATATCGTTTGTACAAATAGTTTCGAATCGCAAGAATATATCAATGGTGAGGTTCTCATCGCAGTAGCTGTGTGGATCGCAGATACTCGTTTGATTGACAATATTCAGATTGATCTTAGTAATTTAACGTCTTAATAAGCGTCCGGGTAATTTTCCTGTTGCTTTCGCTTCTGAAATTACTAATTCGCCGTTTACCATGACGTAGTCGATCCCAACAGCTGATTGTATTGGATCACCCCAAGTTGCTCGATCAGCTACCGTTTCAGGATTCAGTACAACCAGGTCGGCACCGAATCCTTCTGCAATCTGGCCCCTGTCTGTCAAGCCAAATCGTTCTGCAGGGAACCCACTCATCTTCCATATGGCCTCTTCAAGGGAAATAATTTTTCTTTCTCTGACGAATTTTCGTAGCACTTGGGCAAAACACCCATAACTGCGTGGATGAGGATGTGGCACTTCGTAAATCCCATCACTTGCGACCATCATCTTGGGGTGGGCTACCGTTTGGTTGAGAATGTCCTCATTTTCTAGGTGTGATGTGGGCCATGGGAATATAAGTGTTTCCACACCATCTTCTTCAATTATCAGGTCGTAAGCAAATTCTTCAATGGTTTTTCTGGCGTCATTTGCTGCTGTTGCTAAGGTCATCCCTATATACCGTCCTGATTTTGTATACCCTATTACTTCATGTCCTGTCATGCCGTTTTTCTGTAAGTGTGAGATCGATTTTGCACGGATACTTTTATGACTAAGTTTAGCAAGAACTTCTTGAGGACTGCCGACTTGAATCTCCATTGGTAGTTGCATAGTGAAATGGGTCATGCCTGCTGGGTAAAGGTACGATTCAAATGTGATATCTATTCCATCACGTTCTGCTTGGCTCAATACATCTATTGAGACTTCATCTACTCTTTCATGGGATATGTGAACTGGGATGCCGGATCTACGCGAAAGTTCGAGGGTTTCTTCCCAGGCTTTTTTCCTTCCTAATATGGCGTATCGGATATGGGCTGCGTAAATCCCCCCATAATCTGAAACAACTTTACAAAGTTCCACTAGCTCATTTAAGTCAGCGTTGGCGCTTGGTTGGTAATCAAGTCCAAGGCAGATACCAACTGCGCCTGCTTCCATCCATTCGATGGTGTGCTGTTTCATGTTTTTGATTTCTTGGTTTTTAGCAACTCGACCTTCCCAGCCCATTGCTGCTAATCGAATGGCACAGTGTGGAACTTGTGGACATACGTTTAGTGGGGTGTTTCCTGGAAATATGTCGAGGTAATCCTGGGCAGTTTTCCAGTCAAGACTGGCATTAGTTTCGCCATAACAGAATTGAGTGTAATGCCACATTTCCTTTGATTTCTGTCGATCGAGACAGGCCCAACCAAAGCCGTCTGGTGCTAGAAACTGGGTTGTGACCCCTTGTGATACACCTGCGAGTTGATCCCTTCCGTTTAAGATCGACATTTCTGAATGGACATGAACATCAATAAATCCGGGACTAAGGATTTGTTTTCTTAGTTTGATTGTCTTCCTTGCTGTTGCTTTAGACAGATCGCCAATTGCAGTGATTTTATCTGCTTTAATGCCAACATCCGCAACAAATGGTTCGCAGTGTTTTCTGCCGTTAATAAGTGTTCCACCCTGGAAAATGAAGTCAAATTCCATACAAGTCCCTTTTCATTTTATGTGTTGGCAATAAAAATCTGATGTTACGAAAATTACAATGTTTGGGAAATTTCTTGTATAATGCTAATTACCAAGAGTCTTGAGTGTATCAGATCTATGTTCAATTGACAATGAGAAACCTAGCGTGTTTTTCTTAACGCGATTGCTTTGAAAATCGAAATTCCAGAAATTTCTGTTGAGTTTGCTTCAATGACTGAAGATGATCTCTCTGCAGTTATTGAGATTGAACAGAAATCTTTTAGTTCTCCTTGGAGTAGGCGCACCTTTCATGAGGGGCTCAGTGCCAAGTATCCACATGCGCATTTTTTGGTGTGTAAACATCAAGATAATTCAATTGCTTATATAAATTTTGTCTTAGTAGGTGAAGATTGTCATATCACTAATCTGGCTGTTGCTCTAGATTTTCGTCGACTTGGAGTAGCTAAATATATGCTTGCAAAATCACTAGATCAAATAAAATATTTAGGTGGAAGAAAGGTTTTTTTGGAAGTTAGAATGAGCAATATTGTTGCGCAAAGACTTTATCGGCAATTTGGATTTCGTATCAACAGCATACGTAAAAAATATTATTCTGATAACGATGAGGATGCTTATGTTCTTTGGCTTGAAGATATTCGGAAAATTAGGTTGGAATACGTCAACGAGAAATTACAAGGCTAAAAAGCTGCGCTGATATGTGGTTTTCCAGAACTGTATTGTCGGGATGTAAGTAGAGCAAGGCATATAGTCCCTAAAAAATAGTATTAGTTCTAGGTTTTGGATCCTGTATTATATCTTCTTTGAGTACTTTGTTTTCTAAAGTAGTTGTATGATTTTCATATATGATTTTTAGGTTTGATGAGAGTATACGTAATTGGTCTATGGCTTGATGTATACAGCTCGGTAGATTGGACGCCTTTGTTTCCTGTACTTGATTTCGAAATTTGTCTGAATGTAATTAGTTTCAGTAGATTTTAGCGGACAATATTCGAAAGTTGGGTGGCAATCAAATAGCTCTTGGATTTCGCAAAAATATGCCTTATAATCCGTCGCAATGTAGATTTCACCTGATTTGTTGTTGAGTGTGCGAACCAATTCACTGATCCAGATTGAATTATTGAAAATACGTCGCTTCCGGTGTCGCTTTTTTGGCCAAGGATCAGGAAAATAAATGTGAAAAGCATTAACGCTTTGGTCTGCTACATATTTTTGCAGAAAATATGTAGCGTCACAATAAACAACTCGGGCTGTTGTAATATTATGTTTGGCGAGTCGTTCGCATGACCTCTTGAAGTATTTCGATGCACGCTCAATTCCAATATAATTAATTTTAGGGTTTCTCTGTGCGGATTCTTTTAGGAACTTTCCTTTACCTGATCCAACTTCAATTTCGACAGAGTGGTCATTTCCAAATACGTTTTCCCAATTGAGTAGCGAGTCTAATGTTTTTAATGCGGTTGAGACTTTTTCTGTGGGGTTAGCTAATATTGGGTTAGCTAGTGATTGCCAGTAGTGATCGAATGTTGATTTTTTTATGTTACATTGCATTTCTGAAAAATTTTTCAAAAAAACCTTATTATGATAATTCAAATCTTGTCAGAATCTGAATCTTTTGACGGCATTTTTGCTATATGGTATCATTTAGGCTTAGTATATGCCTCATAATTATATCATGTTCTGCATCATATCGCATCATTGTGAATTAATGCCTGTAATGACTATATCTGTCGTACCAAAGTTCCTTTGCAAAATGCTGGATCGCAATTTCGTAGGTTGATTGCACATATAAATTTTTTTAAGCTTGATAGGTAAGATCAAGAAAGCTGAGGTAGATGTTGAAGGTATTATTCATTGGTGACGTTTTCGGCAAGCCTGGGCGCCAAGCGGTTTCTGAGCTTTTGCCATTTGTTATTAGCAAATATGGTCCTTTTGAAGCGATTATTGCAAATGGGGAAAATTCAGCTGGTGGAAAGGGAATTACGAGATCTATTGTCAAATCTTTTTGGGAATTGGGTATTAATGTTGTAACTACTGGTAATCATGTGTGGGCACAGCGAGAGGTTTTCGACTTCATTGATAGTGAGTTGGGTTTATTAAGGCCTGCGAATTATCCAACCAACACACCAGGCCAAGGTTGGGTGGTCATCAACACAGCATCTGAAATGAAGTTATGTGTGATAAATATAGCAGGTCAAGTTTTTTTAGATAACTTCAGTAATCCTTTTCATTGCCTTGATGAGATTTTGAAACAGGTGTCAGTGCAGACAGAGCATATCATTCTCGATTTTCATGCGGAGGCGACTTCAGAGAAAATAGCTATGGGTTGGTATGCTGATGGGCGTGTTAGCGCTGTCATTGGAACACACACGCATATTCAGACCGCAGACGATCGTATATTACATCAGGGAACTGCTTACGTGACTGATGTTGGGATGACAGGTCCATATGATTCTGTGATTGGCACTGCTAAGAAAGAGGTTCTTTATCGATTTACTACCATGTTGCCGGTTCGATACAAAGTGGCACAGGAAGAAGTTATTCTTTGTGGGGTTGTCCTTGATTTGGACGATAAAACTGGGAATGCTATTTCGATCGAGCGAGTGCAAATTCCTCTCTAAAGAGCCTCTCATTATTAATGTGAGTCGAAGTGTAATTAATTTTGATAAATAAGGTTTAGTTGAACAGAGATGTTTCTAGAAAAAATCAATGATCCTGCAGATCTTCGTTCTTTGGTTAATCACCAGCTAAAAGTTTTGGCGGATGAAGTACGTCAACATATGGTTTCGGTTTTGTCTCAGACGCCAGGACACTTTGCACCAAACTTTGGTACGATTGAACTCGCCATTGCTCTACATAAAGTGTTTAATACACCATCGGATAAGTTAGTGTGGGATATCGGCCATCAAGCATATCCACACAAAATTTTGACTGGGCGTCGAGACCAGCTCAAAACAGTGCGCCAATATGGTGGAATCAGTGGATTCCTGATGCGTGAAGAGAGCCAGTATGATGTTTTTGGTGCAGGACATTCGAGTACATCGATTGCTGCTGCACTGGGGATTGCGAGTGCACGTGATTTATGGGATGAAGACTTCAAGGTTCTTGCTGTTATTGGGGATGGAGGTCTAACTGGTGGTATGGCGTTTGAGGCTATGAATGCCGCAGGCGATTTTCGAAAGGACATGGTTATAGTTCTTAATGATAACCAGATGTCTATTTCTAAAACTGTCGGTGCATTCTGCAAGTATTTCAATCGAATTATTACTAATCCCACCTATAATACATTGAGATCAGCAGTGAAAGAATTCCTCCATCTTCTCCCTTCGGATGCAAAGCTGGCAATCCAACGGATAGAATCTGCACTTAAGCCGGGAATGTTGTTTGAGGAATTTGGGTTTCGTTATTTTGGACCGTTAGATGGTCACGATCTAGACCAGTTAATAGATGTGTTTGAAAATGTCAAAGGGTTTGATACTCCCATACTCGTTCATGTTTTGACGACGAAAGGAAAAGGGTTCTCCTATGCGGAAAATGACCCGGAAAGGTTTTATTCGGTCTCGACGAAATTTGATCCCGAAACCGGGAAATCTTTTATTGCTCAGCCGTCAGCACCGCAATATACTGATGTGTTTAGTCGTACACTGACTAGTCTTGCTAAAAAAGATACAGCCATAGTTGGTATTACGGCAGCTATGCCGGGGGGAACTGGATTAGATAAATTCAGAGAAGAGTTCCCTGAACGTTTTTTTGATATTGGTTTGGCGGAACAATGTGCGGTGACTTACGCAGCCGGACTTGCTACTGAAGGGATAAAACCTGTGGTTGCAATCTATTCTACTTTTCTACAGCGTGCTTATGATCAAGTATTACATGATGTTTGCATTCAAAATTTACCTGTTGTTTTTTCGTTGGATAGGGCAGGTCTTGTTGGGGCTGATGGTCCAACACATCATGGGGTTTTTGATTTTGCTTATCTACGGTCTATCCCAAATATGGTTGTTATGGCCCCTAAGGATGAAAACGAACTTCAGCATATGGTTAAGACCGCGATTGACTATGAAAAAGGGCCAATTGCGTTCCGTTATCCACGAGGAGCAGGAGTTGGAGTTCCATTAGATGAGGCATTTAAATCCCTTCCAATAGGCAAGGGTGAAGTGCTCGTGGAAGGTACTGATTTGTTGATTGTAGCTGTTGGGAATCGTGTACATCCTGCGTTTGAAGCTGCGGCTGTCCTGTCCGATTTGGGAATCTCGGCTACGGTAATCAATGCTAGATTTATAAAGCCACTCGACGAGGAACTAATTTGTGCTTATGCAGGCCAGGTTGGTCGTGTTATTACAGTTGAAGATCACACTCTAGATGGTGGATTTGGTTCGGCTGTCTTGGAAGTGCTGGCAACGCATGGGATTTTGGCCAAGGTTGCACGCCTTGGAATTCCAAATAAATTTGTACAGCACGGTGATGTGAAGACATTGTACAATCTTTGCGGTTATGATGAAGAGGCTATAATTAATGAAGGAGTAAAAATTTGTGAAAAGTGAGGGAGAATCTTATGGTTGTGTCCCAGATCGCAGCACAACTTTATACACTACGTGATTTCACTCAAACACATGGTGATATTGCAAAAACAATGAAAAGAGTAAAAGAAATTGGTTATGATGCTGTACAGTGTTCGGCACTTGGGCCAATTGCTCCCGAGGAATTAAAAAAAATTGTCGATGGTGAAGGGTTAGAAATATGTGCTACGCATTCAAGTTACCATCGTATGCGTGATGAACCACAGGCTGTTATTGATGAACACCAACTTTGGGGGTGTAAACATGCAGCTATTGGAGGGTTGCCTGGTGAATATCGTACTGGGGTAGAAGGATATATCCAGTTTGCTCGTGAAGCTTCTGCAGTGGCGAAGCGTTTGGCTGCAGGGGGCTTAGTCTTTTCCTATCATAATCATAGTTTTGAGTTAGAGAAATTTGGTGATCGTACAGCATTACAGATTTTGTATGAAGATAGCGACCCCGAATATTTTCATAGCGAAATAGATACTTATTGGATTGTTCATGGTGGCGGGGACCCGGCAGAATGGATTCAAAGCTTGAAAGGTCGAGCTTCTATTGTACATTTTAAAGATATGGCTATGAAGGGTAGCACACAAATTATGGCTGAGGTTGGTGAAGGGAACCTTAATTGGCCTGCGATTATTTCCGCTTGTCAGCAAGCTGGTACTGATTGGTATATCATTGAGCAGGATGTCTGTCAACGTGATCCTTTTGAAAGTCTAGCAATTAGTCTAAGTAATTTAAAACGGATGGGTATTTATTGACTAGTGTTTCCGAGGCTTTGCGTCAGTTCGATTTGCTTGTGGGTGATGTTACTGAGGCATGGGGTGTTTATGTTGAGTGTTATGCGCCCAACATGATTTATCTTACTTTTATTCATTTCCCCCTAGGATTTTTTGTTGTGTTTGTAACACCAAGGAAGTTTTTTTGCAGTATGTCTGAGAGAGTTTATACCAACAAGATTGAATTGTTGGTCCCATAAACCCATAATTTTACTCATTGTATAACTCCTCAATTTCGTAAAGATATCGTTGATATCAGTGGGAATGAATTCTATGGCACAGTTGTCTGTTATCATTCCTACTTACAATGAAGAGCGAACGATTTGCAATGTTGTTCAGGCTGTTCGAAACTCAGTTCAGGTTGAAAAAGAGATCATCATTGTGAATGATGGGTCTACCGACGGTACCTCCGAAATTCTCGAGCATTTTCGTGGGGATCCCGAAATTAAAGTTATCCATCAGCCAGAAAATCGTGGAAAAGGTTACGCCATCCGTCTTGCTCTTTCACAGGTGACTGGTGAATATGTAGTTATCCAAGATGCTGACATGGAAGTTGATCCGTTTGACTTACCTGCTATCCTAAAACCTTTGCTAAACAAATCAAGCTATGTCGTTTATGGTTCTCGCTTTATTAATGGTCGTAACAATTCCCCGTTGGTTGGCTACATTGCGAACTATTTGTTATCCTGTCTTGTAAATTTACTCTATAATACACAGATAACAGATGAGTCTACTGGTTACAAAGCTTTTGCGACCAGTCTTATCAAGAGCGTTGATCTCCAATGCGAAGGATTTGAGTTTTGTGCCGAGGTAACAGCAAAGGTTCTTCGGATGCAACATCGTATTCATGAAGTTCCCATTTCCTATTTCCCACGGAGGAAGAACGAAGGAAAAAAACTTCGCTTTTGGCGAGATGGATTGACAGCTGTTTGGATATTGATCAAATATCGTTTTCAGAAGATGCATTGAAATGTGTGGTTGGAAAAACAGTAATAGAGTTATTATGCAGGTTTTTCGGGGTCAGATTGCTGCCGAATAAATATCAATCATATCTTGTAAAGTACAGGCGCGCGGATTTAGTTGGTGGCAATTATCTTGGATTGCTTGTTCTGCTAAAACTGGGATTTTTTCTGCTAGTACTCCTACTTGTCTTAAATTGGTTGGAATACCGATATCTTGGCATAGTATTGATACTTGATTAATTGCTGCTTGTGTGCTTTCTTCAGGAGAGAGACCTGTTGTCTCTACTCCAAGTGATAACGCAACGTCTGCGAGTCGGTCAACAGAAACTTGGCTGTTAAAAGTCATGGTGTGGGGTAGCATAATTGCATTAGCAAGCCCATGGTGGAGCCCCGAAATCGTTGATAGTGGATGAGCAAGAGAATGTGTGACGCCAAGCCCTTTCTGGAAAGCAATCGCACCCATCATGGCTGCCGCTAACATGTTCCCACGGGCCTCCAAATCTGTACCTTCCTTAACAGCTCGGCGTAGATTATTAGACACAAGTTTAATTCCTTCTAATGCAATGCCGTCGCAAATCGGATGGAAATTTTTTGCTAGATATGCTTCAAGATTATGGGTTAGAGCATCCATACCTGTGGCAGCGGTCAACTCACGTGGTAGCCTTACAGTCAGTTCTGGGTCAGCAATAACTACTTTTGCTAGTAGGTGAGGGCTAAATATAACAGTTTTCCTTCCGCTTGATTCAAGGGTTACAACAGCACTGCGTCCAACTTCGCTTCCTGTTCCGGCTGCAGTGGGTATGGCCATAAAGCTAGGTAGATTGGAAGAGATTTTTTCGTATCCACTTTTAGAATCTTCATACTCTTCCAGAGGTAAGTCGTGTGTCGATTTTAGACAAATCAGCTTGGCAATATCCAGAGGGCTTCCTCCACCGATACCGATTACAAAATCGCATACATTGTCTTTATATACCTTAACTCCATTATAAACGTCCTGTTCAACAGGATTTCCCTGTACGCCGTCGTATATAGCATATAGGACTCCAGCAATCTTAAGCTGGCGGGTAATGGTGTCAACTAGTCCGGTCTGAAGAAGCCCTTTATCAGTGACAATCAAAGCTTTTCTAATCTGGAATTTGGATAGTTCTTGTGGGATGGTTTGGATGGCACCATTTCCAAAGACAATCTGTGTTGGGAAGGTGAAAGTCGTTTTCTTCATATTAGTGTAAATTCCTTTTGACAGGTTATAAGTGCAATGCTATAATTTGGAACTGCTACAATGAGACTACTATTATGTTACAAAGTGTGTCTACCTAAAACCAGAAGATTTTCCGCCAATTCTTTCGTTTTTTTGAATCTAATTTCCCAAAAGTGATAAAGGTGAATTGTGTCTAGATCTCTAAGTCGGCCTGAAGGTTTTCAGCTTAGTCCTGCACCGGAAATTGTAGTCAATCTGTATAATAAAAAGAACACATTTGCAGCCCGGGTTGTCGATAAATATCGTATCTCGCATGCATCCAGCCCAAATCATTGTTGGCATGTCATTCTGGATATTACAGATAGCGAAATGGCAGGTAAGTATCGGATTGGTCAAAGTTTGGGGGTTTTCCCCGACGGTCGATTTAACAATCACGAATTTAATTATGTCCATCAGTCGCTAACGAATCAAGTTCGTTTATATTCAATTGCCTCAGCTTATTGGGGAGATGATTGGCATGGAAATACTGTTTCCCTTTGTGTAAAGCGTGAACTTGGAGAAGATGCAGAAACAGGTAAGTTGGTTATGGGGTCTACATCAAACTTCATATGTGATGTTCAACCCGGTGATTTGATTAATGTCACGGGGCCTGTTGGTAAATCTTTTCTTTTGCCTGAAAATCCGCTTGATTACCATTATGTGTTGGTGGCAACGGGGACTGGAATTGCTCCCTATCGTGGAATGATTATTGAATTATTTAACCAGGGTTTTGAAGGGGAAATATGGTTAATTTTTGGCGTTCCATATTCCACTGATATTATGTACGATGATGCCTTTACCTATTTTGCTGAAAAATATCCTAATTTTCATTATCATACAGCGATAAGCCGAGAAAACCGAAACGCAAAGGGAGAAAGGTTTTACGTTCAGGATGCGTTGGAGGAGAATCAAGAGAAACTCGTACCACTTTTGGAGAAGCCAAATTGTTTGATGTACCTTTGTGGATTGAAGGGCATGGAGTATGGTGTTTATCCATGGTTGTACCGGATCAAATCCAACTTGGTATCGCTTCCTGAAGATATGACGTTTGACCAAGTAGACAAACTTCCACGTGATGCTAGGGAATGGATTCGAATAGAACGGTCACGAGACAAGACACGCCTGTTGAAAGAAACGTATTAGCTGTTAACCTACTTCCTCTCCATCCAATTTACCAACTTGTAGGTCAATCTCGTTTCTTGCTTCAGTTCTATCAACTTTCCCGTCTGCCATATGAAAGATGCGATCAGATACATCAAGCATCTTTGTATCATGTGTTGCCGTGATGATGGTTATTCCTTCTTCAGAGTTGAGTCTTTTTAGCAGATCAATGATGACAAGTCCAGTTTTAGTATCCAAGTTCCCTGTCGGTTCATCAGCTAATACAATAGCAGGGTCGTTTGCTAATGACCGAGCAATAGCTACACGTTGTTGTTGGCCTCCGGAGAGTTCTAAAGGTTTATGTTGGACTCGGTCACCTAGTTCAACTAGGGAAAGTTTTTCCACTGCTCTGTCGCGACTGTCATCTGCTGTCATACCAGCAAAGATCATTGGTAGAGAAACATTTTCTAATGCTGTCATAACTGGTATTAGGTTGAACGATTGGAATATGTAACCGATTTTCCTGCACCTCAACCAGGCAAGTTCATAGGCGTCTAGTTGAGCAATATCGACCTCGTCGATGTAGACACGTCCTTCCGTTGGTTTGTCAAGGCCACCGATCATATTAAATAGAGTTGATTTCCCAGATCCAGATGGTCCCATGATTGAAATGTATTCACCACGCTGGATTTCGAAATTTACACCTCTTAATGCTTGTACTTCACTCGTTCCCATCTCATATTTTTTAATAAGGTTACGAACCCGAACTGTATTTTCTATCGGTAACTGGTCTTTAAACTTGGCTGGTGGCTCTGTTGGGACTGGCGTTGCTGACTGGCTCTGCTGCATTGGTCTGTTCTCCTCTTTTCTCTCTTTCCTTATCTGTTGGTTGTTTAACTTTTTTCTTCTTTTGTGGCATAGCAAAACCAATGATTCCGCGTTTTCCTAGTGTCTGCATGTAACTAAAAAGAGAGGTTTCGGCCTCTTTTCGCGTCATCTTGTATCTGTCACGTAGACTTTTGACTATTTGTTTGATGTTGTGGTATCCATCGCAAAGCTGCCACACATGAGATCCGACTTCGTCTAAGACAACGACTCGTATGGGTGGAAGTTTAAAAATTTTGGCCATGAGTCTCAACCACTTTTTGTGAGTCTGTGGTATTTTCAACACGACTTCACCCCGATCATCTACTTCCCATTCGACTAGTTGATTTCTTAGTGGGTGCATGCCAACTAGTGTTTCTTTATCAGGAGTAGGGGGCCGTTTCTTTAGTTTAAGTGTATAAAGAATCCTGTTTAGCATGAATCAAAAATCTCAATTATATAAAGCGATGCTGTCAGCAACACTCTCTGCAGTTTCGATAGCATCGGTTTTTGATACAACCTGTATCACATAAATTCGGTTTGATTTATAACAATGTCGAATATGGGCGATGAAGCGCTTCCTTTTTTTAATTTGATTTGCTAATTGGACGCTGTGGATAGGAATATTATCTGTAACACGTGTTTCTTCACCATTGAGAATCAAGTATTCAGCTTCGTTTTGGTCTTTCGTCTCGATTTGAAACCCAAATCCGCGGATGGCCTTTTTGTACTTGGTTCGAAACCAGTCTTCAAGCGTTTGATCTTTTAACAATATATCTGCAAGGCCATAGCGTTCAATACTCAGGCGACGTTTTCGATCAGTGAGTGAACCTGGATTGATAAAGGAGAAAAGTAAATAACCTGAAAGCAACTGATGTTTTTCCAGCCGATAATCCTTGGGGACCTCAACATGTAAATTGTAGGCGGTCCACAAAAATTTTTGATTATTTGGTTCAATTTCGACGGAGGTAAAGATTTGTTCAGTGATAGTTCGAACATTTTGCTTTGGTTTGCCCATGACTTGGATTAGTGTAATACGTCGCGTTTTTGGACAAAAGAAAATTAGGCCGTTGGCTTGTATTTCTCCTTTCCATGTAAAGAAGACCAAATCGTAACCATCGAGAAAATCAGTATCTTTAATCAGGCTGACGTTACGCTTAATGTGTAGGTCTTTCTTCGTTTTCTTATAGGTTTTTCGGATGATCTTGAAGTAATCATCAAGGACTGCATGTAAATCGGGATTACGGCGTTTCGATTTGGCGACAGACCATTTCAGTTCCAGACGAGGCATGAACTCGTCTTCCAGTCTTAGGTATCCTTCTTTTTGATCGCCAGACAGACCACTGATTTCCCATTCTTCGGGGAGCTCAGTAACAATTCCTGCCCAACCAAACTTTGTCCAATTCATGGCCGTTTTAGAACGGCTTGACAATCACTGCTTTCGAAATTAGTGCAATGGCAACACTAACCATCCCAATTAAACCAACACCGCAACCGAACCCTGCGGCTAACACTGGATTGAACTGGAACCATCTCTTAAACCCAAATCGTTTAATCATGTATGTTCGGCCAATTAGGGCGCCAGCCAATTTGGGTAGCATCATGCCTGGGTCTCCCCCAATCCCACTAATAACTCCAAAAAACACCATACTGCCTTGGTAAACCTTTGACATCCATATTATGCCTCGAATGGCTAGCATGGATGAGAACCCAGCCGCCACATAATCCCCACGTAACGCCTGAAGCATCTGGCTGTTCCCATCACGCAAAGATGTTATCCTAAGCGCTTCATTTGTTGCATTAAACGGCCATTTGATTTGAGCATCAGGATATTGTGCCGAAGGGATAGGGGCAATTTTCCAGATAAAATGCCAGACCAGAATTCCGGAGATAATGAGAATTGGCATAATAAGTAAGTCAGCTGCTATTTTACTGGTGAATGTTGTACCGGTAAGTTCAAGCACTCTCCATCCTTGAGTTCCTCCTCCGTAATCTTCATCTGGCCAAGGTGAAAACCAAATGTCAATCTCCTCATAACGACTCAGAATGAGAGTCATTTCGTGCAGATAGGGTATATTGAACAAGTCTGCGCCTACTACACCAAAAGTCCTAGCGCTAACGTAAGAATTCAATGGGGTGTAAAGAAAAGCAAAACCAAGTAAAAAGGCAAGTGGGAAATTAGGTACCATCAATTTATGAATTATCCAAACGTAGGCACCCATACCAAATAACCACATGGATCCCATAAACCAGATTGGGAAGTCTCCTCGTCCTGCTGGGGGGGCAAGAACTTTCTGTCCTCCGGTTGCTTTCTTCTTTCTTCTTAGTTGTATCATTATTGGAATGGAAGCTGCAAAACCGATGAGGGCCAAGCTAAAGGCCTTGCCTATCATAAAGCTCATCCAAAAATCGAGGCCATTATAGAGTCCTGTCCCACGAACGTCCAGTCCAGGTCTCCATTGATGTAGGATTTCATTCCGGTACAGAATTTGTGGATTTAGAAAGAATTGTGTTACACACGCAGTGAGAAATTCAGAAAAAACAACTGGGAATGGTAGAACGAATCCGGTAAGGACTTGGCTGAAATCGGTTGAAAGCGCAAATACCCCTGTTGGAGCAAAACCTTCGACAGCAGGGGTGAAATCGATCCAAGGGATCTTCAGAATCATAATGGGTTCAGACATCACCACACCTGTTAGTGAAGGAACGCCAATGTAAATGAATCCCCAGATTAAACCGGCCATTGATCCTATGGAAAAGATTCTCCACCGCCAGGTTTCACTTTTAGTAGTAGACTCTGCTAGAGCTGTTGCGCCCTGTGCTTGGATTGGTGCCATTGGGAAAGGCAATCGTTCAAAATCTGCTGTGACGCGGAACAGAACATATCCAGCTCCTAATCCTCGCATTACACCCAATAATTTAAAGGTAATAAACATTACGATTGGCCAGTACCAATCCATGTGCAAGAGAGATCTTTCAGCGATAGCGATGGAATCTGGTGGAGGAGCAACCCACCAAGGAATCTTATCGGCAATTTCGTATGACGCTGCTTGCGGTGTTCTAATGAAGTAAGAGTACCATATGAAACCACGGTATTGTGTGCCTGCTCCAACTGCCGCTCCAGTCAAACCTAGCAACATGTAAAGTTCCTGGCGTTTCGCACTCGTGAAAGATCGGCGTGCCAGTTCTGTGTAAAGAATGACTGCTACCCAAGGGGCTGCTCCTGCACCAGATTGACCTGAGACTAACGTTAAGTATATTGCACCTGGCATCATCAGAAGACCGATAAACAGGGCTCCTAGGAAGACCTTTAGAGTCAGTCCTGACTCAAAGGTTCGGACACCTCCGTCGATATCATAGCGCTTGGCCCACGTTTGCCATTCCTGGGCTTCGGTAACTCTTTCTTTTTTCGCCAAATTTACCCTCCGTTGACCTCTAAACTAATCCATGGTAATGCCAACATATTATTCTGGAACATCATCATCGCCTGTCTCCTGTTCAACAAATCCTTCGGAAGCATACATCACGAAAATTCCAACACACAGAACACCTGCAGCCAGCATTTGTGGTTTCCATCCGCCCCCTAAAAATATGATAGAAAACAACCAGAACAGGGTACCACCGATAATAATAATGCACGCCAGTTTTTCCAATCTTTGCTTCCTCCTTGCATGAAATCAAATTAATCTGCTGGTTGGTGAGTGAAGTTAGCCACAGGAGCTTCTTGTTCGGAAGGCCTTTCCTGCCTACCACGATCGTGGAATTCACCACGAACTTCGTGGCTAAAAGTCCGCCAGATCAATAATTGCTTTCGGACTAGATTGAGGAAGCGACGGTTAACGCGTTTCCAAGATGCAATCTCACCACTTTCACGTGTAACGTTTAAACCAATGCGATACAAATCTTCTTCTTCTCCACCAATGGGTACCGTTACTAATTCAACCTTTTGGCTAACTCCCAAATCATATGGTGCTAGCCAAACCATCATACCAATGCTAAAGGTATCGTCCTCATCCTCTGCTGTCAGATTAAATGTAATTTGATCGGTATAAAAATCACTGGCAGATTCGTCAGAATGTGCTTCAAAGTAGTCTCGCATAAATATGTTCAAGCCCAAAGATTCTTCGGATAACACGGTGAATGGCAAGCTAAATTGCCAGAAATCACCATCTGGTTCTGGAAGCTTCCATTTGCGTTCAATATCAGGGACAGCCATTTTCCCTGCTTTGATCGCAGGATATAGTGTTGACCCGATAACGACAAGCATAACAATGATCGTCGCCATTACTGTTGACATGGATGAATAGTTCAGTGTCAAACCGGCCAACAGGTTAAATTTGACTAATATCGTTGCTACTGCCTGTCCGAATAAGTAACCGAATACCGCTCCCACAATTGCATACACACAAGCTTCTGCCAGAAACAAAAATGCGATATGTACTGGGGCTAGTCCTACAGAACTATAGATCCCAATTTCTCGGACACGCTCGTAAACTGCTCCTAGCATTGTATTCAACACGATTAGCGAAGCAATTAGGATAGGAATGAATAAATTGCCCATACCCGAAAATGAGGTCATACCGATAGCACTATACAAATAGGCGTCCTTGCCCTTTCCAACGAAAAAGTCAAGCGAAATACGGGTCATTAATGGTGCCATAATTAAGTCCAGTTTATCTTCCGCATCCAGCAAAATCTTGTTGTTTTTTCTCGTATCTTGGTCGTGTACTTCCATACTCACAGCTACTGATTTGAGGTTACCTCCTTGGTTCATAACAACCTCGTACGGCAAGATGGCAATGCTATCAGGTGTGAGGTGCAAGTATTTCTGTAATTCTCCTTCGAGAGTTTCTTCCCCCTGTCCGCCACGGGAACTTTGTTGGTTCATTAACTGGTAATCAACAGGTGTTAACTCTTCACCGTCGTTATCTTTCAAATCCTTAAATCCAACCCCCAAAACACCAGTAACCGTAAAGTCTTCACCATAAACTGAGACAGTTGCTTTGCCCATATCGGTTTCCTCAATTCCTAACAAATCTGCCATTCCTTGGGGAAGGACGCAGGCATACGGCCATTTTGTGGGCCATTCAGACTCATTTCCTGGTTTAAACCAAGCTCCATACTTCAGGTGACTGTGAATACCTGTTACATCTGGTTCATTTTCACTCATGCCGACCAGCATGTTGGCAGCAAAAGTTTTAGGTTTGCCAGTTGACGTCGTCTTTGGTCGGGGGTCTAACTTGTTTGCTGTTCTTGTTAATTGGACAAACGATTGGTCCCCAGTACCAGATGTTTGGTACCATGCCCGTGGTGCTACGACGTTATAGATTGTGACATCACTTAGGTCGCCATTTATTGGTTTCCCTTTTCTCTTGAACAAGCGTTTCAATTCTTCTTGACTAACTTTTTTCTTGCGTAGATCATTAGTAATTGTTGTTACTACTGGCTCTTCCATGGCTCGCCAGTATTGATCTCGTATCAGCATCCCAGTGTATTTTGGTGTGACGGCGGCTAGTGTTGTCGAGTTAGGTCGCATGAATGTCCGTACTGAAGTGAATGAAATGACAGTAAAAGTCAAGATAACCAGTGTTACGCAGGTTAAAGCTGTTCTCATTCCGCGCTTTCGCATATTGGAAATTCCTAGGCTGAAAGCAGCAGCCGAGGCTGCTAATCGTCCCACGTCGGCTTTATACACTTTTGAAGCTTGTTGTTTCATTAGTTCTAGTTGTTCCTCAAATTTCCTGATGATGATTGCTACTACTAGTACTGATAAAGTTAGCACGATAAAGGCAACTAGGATAATAACAGGTGTGGCAGTAATCTGGAAAGCGGGATGGACCTGAGCAAGAAAGAAAAATACAACAAGAAAAATGGAAAAGGTTCCGGTAATCTGCTTCCAAATACTGGAAAAGCCAAAAAGCAACCGTTCCATGAAATATGCAAATGGTATTAGAAGCGCTAGGTAGAACATGACGCCGCTAACTACATCATTTCCCGTTTTCTTCACATCTGGATAGGCACGCGATTCGAATCCCCAAGCAGCCCTCGCTAGTTTCAATGCTTGGGAATAATCTCGTTTCAACAACGTATCCCGTGCTTGGTCGAGACGTTCATTCGCAAATTGGTGTAGCTGGTCAAGTCTATCACTACTAATCCCGAATTTCTTGTAAAGCCTGTTCCGATTTTCATCCAGCCACCACATATCACGTATTACTACATAAGGAGTAACACGGATTGAGCCATTTTCGCTGACAACAAATCCTTCACCTGTATAAAGTGTTGGATTTTTCGCGCCACTTCGCCCAGCTTTAATTAGCAGGAGTCGCTTACCAATTTGGCCATATGACATGCCGATCTTAATTCGTTTATTTGGTTCTGAGTAGACCAGTGCAATTGGTTCCGTTGCTGATACTCCTTGTTGCTGTATAGGTTTGGATATGCCATATTTTTCGGGAAAACTGTCAGTTCCAGCATCATAGATTTGCAATTCGCGAAGTGTTCGCAAAGACCGTTGGTCAACCAAGTCATATATGGTCGTTGAAACACAAGGAAAGACAACAACCCGGCAGCCTCTTTGCCTTCGATCTATAGGGACTTTATTGTTGTAGACTTTAGCTCCATAGTTGCCAAGGTCGGGGGCATAAACGATATCGCCTGAATTTCCATCCAAAACATAAGGTTCAACTTCTTGGGCTCCACCCATACGATTAGTGGCTCTTCCTTCCATAGCTAAACCAACTACCTCAAATAGCCCTTTGTTATCACCTCGTATAATTAGGTCTCCGCGGACACCTGACATTGTTTTGTGCTTACGTCGGAGTGTAATGATTGGATCAGGCACTGCTTTACTTGGTAGTGCACTTTCACGGGCGTCATATTCAACAACGTCACCATATAGATTACAATAGAAATTTCCGACTTTTGCTGATGTTGGCATCAGGGGGTCACGTAGAGCCTGTATTAGGATTGATGCCATGGTTTTGACCTGTCTGTGCAGATTGCCGTTGTTATCAATATTCATTCGGTTAATGACATCAAATGGCGTGTCTGTCATCATGCGAGCATCGTCTATCGTCGCAAACGCAATACCCGTTTTGCCAGCTAAAGTAGCGACCTCACTATCAAAGGCAATTTTGCCTGGGATATAGGTTTTCCAAGTTTTTCCTCCGCTGGCCGAGATTCCATTGATAAAGTTGCTGCTGCCTCCTAGGCCAACAACACTGATTAGTTCTTTTATATCGTCAATTTCATCTTGGGTGAATTCCGATGGGTCTTCATCTCTAAGCGTGAGTTGAGCATTAAGTTTATTGAGTTGGCGGATTTTTCCCTTTCGTGCTTTTCGAGATGATCGGATGTCATTTCGTATAAATCTCTCGACCTCTTTCCGAATGTAGTCGATGTCTTTCAGCATGTCTTCGGAAGGTTCACCTCGATCTTTCATTTGCTGAAATTGCATTTTCATCAGTCGAGAAACGCCTCCGAGGCCTTGCAAAGTGCTGAAATGTTCTCCAATCAGTGTCTCAAGTGTTTTACCTTCGATAGCTTCTTTAGGAGCTATCCCTGCGGAAATACCCCATTGGCTGGTCATCACACTTTGTTGTATCTGATCATTAGTGAATTTCCATAATTGCTCAATTCTTTTTCCAAAATCTGCATCATCAGCGTATTCCGATAATTTGTTGCCGATAGATGCGAACTCGCGACGTAGAACGTGTTCGGGTTGCTGATCGTAGAACCACCCTTTGTTAAAAACGCCGAATGTATCATTTTGTGTTGATAGGTCTATGGAAATAAAGAGAGATGCATAATAACGATTGAACAGATCCTGCAAAGCTATTGCTTGTTCAAGAGCAGCGATCTTACGCTCGTATTCTGATTTGCTGATACGTGCTATTTTCTCCACGCGACTTTGGATGTTTCGGAAACGTGCATTTCGAAGTGTCAACATATTGTCCCGAAGCAGTGATTTGGTTTCTTCCTTCAAACCAGCGTTGAGTTGGTCAAGGCGAGCTAGCAGGTTTTGAAGATCGACAATATCAGATTTCGCTCGCTCTTTAACAATAGCAAGTAGGTTCTTCTCAGTAAGATGAGCAGCAATTTTTGTACGTATTTGAATTGCTTGCTTTATTTTTTCATGGTCTAGTAAATAGTGTTTTAATACTAGGATTTCTTCGTCCAGATATCCTCGGCTAAGATTGGCATGTGAACTTAAGAGACGATCGATTCTTTGTGCCTCAATCCTGGCATTTCGTAAGCCATTTTCAAGAATATTTTGTTTGTCTTTTTTCAGTGTTTCGATCAAGATCCCTATTGTTCGGTCAGTTTTTGCGGAACTTAGGAGCGCCTGTTTTTGCTTGATTTCTTTGTCAAGATCTTCAAATCGGTCTAGATTTCCTTTTTCGGAGCGGCTGAATCTGTCACCAAGTTCTTTTTGTTGATAGGCACTCAAATTGAGTAAGTCAGTATCGCTAATGTATAGTGCAAGTTTTGCTTTTTCAGGTGAAAATAAGGGGTTTTCATTAAGTTTACTAATAGACTCGACAAAAAAGTCTTGATGATTATTGGATTCAGTGATTTGGTTTTTGATGTTCTCTAGGATTTGTTTCTCTTGATTGATATAGTTGGATAATGGTTTTTCTGCAGAAGATATAATTCTGCGAGCTTCAATAAGCTTTTTCAGGTCAGAATAATTGAGGTGTCGATCAAGTAGTTTCTCGGGGGCGTACCGTAGTAGCAATTTACGCTCGTCTTGTAATTCCCAGTCTCTTAGGCTATCTGATAGTCTTTTTATATCTTTCTCTAGCGATTTGCCTTGTAGCTCAGTTGGAATCTTCAGCGAGTAATCTCCATCTTTTTCTTGCAGATCAAGGTACGCGTCCTCTGGGGCTTGGCTAAATTCTTCAGGATTGTCTGATTTTAGTTTGGCCTCCAATTTATTGACAGCCCAAACATCAATGCGTGCCATTGGTAAAGCAATTGATTCTAGCAACTCACGTTGGGCGGCGCGGGATTCTGTCAAGGCTCGCTCTCGCAATTTTTCGATGCGTTGGATAATGTCTCGAAGAAATTGAGTGGTTTGTTGCGAGTCTTTTTTGATCTTTGATAAGTTCGCATCAAGCAGGGATTTTTCCTCTTCAGTGAAATCCTGTTTCTCACGCTTCTTTCTAGACTGTACTTTCTTCTTTTGTCTAATTTGAAAATCGCGCTGCTTGTCCCGTAACGAAGTGACATTGGAGACAGAAATAGACAAATCGGCCAGTGTCGTATCGAGTGATTCTAAATCAGCAGTTACTTGGTGAACGTCATGATAAAAATCGGGTGGCAAATCAACGAGAACATTTCTATCAATCGAAATAAGAATTTTCCTGCCAAGCTCCTCGAATTCAAGTTTATCGTTGCTAAGCCCTCGACGCAGGCCGTACATAGTGGGTGTTCCTGGAGAGTCAACGTCACGGCCTACAACATCTTTCCCAATTCCTTCCATGAATGCCCTCATACCAGCTAGACCTTGGAAGTGTGCATCAGTTGCTACAAACAAGACTGACCTTCCTGGACGGAATTGCTTTTGGGAGAAAATTCGAGCTAGTTCAAGCATACTGGCGATACCACTGGTTGGGTCTGCCCCTGGTGCAATAGCAGGTACAACCGACATGGAATCGTAGTAGGCGTTGATCACTACCATTTCATCTTTGAGTTGAGGATCACCTCCTTCGAGGTATCCACGGATATTTTGACCTGTTCTTCGTTCCCAAGTCATGGTTGATTTTAGTCGAACAGCAATTTTCGCACCCTTACTGTCTGCTGAGGTAATCATTGCCTTTATTTTTTCAGCATTAGTTTTGTTGATCCAAAAGCGGGGTACGTTGGCAGGAACAGTCAGAAACTTATTTTCGGCTTCACCACGGTTTGTGGTTTCTGGCTCGATGAAGATGACTGCTTTGGCGCCGAGCATAGCAGCATTGATCCAACGTGTACTGGAATTAAAGTCTGCTAAGACGATACTTCCTTCAGGAATAAAGATGCTAGATTCAGAAGCAGCGATGAATTCTCCATGTTCGTCTATCTGACCGTCTTTATCGTTGTCTTTGCCGTCGGTATTATCGCCAGGGATTTCGTCTATGATTCCATTTCCATTATTATCAATTTTATCTTTTGCCCATATTGAAATATCAGAGAGTAGAGGAATCTCACCATATTCATCGATTTGTAGGTTTTCGTTGTTATCAACACCGTCATCTGTTTTTTGTAGGGAACTGTTCAGAACATCATCTGTTATCGCACCGATGCCAACGTTGAAGCGATTGGCAACATTCTCTAGAGTGTCATTCTCCTTGACTTCATACCAGAATCCGCCAATGTCTTTATCGTTGAAGTCTCGGAGATCGGAGGAGCCTACGTAAAAGATAGGTGCTCTTAAACCGTTGGGGGGCAGGAGGGAAGTTCGGATGAGATTCGGCCAAATTGGGGAAATTTGAAAGTCCTCGATGGGCGTTCCGTTTTTGTCAAACACTTCTAAACGACCATTTCCGTGATCGATTGGAACGGTAATTTCAAAATCGCGTCCTTCGACATTTTGGAGCCCAATTTCAGTGAATCGGTCGAAAATGTACTTGCTGGCGTTGGCCGCCTCTGGGTAACCCGTAACGCGTGTAGAAAGGCTGGAGAGTCGAGCAATATCTTTGCGCATGTTTCGGATGTCTATTTGGTCACGGATCTTTACCGCTGCATCCGAGAGACTAAGCGAAGATTCTCCGTCTGCTCCTTCTGCAACAAACGTACAGTTATTCATCACTAGGAAAACCCAAAGAAGGATAATACAAAACGGAGCTTCAAATTTCCTCATATAACTCTCCTTAATATACGATTAAAAAAACCGTAGAGAAAACTTATTTTGGATTGACGATAATAGGACTCATTTCGATTCTATCATAGTTACAAAATCTTGTCAAGAACCAATAAAATGAGGGTTGGTTTCTAGAATATTGCACTAGTTTTATGTTGCGTATTTGATACGTTTTTCCAAATGTAGCTACATGTGAAAATCTCAGTTTCCTATGTTATGGAGATTCCAAGCAGTTTGTTGAAATTTATTTACAAAAAGTTTTTGGTAATTCTATACGGTCAAATTGCATTTTTTATAGTAAAAGGTGCATTTATTCGATAACATCGTTATCTCTGATTCAAGTTGAGTTGAGGTGGATCCGAAGTTAGAATTTTTGAAGTCGCTAGTGATGGGGACTTAACCGTTTTTGGATTGGCATTTGGAGCTTTTACATTTTGAGTGGGAGATTAAGGAGGATTAGAACAGGGTGACGAGCCTAATACAAAGTTGCATTGTAAACTGTCTTTGTCATGTTCTGATTTGCTTTTTAGTTCAGTAGTTACTTTTGTTTTTTGCTATGTGCTTTTTGCTGAATAGTTTTGTAAAAGCATTGCGTGTCAGAGTGGCAAACAGGTTTGAGCATACAAGTTAAGTATCTCTTTTATCGATTTTCCATGTTCTGGTGAGAATCGAACCTCAATAGCTAGAACGAAAATTGACAATTGGTTGGCGTACAGGAGCAACTTCTGTTCATCTTTTTGGGTGGTAATGATGATGTCTGCTTTCATGATATTTGCTTTCCTTTGGATGCGAAATATGTCTTTTTTGCTATATTGGTGGTGGTCTGAAAACGCCATAAGCTCAAGGTGCCTTGGTTGGTATTCTTCAACAGTGTGAACAAAAGTTATGGGATTTCCGATTCCACAGACCAAAAGAATTCTTTGGTCTTTCAAGGATTCGAATGATAAATCTTGGGAATTACCTAATTTGTATAGTTTTGTTGGGTGATGTTGGCTCTCAAATATCGTTTTTTGCCCAGCAAAATCCTCAATTTTTGTACGTGTCTGAGATAAGTTCGAAGTGGAATTAGTATGGGTAAGTAGCAACAGATCTACACGCTGGAGGGAATTCTTAGGCTCGCGTAATATACCCGCGGGTAGCATATATCCATTTCCAAAGGGGCGTTTACTATCTATAACCACGATATCAAGATCACGTTTCAATTGTTGATGCTGAAAACCGTCGTCTAGTATAATCACTTGGGTATTCCATTTACTGATTGCTTCAATGCCAGCTTTATATCGATTCTTGGATACTAGCACAGGGATTTCAGGGAGTTCCAGTGCAATCATAAACGCCTCGTCACCACTTTCCTCAGGTGAAAGGAGGATTTTTGTGCCGTCCGATACGATGCCTGTTTCTGATTTAGCTTTTCTTTTATAGCCTCTTAGGATAATAGCTACTCTGTAACCGGAATTCCGAAAATGTTTGGCTAGCCAGATAACGATTGGTGTTTTTCCCGTACCACCTGCAACTATGTTACCAACGCTAATTACGCCACAGTCAAGATTGAGGGGTTTCAGTAATTTTTGGTCATAGAAGTGATTTCGTGTCATCACAACCAAGCCATAAACCCAACTTAATGGTATCAGAGGAATTCGAAAAACTGAGGGTATTAGACCTGTGGATTGGCCTGTCAAGATGGTATGAAATTTCAACGTTTAAGATATCAGCTATAAATAATTTAAGATTAAATCAGCAACTCGTTTCTTTGCTCCAATTACCCCGAGGGATTTAGCAATTTTTTTGAGTTCTTTCTGTTGTTTTCGGCGTTGTTTCGGATTTTCAAGTAGATCAATCGCTATTGCGGTTATCTGATTGGTTGTTACTTCATCTTGTAGTAGTTCTGGAACGATTTCACACCCTGCAATGATGTTGGGTAATCCACTGAATTCTAGGTTGACGAAATGTTGTATTACCAACCAAGTCAACAAGGAAACTTTGTAGACAATTATCATTGGGGTGCCAATACAGGTCGCCTCAAGCGTGGCGGTGCCTGATGCTACAAGTATGAGATCTGCGGCTTTCATTGATGGGTAAATTGCACCTTCGATAATTTTGACAAAGGGCATATTGGGTAGAGAATGCCGTTCGATTCCTGGAGCTAAAGGGAGAATGAATTGACATGATGGTATTTTTCGTAGAAGGTTTTTCGCAACTTCAAGCATAATAGGCAATAGGTATTGTATCTCCTTCCGGCGGCTACCAGGCATTAAACCTATAACAGGATAATTGCCTGCAATATCAAGGAACTTCTGTGCGTCTGTTTGGGTGAAGTCGGTTTGAGCAACGTCAAGTAACGGATGTCCAACAAATTCCACATTTGCTCCTATATTTCGGTAAAATTCGGTTTCAAAGGGGAAGATCGAGGCAATTATGCTAGTGGTTTTGGCTAATTTCTCTGCGCGTTTGCCGCGCCATGCCCATGCTTTGGGTGGGATATAGTAGATTGTTGGGATATTTAACTGATGTGCGAATTTGGCTATCCCTAAGTTAAAATCACCAAAATCGACTAGAATGACTGCCGATGGATTTTTATTAGCGATTAAATCTTTGAGCTTACGTTGCTTTTGCAAAAAACTCGGAATTAGGTTGAGCACTTCGCTGATTCCCATGACAGCTGAATCGCGGATATGGAACAGTAATTTAACACCCACTGATTCCATTAGGTCACCTCCCATGCCTTCTAATTCGATTTCAGGCGATTTGTGTCTTAGCCTCTGGACAATCTGTGAGGCGTGTAGGTCCCCTGACGGTTCGCCAGCGATTATGATCACTAGCTTTTGATCGTTGACTGATAATTGAGAATTAGTAGGCATCCTAAAATGTATTACGGCATAAGTCCAGGGCTCATTAGGCCTTCAGTCTCGTCGTATCCAAACATGAGGTTAAAATTCTGTACAGCTGCACCCGAAGCGCCTTTCATTAGATTGTCAGTTGCTGCCATAACGATTGCTCGGTTGGTACGGGGGTCAACCTCTAGACCGATATCGCAAAAATTGCTGCCAAGGACTGACTTTGTTTGTGGGTATTCACCACAGTCTAGGATGCGTATAAATGGTTCGTTTTGGTAAAAATCCGCGTAGATATCTAGAAGATCTTGGGTTGACATAGGTTGCTTAAGCTTAAAGTATAGAGTGGTTAAGATTCCACGTGTCATTGGTACTAGGTGTGGTGTAAAGTTGACGATAATCTTATCTCCATTGATAGCACTAAGTTCCTGTTCAATTTCTGGTGTGTGCCGATGGGAGGCTAATCCGTAAGCTATTAGATTGGATTCGCGGTTTGGATAGTGTGTAGTGTCTTTTGGTTTGCTTCCTGCACCCGAAATGCCAGATTTAGCGTCGATGATAATTTGGTCGAGTTCAACAAGCTGTTTGCTAATGATTGGTATAGAAGGAAGAATTGAAGTTGTTGGGTAGCAACCAGGATTAGCAACTAAATTGGCCTCTCGGATTAGGTCGCGGTAGCGTTCAGGCAAGCCGTAAACAGTGTTTTGCATCCGGCTGGGATCTGTATGATCAATGCCATACCATTCTTCGTAGATCAATTGGTCATTCAGTCGGTAATCGGCACTGAAATCGATTATGCGGATGCCTTGGTTTCGGATTTGAGGAACAAAGCCCATGGCTACTTTGTGTGGAACCGCGAGTATGACAACATCAACTTGATTTCCCAAGTTTTGAATCTCTAAGCTCTCGAAGTTAAGGTCAATGAAGCCTCTAAGATTTGGCAAGACATGATCGACACGTTGTCCGGTGAAGGTTTCGGAAGTTACCAGTTCAATCTTTAGGTTTCTAGGGTGGGTCACCAACAAGCGCATTAACTCACTGCTAGTGTAACCCGATGCACCAACAATACCAATTTTGACCATTAGTTTCCTCTGTTTTGCAGTCCCGATAACTTGCAGAGGTTAACTGGATCTGCTACTATAGTTATTCAGAAATAATAGCAGATATGGGTTGTCTCAATCAAAAGAATTGTGTTGAACAATATGGAGTGGAAAGCAGAATTACAAGGGATAGCGAAAAATAGTCATTCTCCTGCGTCTCGGTTGCGCTTTGACGAACCGTTGAGTAAACACACCTATTTTAGAATTGGTGGTTCAGCAACTGTTTACTACGAGGTGGGGAGCATTGAAGATTTAATTCAGGTTGTTGCTTTCAAAAGCCGACAGTTATTACCAGTAGTTTTAATTGGGCGTGGGTCGAATTTCTTGGTTAGTGACAACGGATTTGAAGGTATAGTAATTCGCTTAGTGGGTGATTTTGATCGAATTCGATACGAAGGTGAGATTGTATATGCTGGTGGGGGGGTATCACAACCCAAGTTAGCCAAATCTGTGGCTAGTCATGGGTTAAGTGGTCTTGAATTTGCTCTTGGTATTCCAGGTTCAGTTGGTGGTGCTATGATCATGAATGCTGGTGCTTGGGGCAATGATTTTGGAGAATTTGTCGAGCAGATACGGGTCATGACAGATCAGGGAGAAATACTGAAACTCTGTCATGATCAAGCTGGTTTTGCTTACCGCCGGAGCAAATTAGACAATTACTTTTGCGTCCTTGATACATCTTTGCGGTTAGTGCAGGGTAATCCTGAAGAAGTTACGCAGTTGATGCGGGAGTATTATCAGCGCAAGATTGCCAACCAACCATTTGTAGAGGGAAGTGCTGGTTGCATGTTTAAGAATCCTCCGAATCATTCTGCGGGAAGATTGATCGAAGAGTGTCGTCTTAAAGGGACAAGAATTGGGGATGCCGAAGTCTCTACAATGCATGGTAACTTCATTGTCAATCATGGCAAAGCTAAAGCTAAAGATGTACTTGAACTTATTGATTTAATACAAAATCGTGTGAAGGCCGAGAAAGAAATCGATCTACAAATGGAGGTTAAATTACTCGGCTTCTGACTCCTTATTCTTCTACTTGACGTCGGTGCCAATCGTCTTGCCATAAATTGAAAAACAATTCACGGTATGGATGTTCTTTAATCAAGTCTTCGTTTAGTGTAACTCCAAGTCCTGGTCCTGATGGCAGGGAGAAATAGCCATCGACGACTTCGGGGCAGCCAATAGCTGCCTCTTTAACCCAAGATTCCGAGAAATCATTGAAGTGTTCTTGGATTTTGAAATTGGGTGTACTAGCTGCAAAATGCAGTGAGGTTGCCGTTGATACAGGACCTCCGACATTATGTGGTGCTACTAGCATGTAACACATGTCTCCCATGGCAGCGATTTTCTTGGTTTCCAACAAACCGCCTGTTTGGGTAATATCAGGTTGTAGGATGTCGGCAGCTTGCATATTAATGAGTTCACGATACTCATATTTGTTGTAGAGTCTTTCTCCAGTTGCTACCGGAATATTAATTTTTCGTTCGGCTTTGGCTAGGGCTGCCAAATTATCCGGAGGAACAGGTTCTTCGACCCAACTGGGTTTGAATGGTTCAAGCTCTCGTGCAATCTCGACCGCTGTGGATGGGCTGAAGCGACCGTGCATTTCAACCAGAATCTCCACATCTTCGCCAACTGCATCCCGAACCGCTTCAACGAGAGAGATGGATCTCTGCTTTTCGTCATGTTCTAATTCGTAATTGCCGGCACCGAATGGATCAAATTTCAAGGCTTTGTATCCTTTCTTGATTACTTCTTTAGCAGCAGCATGAAATTCTTCAGCTGTCCGTTCAACCTTGTACCAACCATTAGCGTAAGCTTTTATTTTTTCGCGGCAGGCGCCTCCAATTAGTCGGTAGACTGGTTGATTAACAACTTTTCCGATGATATCCCAACAAGCGATTTCGATTAAACTGATTCCCGTGGAAACAATTTCTCCGGCTCGTCCATAGTCGTTTCGAAACATCCTTAGATATAGATCTTCGATGTTAAATGGGTCGTTACCAATAACATGTCTGTGTTTTACCCCGTTAAGATAAGCTAAGAGTGCATCTGTTCGGTTTACCATGCGGGCTTCACTAATTCCGCTAATTCCTTCGTCCGTTTCAACTGTAACGAAAGTCAAATTCCGCCAACTTGTTCCCATAACTAGTGTTTTAACGTCTGTTATTTTCAAATTTTTTTACCTGTGTTGACGCTATATTTTTATTGTGATTCTGAACTAGTTTAACAATTTTTAGCTTCAAACTCAATATGGAATAGTATAACGACTTTATAGTTTGGTATAATTCTTTACATGAGTTCAAAACAGACATTGATAAGATGGGACAAGCAATATCTTTGGCATCCTTTTACTCAGATGAAGGAGTGGTTTGAGGAAGAGATTATCATCGTTGAACGTGGAGAGGGTATTTACCTCGTTGATATTGATGGTAAGCATTATATTGATGGAATTTCCTCTGTGTGGACAAATGTGCATGGTCACAGACGTCAGGAAATTGATGATGCGCTGAAGGGGCAAATTGACAAAATCTCGCATTCCACTCTGCTAGGATATTCAAATGTGCCTGCGATAGAGCTTGCTAAAAAGCTTGTTGAGATTACACCGGAGGGTTTAAATCGCGTTTTTTACTCTGACAATGGGTCGACCGCCGTAGAAGTTGCCTTGAAAATTGCTCATCAATTCTGGCAGCATCAAGGTGAGGCTCATAGAGACACTTTCGTTTCTATTGATTATGCTTATCATGGTGATACTATTGGTGCAGTTAGTGTTGGTAAAATAGATTTATTCCACAAAATTTTTCAATCACTTCTCTTACCATCGATTTCTGTACCTACCCCTTACGTGTATCGATCGGAAGTTAGTGATGATCCAGTTGAGGTGCGCGATGCATGTTTGTATAAGTTGGAGTGTGCTCTGCAATCGGGTGCTGACAGAATTTCGGCTATCATTGCTGAACCTATTGTTCAGGCAGCTGGAGGTATGTTGATTGCTCCTGATGGATTTTTGCGTGGTGTTGCTGACCTGTCCCGAAAATATGGAATTCTACTGATTTTGGATGAGGTCATGACAGGTTTGGGCCGGACAGGCAAGATGTGGGCTTGCGAACACGAGGGTGTTGCCCCAGATATTCTATGCACAGCCAAAGGTTTAACCGCTGGATATTTGCCATTAGCTGCCACTGTGACAACCGATCGGGTTCATGACGCATTTCTAGGCGAATATCATGAAATGAAGACCTTTTTTCATGGCCATACATTTACTGGGAATCAACTGGGTTGTGTCGCTGCGTTAGCTAACTTGGGGATCTTCGAACGAGAAAATGTAATTGAAAAAATCCAACCCAAAATTACCTATTTTAAAAATTGCCTCCAAACATTCTATAATCTTAAACACGTTGGTGATATTAGAACCATAGGAATGGTTGGCGCGGTTGAACTTGTGCAAAACAAAACAACCAAAGCGGAATTTTCATCTCAGCTTAAAGTTGGCATTCGGGTTTGTAAAGCGGCTTTGAAACATGGAGTAATATTACGTCCTTTGGTAAACACAATTGTTATTATGCCGCCACTTTCAATTACAATCGCTGAGTTAGATCAGTTAATAGATGCGGTCTATTCAGCAATTCGAGAAGTATTAGAAGCTTGAGTTTCCTTAAAAACGACCTCTAGTAACTGATCTATTGCCAGAAGCGTCGGTGACCATAATGGTAATTGTGTGTTCTTCTCCTTCCCGATTCTTGGTTTCGAGGAAGAGGACCTCTTTATGGGAGTCGAGAATCCCGTCTTCTGAAAACATGGCCTGCCAATGTTCAGCACTATCGATCTTATAGCTAGCTGAATTGATTGGACTGAGTTCATCAGTGACAACACACGAGATTTGAAGGATGTTATTTTCGGTTAGGTTGGATTTGACTTCGGCCAGAACGGGTTGGGTATTGTCAATATCGAAAGGAGCACTTATTTTTTCTATTGAAATTGCCTCATTAGCTATGTTGCTCAATTTATCCGTAGCTTCAACTTTAAGTTCGTATCGACCGTTAGGCATTGAAGTCGAATCCCAAGTATAATTTGGGGATGTTAATTCTTCCTTTATTAACTTCCAATTTTTTTCATTGATTTCCTTATAATAGATGTTAAATAAGAGTTTATCCCCATTTCGGTCTATTGCCTTCCAAGTAGCAGAACGAATTTTATGATTTTGGACTGAGTTTTGTTTGTTGTTGTTTTGGCGCTCTTTAGGAGGAGGGCCAATGTTGATCTTCAGGTTATTTATGTCTGGTGTAATATTGAAATGCACTGACGCAACCCGTACCTTTTTCAGTATAGGCACTAGCGTGGCCACGCTAGTACTAAGGGTCGAGCGCCACTGGAGAAAACGAGCAGGAGGACTTGCAATTTGCGATCCTTCAGGTATGGAGAGTTCTTCTGACCAACCACTCCAAGTGTTATCAGGTTTGTCCGTATTACCGGATCTAGTTGCTAGTGTTATAGTGGTACCTTCGGGTGAACTTCCTTCCCAGTGGATCTTTCCCCATTGTGAGACTGATTTCGTGTCGTGGGGAACTGAAAGTAGGGTTCCTGTTGCTTCGTATTCATCTGCTAGTTCGAATATTTTCCCGGTGTTTCCAGTAGCTAGTATTAGCTTTCCTGATCTCGCTTTATGTATGGCTATGATTTGTCCCGCCTCACATTTAGCTAATGATACAAAATCTCCATTCATATCAACTTGATAGACCTTGCCACTGTCGCCTGTACCAACAACCAGGTGTTCCTCATCTATTATCATTGACAAGACCAGGGGGTCTGGAGACATCCACAAGCGTGAGACAACATTGTCTGAGGTAATACGGTAGATGAACGATTTTTTTTGTTCAGGGGGTCTGCCGTCTGGAGTTGGGGGACCACTGGGCCTACGCGGTTTGTCTTGCCCCGGTTGTGGGGGTTGTGTTGTTACTGTACCGGCAAAAACATTGCCATTTGCACCTGCAACAAGTGTGCGTACCTCTTTTTGTCCGGTTTGGTGGATAACCGAAACTGACCCGTTCATGTCAATTCGAAAGATTGTGCCCTTTCCATCGCTGCCAGCATAGATGTTATCGTTGTGAAAGAGTAAGCTGGTTAGATTAGTTTCATCAGAGTCAAAGAATATGTCTACTTTTTCGTTCGGTGTAATCTTGTAAAGTTTGCCGTTTGTACCTGTTGCGGCATATAGGTTACCAGACTTGTCGAAAGTTAATGACCAGACATAGTTTTCATCTGCATTGAGAATTGTTTTTGGTGTGTTTCCACCTGCTGGGATTTTGTAGACCAATCCACTTGGAGCTGTGCCAGCATAGATGTTATTTTGAGTGTCGATAGCCAAACTTAAAATTGAGACTTCAGGGGAATTATAGAAAAGGGAGAATTGTCCATCGGGAGTAACTTTATAGATTTTGCCTTTGTTTCCGGTTCCTGCATAGATATTGCCAAGTGAATCTTCGGCTAGGCACCAGATATAAAGTTCTTCTGTTTCATCAACGATTTTCTTCAACTTATGTGTCAGCATTACCTCACCTTTACTGGAGATTACGACAGATTCTAGGGTTCCGCTGGACAAATTCTGATGATTTTGCTGCGTCCATGTTGCTGTTTTAACTGCGAGTAATGGACTTGTAATCGATAAAGTGAATAAAACCACTATGAAAATACGAAAAAACTGATGAAATGTGACCATGTAATTCTCTCCTCTAACATAATTGAGTACTGTTTTTAACCAGATCTATCGTGCGCTTCGATTAACCATAATTCGCAGGAAGCGACTTCCAGCTAGAACATAACCAGTTGATGTTTTTTCCGTATGGAGAGTTCTACCGCGTGTATACCCTCCTTCTCCGGATTGTGTTTGGCTGTTCATAACAGATAACATTGACACAGTTGGCTCGGGGAATTCTTCGCCTTGAACAGTCATGCCGAATTTTGGGATAAAAAGTTCAACAATAAGATCCGAATTGTTCTCGCCACGTTGTAATAGTTTAACAAGTTGATTGATGTTTTTAGGTTGATAATTTAGTGGAGCACGCTGACGTTGCCAGTTCTCATAGGACGCACCACTGGAGACAAGAAGTGTTACTTGCCCTTCAGGTGTATTCTTTGGGATAGTAATTTGAGCTTTTTGAATGATTGGGTTTTCTAGGTATGGGCGTAAAATCACGGATATGTTGATTAACTCCTCAGGATGGTAGCTGTCTTTTTCAATTCGAAGACCTTCAATGATTGCAGTTTTTCGTTTGTCTTCAATTTTAATATTGATATCGACTTTATCAATTACCACTTTATTATAAGGATTATCCATTAAATCAATTAGTGGGCTTATTGAACGATATGCCGCAATACCTGGCGACCCACTTGATGAGAAGATATTGCTGTGGCTTATTTCGTGTGTCTCTAGGTCTTTTTGCTTAGCTAATTTAATTTTAGTATCAATGTTTATTTGGTGATCTCCTCTATACATCTCTATAGAATCGATTATATTCCAAACACCCATCATTGCCATTATACTGGCCATGTCAGGGTCTCTCACTACTTCGTATTTTTTCTTATGAGTTTTTCCATCAGTTGTTTGAATCATCGCTTCTATTGGTAGGAAATTTGGATAGTCTCCGATCACGCCGGCAATAGCGCCTTCTCTGTCCTGTACGAGTGTGCCTATTGGCTCGGTCGCAGATGCATATTTACTTGATCGTGTATTGAGAGGCAGGATAAAGTGTACATATCCACTTGAGATGGGGAGGTTTACGTTTCCTTCACCATTCATTGCGTGACCGAAAGCGAGCATTTGCTTGCCTTCTATATAGGTAATTGTCCCATAACCGAAGGCTGCAAAATCGCCTCTAGCATATTCAATTCCAACTATTTGGCCGGATGCTACTGGGGCATTTTTCATTGGTGCTCCACCGCCGGAACCTTGAATAGGTACCATTCCGTATTCCTCAAATACGGGCTTAAGAACTTCCATAATTTGTGGATTTGTCGTTGAAAGAGCTAGGGGTGTCTGAATTACAGCTGATTTAGGCTTCGTGGTTGGTAGATGTGGAATATCAAACTGATTAGGTGCCGTCTTAGGTATTTCACCCAATGGGAAAAAATCAATATCCTGAGCCACAAGGTTTTTTGGGAGTTTGAATAAATTGTTTCCAGCGTACTCAGGATTTGGTGTCATGCCTCGGTGAGTTACTTCGACCATCATCTGAATGGGAGTAACTCCTCCTATATTAGCATGCTCACGTTGGTTCCAAAAGGCTAGAGAAAAAGCGCCAATCAATCGACCATCAATATAGCAAGGGCTACCACTCATCCCGCCAGCGCCACCCGTTTGCTTGAAATTTTCACTTAATCCTTTGATCCAGATAACGTGCCAAGTTGGTGTATAGTTATATTCAATACTGATAACTTCAAAGTCAAACGGTTCGACAGTTGTACCGGAGAAGACGGTGTAGCATTTGCCTTGCATACCAGCTTTAATTTCTGCTAGTGGCATGAACTTCTCTGAATCCCATTTGATCTGCGCTTCTGCTAAGGCAAAACCTGCCAAAATAGTTGCTGTGATTATTGCTATGCTAATCCTTCTAAGTTCCAATCAGTCCACCTCGATCTCTGTCTAACAGTCTGTTTCAATTATGCCTAAACACCGGTTTATCATAAACAATTGCATAGTTGAATGTCAAAACAAATCTTGCATTGGGTTGTGTCTTCTGTTTGTGATAGTTCTTTCCAATTTTAAACGTATTGTTGCGTTGTGTAATATGTTTAATAGTGTTTTTGTTCCTGATGCTTAGTTAGAAAATCTGTTTAAGTAGATCGATCAGTAGAATACCGTCAATGGTCAAGACAACGAACCCAAAATAAAAACGTATTGAACTAGCATTTATCTTTTGAGTTGCGATAGCACCAAATTGTGCTGATATTGTTGAACCGATAAGCAAAATAGTAATTAATGCTAGGTTGATATTTCCTCTTACTCCGTGGGAAATAGTACCGAAAATGACAGAAAAAAATACAATAAATAAGCTAGTGCCAATAGCCATTTGGGTGCGGATACCGTAACCATAGATTAAGAAAGGTAATATAATTACTCCTCCGCCAATACCAAGCAATCCTGGTATTATTCCGATTAATAGTGCAGGGTATGCTGCCGCAAAAATTGAGATTTTTTGGAGTCCACTATTTGGAAATGTAATGTAAGGAGGTACAGGTAAGCTCCTGAGTAAGCCATTTGGTGGATTTTGGCTATTCTGTTTTGTTGTGGATTCGACCAAAATTCCTATAGCAACAAACATCAATAGTATGAAAAACAACAACTTCGGATAGAATTCGATTGCTAGTATCTGTTGTGTGCCAATCTGCATTTGCCCCATTAATTTAAACTTTTCCAGAATGCGGGCGCCAATTTCAACTCCAATGATGCTGCCCCCACTGAATGTTATTGCTAATTTCAGGTCTACATTACCCAGTTGCCAATGTCTTAGTGTAGCTGAGAAAGAAGTCCCAATTGCTTGAGCAAGTATACTGCCCACACAAATCTCAAAAGGTATGCCGAAGAATATCTGAAGGATTGGCGTGATGAGGGCTCCTCCTCCAATTCCGAAAAGCCCGGAAAGAAAGCCGACGGTGCAACCTACCGCAAGTAGTCCCAAGATGTTGACAGATACACTACCGTCAATAATAAGTTGCATTTCTAGATGTGGTATTCAATTTGGGGGGAGGGCTGGTGTGATTTTTTGGAACGCCGCCAGTACAAGTTGAATATCCAATTTACTATTGTTGCCCAGGCGATTGGAAAAAAGAGGCAGCCCAAAATATAAATTAATCTCATTCTGCCTCAGAGTATAGGATGAAGCTAGGCATCATGTAAAGGAGAAAATAGTTGGGTTTGGTTTAGCGTTATGAATTGGAAACTGTTTTCCATAACGTTTTCATGATGAGTAACTAGCGTATTAGAAGCAAACGCGGAAGCCAATGACGAATTCAGTGTATTCTTTACTGAATAGGTCGTATCCAATACAGGTTGCGTAGTCGTGATTATAATACCAAGCTCCTCCGCGCACGACTCGGAAATTTTGGTTTTCATCATACCATGTGCTAGTCCACTCCCATACGTTTCCAAGCAGATCGTAACAACCAAATTGGCTGATACCTTCTGGAAAGGTGCCAACGGGTGTCGTTGTTCTTGCACCTGCTTCCGCCGTATTACAACGCGGTTTGTCGATTTGGTCTCCCCAGGTGAATAACCTGTCATCGTCGCCACGTGCGGCTCTTTCCCACTCTTCGAATCTGGGAAGACGTCCGCCTACCCAATCCGCATAGGCCTCTGCATCTTCACTACTGACCCAAACAACTGGATGGTCACCAGTATTGGGTGGGAACTGTTTATCTTCCCAAGCAGAAGGATACCGGTGACCCGTTGCATCAATAAATTGTTTGTATTGTGCGTTAGTTACTGGGTAGCGACCGATTTTAAAGGTATCAACAAAAACTGGAGTGAGGGTTTCACCTATGAGAACTGTCCCTGCAGGGACTTCAACTTCGTTATCAAAAATAGTAAGGGCAGCATCTCGAATATCTGGATTAGAGTGTGACAAGGCCCTTCCTAAGGGCGAAGTTAAGGCACCTATTGGAACACTTAATTGGTTTGTTTTATTCCATTTCAGGTCTGTTGCTAAGAGTAGCATAGCGGCGTTTGTGACTGAGTGGTCAAAGTGCCATGACCAGTATTGGTTTATGATGAGTTGTAAATCTGCTGATGTATTGGTTCGCAGGGGGGGGAGGCGTGGTTGAGATACACCTCCTGATTTTCTGCTGTTATCATCTAATTGGATTAGTTTCGCCATCTGACTTTTTATGAAATTCCATTTTTAGAAAATACCATAATTTGTTGTGTCATGTCAAACGGGAGGCCTTGACAGTATTGGGTTTAAAGCGATATAATCGATCGCAAATATAGGCTTCGAGAAAACGTATAGGAAGTATGCCAGCACCAACGAAAATCTATTTCCCTCAGGTTGCTAGTGGTGGGTGGGCTGATTGGGTTGAAGTTGTGAATGTAGGGGCAGAAGAAGCCAACATTACTGCTCTGGCGCGGGATCAAAATGGGAATGTAGTTTGGAGCTCTTCTAAGAAAATTGTGCCCTTTCAATGCTGGCTTGTTCCGGTCGAAGGACAAGCAGACAGTAGAGGGGTTGAGGTCTCACTTGAGGTGTCTTCGGATCAGCCGATTTTAGGCGAACGGCATTGTCATTATCAGTCGCAGGTTCTTGATTTTCCTGGTGCGGCTGTTGAGCTAGATAGTGCTGGTACAAAGCTCTTTTTCCCTGAAATTGCTTCCTATATTGGTGATTGGATTAGATTTTTTAACGTTGGTGAAGCAGATGCCATTATCAACCTAATTGGCAGGGATCGAAGTACTGGAAAAGTGATTCAGCAATTATCGGGGGAGGCCAAGCCAAAAGGTTTTTGGACTGTTGATGATCGGCATTTGGGAAAGCTTACTGGTACTTTGGAGGTTCTTAGCAGCCAACCCGTTATAGGCGAACGGCATTCTCACTATCAAGGTGGGAAAACAGCAATTGGTCAACTTGCACAGATAACTGAGGGGCGTCAACCAGCACCGACGAAGATCTATTTCCCTCAGATTGCTGCTGGTGGATGGGGGGACTGGGTGATTGTTACCAACGTGAGCAGTCATGCCAAAGCCAGCTTAAACGCGGTGGCCCGTGATATTAATGGTAACATCATCTGGAGTGGAGCGAAAGTTTTGGACCCTTATCAGTGTTGGATCGTTCCTGTGGAGGGTACCGTTGACAAAAAGGGGGATGTCTCGCTTGAAGTGTCGAGTGACCATGGTGTTCTTGGTGAAAGACATTGTCATAGTGGTTCTCAGATCCTAAGTTTTGCTGGAGCTTCTTCTCATTTGGGGTCTGTTGGAACTCGGTTGTTCTTTCCAGAAGTCTATTCTGGCGCTCATGATTTCTTTAGGTTTTTCAACGTTGGTGAAGCGGATGCTCTGATCACTGTAGTAGCCAGAGATCGAAATTCAGCGCAAGTCGTTAACCAGATTCAGGGACGAGCGGTTTCTAAGGGGTTTTGGACAGTTCCAGATGAAAGTATCAAGAACGTCACTGGAACACTGGAAGTAATTAGCACCCAACCCATTGCAGGTGAACGGCATATGCATTACCAAGGTGGGAAAAC
>PAQF01000074.1 GCA_002709695.1 Candidatus Poribacteria bacterium
AGTACCGCAGAGCGTCGAACTGGTGAAGCATCCGACGGTGCCTATATATTCGCTCGTAACGTAGTTTAAAACCAAGACTGGTTAGCGCCGAAACACCAAATAATCGGGGTTTCACATGAACCATGTTGGCTCACAATCCCATCTTAACAAAAATGGCAAAAAGTACCAATTTCAGCTTCCGTCAACCTACAGAAAATCTCAGGAGGTTGACGGGAGTTTGATATGACCGCTTGCCATCGCTTAAACAGCAGAGGCCCCCTAGGCTACCCTTTAGATACCAAGCCTGAATTCGATTCTCACTAACTTTGTAATTCTATCACGACTGTAGCTTCCGGGGTAAAGCGGTGGGATATTAGCAGGGATTGCTCACGCCAATTGGGCACATAATCCAAAGTTGACGGTTTATCGTATCAGCTACAGCTATGTGAGCTCAAGCCAGTGCCATATCGCAGAACATACTTTCGTTAATCGCAGCTTAATCAGGATTTATCAGTTGTTGCAGTAAACTGCTTCGTTAACTCCCACTAGACGAAACAGTGTTTTCTCCTATATGTTGTTGTGTATAAAAGGGATCTGTTACCCAAACAGGTCTCTTTTTTTATTCCGGCTTAAAAACAGATCAGATGCTCTTGTATTTAAGTTAAGACTTATGTACAAAAGCATCTGATCTGCTTTGTCTTTAGCTGAAAATAAGAGGCCTAGTTAACTCACAAGCCGCTTTACCTTTAACTAACTTAAAACTTTCCCCCTCAGAGAAACTGTAAATCTCACCCTATGCAAGAAATCCCAAGACGTTCTGCGAGAGAGCTGAGGCTTGAACCAGCATAGCTGTCGCCGATTGCGCCAGAATCTGATTCTTAGCCAGATCCGCTGCTTCAGCCACAAAGTCCATACCCTCTATAGTTGATCGTGAGGCTTCGATATTCTGAATGTTATTGCTCAGGTTGGACATGGTGAACTTCAGTTTGTTCTATTCAGACCTGATGTAACTACGTTTCCTATTGACTTCGTCTAGAATAAATAAAGAAAACTATTAAAAAATGACAACCATGCTAAAAAAAGTTAAGTTTATAAGAAACTCATCTGAAATTGTCGTCTAGTGGTATACAACGTGGAATGCTTTAATCAAGAGTAGAATCTAGGAAGGGACTGAAAGGTTCCAAGGCAAATAAGATCACTTGGCAGAAAAACAGGGCTAAGATAGTTCGGATTCCGTCAAAAGCAAAGTTTAAGTAAGTGAAAACTTTTAACCAAGTTGATGATCCTATTTTTAAGATTTTCCAAATTAATGTTCTCGATTCCATTCCTTATTTATATGGATGTTACTGAAGTTAAAGTTAGACAAATTAAGAAGTTGTGGGAGTCCATTGATCACCAGTTTGGCATGGTGTGTTGGATTTGCACGTGGAAGATTTTAGGCTTTTGTCCTGATAGCTTCTCCAATCAAAAATCGCACCGAGAACCTCATTTTGATGATTAATGAGGTTTTGGTATGCTTCTGCGGCGTTTCCTGGGTCGTATATACGTGAAAAGAGGGGATCTGCTTTGAGTTTGTTTTCGATCATCAGACGTGATAGAAGTCTACAATTTTGTTCCATACTATGTTTAGTAAAATCGTTTTCCTTTATCGGAATTTTCCACTCATGTGAACCTAGTAGAGTCAAATCTCCTCCTGGCTTCCACAGATGTACTTTTTCTAAGAACGGCGTGATGTTAGTTTGACATTCACCACGTGGTGAACCAACAAATACAAACCTGCCACTTCGTCGTGCATAACTGATGGCAGATGTCGCGACAGCTGGTACACCCGTACATTCAAGAATAGTGTCGGCACCCTTGCCATTTGTCAATTCCATAATACGTGCATTTGCATCTTCCTTAGTTGGATTGATTGTTATGTTAATACCACATAACCGAGCAGCTTGTAAGCGTTCGTCAATAATATCAATTAGGATTGGATACGCTCCGGACAGTGCGGATAGTTGTGCGGCGAATTGACCGACGAGTCCCCCTCCAGTAACTACCACGGTATCTCCCAATTCTGGGCGACTCATTTGTACACCAGTCATCGCCACTAAGGCCATACCCAGCATAGCCGCAGTTGGTTTTTCAAGTTCATTCGGAAGTGGACACACAAGTTGTTGGCCAAGTGAATGACTTTGATGCTGAATATGGCTAAAAACAAGATCACCAACAGCGATGTGATCTGCCTCATTACCAGTTGCGACAACATGTCCAACTGCACGGTTTCCAACATAAAGAGGGTAAGATACTTCCTGCAGGCCGCTGAGTTTGGCCACTTCAGTACCTGCACTAATGCAACTGTAGAGGGTCTGGATCAGAACATCGCGTGGGCCAAGCATAAACGTTTTCAGCTTTGTTTCGAGTTCAACCTGATTGATCCCTTTAAAAACAATGCTTCGTAGTTCTACTTGTTTTGTCATGATTCAGTATCCAGTCATTAGACTTCTTTGTGAATAAGATTAATCCAACATTTCATATACCGACTATGATCGTGCCAGATTCTGCCTCAGACAAAGTTGCCCTCTATGTCTTACACTCTTTATTGTAAATTCCGTTGCGCACTTCCAAACCAAAGTTACACCTTGGTATATAGGCTATCGTGTACTTAGCACAAGTGCTGTTAAGATTTTCAGTGGCTACCTGATATAATCTGAGCGTGGTTGGCAGTTTAAGTCGAGCCTAAACTACCAAAGCTTTTCTGTGATGTCAAGTATAACCTCTTTCCATTCAGAAAAAGAAAGCAATATATCCCTCCACTGCTAACTCAGAAATCAACCGTAGGTCATCTATATTATCCAAAAGTACTACTCGATAACTTCCACTTTACCTTAATATATAGTAGTGTTAATATGTTTCAGCGAAATGCTGTATCTTATTTTCAATAGGTTAACAGCATTATTCAGCAAATATTTGACTCACATCAAAAATTCTTATACTCTGCAGATGACATCATTTTACAAGCCCCATGGAGGCCTTAACTTAGTGAAAATCTGTGACAGCAAACCTGTTAGCTTAGTTGTTTTCGTAACTGTTATAGTTTGCCAGTCTGTTTTGGCTGGAACTATTAAAGTACCAAAAGATCATATCACAATTCAAGCAGGTATTGATGTCGCTGTCGATGGAGATATGGTTTTAGTAGCAGATGGTCTATATATAGGTGTAGGCAATGTCAACTTGGACTTCAAAGGTAAATTGATTACGGTAAAATCTGCTGGTGGTGCTGACAAATGTATCATCGATTGTCAAAAGGTAAACCAGACCAGAGGTTTTATCTTTCGGCATCAAGAAACCAAGGATGCTATAGTAAGTGGTTTCACTATTAGAAATGGAAATTTCAAAAAGGGTAATGGTGGTGGGATTCACTGTGTCGATGCTTCGCCGACAATTATCAGTTGCATTCTAACAGAAAACGTAGCTGAGTCTGGTGGAGGTATCTTTTGTGATAATGCTGTGCCTCTTATTATTGATTGTCTGATTACTAAAAACCAAGCCAAGGGTGGAGGTGGTATTCAGTCTCATCGTGGTTCACCGACTATTACAGGTTGCCGAATCAGTGGGAATATTGCTGGGATGGGTGGAGGTGTTTTCCTTGCTAAGTCTTCAGCTGTTGTGACTAATACGTTAGTGTACAAAAATCAAGCTGATTATGGCGGTGCTATTCTCTGTTCGTTAAATTCGCTTTTGTTTCTACATAGCAGTACTATTACGGATAATATTGCTATGTACGGAGGAGGTCTTTTCTTTAGCGAATCTGATACGATGTTGGTTAATTCCATCCTGCACCAAAATAGTGAAAGTACTAACAATGAACCACAACAGATATATTTTGGTAAGTCTGATCAACCCACAGTAGCTGACATTTCCTATTGTCTCATTCAAGGTGGTAGAGCAGGTGTAATTTTTGACGAAACCATTACGTTAAAATGGGGGGCTGGGAACATCAGCGATGATCCAATGTTTGTTAATCCTATAGTGGGAGATTATCGGTTACAAGACGACTCGCTTGGAATTGCTGGTGGCATCAAAGATGGTAGTATGCCGACCGTTGATATGGCAGGACGTGATCGGCCGTTCCCAGCAGACTCCAGACCTGATCTTGGTGCATACGAACATAATCGGGGAAAGCGAGTTTCTGATCAACGAGATGAACCTTTAACCGTAGTCAATACACGTATTCTAATTACTACTAACAAAGGGAATATCCAGTTGGAAGTTTATCCTGAATCCGCACCGATTACGGTCAAAAATTTCTACCGATTGATCCAAGAACAGTTTTACGATGGGCTTATATTCCACCGTTACGTGCCTAAGTTCGTCATTCAAGGAGGTTGTCCTTTAGGGACTGGTGCAGGTGGACCCGGGTGGACAATTCGAGGTGAATTCCAAGACCCAAGTCTAAGGTCGAAAATGCCCAAACACACCCGAGGTGTTTTAGCTATGGCACGGGCGCAGAATCCAGATTCAGCAGGTAGTCAATTTTATATCTGTTTAGAGGATGCTCCTCACTTAGATGGTAGCTATACTGCTTTTGGCCGGGTTGTCGAAGGTATGGAGGTTGTTGACCGACTGCGGCAAGGCGATAAGATGGAATCAGTTCAACTGATTCCTATCATTGCTGTTCCCAGAGTGTCAAGTATCATCACTATACCTGATACCAAACTAAGATCGGCACTGGAACAAGCACTGGGTAAAAATGAGGGAGATGCCATAACCAAAGATAATCTGGCTGAGCTGAAGGAATTGAAGGCTGAAAACAGTAAAATATCCGATTTAACAGGCCTTGAGTATTCCATTAATCTGTCTAAGCTGGAGCTCCAAAATAACGAACTTAGTGACATCAGTCCTCTGGCTACTCTGATTAACTTGACTTGGTTAAATCTCACAAACAACCAAATAAGTGACGTAAGTCCTTTGGCTAAGCTGACTAATCTGACTGATCTGGGGCTTAGTGCCAATCAGATAAAGGATATCTCTCCTTTAGTAAACAACGTCAGAATCAAAGGCAGCATATACTTGAAAGGTAACCCTCTTAGTAAAACTAGCGTCTTGTCTCATATTCCGGCTTTAACAGCTAGGGGGGTTGCAGTTGAATTTGATTCTCCTGCTATCTGGGGTAATGAACAAGTACTGGTCGGAGATGTCAATGGAGATAATCAGGTAGATCTCTTTGACTTAGTGGAAGTAGCATCCATGTTTGGCAAGAAAGGCGAAGGGTTAACAGCAGATATCAGTGGTGATGGGCAGGTAGATCTCTTTGATTTGGTTCAGGTGGCAGGGAACTTTGGTAAGAGCAATGCAGCTGTCGCTCCTACTGTACTAGTTGATAAATGGGCTTTTACTACCTCGCAAAAGTATGGCATTCAGTCTACTATAATGGAGTTGGAGGATATACCAGCACGTTCAGAAACAGAAGAACTAATACTGAGCTTGTTGATAGCTACTTTGCCTGATAGGTTTCCAGAACAGACGCAGTTGCTACCCAATTACCCTAACCCCTTTAATCCTGAAACATGGATACCTTTTGAGCTTAGCCAAGGTGGTACAGTATTAGTAATTATCTATGATCCGAAAGGTACTCCAGTCAGAACTTTTAGTATTGGGTATCTGCAGTCCGGAAGATATGCGAGTCAGTCAAAAGCCCTCTACTGGAATGGACGAACGGATACAGGTGAAAAAGTGGCTAGTGGTATCTACCTTTACCAAATACAGGTGGGAAATTACATAGAAACCCGCAAGATGGTGACTCTGAAGTAAGTATACATGAGCTTACGGGGGCGAACTATCAAGAAACCTAAGATGTCAATAACACCCAGAATACTATTACTGTTGCTTGTAGAGTCTTCCTTATGCTGGTTGGTACTCTGGTTATGTGGCTGAGGTGACAACCATATTTTCGCGAATTACCTAAAACTTTGTTAGCAATCTGATACCTAGGCTGTTAGAAACAAAAATCAGAGAATCAACCGGAGCAAATAGGGAAGACTCTAAATCTTTTAACCCAATTGATAAGGAATGTAGAGGCAAAGCTCAATAGTTCATTAGATTGACTAAGAACAGAAATACCGAAAAAATAAGTGATAAAAAAATTATATAAACAAGGAGTATTACAAATGGGAAAACGGCATGTGCTGATCACCGGTGCCGCGGGCCGTGTGGCGAGCATTCTACGACAGCATTGGGGGGACCGTTATCGGCTGCGATTGGCCGACGTGAGACCGGTGATGGATTTGGACTTGCACGAAGAGTACGTTAAGCTCGATATCACTGATCTGGAGGCTTTCATCGTCTCCTGTGAAGGGATCGACACCGTTTTGCACCTAGCCGCCGATCCCAGTCCACGAGCGGACTTCTACCAGAGCTTGTTGTCGCTGAATATCATCGGGGGTTACAATGGCTTCGAGGCGGCACGAAGAGCTAGTTGTCAGCGCCTTGTATTCGCTTCCAGTATCAATGCTGTATTGGGGTACGGACAGGACAGGCTGGCAGCCAGTTGGGAGGTGCCGATCTACCCGCAGAATGTTTACGGTGCTACTAAGTGTTGGGGGGAGGCTTTGGCACGCGCCTACGACCACGAGCATGCTCTGTCGTGCATTTGCGTGCGCCTGAACAGTCCTACCTTCGATCAGAGCAATTTCACTGAAGACGCCACGGATGGAGGCATCAGTCCACGAGATACGGCCAATCTGTTTGCTGCCTGTATCGATGCCGATCAAGAAGTGGGCTTCGCTATTATCCATGGAGCTTCGCACCATAAAGATAATTGGTTTTTGGTCAGTTCGTCGGATCCACGTGTGGCTTACGAACCACAGGACGGCACGGCGTTCCCACGGACGTAATCGAAAAAGTGATAACTGTTGCCCATTGAGCAACAGGAAAAGAGGAGATGGTGAAGTGAATTTGGGGTGTGTACCAAATGGATTAAAATGTTTTAAGAGACTAGCCTCAACCAGTGCCTGTGCCAACCACTTTCGACAACAGAGTGATTTGTCTGGGGTACTAGTGGAGAGAAGAAAAAGGGTACCAACAACCACCACTGATACTCGCCTCTAATATCCAAGTTATCTATTTGCGCGGGTATCAGTAACGTAAATCAGTAAAAAAAGAAAAAAGGTTTAGTGCCTTGACAAAACAGGTAAAATCTGAGATGATGTGACCTAGCTTTACCAAAGTAAAGCAATAGTCCAGCCCTACTGGGACCTTTCGTTTTTTGTTTATTCAATTTTCTCAACAAGTACTTGCCGCATTCACCAGCCAGACGATATCCAACATGGAATTCCTAGGAGTTCTATTTTTTCTAATCCTTATTGCTGTGATCAAGATCGATCGACGTCAGGAGTCAACTTGCACCAATCAATAGCAGAATAATCAAGATTACACAACCAAATAAAAGGGTAACTTATGGTTGTAGGATACGAAGAAGTAGAATTTGATTTGAAGTTTGATAAATTCCGCATCAACGGAGGTATTAATCGTGGTTAGGATCAAAATTACCAAAGCGGAAATAGCTGCGCAATCCCTCACCGACGAGCACCTACAGTCGGCGCTCGCCAGTATGGATCGTGATGGTGTCGTCGTCTTGGAGAACGCCATTCCCGTGGACATCGTCGACAGGTTGGGCGACAAGATGCGCGACGACATGGCCGCGGTGAAGAAAGTTCGATCAATCGCCGAGAAATCCTCGAACGAGAGTCTCGCGCCTCCGCTGAACCACCCTTGGGTCTTCCGTGAGATCTGTTACAATGAGTTCGCCATTCAGGTAACCGAAGCGCTACTGGGGAACGGCGTCTACTGGAACTTCTACAGTTCCAACAGCGTGCAGGCCAATGAGATGCTCGAAGGCCATAAGGTGCAGAACCTCCACGCGGATGCCAAGCCACTTTTTCCCGAACCGATGAGCAACTACCCCACCCCGGCGCATATGGTGGCTGTGAACATTCCACTCTGCGACTTCACGGAAGAAAATGGGGCTACCGAAGTCTGGCTTGGTACGCACAAAGAGGTGAGGCCGCTCTACTGGCACGGTCACGAGAACTATAAGCCGTTGCTGGCAAAATGGCAGGATCGCGCAGCCATCGTACAGATGACGGCCCCCCGGAGTTCGGTGGTTGTCCGCGACATGCGCGTCTATCACCGCGGCATGCCAAACCAAACGAACCAACTGCGGCAGATGCTGGCGATCGTCCATTCTGCCCCGTGGCTGCGCGTCCGAAACTCGATGCCCTTTGCTCGAGGAACGGAGGATTTCTTCCAACATCCGAAACTCGAAGCCCACTGTACCTTTCACGATCCAGCCGTGTTTACCGTGGACTGGCGCTACGAACGCGATCAGCAAGGCTTGCCCGATTTGTGCCGGACTTCCGGCCAGAGCTATGGAGGGTTACAGATATAATCCGAATCAAACTCACCGATACCAAAATACAAGCCTAGGCGACAATCGACGAAGATCTCTAGTAGACTCGATGGAGTGAAAAAGGTGCCAACACTGTACTGATGCCGCTTGATTACCCCGTACGAGAGTTGGTCCCATGAAGACCTTTATTCCGTTAGAATTCTACTTTCTCGACTGCTTCAATTGCTTCGGGTGTACCTATCATCCACAATGCGTCTGCTGCATTAAAACGAACCCACTCATCCTCATCCTGCAATGCTTAAGTCGGAACAGAAACGACATTGTAAACTCAGACGCTGCTCGGCCGTGCTAACATAGGCATAACTAATTCCCACTTCCAGCTCCATATGGGTTCAACAAATCCAATTATAATGAAAACTTTGGTTGATGAAAACCCACCCATTTTATTTTCATCAACCAAAAATAGGAGCTGAAAACAGATCTTTGGTTCTACCGCTGGCTTTAGCCCGCAAATACTCTATTTCATAAGGTGACTCGATCAGCCGCTTGGAGCCATTTCGAACATCGTTTCCTAAATCAAACTGCGCTGGGTAATGACTGTATATCATCAGCCGCCGAGGTCGACCCGAGGTGTTTGGTCTGGAATTGTGAATCAAGACAGAGTGAAAGAACATTACTGATCCAGCTTCACATAGAATCTCCTGCCCAGCGTTGAAATCGATCAACCCGTCTTTGACCTGCAATCCTAGGCTAATGCTTTGATGCTCGAGATGTCTTTGGTGCGACCGAGGCCAAACACAAATTGGTCCGCTATCTGAGGCACACTCATCTATACTAACGACGGAAGAGATAATTTCTTGTGGGTAGTTCTGCGCTTGGTAATAGGCCCAGTCGTTGTGAACAGGAAACCGATCTTCCATCTCTGCCGATTCGATATCGACCGGTGTTGGCAATGGTTCCTTGTAGTTTAATTTCTCTTCCATTAATATGGGTTGATCAGCCATGAGTTGGGCTAACGGCCCCAATAGACGTTGTTCAGTAGAGAGGTGACTCAAGCAGAGCGACAGGTCGTTAATCGGTTGTATTTTTCGCACGATCTGACCAGCGTGGGTCTGGCGAATATCCAACCGTCCGCTTTTTCGCTGATGGTACAGGGAAGAATTAACTATTAATTCTAAGATGAAATTGGCCTCTTCTCGCATTGCTTTGACCTCAGCTGGATCGAAGACTGATGATAAAACGAGATAACCATCAGTCTTAAACTGACAAATTTGTTGCTCTGAAATTTCGAATCCCATTTATTAATATCTCCCTTAACAATGCATGACATGTATTTTGGATGTTTTCCAAAAGATACAACCATCATATCGCGATGTCATCGGTTTGCCAAGGAAAACAGGAGCAGTCAAAGGATCCTAGGTACTAACCTTACAGAATTGGCAATTGACTGTAGCGTTAAGGTTTGAGGTCCAACATCAGTATTATCGCGAGTAGAAGTGGCTCTTCATTCACTTTTGGCACCATTAGGCCACTTCGCTTACCACATTAGGAGCGTATCAAAAGCTTCTCCATTCCTAATGAAGGATTTCCCTACCAGTAGAATTCCACAGGTGCAATCAGCGATGACTACTGTTCCGTCATGTATCTGAGTCTACTCACTTTGAGCACTGGACTTATCCTCCACAATAACATCAAGCCAGAAAGAAATCGTAACAGATTCCAAGAGGTAGTATGCAGCATCTGTAGGTACATAGACCTAATTCTGGATAGGTCATCAAAATCGGTCGTTCGCCTTTTTGGCGATCTACCATTAGTTGGTCAACGCCTGCTTTGAGGCGCTCGTTGAGGTCGTGGTCCAAGAGACCTTCGAAGATGAGGTAGCCTTCTTGGTTAAAACAGTCAATGTCGTCAGGTGTCAGATGGTTCATAAAGACTCCGGAAAATTAACTATAAGAAATTACTATAATGTTCTTCGAGCACAGGATCTCTGCAACTTTTTGTGTAGTCAGGGATACATAAATTCTCCTTCATTTACTTTTTTTGCCGGTCGTTGTCCAAAAACCAGACATATTGGAAAAACTTCTGACGTTCCTCAGACAAACCGTCGATCACTATCGGATTCATGCACGGCTTGGGTTCATGGAATCGAACCGTAACATGGTTGTAAGCAATCAGGATGGCAAGGCGAGGGTTATCTGGATTTGTCCAATCAGACCCTGTGTGCCGTACACCTTCTGAGTCGTGACTCGTGGGGATAATGGAAAGTATCATTGGATTGCTCTGTCTACAAAAGACAGGTACTGACTAATCCAATTGGGTTATTAAACATGCGTTGATACCTGCCTACCCCGTACACAAATTATCTTTTGCGCGGGTTTCTGTAAGTCGCAGATAACAGAGGTCAAACCTCAGAATTCTCCAGGTTTATTCCATTCTACTTCTAAGGCTAAGATTTACTTCTGGATAAAAAATCAATAGTACTCTGAATGGAACCTTTTTCATGACGCCAGCACAGAGAGGATCTCGGGGCAACTATGCTCCACGAGTTGGTACTCTTTTTAATGTATACTCAGTCTTATTCATGTATACTCAGTCTTACTTACTCCATTTTACCTTCTATTCACAACCAGAGCTCTCCCCTTATATATGTAAAAATTTTTATGCTAGAGGAAATATCCTCGAAATGTCAATGATGGCCCATGAAGCTAGGCCAATGAGTCAAGAATCTAGTAAAAATAAGAAACTCGAATGAAAGAAGTCTATAAAATATTTATCTCCTCTGATGGCTTTGAGATTTTAGTGGGAAATCAGGCAAGAGACAACGATTATTTGACCTTTAAGGTTGCCTCGCCTCAAGACTTCTGGTTTCATGTTGCCGCCACTCCAGGGGCCCATGTAATCGTCCGTAACCCTGATAAGCTTAAACGTCTTCCCAAACAAACCCTTGGAGAAGCGGCTTCACTAGCTGCCTATCACAGCAAAAGTAGAAAAGGAGGCCAAGTGGCTGTAAGTTATACTCAAAGGCAGAATGTACGCAAAGAGCGGGGAGCCCCTGCGGGTCAAGTCATCTTAAAAGAACACAAAATAGCCAAAGCAAATCCACAAGCTGAGATTTGAGGGATAGTAGATGTCCGAGAAGCGAAGCTTACGCCTCAACTGCTAAACCCTGCGAATTCTCTGCTTGTATATGTTTACAGGCATTAATCCTGTCTGAGGTATAGGGGAGTAGTCACCCTAATAGTTGGCAACCTTTTTCCTAAGTCTTGCTTCAATAACTGACCTTGACTAAATTCAGTTATTGATAACATTTGTTGAACAATACCTATCCTTTTTTGATTTCAGGCGACTTAACGAGGGCATATGCGTAACTGGAAACCCATCTACATTGAGAATTCCAGAATTCTCGTGTGGTTGAGCTATCTTGTTCCTATCAAGATACAAGCGATAGCTCTTGGTGTGATTGTGATTTCAAAGGATGAGGTGAGTGAAGTCACAAAGAACCATGAAACCATACACTTTCAGCAATATCTTGAAACTCTTTTTCTTGGTTTTCTTATTCTCTACTTTTGGGATTGGTTTATCGGTCTTGTGAAGTACAGAGATAATTACAAGGCATACTTGTCTATCAGAGCGGAACAAGAAGCCTACAAACACCAAGAGAATCTTGCATATCTTTCCACAAATAGAAAGAGGTGGTGTTGGTTGTGGAGACCAGATCCGATGAACCTAAATTAGTCGATTTGAATCGGTGAGGATCGACCAATTCAGATCAAGCAATGATATCCACGAAAATAATTGCTTCATAGAAAAGGTAATAGTAGGAAAAAATTGGCGTAGAGCGTATCATCTTTTCCTAATTTGTACCAAATGGATTTATGTTTTAACGTTACCATCTATAATCAATTGGCAAAACAAAAAAGAAGGTGTACGAGTAAAGAGGATAGTCAGAAAGGAGGTACAGGGCATCCACGTCTTAGGATTGATGGGATTGCCATTCTTAATTATTTTTGTTGTGACTTGGCAAAGTCCAGATTCTGTTTTAAGGTTTTGCTATTAGGTAACAATTTAAGACCTTCCTTAAACTTTGTGATTGAAGCCTCAATCTTGTCTGCGTCAAGAAGACGTAGAGCTATTTCATTGTAGTAGGCTTCGATGAACTGATTGAACGTTCTTTTATCCTTTTTGGATTTCTTCCGGCCGTCAACCAAAATCTGAATCGATTCTTTGAGTTGCCCCTTGCTATAAGCTAACTGTGCCCATTGTAGCATGACTACGTCCCAATTGTTGTTTAAGGATTTGGAATGTGGGTCTAAATTAAGTCCTTGCTCAATGATAGTTCTGGCTTGACTATATTTTTTAGCTTGCAACAGTTGCAAGCCGAAATTGTTCAACATTGACACAAGCTTAGGTAAAAGCATGGATTGATACAGAACAAGTTCATCCATTTGGCGTGCCCGATCCAACAGATCAATGCCTTCCTCCACCTGCCCCTGTGCCTTTAAAGTCTCAGCATACTTTACGAATCTATAAGCGAACAATTCACGCAGTTTGTTATTGTTAGGAAATTTGGCGATGGCACTTAGGAAGTGCTTTTCAGCAGACGCAATAGGCGAGATTTTGGCCTGATCTGCTACCAAATTAACTGCCAATATTTCAAAATCTTTTTCAGAAGGAAACTGATCGGTCATGCGTTGGATAAGAGCGAAAGCCAATTCAAAGTCACCTGCTTTGGACAATAGATAAAACCGCTCGAGAGAAGCCACTTTTAAGTTTTGCCGAAGGAATTGATTCTCAGGGAAATAGGTCAACCCTTCCTCTGCAGTCGCGATAGCCTGTACGTAATTCTTATTTTGTACCAATGTCTGCGTCCAATTAATATAAATGCTGTACTGCAACGCACGAATTTTCTTTATTTTTGGGAAAATCTTTGCAAATCGAGTCAAAGCGTAAAGTGTATCTGACGACTGCTTCTCTTTTTCCAGCGCCACAACATAGTTGTTGACGGCATTTTCCCATGTGTTTACAGTAAAAGGTAGATCACCTGCCAATAAGTAAGCCCGATAAAGTGCTGCAGTGGCTTCTTTTAGTTTACCTTCTTTGGTTAATTGATCATATCGGTTAGAAAAAATTAGAGCTAACATTTGTCGATCGCCAACTTCCTTCCGTTGACGATAATTTTTGGAGCTTACATAAGCAAAGCCTGTTAGTTGGCCAAACTGATCCAAAATTCCCGTTTTGCTTGATGGGTCGAAACCGGAGCTGATGGTTGTTTCGATGTCAAATTTTGCTGTCTCGGATAGCTTGAGTTGCGCAAGAGAATGGTCAGCCGTTACTACACCAGTGATATGAATATCAAACTTCCGACAAGCAACAGCATAAAATACCGCTGATGATACACAGTTGAATGTTTTTTGATTAAGGATACCATTAATGCGATTTTGAGCTGGGTCGTACTTTTCAAAAACAAAGGTATGGAGCAACTGAAGGATATGATTAGAACGTGAGACTACATTTTCCGATACTTGTCGTAGCTCTAGCTCATTCGTTAGTTGACCGATCAGCTGGTCTATTTTTTGCTTTGGTCCATCTAGTTGATCCCCAGTCAACCCCGAGGCTAACAAAGCGAAAGTAACATAGTCTGTATAAGAGTATGGTGGCGTAGTAGAGATCATTTGCTGCTCTAGCTTTGACAGCAATAGAATTTGATCTACCTCATCAGCAAATACCTCCTCAACTATTTCTGCTGCACCAATTGGTGTCAAGGTCGGATTTTCTTGAGTCGGTGTTCGTACAGTAACACTAAATATAATTAAGCAGATTAAGATACGCAATATTTGCCATTCATTCATAAGTGAAATCCATTGCACTCCACTTGTAGAGTTTAATTCGTTTACGTTTTTTCTAACATCCAACTTGCTGAGATACGAGCCAATTCGTTCATTACTGGTTCGTCCGTGTTTCTCCGTTTTAATGTTTTGAAACTGTGGTCGGCGGTGTCTATGATGTGTAAAGTTGCCTGATCTAATCCTTCTACTACTGGTCGTAATAATTTTAGATTGGCCATTTTATCGCGTTGACCGGAAAGAAATAGCATTGGAGCAATAACAGAATTTAGATGTTCAGCACGTTCAGTACTTGGTTTACTTGAATAAAGTGGGAAAGCAAAAAGTATAATTCCCTTCAGTTGATCCATTTTCCCTTGGGCACAAGCCATGGAAACCATTCGCCCACTCATAGAATGCCCCCCAGCGAAGATAGGCAGTTCTTGAACTTCATTATTGGCAGTAGTCACAGCTGCACACACGGTAGCCAAGCGTACTTTCTCTCCATCCATACCACCTCCCTTTTCCGAATAAGGATAGTTAAATCGAAAAGTGGCAATCTTTGCTTGGTTCAAAGCGTTACTTAGATCTTGCATAAATGAATGTTGCATATGCGTACCTGCTCCATGACCAAGTACTAATAGTGCCTCAACTATTTCTGGCTCTGCATACAGGGCAGAAACATACCCTTTTTCTTCGGTAGCTACAAATTTAAGCTCCTTCAGAGTAACTTTCATGATGCCCCCTTATTAAATGAGATAAAGACGTCAATCATATCAATGCCGCCAAAGTGTAGGCGTTTTGTACCAACCAAATTTCCTAGTAGAAAGTTTATCTTAAGAAAAACAATATATTCTGTGTATACATTGGATCGGGTCAACATAACCTATGCTGATCTTGTAGATGGGTATAGAGTAACCATGCAAGGAACCTTAGTTACCCTGTACACGTGTTCTTTTGAGCAGATATCAGTGCGTGTTGCTTAACTACTAGCATTCATTGATTTTTTATCCTCTGAAAACACGAGCTGAAGTTAACAGATCAATATCTGGAAACACGATCAACGTTGCTAAATCGGATGCTGTTGCGACTGGAACCATCTACAAATAGAGTTGAAACATTACTAACGAATCATGAAAAAGAACCCCAACCTTGAAGCGTTTGATCGGGGTTTGTTGAACAGGATTCTAGGAAATTAGTAATTGAATATTTTATCAGCCTCTACAGTTAATTCTGCTCCTCTTGTAGGTGATATCAATTCTGCGTTTTTATCGGCTAGATCTTCTTCTGTAACCCCACGGGCTACGGCACATCCGCCTCACACGAAGATGGGGATTTTGTGCTCGAACACCTCTTCAATGATTTCTCTCAAGGGAGGCCATCCCACACCATGAATCTGATCCACAAGGTGATCTAGCATTAAAAATGCAGCTTCCCCCTGCAATAATAATTGTGCTTTAAAACCAGCCTCAATTGCCCCAAGAGCAGCCAAAAACGGCAATGTTGCACGTGTTGGATCATCAGTTCCATAAGTGCTGGAGTAAAGTATTGTTGTCATCAGAAATTACAACCTCATATTAGTAGACTATGTCAATTTCAAAATAGCACAGCATAGTACTAAATGTCAACGCTACTAGTTTAGATGGTGTTAGTGTTAGAACTATTAACATGGAAGAATATCCTGAACCTATAATGGAAGCAAAATAAACCCAACCACATCAGTTTAAAATCTAGTTCAAACCAGAATAGATGGGGTGTTTGGCTTTGGTTTTAGATTTCAGCTGGCAAGTATTGCCAAATTGAAGTATAGGAGTAAGCTGAATTTGCCGGTTTTTGAACCGTCGGAGGGAAATTGCTATTCATTCGGGTATCGTCCTTTATACTTGGCAGTATAACCTAACATTCTCTTAAGGCTTAGTATTAGTGCCTTCAATAAACTTGCTCAACGTCTCTTTTTTTGGACATGTTATTACTTTTGGAATTGTCCGCTCATACAGTTGACTAGATTCTGGTAACTTTGATTCTAATTCCTCCGCTGTTAGAATTTCCCACTCACTCTCCTTGGGTCCAAAAGTTTCCTTTAGATTCCAAGCTGTATAGACGACCCAGTATGTGTATTCTTGCAATATCACACGGTTTCTCACTCCGACTTCTTTAATTTCTGAATAATCATCTACCTTGTAATATCCTTTTTTGATGGCTTCTTGCGTGATTTTATAGAGACTTGAGGAATTAGACAAACCCCACTCTTTAGGCATTGTATAATGCAGCCCCACATCACTTATATGATGTAGGATATGCTCTATTACTTCCGTAACCTGCCCCGAAACGTCTTCCATAATGATGTCGCATATGCTATTCTCTCCTCTCGTCTGATTCATTAGGCGTTCTTCAGTTAATGAAAGATTCCAATCCTCACCCCGAAATATTGGAATCACCGTCCGATAAAGGTATAAATTGGTCAACAACTCTTGCTGTAAGGCGATATCTATCCCATCATGTATGATAAACATGTCAGCAATGGTTTGAGCGACATGTTTCATAAACATGTTGCTGACATTATCATGAGCAACAAGGGTGACACCACAAACAGTCAATTTTTTTGTAAAGGGTGGATAATGGGATGTTTGCTGGATGGAACCTAGAAGATACAGGTCTTCTGGGATATGACCTGTAGGCTGACTCTGAACACAATCTAAAGTTATTTGGTTACTCAACACAACATCTCGACCACAGCTTATCAAAATGAATAATAACAAGTAGCAAGCAAACTTTTTCATTTTATCTTTCTCCATAATTTTTCTGTGCCATCATTACAGACAGTCCTCTTGTTTCCCGTTCGAATTTCGACCAACAGGAATTGAACTTATTCTCATAGTCCTAGAGAGTGAAAAGTTATTTGCCCATCTGAGTGTTTCAAGTCTCGGCTGTTTTGTCCCGACTAGCAGTTGTAATCTTTTGTCCCTCTGAACTACAGACTGTTAACCAGGTATCATTCTTATGACCGTTCAGAGTAGGATATTCTGGTAAACCTATCGACGAACAGTAAACCAGCCATAGGCATATTAAAACAAGATAATCAGTTCTCATCCTTTGATATCTTGAATTCAACAATCCACCCCCAGTCTAACATTTTATTATTTGTAAATTTTGAGTCTTTTTAATAGGTTAAACACCTTCAACATGTAGACGAAATGAACTTACCCACATCAGCCTGAAATCTAGTTCAGATGAACATAGATGAGTCATATAACTTTTGTTGATCTCGCTGGGAGGAAGCCGCTATGCTGTTTTGGAAGCTTATCGTTTGCGTTTGGAAGTTAAAACCAAAGATGCCCGACTGAATATTAAATATTAAGTCGGGCATCTAAACTAGTATTAATTCCAACAATAATTAGCTACATTATCGCCTTTTGTGGTTGATACTCGCGTCGTCGCAGGAAGCGTTCTCCTACATCGTAGTCAGGCTGATCGGACACATACCGCCAAAGTTCAACACGTTTCATCAGCTCATATCGGTGATCGTTTCCTTCCCACCCATGATGTGTATTTAGAATCCTCCCAATCTCCGGATCGTGCATATCCGACGTATCGAAGTTCCGAATCTGTGGTTTCGTCGGGTTTAGGCGTAACTTGTACATGTAGCGGTCTTGATCCGTATGGTTGCTTCGCCCTCCGTGCCAGACGCGCGTATTCCACACGTAGATAGTGCCAACGGGACAAGTGGCCCAGATCTTACCGACAACATGCTGGTATCCACGGATCTCACCCGTCCGAACATTTCGAAAATGCGACCCTGGTATCAAGAATGTCCCACCCATATCGTCGGTTGTGTTGACTGGAAAGAAGGACAATTGAATGTCGAAGTAGTTCTGGCGAAAGTCTATTACCGAGTCCTGATGCGTATTAGGTCCTCTAGCTGTATGCGCTCTTACTAGGTGTGCAGCGTGATGATCGTACAGTGGTTCTGGTCCGATCAGTGAATGAATAAGTCCTTTTACTTTCGGTAGCCGAAAGGCCTCACCCAAGGCGGTATCCTTCGGCCATGTTTCCTCAAACGGCGCACCTACAGCCAGATAGCCTCTGTTGTTTTCCATCTCCTTGCGGCACGCTTTACATAGATCCTCAGGCACCATATCTTCATATTTCAGGTATCCGGAAGCGACGAACCTCGCCATATCCTTGGATGAAATAAGATGTTCCATAAATTAACCTTCTTTCTCTAAAGCTTTTCTGATAATTGTCTCCAAATTGCTATCCTTTATTACAATTCTAATAATTTGAGTGGTACTTTGGACTAAGTTAACGACCAACAAGCAACAAACAAATGGGAAATGCAGACATGGCCGCATTTCCACTTTAAGCTCCAGCTAAAATTATTATGACTTGGGTGAAAATCCTAGCTTATGTGATGAGACTAGTAACTAATAATTTGCAATACTTAGCCTAAGCAGTAATCAAACAGGATTGACGGCATTTTATCAAAACTATTGAGATATGTAAACAAAGGAGTCCATCCATAATCACTCCGTAAGTTCAAGCTACACTCTCTTGTTTTGGATAGGGACATATAGTTTCTTGGCTATAGTTGTATGATACCTCAGCAAAGGTGAGTCGCCTGACACGGTTGCATATAATTCTTAGTAAGGAACAGTTCCGGGTATCAGGCAAATACTGACCAATCCCAACAAGGTTATTAAACATATGCTAATATTTACCTGATTGCTCCATGTACAAACTACCTTTTGCTGGGATATCGGTAAGTTGTCAATACATCCAAGAAATCAATTTAAAAGATCAGAATGTAAACTATACATTTACGCTCGCCTATTTCCGAGTCACAGTAGCTAAAGCAGTAATTGGTGAATAGGTTGTCCGCCGTCAGTGATTGGGATGGGACGGTTTTGCTGGTCATAGAGGATTTTAGAGGGGTCGATACCGAGGGTTGCATATATAGTTGCATGAAAATTAGGTACTGAGACTGGGTTTTCTAGGATGGCGGTAGCCAGTTCATCGGTTACGCCATATGCCCCTCGATGGTTTAATCCCCCACCGGCTAAAACCAGTGAAAATGCCGTTGACTGGTGGCCACGGCCACCACCACTATCAAATCCAGCAGGTCGTCCAAACTCAGTGGCAACTACAATTAACGTGCGATCTAATAGATGCCTTCGTTCCAAATCTGTGATTAAAGCTGATAAAGCCAAATCCAATTCTCGAATTAATAAATGTTGTTTCATCTGTCCTTTATAATGTGTGTCCCATCCCGTCCCATTGCGGAAATTCAGATTGTGTGAAACCTCAACGAAACTAACACCTGATTCAATTAATCGTCTGGCAAGTAAACACCGTTTCCCAAGCCCAGTGGTTACGTCTGCACCGTACAATTCTCTCGTTTGAGTGGATTCTGAAGTCAGGTCAAATGTTTTCATAAACGACCCGGAGGATAATTTTTCGGCTTGATCAATTATGTGATGATATTCTTGAATTTGCTTAGCATTTTCAGCTGTGGTTGAACCACGAAGAGTTTGCATCAATTTTTGCCGACGCAAACGACGCGAGTCGGTTAGCTGCGGGGAAGGGGTTAGAGCTACAGGTCCCGTCTCTACATCAGTCAAATACAAATGTCCATATCGTAGTCCAAGATAGCCTGGACCACGTGCCACGTTAGGGTAACCGATCAAGACGTAGGTAGGGATATTACTGTTTGTGGAAGCATACTCATGAGCAACAATTGAACCCACAGACGGATATTGGATAGTTCCAGAAGTACGGCGCCCTGTATGGACTCGGATTGTTGCTGCCGCATGCTCATCGACCACGTCGTGATGAACACTTCGGATTGCCGTCACCCTATCCATCAAGGGAGCCAAACTTGACAGGTGTTCACAAACTTGCACTGTGGATACAGCAGTCTCAATCGAGGGATAGTATGAACCCGGTTTATTTGTCTCGGCGTCTCCCAATTTCTTGGGATCGAAAGTATCAATTTGTGCCATGCCGCCACCGAGCCAAAGAAAAATGCAGTGTTGGGCTTTACCTCGGAGATCGGCCCATTTAGAAACAGTCGGCATAGGATTAGCTATAGTTGCCAGGCTAACAGTGGAAGCAGCAATCAAAAAATCACGTCGTTGCACGTTTTTCTTTTCCTTTCATCTCACTTTAGGGTGAGAAAACCATTTCTGGTGAATTAACGAGAGCCCATAATAAGTCTTCACAACGCTCACGCCAGTTTTTTTGTAAGGCGGGACTTGGTGTAGGGCCATTCTTAATAAGCAGTTGTTTGTCAATCATAAATGAGTTGGCTTCTTCTTGTAAGTGATTTGACCAGGTGACATATTTGTCTGGATTAGGTAAAGCATGAGCTTTACCCATCTTTTTGAGTTCTTTGACAACACGGTCTTCAAAACCATCCCTTAAGAGATTATTACAAAAAACCAATTCGTTTGAAGTAGGATACCGGGTTAGTATTCGTAGGAAAATTGATTGAACCAGTTGATCTAGTGTAGGTGATTCAGCTACTAATTTTTCCATCTCTGACCCAGAAGTAATTGTAGTCATTCTTTGTACGAAGACTCCATTAGCCAGTATGCCTGGTTGAGTCAGATTCAATTCGACCTTGGTTCGGGTTCTTGGTTCCATGCGAGAGCCACGCCAGCCGAATTTTTTCAATATATCAACAATAGATTGTGTTTCTGGCAAAGCTAAACTAGGTCGATCTCGCTCGTTGGATAAGCTGGTCAGCTGCCAACTACGTCGTGGTAAGCCAAAGTTGATAGCGTTTTG
>PAQF01000075.1 GCA_002709695.1 Candidatus Poribacteria bacterium
CATTTGCATGAGGAAAGTTTGCATTTGGTGTATAGGTTAAATTGGGTGCTGTCCCCGATAGGTTTCCATTTTTGGGTTGGGTAACAACGGTATAGGTTAGGGTATCGTTGTCAGCATCGGTAGCCGCAAGAGTAATTGCGATTGCGTTGTCTTCTGCAGTTTCTTTAGAGGAGTCGTTTGCCACAGGTATATCACTGACAGGTGTCACAGTAATAGTGACAGTAGCGGTATTACTATCCCCAGTACCATCGTTGGTTTTGAAAGTAAAGGAATCGGTTCCATTGGCATTTGCATGAGGAAAGTTTGCATTTGGTGTATAGGTTAAATTGGGTGCTGTCCCCGATAGGTTTCCATTTTTGGGTTGGGTAACAACGGTATAGGTTAGGGTATCGTTTTCTACATCAGTAGCAGTTAGCATTATGTTATTATTGCCTGAATCTTCCAATGCCACCACAGATTGGTTATTAGCTAGCGGAGAGTCATTGACAAAGGTGACTGTAATTGTAATGGTAGCTGTGTTGCTGTAACTGATCCCATCATTGCTTTTGAAGGTGAAGGTATCTACCCCATTGACGTTAGTGCCGGGGAAGTCAGGGTGGGGTGTGTAGCGCAGAGTAGGCGCAGTGCCTGATAAAGTTCCATGGACTGGGTTGGAGGTGATAGTGTAACTGAGGCTGTCATCGTTAACATCGTTAACAGGTAGCGTAATCATGTTTTTGGTGGAATCCTCAGTTACGGTGATGTTACTGTTGCTGGCCACGGGGGGTGGGAAAGATCGGTCAAAGTATTTGTAGATTCTTCCGCTATTTCCAACTGCCCAAAGGCTTGAGTCTTTATCATAAACTATGGCTTGGAGTCCATTTGACGTACCAGAGGTTTGTGTTGACCAACTGATACCACCGTTACTTGTGGTCAAGATGATGCCGTCTAGGCCAACTACCCAGCTATGTGTCTTTGACACAAATGTTATATGGTAGAATCGGGTTGGGACTCCAGATGCTTGTTGCAACCAGTTTGCGCCGCCATCATTTGTGGTGAGAATAGTTCCGCTATTTCCAACTGCCCATCCTTGTGTAGAGGAGACGAAGGTGACCCCGTAAAGCCGGTTAATGGTATTAGATGCTTGTTGTAACCAGTTTGCACCGCCATCATTTGTGGTGAGGATAGTTCCGTTGTCTCCTACTGCCCAGCCAAGATTTTTTGACGCAAATGTTGTGTCTTGAAAGTTTATCTGTGTATCTGCTTGGTAGGCTAATTCCCAATTTTGTCCGTAGGCAAGATTGGGAATTAGGAGACTTATTATTGGGAATACTGCAATTATGAAATTTGCAAGTGGGTGTTTGAGCAAGATATGATCTCTGTTGTTTCGATTTATACCCAGAGGAGAAATTAATTGTAATTTGTTTTAGTGACTTTAGCTGGGTTTTTTTGAACAGTAACCTGTGCCAGTTTATAGACCTATATACTTTATTTATTTCAGTTGATGCTGAACTTTAGATTTATACAAGCATTAACGATAAAACGTGAGTTTACGTTACGAGCCCCTTTGTGTAAAAACGAGTCTTAGCTTTAAGAAGAGTGTAGGTTTTCTGGAATCCTGATTTACTGTAGTTTGCAAGTTGATTTTCAACTTGTGATCACCTTTGAGTGTTTGTTACTATAACCTGGGTTTGAAAATTAATAAAATAATACGGTATTAATGAAATCATATTTGATTTGAAAGGATAATTTGATGATTGCAAAGATTGGCATTGGTGTTGTTAGTTTTGCACATGGTCATGTCAATGCCTACTGTAACCAGATGGTCAATTTTGATGATGTAAAACTTGTGACCTGCTGGGATGACAACCAAGAACGTGGGCAGGCAGCAGCCGATAAGTTTGATATGGCCTATTCACCACACGTCGAAGATGTTATTCATCATCCGGAGGTTGAAGCAATAATTGTTACTTGTGAAACGAGTCGCCATGCTGAAATGGTGGTGGCAGGAGCAGAAGCAGGAAAAAATATCCTGTGTCAGAAACCGATGGCATTGACACTAGAAGATTGTGATCGAATGACCGAGGCAGTAGAGAAGGCTGGTGTGAAGTTTATGATGGCGCATCAGATGCGCCACGATCCTGCCAACTTGAAAATGAAGGAGATCGTTCAATCTGGCATACTAGGTAGAATTGGGCTTTTACGCCGTCGCCACTGTATTCCTGCTTTGTTCAATCAAGATTTTATTACTGGGTTTTCTAAATGGCATATAGATCCAGAAAAGAATATGGGTATGTTTATGGACGATGCAAGTCATGCCACCGACTTTATTCACTGGATCTTGGGTAGACCTATTAGTGTGATGGCGGAAATCGATAATGTACTAACTGATGTTGCTCCAGACGATAGTGGAATTGCCATTTACCGTTTTGAAGAAGGAACCATGTCGGTTTTGATCAATACCTCCGTTACTTTGGCTGGTGAGAACACGACAGAGATTTATGGAGACCAAGGAGTTGTAATCCAAAACTACGGTGATGGTCCGTCAACCTCTTTACCTCGACCGGGTAACGCCATCGCGGTGAAACTGTATCAACGTGACCAGCAGGAGTGGCAGGATCTGGGAATCCCAATTCCAGATTCGCATGGTGAAAGAATTGCTGGAGTTCCACGTCCGTTTATTGATTGTATTAAAAATGATAGTAATCCTCTGGTCACCGGCGAGGATGGACGCCTGGCTGTTGAGATGATATTAGGGGCCTATCAATCGGCCGCAGAAGGAAAACGCATCCAATTTCCGTTGTCATCATAGATAGCTTCTTAAAGTCAATTAATTGAAAGGTTAGTTTTTTATGTCTGATCAGAAGGTTAAAGTGGGGATCACCGGGCTGGGTTTTGCCGGAGTTGAACATCTAAAAGGTTATCAGGAGTATAGTCGGTCGGAAGTTTTGGCAGTTTGTGATTTGAACCAGGAACGTGCCGAACAGGTGGCTGAAGAATATAATGTGCCGTTTGTTTATACTGATCATCGCGAGATGTTGGCCAATGATGATATTAATGCCATTAGCGTTGGACTGCCGAATTTTTTGCATGCTCCAATGACTATTGATTCACTCAATGCAGGTAAACATGTGCTGTGTGAAAAACCTCCGGCGCGGAATGCGGAAGAAGCCATAGCAATGGCTAATGCAGCGAAGGCAAACAATCGGACATTAATGTATGCGTTGGTGTTACGTTTTGGGGGTGATTCGTTGATGCTAAGAAAGATGGTAGATGATGGCGAGTTAGGAGAGATTTACTTTGGAAAGGCTGGTTATGTTCGTCGTCGTGGAATTCCAATTGGGGCTGGTGGTTGGTTCGTTGATAAATCGAAATCTGGTGGTGGTGGTTTGATTGATATAGGAGTACATGCGCTGGATCGTGTCTGGTGGTTGATGGGAAATCCAAAACCGGTTTCTGTATTGGGGGCAACATTTTCAAAGTTTCGCCATTTGGTGTCTGAAGAGATTAAGTATGATGTGGATGACTCGGCGTTTGCGCAGATCCGTTTTGAGAATGGAGCGACTTTAATGTTGGAAGCGACTTGGTCGTTAAACCTGCCTGGTGCTGGTTATCTCCAGATAGCTGGCACGGAAGCGGGAGCTAAACTTGATCCGCTGACAATTTACAAAGATGACCAAGATGTCACCCCTGAAGTTCCATCAATTAATGGGTTTCGGGAAGAAGTGAAACACTTTGTTGATTGTATCCTTGATAATCAGATGCCTATTGCGTCGGCCGAACAGGGAGTTACACTCATGAAAATGTTGGATGCCATTTATGAATCATCCGACAAGATGGGTGAAGTACGACTTTGAACTTGCTAGGATTTCTAACAAGTGAAAAGTTAAGATGAGGGAAAATAAACTACATAGCATCTCTGATATCTTGAGGGTTGTTTTTCCTTTGGTACTGGTGATATTTTTCACTTTCCTCGCTCGAGTAATCTTTTCACCTCTTCTGGTGCCGATGGAGGTCGATCTACACCTTTCTCATACTTCGGCTGGAAGTTTGTTTTTCTTTATTTCTCTCGGGTACGCTCCTACGATGCTTTGTTCTGGCTTTGTTTCTGGTAGGATAACTCACTATGGGGCTATTTTGCTTTCTGCCACCATTTGTGGGTTAGCTCTTTTGCTGATTTCCTTCAACTCAAGGCTCGTTGGACTTCAATTTGGGATGTTTATTTTAGGTGTAGGAGCTGGTTTGTATTTCCCCTCGGGAATGGCTACACTCACTCATTTGGTGGAAAAAGAGCATTGGGGGAAAGCAATTGCTTTTCATGAGGCTGGCCCAAATTTAGGTTTTGTTTTGGCTCCTATCGTTGCTGAGCTTGGACTAAGTTTTTCCTCTTGGAGAGGGATTGTAGTTAGTTTGGGATTTGCATGCTTAGTAGTAGCTGCTATCTTTGCCTTATTTGGGACAGGAGGTAGGTTTCTGGGTGAACCACCACGTTTTGCCAATGTCAAACTGGTTTGTTCTCGACCATCGTTTTGGGTGATAGCTATTATGTTAAGTTTTGTGGCTGCTGCAAGTATGGGGGTCTACTCGATTTTGCCTGTCTACCTAATTAGCGAGCGGAATATGGATCCAACATTGGTTAATACTGTTATAGGACTTTCTCGTTTGTCAGGTTTCTTTTCCCTGTTTTTTGCTGGTTGGCTAGCCGACCGTTTTGGAGTGGAATTGGTAATGGGATGCATTTACTTGGCGTCTGGGTTTCTAACCATGTTGCTTGGTTTTGCTTCCAATGGATGGTTAATCTTCACTGTCTTTCTTCAACCAATGGTGGCAACTTCTTTTTTTCCTGTCTCAGTACTAGCTTTAGCAAATACCGAATCATCCCATACTAGAGATGTTGCGATATCATTAATGGTTCCATTTGTTTATTTATTTGCTGGTGGAATTGTTCCTGCAAGCATGAGTGCTGTGGGGGAATATTACAAGTTTGACATTGGCCTTATGTTGATGGGGGTGTTTATATTGCTCAGCTTATTACCTTTGATGTTTTTACGTGTTCGATTGTCTTAATCTATCAGGGAGTTTAGAGCTTTCGATTTTCTGTCGAATGAATATATTATTTTAAATGAATAAAAATACAATGTTCAGTGGCTTATTGTTTTTAGGATGGCCGAGCTTTTATTTTTTTGATTGAATATATCGTTCTAGAGTTAGTTTAACCCCGTTGAAATACCTCAGATCAATCTCCAATTCAATGTTGGTCGAGTAGCCTAATTAGGATACCAGAGCGTATCTTCACCTTCTCATTTCAACACTAATCTGGTATTGATGTTGGTGTCGTAAAGTCCAAATTTGTTTTCCTCGTGTTCCTACCAAAATGTTCCGTTGTACTAGATGTTGATATAAGCAAATCTAAGGCTGATGTTTGATTGTCAAAATCATCTAAGTGACTTAATGAGTTATTGAACAAAAAGTAAGAATTTGGTGGGATGGCTCGCGTGTTTTTGGGTATAAACTTCAATGTGATCTTGATCTGGTTAGGCATTTACTTCTGTGGTTATCGTGTGTGATTTTTATTTTAGCTGAAGTTCTGATGGATCCTTTCCAGAATTCTTGCTGCTTTTTGGCCTAAAGAAGTGGATGGACCAGTAGTGTTCTTTCTTGCACCTTGGCACGGCCTAGATAAATGGGGGGATTCCCGCGACGGAGATCTTGGCAAATTGTCATTGTTGCAGGGCCACTGATCGTTTTCAGTACCTCTAAAATAGGTAGGCTTTCTTTGTCCTTTTTATCATAGATCACACATTGCACAGTGCAATCCTGTAACCCTCGGAAATAAATAGGCGGAGCCGCGACGAGTAGAACACTTTATCTCTCGATGGCAATAAAATTGCTATAGTATGTAATTTTATTGCCAAAGGTAATCTTGCACTTAATTGTTTAACAAGTCCGACAATTAGATAACAAATTAATGCAGGGAGAAGTGCCACATGTACAAACTGTCTCTTATAAACTTTATGATCTTTTTGTTGATGGTATATTACTTCATTGGTAGCATATGACGAAATCAACGCTGCTGATAAAAAACTGGAGATGATTTGGAAATTTGACGAAGGGGAAGGGGATGTTGCTAAAGAAGCAAATAAAACTGGAAATGATGGGGAGTTTACAGGTGCTGGTAAAGACAAAATTAAATGGGTAGAAGGCATAACTGAGAAAGCACTTGAATTCAGCGGCAAAGTAGGAGAGGGACAATGGGTTGAAGTTCCGCACTCAGATGACATGGATATTCGTGATGCAATTACAATGGAAGCATGGGTTTATCCAACGACAATTGATGGAGAAAAGCGGACGATTATTACCAAAGCTGCCTATTATCTGCAAATTGAACATACCTCACAAGTTGCCACCTATTTTTACGAGGTTATTCCGCCTGGTTATCATTTGTCTAATGGAAGAGTGAATGAAAATGAATGGTCACATGTGGCTGTCACCTATAATGGTCAAGAGATCAAGTTTTATATTAATGGTAAAGAGGATTCAAAGGTTATTAAAGCAAAAGGGAAAATTAAGTCTCAGGTTAGTTGGGGGTACACTTTGGTGGAGAGCGGGATGGATGTTGTCCGAGGTACTTTCAGGGCACTATTGATGAGATTAAGATTTCCAATTATGCCAAGACCAGAGATGAAATCCTGAAATCGATGAAAGATGCCGCCTCTATCTTCCCTCAGGCCAAACTTTCTCTGGTATGGGGAGCCATAAAACGGATTAAATATTAACAGTATAACATCAGTTTAATAAATCAAACTCCAATCTGTTTCATATTGTGATTTTCCCCATTATTACTGAAATACATTAAATATTCTTCTGGAAAATGAAACAGATTGACTTGCTTCTAACCAAGGCAAATGCGTCATGTCAAAGTGACTAGGGGTTTTCTCAAGACGTATCTATTTTGCTTTTTAAAAACAAATATCTTTTGCGATCTAAAATCACATCAACTTTACCTCTGAATTATCTTTTCGATAATCAGGGTTTGATTTAAGTCTTAACTTAAATGCAGAATAGACAACCATCGGTGAATATAAGACCAATTGGGGCTTACCTCTCAATAAATGGGAAGTTAGCGTGGCCAATTTTGTGCTGAGTATCAACCACATAGACGAATAGGCGGTACTTGCCGGGCTGGCTGGTTGGGAACCTTGAATTTTAGCGTGCCATTTGTGCCTATCTTAACGATCGAACCTTCGGCTTCAGGTGGGATCTCCTCTATATTTAAGGTCTCATGCTCAAAATGATAAACTCAGGCCGTTGGTGATTTCTAAGTCGTGTTTGGTGATACTAGTAGGAGGTTGGCTGTCATAACGGAGATTTAGTCTGGTTGTAACCCGGATTTGATTTGTTATGCGAAAGCTAATATCACCTTCGATGAGGATTCGAAAATCTTCCTTATGGCTCGGATCGATCTGAAAGTAACCTGTTGTGGCTGAGGATATCCGATCATCGATCTGCCAGATAATGGTGGCATAATTCGTCGATCTCATAATATCAGAATGGATTTGGCCTAACTTGGTATCATCAATTAGCTCGTTCTCCCACATAGTTCCGATACCAGTATATAACTGGATTCGTGAAGGATCACCAAGTGAGAAGAAAGCTATCCGTAATCCTCCTCCCGCAAGATTTCGGTCCTTCAATAAAATCGACTCGCTGAATTGTTTTTGGACGAACGATTCAAACATGAAAGTGTGTGTGATATGTCGGATTCCACGGAAGTGAAACATCCCTTTGTTGATGAATGCTTGGTTATCTTTTCTTATAAATTGAAGGTTTCCGACACTGAAAATATGGTAATTCTTCATGATGTAGTCAGAGCGAACTCGTGTCAAAAGCGTCCGCATATCTGTATTACCTGAGTAATAGGAAAAACTAAGTTTGACATTGTTATAGAATCCTTCGTTTTGGTTCAGCTTGCCGATGGTTTCTGCTGTGAAAACATTGACCTGGGCTAATGTGGGTTTTAGCAATAAAAGTAGCAATGTGAGAAATAAACAAAGCTTTTTGATCATGATGGGTCTTTATTAGGTCAACCCCTTGTTTTTAAGTAGATCTGAAGGATTATATGAGGGTACTAGGTTCCTAATTTTTAAAAACAAAACGAAGGGTCGTAAGCTTTCCCTATACCAAGGCCAATTATATTTCTGGGATATCAACAGCAACTTCTTGTCCCAGTTGCTGCGATCGGAAAATGCCGTCCATGATCATATTAGTTGTTAATACACCCTCAGGTGGAATCGGTGAGACCCCATTTATTCTTACTGCTTTACCGAATGCAGTCATCTGAGCTTCCCACACGTCTATACTTGGTAGTCCGGAGAAGTGCACATCAACCATCTCTTCCTGTTGCCAACTTTGACCGGCATTTTTAACTTCTGTTGCTAGCCCTTCTGAGTCTGCAAGTTTCTGGATTTGGTCAGTCATTTCATCGATATGAACAATTGGTCCCCCAAGTGAAATTCCAGCTTGTTTTCCCAAAAAAAATGTTCCACCCAACGAATTTTGGTGTACAGCCCATGAGATTTTAAATAGCATAACTCGACTGTCTTCGAATCGAACAAAAGCTGCTCCAAATTCTTCTACATCCATATCCTTCCAGCGAGGGTTTTGTTCTGCCAGGTAATCTGCTGTGATTGCCGAGACACGCACTGGTTTGGGGTATCCCATTACGTAAAGAGCATTGTGCATATTGTAAATGCCGATATCTACGATTGCTCCTGCACCTGCGGTTTTTTTGCTAGTGAAAGTGCCTCCAGGAATACCACGTCGCCGTGTGCCACATGTTTCGGCATAGTAAATGTCGCCGGTAACGCCAGCGTCTACTAATTTTCGAGCGAACTGTAGATCGGAGGAGAAAGTACTATGAATTCCGATTTGCAAAATTTTGCCAGAGGCTTTGGCTGCTCGGACCATTGCTATTGCGTCCTCAAGTGTTGCGGCCATTGGCTTCTCGCAAAAAACGTGTTTTCCTGCTTCGAGAGCTTTCACTGTTGGGTCTCGGTGCGCTTGGTTGTATGTGCAAACACTGACAGTATCTATCTCATCGAGTTCGAGCATCTTTTCCACGCTGGTAAACGCATGTCGCTTTGGTACGCCCCATTCTTCGGCAGCTTGGATGGCTTTGTCCTCGAAAATATCACAAACAGCGACAAGTTCAAACCCACCAGCTTTTTCGTAGGCACTACGATGTGCACGCGAGATGCCACCAGTACCAACAATACCCACTTTAATTTTGTCCATTAGGATTCGTTCTCCCTCAGTAGAAGATTGATTTATGAAATTGATTATCCCATTTCCACTTTTCTCTTGTCAATCTGTATTGGATGGCTAGTCCTTGATGATTTCCTGATATTTTGGTAGAATTACATGGTTTTTTAATGATAGTTGAATGTTAAGGAGACTCCCATAGTATCCCAGAGACAAGATGAATTCGGTCAAATCCCAACCTCTCGTTTTATTCTCCGTGTTTTAATTTTTGGTTCTCTCCTAATTGCGTTGAATTGCTACTGGATTATTTCGGCAGAAAACCGTGTCGTGTGGGAACTCACCGATTTTTCTGTTTTTCCCACTGTCCTCTTTACACTCTTCGTCTTAGCTGGTGTTAACCTGTTGCTGAAACGATCATTCAAAAACCTTGCCTTCCGCGATTCTGAAATTGCGACTTCATATATTATGGTTTCTGTAGCTACCGCCTTGGCTGGGCACGACATTATCCGTCAACTGGTCCCGTTAATGGCCAATCCGTTTTGGTATGCTACACCTGAAAATGAGTGGGAAGAACTTTTCTTTCGCTATCTACCAACTTGGTTGACTGTTCCAAATAGACGTGTGCTACAGGGGTATTTTGAGGGGGATGTGAGCTTTTGGCAAGTGCAATACATTTCCGCTTGGCTAATTCCTATATTGGCTTGGACGGGTTTTGTGGCTTTGTTATTGTTTGTCATGTTGTGCATTAATATTGTGATACGAAAACAGTGGGTTGAACATGAGAAACTCAGTTACCCTCTGACTGTGATGCCTGTTGAAGTGATTGCTAATACGTCTAAACTTTTTTCCAATAAACTTATCTGGCTTGGATTTATAATTGCCTTTGCTCTTGAAGTCATCGCTGGACTTAATTATCTTTTCCCGTCTATCCCATCGCTAAAAATCAAGTACATAGTTCCTACTGCCATGAGACCGTGGAATGCAATGAATTGGGGGTTTGCTATTTATGTCTACCCGTTTGCTATCGGGTTGGGTTATTTGATGCCGCTAGACCTTTCGTTATCTCTTTGGTTTTTTTTGCTGACATGGAAATTGCAACCGGTTGTTTTGACTACGCTTGGGTTGACAACAGCAGTAGGTATGCTAAATGAACAGCGTTCTGGCGCGTGGATTGGTATTGGAGTTATTGCGTTATGGACTAGTCGGAAACACATAATCAGTGTCATTGGAGGTTTGTTTGGTAAGAAAACGGATGATGGAATTTACTATTTAGCCGTATTTGGAATGATTTTCGGCGTAATCATCATGGTACTGTTTTGGTATAAAGCCGGTCTCTCACCGTGGGTTGCCGCCAGTTATTTTGCTATCTATTTTATTTTATGTATTGGAATGACTCGAATGCGTGCAGAACTTGGTCCGCCAACACATGAGCTGCATAATGCTCACCCGGATCGTATTATGGTAGGTTTTTTAGGAACGAGAACTATTGGTGCTGCGAATTTAGCCAACACAACGCTCTTGTCTTGGCTCGCTTATGGTTATCGTTGCCATCCTATGCCACATCAACTTGAAGGGTTCAAGATTGGATCTCACTTTGACGTTCGTCATAACCGACTGGTGATAGCGATAATTATTGCTTCAATTGTTGGTGCTTTTTTGTCAATTTTGCTTCATGTTTCCCTATATCATAGATTTCAATTTGCTAGGTGGGGTATTGGGGAATTCAATCATCTGAGAAGTCGGATTCTATTTCCTACAGGTCCAAATTTTCAAGTTATGCAACAAGTAGGAATTGGTTTCTTCGTTACGGCTATTCTTACTGTATTGAAGCGTAGGTTTATATGGTGGCCTTTTTACCCTGTTGGATATGCCGTGGGCAAAGGTTGGGCGATGACATGGTTATGGTTTTCAATTTTCTTGGGGTGGCTGTTTAAACGACTTCTTTTCGCTGGTGGAGGGGTCAAATATTATCGGATGATGTTGCCACTTTTTTTGGGGTTTATTTTCGGCCAATTTGCAGCGGGCAGTCTTTGGAGTCTTCTTGGGATTATACTCGGTAAGAACGTGTATACGATGTTCCCATAAAAAATAATGCAATTTTTCTTTATCGTTACGTTAAATTGTTTCTCTTAACTGTTGAATTCAATACCATATAATGTGATCTTAGTCTTCAAATGTTTTTTCTTGACACTTTCATCGGTTTCTGAGAGAATGAATTTATGTTTTTCTCGCTTGATTTCTAGGGATTAGCTAAGCAGGACGAAGGATTAAAGTATATTGTGAGCTTCAAGGTTTTTTCGTTAATAATTGTAATTTTGTTGTTGGGATTTGCCGTCGATATTGTGATTGGAGACACGCTGATATTCGGGCGTGGAGGCGATTCGGTTGGTCTTGATCCTGCTCATGAAGAGGATGGTGAATCCTTTAAAGTTTGTGAGAATATCTACGATACCTTAGTTCAGTATGCAGAAGATAGTACCGAGATTCAGCCGGCTTTGGCGGAGTCTTGGGAGACTTCTGCAGATGGCTTGATTTGGAAGTTCCATCTTCGCCGTGGCGTTAAATTTCATGATGATACAGATTTTAATGCCGAGGCCGTTTTGTTTTCACTTAATCGTCAACATCAAAGCCAGCACCCGTTTCACAAAGTTGGCGGTCCTTATATTTATTGGACGGACAGTGGTTTGGCTGAAGTCGTTGACCAAATTTCGGCTGAAGATACATACACTGTTCGGATTGTACTTAAGAGTTCTTATGCTCCTTTTATTTATGCGTTAGCCATGCCGCCGTTTTCTATTGTAAGTCCAACTGCTGCTCGTAAGTGGCGAGAAGATTTTACCAATCATCCAGTTGGCACCGGTGCCTTTAAATTCGTGCGATGGGATCGAAACGATAAAGTGGTTCTACAAGCTAATCAGGACTACTGGGCTGGCCGACCCAAGATAGATCAGCTCATCTTTCGTTCGATACCAGATAATTCGGTTCGGTTATTGGAACTTCAAAACGGCAGTATTCAAGCTATGGAGTTTCCCAATCCCGATGATCTGGTCATTATCCGCCGTGACCCCAACTTACAGGTGATTGAGCAACCAGGAATGAATGTTGGGTATCTGGCCATGAATTTTGATAAACCTCCCTTTGATAATCATCAGATACGGTTGGCTATTAATCATGCTATAAACAAGAATGATATTATTGATCAATTGTATCAAGGCATGGGCGTTCCAGCTAAGAATCCGATTCCTCCAACAATGTGGAGTTATGATGAGACCACTACTGACTATTCTTATGATCCGGAGTTATCTAAGAAACTATTGACTGCTGCAGGATATGCGAATGGCTTTGAAACCGAGTTGTGGGCGTTGCCGGTTCCGCGACCTTATATACCGGATGGTAATGCACTAGCAGTAGCTATTCAATCTGACCTTCGCCGTGTGGGTATTGAAACTAAAATTGTGACTTATGATTGGGGAACGTACTTAGAGAAAACTAAGAATGGTGATCATACTATGGCGATGTTGGGGTGGTCGGCGGATTTTGCCGATCCGGACAATTTTTTTTATTATTTACTGAGCAAAAATTCGGCTAGAAAGCCAGCAGGAAATATCGCTTTTTATAGAAGCGAAGAGATGCAGGAGATTTTGGATCAGGCTCGTTCGACCACAGATTTAGCAATACGAACTAAACTCTATAAGAGGGCCCAGTCGTTATTCAATCGCGATCTGCCTTGGGTGCCTCTTGCGCATGCTAAGCAGATGCTAATTATTCATAAAAGCGTTAAGAATGTGAAACTCCATTCTACAACATTCAAGTATTTTCGGCGGATTTTTCTTGGTTAACGGTTAACTAAGTAGAAGATGAAAGGAGATGTTAGATGACAATAAGAAACTGGATGAAAGACATAATAGTTCCTATCTTGACTTTGATGTTGTTGTCAAGTCTGTTTCTGTCTACTGAAGCCGCAATTGATAAAGCCTCGATTGTTGGGATTTGGTTGTTTGACGAAGGTAGCGGTAATAAAGTAAAAGATTCATCTGATAACGGGAATCATGGTAACTTGGTCAGTAAACCGGAATGGGACAATGATGGTAAATTTGGCAAAGCATTATCATTTGAGACAGCTAAAAGTAGTTATGCGCTTGTTCCTTTATCCCATTCTAATTCGATAACTGTAGCTGCTTGGGCCAAGTATACAGCTCTACCAACTGGTAATATTGGGTTGTTCCACGCGCAGGCGTCTGAGGACCAAGGTGGCAATCCGAATACCAAGGTTGTTGGTATCTGGGTTGAAAATTCGAAAATGTTGTGGGGACGTTTAATTGGGCCCGACAATGCTAAGAAAAATTTCCCTAAAACTAAAGCGTTGGATGCCAAGAAGTGGTATCATATTGCGGTAACTGCCGATGCTAAAACAAAGAAAGGTAAGCAGTATGTAGATGGGGAACTCGTTAGTGAAATTGACTATACGGGCAAACTGGGAGATTTTGCCTTTGCTAAAATTGGTCGGCAGGGAACGGAAACTTGGGAAGGCTCAATTGATGAAGTTGCTGTTTTTAATCAGCCACTGGCTAAAGCTGATATTGAGAAAGTGATGCAAGGTTTGGAAACGGTGCTTGCCGTATCGTTTGAGAGAAAACTTACTTCCATCTGGTCACGTATTAAAATTGCTGATTAATCAACCGGTGATTCTAAACCTGCTAGGGATTTAATGTTTGCTTGTATATATTTTTCAGCGCTTATTTTCAATTTTGTTTTCTCTGTTTGGTGTGTCGCTTCTAGTGTTTTTTATGGTTCATTTAATTCCGGGTGATGCGGCATTGGCAATTTTGGGCGAACGAGCAAGTGAGGGGTCACTAGCAAAATTACGTCAAGAGATGGGACTGAATCTCCCCCTCTATCAGCAATATGGAAAATATTTGTGGGATCTGATACACTTTAATCTTGGTCGGTCATTTCGAACCAACCAGCTAGTCGTTGATGATTTGGTACGTTATTTTCCGGCAACGGTTGAATTAACTCTGGCCTCCATGATATTTGCTGTTTTTTTTGGTATTAGTGCGGGGGTATTGGCTGCCGTTAATCGAGGGAAGTTTTGGGATTATACAGCAATGTTTGGGTCTTTAGCTGGGATTTCGATGCCGATATTTTGGCTTGGTTTGATGTTGATCCTGTTATTTTCTTACTTATTGCCGATTTTTCCCAGTTCTCAGCGGATTGATACGGTGCTTGATCTGCAGATTCAGCACCGTACAAATTTCTATTTGATTGATACTTTGATAGCAGGTCATTTTGAGGCATTCGGAAATGCTTTATGGCACTTGATTTTGCCTGCGATAACGTTAGGGACTATTCCGCTAGCCATTATCGCGCGGATAACGAGATCTAGCCTGCTTGAGATATTGAATCAGCAGTATATTACTACGGCTCATGCTAAAGGGTTACGTTACTCTGTTGTAATTTTGAAACACGCGTTGAAAAACAGTATGATTCCGGTTTTGACCGTTATCGGTCTTGAATTCGGGTATTTGCTTGGTGGCGCTATCTTGACGGAGCATATTTTTTCTTGGCCAGGACTCGGTTCTTGGTTGTATGCGGCGGTTAGCGCACGGGATATTCGTCCGATTCAGGGTGGGGTGTTGTTTGTAGCCAGTATTTTCATGGTGGTTAACTTGGTTGTTGATTTGCTCTATGTTTATTTTAATCCGCAGATACGAATTGCAAATCAGGTGGTATGAGCAATCAACGTCCGCCTTTTTGGCGTCGTTTGTTTCGCCAGAAGTCAGCTGCAATTGGTGCCAGTATTGTTTTGTTTTTTGTTTTTACTGCTGTTTTGGCGCCGGTAATTGCAACGTATGACCCACGTCAAGCTGATATAAGTTCGCGTCTTCAAGGTTGTTCGGTCAGCCATTTTTTTGGTACTGATAAGGTCGGTCGAGATGTTTTCAGTCGTATTGTTTATGGCTCTCGGATTTCGATTAAGGTAGGTTTAATTGCCATGACCTTTTCTCTATCTTTCGGTATGTTTTTTGGTACAATTGCTGGTTATTATGGTGGACGATTAGAAAACGCGATTATGCGTTTGATGGATATGATGCTGGCTATGCCAAGCATCTTATTGGCTATGGTGATTGTTACCATTTTGGGACAGAGCTTGACAAATGCTATTATTGCTGTTTCTATTGTCTATATTCCGCAATATGCGAGAATTTTGCGAGGATCGGTATTGGATGTGCGTGAACAGGATTACGTTATGGCGACGAAAGCAATTGGGGCTAGCGATTTCTGGATTTTGAAGAGAGCAATTTTGCCCAATTGTTTGGCTCCCTTAATTGTACAGGCAACACTTGGTGTTGGGTCCGCGATCTTGGATGCAGCTGGACTTAGTTTTCTTGGTCTTGGTGCGGAGGTTGGTGAGCCGGAATGGGGGGCGATGTTAAATGAAAATCGTTCTCTAATTCGTATCGCCCCGTGGGCGGTGATGATGCCGGGAATTGCTATTTTTTTAACGGTTTTGGGTTTTAACCTGTTAGGTGATGCACTTCGTGATGTTCTGGATCCAAAACTTGAAACTTAGGGAATCTTTAGGGAGGAAGCTGACATTTTGAAAACATCAATAACATCTGTTATTTTGGTAGTCTTAGTTAGTTTTTTCATAACACCTTTAATTCCTGCAGAGATTACGCCAAAAGATTCGAAAGAGCTCAATGAATCAACTAGGGTTATTATGATCAAACCTGGGCAGACATTGGCTGATTTAGCACTGGAATATTTTGGTGATCGAAAAAAGTATAAGCAATTTTTAAAGTACAATATTATCACAGATATTAACTCGGTGAAACCGGGTGATATGATACGAGTGCCTGTACTTCCGTCGGCAGAACTTCAGGACCAAGAGTTTCAATCTTTGGCTTCTGGATCATCACCTAACATTACTCATAGGCGTGTTAGTGGTGTAACTGAAATTATCACTGTGCAGGTGGGTGAGACGTTGGTGGATTTGGCACAGAAATATTTTGGCGATCGAAAAAAGTATAAAAAGTTTTTGGAGTATAATGATATTGGTAACTTGAACACAATAAAGGCTGGTGATCAATTACAGGTGCCTGTTTTGGCCAATGTAGCTACTTCTGCTAAGCAAACAGAGCCGGAAGAGGTAAATCAGTCTTCGAGTTTGGCCAAGGTAGAAGCTAAACCTACTCAAAAAACGACACCTCCTGTGGTATTAGAATCATCTATGGAGGCTAGCGTTAATTCTTCTGAAAACATTCTTCAAGAGATAAGGGAAATAAGGCAGGCTCTTAGGAATTTGGACTCTTCTGGCTCCACAGCAGAGACGCTGACAGAGACAGTTGAAGAGGTTCTACCTCCAGCAGACATCAGGGTTTTTGATGTGCCGAATGATGCAGGAAAAGGGCTTAACACTAAGGGGGCTACCAGCAAATTTAAAAAGGGTAATATAGTTGTTACATGGACTAAATCTGACAGTAGTGCTGTCATTGGCTACCACATTTTTCGAAAGCAACTGGATGGAGAGTTTGAGCAAGTAACAAAAAAACCGGTTAAAGCGGGCGAAGCCAAAAAGAATGTCTTGGCTATTTTACCGAGTTATCATAGGGAATTTTCGCCTAGTGATTATACAAGCCTTGGTTTTTTTGCTGATAAGGCTGAAACCAATATTCCATACATTTACAAGGTTGCAGCTGTTGGAGAGGCAGGTATCGTCTCAGAATCTGTTGAATCTGGAGAAGTTAAAGCTGTTGGTAACCTGATTGCGACGACGAAGATGCCTGAATTTCTGGGGCTTCTCTTAGTTGCGGCTGTAACATTATATTTTATTGATAAGGCTCAAAGTGGTCAGGACATGTTTATTCGCAAAATTCCTGCTCTTGATGCTTTTGAAGAAGCCATTGGTCGTTCAGCGGAAATGGGACGTCCCGTAATGTTTATTCCAGGAAACGATGATGTTTATAAATCTTCATCAATAGCTGCAATCAATATTTTTGAAGGTGCTGCTAATTATGCAGTGGTTATGCAGTCCCATATTATGTCACCTAATCAGGAAGCAATTGTCAACCAGGTGTTAAGTAATTCTCTTAGAAACATTTTTCTATATGCTGGAAGACCGGATTTATACGATGAATATGATGTGCATTTTGAAACAACTGATCAACTCGCTTTTGCTTCTGCTATAGCTGGTGCTATGTATCGTGAGAACCCAGCAGCAATATTTATTCAAGGTGATTTTGGTGCGGAATCTTTGATATTTGCAGAGAATGGTAATGCTGTTGGTGCAATTCAAATTGCAGGAACAGATAACGAGAAACAACTTCCATACTTTGTTGTAGCTTGTGATTATACCCTTTTAGGTGAAGAATTATATGCTGCAGGTGCTTATATTAAAAAGGATCCAATTCAGATCTGTACGTTGAAAGCACAGGATTTGTTGAAGCTTGCAGTGTTTGCCTGTTTAATTATAGGTTCTTTGTTGGCACTCTCTGGATCTTCCAACGGCATATTAGACTTTTTTACGCAAAAATGGTTTGAGGTAATTTCATGAAGCGAACGTTACCAGTAGTTCTGTGTAGCACAATTGGTCTTCTGATGGTGTTGCAATACTTTATTCCCCACCAGTTGTCGCAAGCATTTTTTGATCGGACATTAAAGATGAACCAGATTATTTCAATCTTTGCCTTGATTACGGCGTTGGTTAGTGTTCCCCGTAGTCATATCAGAAGGATTCGTTTGAAAACTGAAAACTGGCAATATAGTATTGTCCTTCTGGTCGGTTTTTCCTTGCTTCCAATTGCTGCTATTATTGATAATGGGCTGGGTTTTTTTAAGGGAGAGATTAGAATTGACGGCGCTATTTTTGATTGGATATATGTTAATGGTCAGATACCATTGGGTAATACAGTGTTCGCTATGCTGGCGTTTTATATTACTTCAGCTGCCTATCGTGCTTTTAGGGCCCGGACTTTTGACGCGGCAATTCTTTTAACTGCTGGAATCATTGTGCTGCTGGCAAATGCTCCTCCTACAGAGATGTACATATGGAGTAAATTTTCGGTGATCAAGGATTGGATATTGGCCGTGCCGAGTGGGGCAGCCCAGCGTGCTCTCTTGCTTGGGTTAGGGCTAGGTGCAGTTTCCCAGTCATTACGCATTCTGCTTGGTATTGATCGTTCTTGGATGGGAGGGTAAGGGAACAATAATGCTAGAACGTTTAATGACGCTTGATCGTCGAATCATTTTCTTAGCGCTACTTGTTGTTGTGACCATACCAACATTGTTGAAAGTCAGTTTTCCAATAAGTTCCATCACGCCAACTACTCAAGATGTATATGATGAAATCGATGGTCTTGAACCTGGTTCATGTGTTTGGATTGCTTTGGATTATACACCACCAGCTATGGCTGAGTTGCAACCTCAACTGTCAGCGATTTTGCATCATTGCTTTGCTAAGGACATTAAGGTTCTGGGCTTTAACCCGCTAATTGCTGAATCTGCTCCACTTGGTCTCAAAGAGTTCAGGAAAATTGGTACAGAACACAATAAAGTGGAAGGTACTGATTACGTCTATCTCGGATATAGGCCAGGTCAGTTATCTGTTATGCTTGGTTTGGCTAAGGATATGGAAACTGCGGGATATACAAAAGATATGAATGATACTCCGCTGTCGAATCTTCCAATGATGAAAGAGGTTAGGAATTATGATGATGCGAATTTACTTATCGCCTTAGCCGCTTTTAAAACACCAGGTTATTGGGTGCAGTTCGTCGGTGATAGATTTGGTGTTAGAGTGGCTGTAGGAGTTACCAATGTGATGTATACTGCTATGTTTCCTTATATTAATTCGGGGCAACTTAAAGGGGTTTTGCCTGGCTTACAAGGTGCTGCTGAATACGAACAGCTTGTTAAAAAGGCTGGGTACTCTTCAGGTGGGCCTGCACAAGCAGGCATGAGTATTCAGTCTATTGTACATTACGCTTTAGTGCTTCTCCTAATACTTTGCAATGTCGGCTATTTTGTCACTAGGCATAGAGAGGCGAAAGCTCTGGAACGTAGACAAACGGAAGCCGTAAAACAATCTGTGGGGTTAGAATAGTATGGAATTACTAGGGACTTGGGTTGCAGCAATTCTAACGCTATGTATTTTTAGCTTTTTGTATAAAGATAATCCAGCATATAAAGCTGCGCAAAGTCTATTTGTCGGATTGACATTGGGATATGTATTGGTAGTCAAAGTCTTGAAAGAAGGTTTCTTTGGGGTTATCAAAGACCAGTTCTTTGCAGCAGGAACTTGGAGCATCCAAGGGGATGTTGCTGCCATTGTGTCAGCGGTAATTGCCATATTGTTGGGGTTACTTTTCTTTAGCTCATATATTCCAAAATTCTCTTGGTTAGTAACTCTTGTTTTAGCTTTAACCATCGGTTGGGGATCAGGGATCGTCATATCGGCAGAACTTTCGAGTAAGGTCTATGCACAAGTAACTTCAACAATTGGAGATTTTCAGGGTTTCTTTGATAGAGATTTGTTTGCTGGCGAAAATTGGCAGAAATCCAAATTGAATACGATCTTGATGCTTGTCGGAGTTGTTTGTACGTTAACCTATTTCTTTTTCTCTGTTGAACATAGAGGTGTACCGGGGAAGCTAGCTAAAGTTGGGATTATCTTCATTATGGTTAGTTTCGGGGCTAGTTTTGCTAACGCTGTGGCTGGACGTATTTCGCTTCTGATTGGCCGCATGACTTTTTTGTTGGGTGATTGGCTCCATTTAATTTAGGATAATAAAGGGAGGGGATATGTCGGTTGAGTCAAGCAACAGAATATTGAAGGGATTAGGGACACATCATATTGCCATCCAAACGCGGGATTGGCAAGAATCGCTAAAGCTTTACTGTGATGTACTTGGTATGAAGTTGGTAGCGGAATTTGAAGGGGCGTCTCCCAAGCGAAAGATAGTACTACTGGATATAGGAGACGGTTCGCATATAGAGCTGTTTGATGTTTATCAAGGAAGTCCAAAACCGGAAGACAATGTGCCTAACGATCCCGTTTTTCACTTTGCTTTAGCAGTCGATGATACCCGAGCTGCTGTAGAGCATGTTCGAACTGCTGGGTATGAAATTACAGTCGAGCCGATCGATGTGAATCTCGGTGGTTTGGATGTTACACTCGCTTTTTTCTTAGGGCCGAATGGGGAATCAATTGAATTCTTCCAGACGTAATAATTGATGATCTTGGTGACTAATGATGATGGTGTTGAATCAGCTGGAATTAAGGGGTTGGCAGCCGCTTTGGGAACGCTGGATTCAGTGTATGTAGTTGCTCCAGACCGCGAGCGGAGCGCCATTGGTATGGCAATTACGCTTCATCGTCCATTACGAGCTAAACAGGTGGAAGATTGCTTTTATGCCGTTGATGGGACGCCAGTTGATTGTGTCGATCTGGCTATTGCACGACTCTTACCTGAAATCCCAAAATTAGTTGTTTCGGGAATTAATCACGGTGATAATTTGGGGCATGATCTTCATTTCTCCGGAACAGTAGCAGCCGCTCGAAAAGCTGCATTGTTACATATTCCTTCTATTGCTTTTTCCATGACTTCTAATTCCATGGTGTCCGATGGAAAATACCATTATGAGACGGCCATTAAATATGCTGTTCAAATTGTTGAAAAAGCAATAGAGCAGGGTGTTCCTGAGGGTATTTTATTAAATGTCAACATTCCTAATGTTGAGGTTTCCAGGGTCAAGGGAATCAAAGTTACTCGGCAGGATTTGGGAACTTATAGCGCTAATGCCATTGAGCGAACAGATCGGGCTGGTAATCCTTACTACTGGATTGGTGGTGAACGATCCAAAATCGATCAACGACCGGATACGGATCTAAATACCATTAAGGACTTGTTTGTTTCAATCACTCCTGTACAGTTTGATCAAACTGCACACAGCTACCTTGATATGGTGGAAGACTGGTTGAACTGTTAATGGAACGGATTTTGTCTTTATTGAGCCTGATTTTAAAGGGAGGCTTAATTGGGATTGCCAATATTATTCCTGGTGTCAGTGGTGGGACTATGGCCATGGTATTGGGTATCTATGAGCGTATGATCCACTCATTGAATTGCATTGGAATTGGTACGGTTAAGAAGATCAGTTCCTTCAAAATAACGGATATTCGGCAAGAGTGCCAACGAATTGATATTGGGTTTCTGTTTTCGATCGCTGTTGGTGCGTTGATAGCAATTGTAACGACGTCGAAATTGATTGTTTTATTGATAACAGAGCAACATGACCCAACATATGGATTCTTCTGTGGGTTGATTCTATTATCCATTCTTACACCTCTAAGGATGATGGAAAAATTCCGTTTTCATTATCTGATTCCACTCCTATTTGCTACTCTGCTTACGGTTGGATTAACTATAAGTATGGGTGGGAAATCAGTGGAAAAAGAGAAACAGAAAAATACAATAGAGCAACGGCAAGAAAAGCTAGCTGGTAAGTATACAGAGAGGCAAGAGGTACTATCTTTTGGCCGGTTAGTATATCTATTTATTGTGGGAGCAGTAGCGATTTCAGCTATGATTTTGCCAGGGATCAGTGGATCGTTTGTCATGTTGCTTTTTGGTGTTTATTTTGAAATTTTGTCAGCGATTAACAATCGAGATTTGATGTTGTTGATGACTTTTGCTATTGGTTGTAGCGTGGGGTTGTTGGCTTTTACCCGGTTGCTTAATTTTTTGTTAGAACGGTATCATGATTTTACAGTGTCTTTTCTGGTTGGGCTTATGATTGGGTCATTATATGGTTTGTGGCCATTCCGTGAATTTGAGGTGGTAAATAGCCAGCGGGTTGACTTTGCCCATGTTTTGCCGAGGATTGACACTAATCTGGCAATCACGTTTGTTGCTTTTTTGCTTGGGTGTATAATTATCTTAATATTTGATTGGTTTGAAAAGTCAAATCATCGGACATAATTACCTTGTTTGAGATGTTGTGTGACACGGTTTTAAGTGACAGGGATTAAGTGAAAACGATCGGTTTTTTTGTCAATACCTCCAAGAAGAAGGCACTTGGAGTTGTGCCCTCAACCGTCACTTGGTTACGGGAGAAGGGGATTGAATCTTTGATTGCCGATGATGAGGCAGATGCCGTTGGTATACCAAAGATAGGATGTAATAGGGATACTATTGTTGGGCGATCTGACCTGATACTAGTTTTAGGTGGTGATGGCACGCTATTGAATGCGGTGCATACGTCAGGTATCGAGGATGTGCCGATTTTGGCTGTTAATATTGGTCATCTAGGTTTCCTAACCGATGTGTCCTTGGATGAGCTTTACTTGGCGCTTGAGCGGGTTCTAGAAGGTAATTATGAGATTGATACCCGAATGATGCTGGAGGCAAGACTCCACAGTTTTAATAATCAATCTGGAGTGGAAAGTTATTTTGCGCTGAATGATGTTGTTGTTCGGCATAATACGCGATTAATCGAACTCGAAACGCAAATTGACGGGGAACCGTTCATCACATATAATGCTGATGGTTTAATTATGGCTACACCTAGTGGATCTACTAGCTATTCACTTTCAAGTGGTGGTGCTATTGTTGAACCTCATCTAGACGCGATTCTATTAACGCCGATTTCGCCGCATTCCTTGACTGTGAGGCCGTTTATTGCCCATGGTGATTCTGAGATAACGGTGACAGTTAGGTCTGATTATGGTGATGTTAATCTTTTGGTGGATGGGGCTCGTACCATGTTGTTGGTTAGTCCTGGGGCCTCCATCCGTATTTGTAGAGCGGATAAAAAAATCCAGTTGATTCGGTCACAACGACGCAGTTACCACGAGGTTCTTCGGACGAAGTTGATGCTTGGTGAGGGGATTAGGCGGTCAAAATGACGAAAATAAGTGGTCATACACAAATTGTTGGTGTTATCGGGGATCCAGTCCAGCACAGCCGGTCGCCACAAATGCACAACGCTGCTATCTTGGAGCGAAAACTTGATTGCGTTTATGTGCCTTTTCATGTCAGATCTGGAGAGTTGCGAGAAGCAATTGAGGGTTTCAAGGCACTTAACGTACTTGGTGTTAATGTGACTATTCCGCACAAGCAGGCAGTGATGCCTATCCTTGACGATGTTTCACATGAGGCAACTCTTATCGGTGCGGCGAACACCTTAATATTTTGTGATGGCAGAGTATCTGGTGACAATACAGATGCGCAGGGGTTTCTGAGGGGGATGACTGAGGAAGGAATTGATATTCCAGTGGGAGGTTCCGCTGTGGTTTTAGGCGCGGGAGGTGCCGCACGTGCGGTTGTAGTAGCTTTAGCTCTTTCTAAGTTGAGTTTGATTACAATTGCGAATCGAACTAGATGGAAGGCAACTCAGTTGGAAAGAGAGTTAGCATCTATATCGGACACAGAAATTTCGGTTGCTGACTTGTCTTCTAGTCAGTTTAACCTGGCAATTCGCTCAGCTGATTTGTTGGTGAACACGACTTCAGTTGGTATGCAGGCATCTGACCAGTTATTGATTGATCCGAATTCTCTGAATTCCAAGACTATTGTATATGAAATTGTGTATACTCCACCAGAGACACCATTACTTCAGGTTGCTAGAGAGAAGGGCTGTCGAACAATCGGTGGAATTGGAATGTTAGTACACCAAGGAGCAATAGCTTTTGAGAAATGGATTGGAATTGTACCTAATGTTCAGACGATGCGTATTGCCTTAGAACAGGCCCTATACCAAAAAAAAATGTAGGTTTAGATTATGGAAAATAAAGAAACAGCATCAATCAAGATTGATATTTTTAATGCTCAATATACCGTAAGAATTCCTGAGGATCTAACTGAAGCTGACATTCGAGAAGTTGCTAGTCAAGTTGATCAGATGATGCGGCAAGTTAGTAGTAAAGGTTATGATCAAGTCAGCACTGCTATATTAGTGGCGCTTAGGTTGGCACAACAAACTCGGAAGGATAGGTTGCACCTCGATTCTCAAATAGCCTACTTAGTTGAACGGATTGACCAGAGTTTGGCGTTGTTACCCGGTCAAGATACCGCTAGTGTAGATTCTGGAGAGGATTCAGAAGCAATACCAGATAACGATTCAGACCCATTAGCCCCTCAGGTTCCTTTCTAAGGTCTAAATGAGTGTTGAAGACCAGGTTCAGCAGTTTCGGACGCAATTTCATCGGATTAAGGTTGAAGTACAAAAAAGGATTATTGGTCAGGATGATGTCGTTGAAGATATCTTGATCTGTCTGTTCGCTAATGGCCATGCCTTAATTGAAGGTGTACCGGGCTTGGGAAAGACGCGAATGATCCAGACTTTAAGTGAGGTCTTGGATTTATCCTTCAAGCGTATTCAGTTTACTCCAGATATGATGCCGTCTGATATTACCGGGACAACAATCTTGGTTGAGGATCAGCAGGGACAAAAACGGTTCGAGTTTCAGGCTGGCCCTGTCTTTTCTCAGGTGATTCTAGCAGATGAAATTAACCGCGCGACCCCGCGAACTCAATCGGCCCTTTTGGAAGCGATGCAGGAGCGTACAGTTAGCATCGCTCGCACCACCCACGAGTTGGGGAATCCGTTTTGTGTGTTTGCTACCCAGAACCCTATTGAAATGGATGGTACTTACCCGTTACCGGAAGCGCAACTTGACCGTTTTCTTTTTAAGCTAAGAGTTGAGTTTCCTGATCATGCTGATCTAATCGAAATTATGCAGCAAACTACTTCAGATCGTCAAATGGAAGTTGAAACCGTTTGCGAAGCAGACTCGATTTTGCAGATGCAGCAATTGATCCTTGGGGTTCCAATTGCAGATCATGTAGCTGTATACGCATCTAAGATTGTTACTGCGACACACGCTGATCAACCCAATGCTTCAGAAATGGCAAAGAGCTATGTTGAGTTGGGTGCTAGTGTTCGTGGGTTGCAGGCCTTGGTTCTGACGGCGAAGATCAGAGCTTTGCTTGATGGCCGTTATAATGTGGCGATTGAAGATATTCGAACAGTCGCTTTACCTGCTTTACGCCACCGTTTACTGATTAATTTTGAGGGGCAAAGTGAACGGGTTAGCACCGAGGAGATTATCAAAGACATTCTAGCAACTGAGGAAATCAAACCATGACACTGTTCTCCCAATTTTCGGAAAAAATCGACTTTGATGCTAATCTAATTATAGAAGTACCAATGCCAGATCTTTGGGATTTGATACAGAAGGACTGGATTAGCAGTGAAAAACGGAACCCACTAGATGTTTTCAGGATGGTCAGCTTGGCTGTGGTTCGTTCGCTTCAGCCGGGATCTAATTTTGTTAATCTTCTGTGTGTATTGTACCGCGGTGATTTCAACTCTATTCGACAGTGCATTGATCAATTCAAAAGGGAGCAGAAGGCTCAATGCCAAAACCCTTTCCGACTTCGGGCAGCACAGTTAGGTGCGCACGATGCGACCGAGAAATCCTTCCGACAGTTGCGTGGATCGATGTACTATGGTGATGCTGAAGGTGCCGATGATGCTGTTACCAAGATGTATCGAACTTCATCAGTGTGTGAACTTTTTGGTATGCTTTTCAATTTGGCTATTCAAGATTTTAATCACCGTGGACGAAAAATAGTTACAGCACTTCAAGTTTGGAAATTAGTCCAGATTATTGGTTGGGAGTACTCATTGCCAGCCCTCCGTTCTTTAGCTCGTTTTCTTTGTGATCATCCAGTAAATAGTGATTGCTTTATCGAAAGTGAGAATTTAGTTTATGACGTTAGGACTGATTGGCAGTTAAATCTTTTGGGGGATGTGCGAGTCTGTGAAAAATTAGTGGAAACTTTGGCTGAATCTGGTTTTGAAGTGGCTCTCGATTTTACTTTCAAAGCCATTCAAGATGGTACTCAGACGGAACTCCTCTGGAAAGCAGTGCTGTCTGTTGCTCATCAAGCAGATTCCAACTTGGTTCTTCCTATTTATGCCTTACGGTCCCTTAACCAATTGGCTTATGACGCCACACAACAATTACAAATTTTATTCCAGTCCATTGGTTTTGTCGCTGAGAATTTCTGTGAGAATCTCAGTTACAAAAAGACTGATTGGAATTCCGCTTTGTTGGATAAGTTATTGTCGTAGCCAGTCGGAGTTGGTTCCTCATGTTTTGGCAGTAACTGCGGATTTATGTTACAATTCTTTGGGTTTGAGTTGCATAGATGATCGCGTCCTCTATATTAGGGATGAGGAAAGTCCGGGCTCCATAGGGCGGGATGCTGGATAACATCCAGGAGCGGTGACGCTATGGAAAGTGCAACAGAGAGTAGACTACAATGCATCTGCATTGTACAGGTGAAACGGTGTGGTAAAAGCGCACCAGTCTCAACGGTGACGTTGGGAGCTAGGTAAACCCCATCTGGAGCAAGACCAAATAGAAGGATAAGGTGCGCCCGCCTAGTCCTTGGGTAGAGTCGCTACAGGTTAGCGGTAACGTTGATCGCAGACGAATGATCATCACTTTGAGATGTGCAAACAACTTAAAGGAACAGAACCCGGCTTATTTTCAACTCAAACCATTTTTTCTCTTTATAATTTTTCCTTCCTTTAATTTTTCAATCTGTTTTTTTGCTGTGATTTTTTTGAGCATTTTATTTGGTATTGATGGCTCTGAATTATAGTTTATTGTACTTTCTTAGACTTAATTCTTGAAGTCTAATTGGTTATTGGTTGATTGGTGTGATAGAATCGACCTATATGGTGAAAATGAATTAGCATAAGTTACTCGTGAATTTTCAGGGAATTCTTAACCAAATTCGGTCAAAAAAAGTTGTCGTTGTCGGAGACTTGATTCTGGACAAATATATTCAGGGCAAGGCTGATCGTATATCTCCAGAAGCCCCAGTTCCTGTGGTAGAGGTAACGCATGAATCTGTGCGTTTTGGAGGGTCAGCTAATGTAGCTTATAATATCTCAAGTCTGGGGGGGATAGTTGAGGTGATAGGTGTGGTTGGGGATGACCAGAACGGTGAAACGCTGATGGACATGTTTAATCGTTCCGGTATTGGTACGAATGGAATCTTCATTGATTCGGGGCGTCCGACCAGCACCAAAAGCCGATTGATGGCAAATCGTCAACAGATAGTACGTATTGATCGTGAGTCTAAAGCCCCGTTAGCTGAGTCAGCTTTTTCTGTTTTAGTTGAGTCAGCTTTGTCTAAAATGACTGATTCGGATGCTATTATCTTTGAGGATTATGATAAAGGCGTGGTGGATAGCGAGTTTATCCATCAGGTACTCAAAAAGCGTTCTTTCCACCCTCAACCGGTGGTAGTTGATCCTAAAGTAGAAAATTTCTGGAATTATAAAGGAGTAACCTCAATTACGCCAAATCTCAAAGAAGCTTCAACAGCGGTAAAGCGGCCTATTACCGACGACGAAAGCCTAATTTCCGTGGGGTGTGAAATAGTGGATCGATTGGAGCTTAATAGTTTGCTGATTACAAGGGGAGAAGATGGGATGACCCTTTTTCAGCCGGATGCGGGGCAAGTCTCCGTTAACCATATATCTACCCAGCCGCGTGAAGTTTTTGATGTGACAGGTGCTGGGGATACAGTTGTGTCAGTTTATACACTTGCTTTAGCGGCTGGTGCCGATTTTATAACGGCTGCGAAACTAGCAAATTATGCTGGAGGTATTGTGGTTGGTGAGATTGGATGTGTGGCGGTGACGTCGGAACAATTGATGGGAATTGTAGAAGAGAATTCGGGATGAAGGTTGTTTTTCTTGATCGTGACGGTGTGATCAATCGTAAACTGGATCATGATTATGTCAAGTGCTGGGGTGAATTCGAGTTTTTGCCGCAATCATTAGAGGCTATTTCTCTGTTGACTAAGGCGGAGTTTCAGGTAATTATTGTTACCAATCAAGCTTGTGTGAACAAGGGGATAATTTCGCATGTTCAATTGGCGGAAATTCATCGAAGGATGATAGAGGAAATAGAGCAAACTGAAGGTCGCATTTATGATATTTACTACTCCCCACATCGACCAGAGGAGAATTCCGAGTACCGAAAACCGAAACCGGGTATGTTGCTACAAGCTATAACTGAGCACAATATAGATATCTCGCAGAGTTATCTAATTGGTGATTCTCTAACTGATATTTTGGCTGGCAAAAGTGTTGGATGTCGCTCGTATTTGCTTTGGTCTGGTAGTGGTTATGAATCACCGTTAAATGCGGATGCAGATTCTCAACCGAATCGTGTGTTCAAAAATCTTTATCAAGCAACATTATTTATATTGTCTTCCCGCTGATAGTATGATTGATTTTGGTTCTTGAGGTTCTGGCACTCGAGGATTTTAATAGCATGTGTTTGTTTTGATGTCTTCATAGGGATTGATATGCCTCAAACTGTTCATAAAATGAGACAGCGAATTACCAAAAACCAATTAATGTTGGTTCTCGATTCGTGTTTGAATGATCAAGAAATCGTTGGTCTTGCAAAAATATGTGGAATTCATCATTCCTCGTTTCCGAACCCGGAAATAAAAAATCGGGTTATCTGTTCTCTTTGCCAAGAATTTTTCGACCAAAGTTCTATCTACAATAAAATTTCGCGGGTTTTAGGCAAGAAGTCGAAGGACGCTATTCGTCGCATTAAGCATATGGGAATGGACGAGATTTCCATGTTTTTCGGTAATCTTGATTGCCTAAGAACTGGTGATGATGAACTAGGTCAAACTCTTTGGGCTATGTTAATGGATTCGCGCCAGCAAGTCCAAAATTGCGCTCATAGCCTTTTAACCGAGTGGAAAGTGTTGGAGTTAGCTCATGGGTATGGGAAAGAAGCGCTTGGAGTTGAGGATCGAGGGAACTGCCTTGTAGGTAACGAACCGATTAATCAAAACGATTTGGAACTGAGCATTGATTTGCCAGTTTTACCGAAATCTAATCAGAAAAATAGAGATAATACTTTTTCACGGTCTGTTTCTCCTCAAAGTGGCACTGATTGTCTAGAAGACCAGAGTTCCCACCTAAATCAACATGTATTGGATCTTGTCTATCAATGTCGAAACTTACAACAACAGTTACAAGAACAGGTTAATCAAAACCAGTTTCTGGAAGAGGAGAACCGGACTTTAAAGGAGCAGGTCTCGCGTTATGAATCGCACGAATTGGTGATAGAGCAATTGGTGGAAGAGAAGCGAATTCTTCACTTGGACTTGGCTGAGGTCCGTAGTAAACTGGAAAGACAATTGACACCCCATCTGGAATGGGATAAGGCTGCATTAGCGACTGGTTTCCAATCTCTAGAGCAGTCGGCTGATCAAGCACAGCATGTATTTGATCAGCTTTGCCTGGACTTTGAAGATCATCTGAATTCCCTACAGCAGATTAGTCAGGATTCAACTGCTAATCTGGATTGGATTCAGCAGCGGATTGCATCCTTAGGGAATAGTAGCAACAAGAAGGTCAACTATACACCAACACCAAATCTGCCGCGAGTGGGTATATTCGTTGATGTGCAGAATATGTTTTATGCAGCTAAAGATCGGTACGCGGGACGGCTTGATTACATTAAGCTACTTGACCTAATGGTTGGTCCGCGACAGCTGACTGTCGCTTATGCCTATATTGTACAAATTCCGGAAATCGATCAGTCTAGTTTCGTTTCTCTCTTGGAGCATAATGGTTACACCATTCGTACCAAAGATCTCCGGTTACGCGGTGATGGATCAGCTAAAGGGGATTGGGATGTTGGTATCGCGGTTGACATTGCTATGATGTTGGATAGTTTGGATGTAGTTGCTTTGGCTAGTGGCGATGGCGATTTTTGTGAGTTGGCTGAGTTGGTTAAACGTCGTAACAAACGGATTGAGGTGGCAGCTTTTTCCCATAATACCTCAATGGATTTAATTCGTTCGGCTGACGAATTCTTGCCGATTAGCAATGAAATGATTATCTAGGTCGATGTAGACTAGGTCAATCAAAAAAGTTTGGTGAACTTGCTCAGTTATACATACTTCTTTGGTTATTCAGTTTCCAAAATGGTTGATAAGTAAAAGTTGTTGGTGATGGTTCTCCGTGTCGAAGCGGTAATATCTTCCGCTTGGTGATGCCGACGAAGGGTGATCTAAATCGTCGTATTTGAGGCTAAGTGAATGATTATGGATGCTACAAGGTGTAAAAGTTGCTTTTTTCCTTTGCTTTGGTGTAGAATTACATCGTTTGGCGTGGATTTTGCTTCCTTCAAAGTCTTGTTTAGATCTTCATGCTAAGATTTTCAATTTTTGGTTTTGTTGATCGAAGTTAGGAAATAGCTTACTTCAGTTGTAATTATCAGGTGAAATCGAAATGAATGCGTTGCAAGCTAGGAACAACCCGGCGGCTGTACAGCCATACATCGACTTTAAGCGGTCACAGGCCGTCTTGGAAGCCAATGCTGATTTGGAGCAGTTGAGGCGTCCGGCTGAAGTAGTTGTCGACGCTGATGCGGTCGATTTGTCTCGTCCGATACGTGACCCAGAGCAAACTCGCATCCAGGAAATGAAGCATGCTAATCGGATCGCTCAGGAAGCCAGTGACTTGATGCGAACTGCTGATGAGGGATTGAGTCGAATAGAGGGTATCCTTACCCAGATGCGTGAAATCTCCCAGCAGGTGCTAAATGTAGAGCTAGAGACCGCCGAACAGGTTGAGCTTGAGCAGCAATTTGATGACATGCGAACTGAGATTCGGCAGGTAGCCAACCAAACCGTGCAGCGTGGCCAACCGCTAATTAACGGAATGTTCGGTCAGCAGATCTTACCTATTGGCACTGAAGAAGATCTATCACTTACTTTGATGAATGCCGATGTCGTTGGTCTCGGGTTGACCCAGACCGAAGGGTTGACTTTCAAAGGAGAAACCGTCGACCTCGATGGTAGTATTGGTGAAGGTGGTACACCAGCTGTGTTTCCAGACGAAGCTAACCTGCAAACACCAGAGAGCTCACGCCAAACCATCAATCGGTTAGATATTGCGGTGGGTCTGGTCAACCGCGAACGAAGTTACTTGGGCTCGATGCAAAGTCGAATCCAGTTTACTGTCACCGACCTTTCTACACCTTCCCAAAGTGTTGAAAGGTCACGTGTCACTATTGAGAACATGGAGTTTGCAGCTGAAACCATTGAGGTGACCCGAGAGCAAATTGTGACCCAAACCGGTTCCTCTGTTATGGCACAGGCTGGTGGTGTTTCCCAGAATATCCTGCAACTGATCCAATAGTCGGAATTCCTAATTAGTTGCCGGGCGCTCAAAGATCGAGTTCTTCCTATTGTCCTTATAGATCTATCCTTAGTTTTATTAATCTCTGTGTTTTTTTGATGATTTCTATAGTATTGAAAAAGATTTCTATTTCAATATTGAGCCTTGTTACTTTTGGCTTGTCCAATCTTGTTTTTCCTTCCTCTTAATTCTCGTTATCCTCATTTTCTTTTCTTTTTTGCCGATATATGATTGGTTTGGTTGGGGGGTAGGTACTTAACCAAACCATTTTAAAAAGACAGACGGCAACTGTATATCAGGGGAATTGAGATCAACGTCTTGAGATTTGGAAGTAATGTTTGGGATTATGCTAACCTTATAAATTTATTAAGCTTGTGATTATAGTAGTTAGTTATTGGAAAACTAGGCAATCTTTACAAAAGAGAGAAAAAAGGCTTATGGGGAGTAAAACTATCTATTGGTAGTGGATATGATAATTGATAAATCTAGGACAATTTTCATCTCGTGCAGGTGGGTTAGAAAATTCTCTGCCTGAATGAAAAACCGTTTGGGCCCAATCAAGATTGGCCGACGCATACTATTCTCTTCTTTGGCTAAATCAAGATTCGAGAGTTCCTTTTTTGGGTGAGATTTTTCCATCTTTTTTGATTTTTTTCTAAAGTTATTTGTATGTTATGCCGATATATAGGTAATTTGGTTGAGAACCGACTTGAACTCAACCAAACTTGAAATTCTAAGGCAATCAGATAATCACGCTAATCATCTACTATCTTAATTGCAACTTTAACTTAATTTTGGCTTTAATTTAATAACCACTTTGAATTTACCTATATAAGGGGAAATGAAAATGAGTATCTTTGCACTACGCAGTAATGGTTTAGCCTCTTCGGCTTACAAGAATCTATCGAATACACAATCCAGCTTGAACGCCAATATAGGTCGTCTGTCGTCAGGACTTAGGATTAACTCAACAGCAGACGACTCAGCAGGTTCCAACGTAACAGTTCGTATGGGTAACCAGGTACGTGGTATGTCCCAGGCCAATCGCAACGCTCAGGATGCCAACAACCTGTTAGCCACGGCCGAATCGGGTTTGAGTGACATCAGTGATATTCTGTCCAAGATGCGGGAACTTTCAGTTCAAGCGGCGACAGATACGTTGAATGATAACGATCGATCCAGTATCGAATTGGAATTTCAGTCATTGAAGGATGAAATAACTCGAATAGCCAATGTGACGGAATACAATGGCATGAACGTGCTAAACGGTAGCTATCAAAGATCAAATCATGGTGATTACAATCAAACTTGGTCTGGTAATGGACCGGAATCGTTGTTCAGCAATCAGAATAACACAGCCTACTATGACCAAAGGCAACCAGGGACCAGCGGCTCCAGCGATCCACATGGGACTGAAGGACCACAACGGTTCAACCAAGATGGTCCACATGATGATAACCGAGGCCACTGGCGTTTGCAAATTGGTGCGGATAACGACATTAACAACCAGCATGAATTCAGTGTCATGAACGCCACCGCTAGGGGGCTGGATTTGAATGTCGTGGACGTAGCAGATACTTTCACAGAGTTTAAAGAAGCTATCCGCGATGGACATATGGGATGGAAGGTCAACGCAACAACTGGTGAAATGGGCGGTGAAGGTGCTGGGTTTGTGGAGGTTGAATGGGATGACACTCTTAACAGTGGTGCTGGAGGAATAAGGGCTGGAGTTGATGGTCCTGAAATTACTAATATTGGTTTAACAGTAGAGGGTGCTGAGGGCCGTGATCTGGTTGCCAATATTGGTACTGGCACTATTGAATATAGTATTGATGATGGAATAGGACTAAATTTTCGATATGATGTTTATGACGTCAATGTTGGTACTGTTGATGATGCACGATCTGCAGTAACGCATCTGGATCATGCCATAGACGAGATCAACCGGGAACGGAGTTACATTGGTTCAGAACAGAACAAGCTGCAGTTCACCATGTCGAACTTGACCAGTAATATTCAGAGTATAGAATCGTCGAGATCGAGTATAGAAGATGTAGATTTCGCTGCTGAAGCGGCAGATCTA
>PAQF01000076.1 GCA_002709695.1 Candidatus Poribacteria bacterium
ACACCAGGCTCCTTGTCCCATCATTTCAAGGTCATAACCAGCATCTTTGACCAGTTGCTGTGATTTTTTTGATAGTACTTCACCATTAGCAGGGTTCGCCTTTGTAATCTGAGGTCTGAGGCCGACATATCCTCCCCATTCCTGATCTGTTCGATGTCCAGAATGCCAAAGTCGTCCTTTTTTATCTTCCCAATCGGCCCACACTCCACCTCGGATCCTAACAGTTTTTTGAGCTTGTGATGGATAAATCGTGGACACGGTGAATGCAATTATTAATAGTATTAGTTGATATTTGCTTTTGTGCATGAGGTTTACCTCCAAATTTTCCAGGTTTTTGGGTGGTCATTGTTTTAGGATGGATCGGCGAATTTACCTTCTGCTTTGATAATATTCTTAGATCGGAATAATTAATAGGTTCGTCGGCGTGTTTACAACTACTTTAGAAAAAATTGGTATTTCTTGAGAACATTACAAAAGCATGGAAAAAACCACTTTAAGATTGATATCTTTAGTAGGATTAGCTCGATACCAGAGTTGCTTAATTTTTGTTTTTGATCCTTCCCCAAGTTGTAGTGAGTTTGTCTTGGACGTCAACTAGCCGTGGATCTTTGCCCGCAGGGTATATATCCAAACCCATAAATATTGGTCTGGGGCGTGGAACACCTACTAAGGTTGTTAAATGTATTTCCATGGAGTCACCACTAACCCTGATATTTTTAAAGGTTTCAATGATAGCTTGGCCCTTTAGGGGTGATTTGAACTTTTTAGCGACAACTTTCCCTTCGATTTTAAGGCCGAAATGCCTGTCTGGTTCCCAATATTCAGCTATAATCAGGGTCACATCAAATTTCCCGTTTCCAGTATTAACCTTGTATTGGATTCCGTTTTTTACCTCATCTGGTTCCCTACCGCACCAGGCTCCTTGTCCCATCATTTCAAGGTCATAACCAGCATCTTGGACTAACTTCTTGGCTTCTTTTGATAGCACTTCATTGTTGTCAGGGTTTGCCCTTACAATCTGAGGTCTGAGGCCGACATATCCTCCCCATTCCTGATCTGTTCTCAGGCCAGAATGCCAAAGCCGCCCCTTTGTATCTTCCGAGTCGGCCCACACTCCACCTCGAATCCTAATAGATTTTTGCGCCTGTGATGAATAAATTGCGGATACAGTAAATGCAATTATTAATAATATTAGTTGATATTTACCTTTATTCATGGTTTCCAACTCCGATTTATAGCGAGTAGTCTTTTTGAAAAAATTATTGAAGGTTGCGTTGGAAGAATAGTATATTTTATAATACCGAATTGTAAAGGTAAATTTGCTTGAGGATCTTGGCTTTGTGGTAGAGTTTGTTTGCTTGAAGGTATTATCGGTAGTTTTTGCTCATAGTCTTAAGTATGTTAAGTTTTTAAATGTCTATTTGTTTGAAGGTTGTCTAAGACAGTGTTCGATGTGTATATGAGATTTGATGGTTTTTAGGAGGATATTGGTGAATAAGAGAGCTTTTACACTAAGTTTAACCTTAGTTTTCATCTTGTTATCAAATACTGCTAGGTCTGATTTACTGGCTTTGTTTTATGAATATGAAGATAGTGAGCAAGCGCTTTTTAAAGTTGCCTCGGAGACAATACCTCGAGTTGGTTTGGAAAACATCATGTTCGAGTTGACTACTGACCCGAAGGTCGATCTCAAACTGGACAATTTGAAGAGATATGATATGGTCTTATTTGGTTCTCACGCCGTGGCTGGTTGGGGCGATTATCATATAGTGGGTGTCGAGAATGACTTAATTCAATATGTCGAGGGTGGAGGTCTCGTCTTGGTTAATACTAATGATGACGCTTTCTTTAAAGGCGGTATGTTTCCTGTCGGATTATTAATGGCAGAAGTTAATGATCATGATTTAATAGTTACTGCGCCGGGTAGGGTATCGGGTATTTTCGACAGGCCTAACAAAATAAAAACGATTTATGAGGACGATGCGTATAAGGATGTAAAACCTCCGTGGGTTGTCTTGGCTAGATCTAGAGGAAAAGGAACGAAAGGCTTATCGCACACTTTGCAGTTGAAGCATGGTTTGGGAGAGTATATTGTTACACCTGCTAAAGGGTTAAGTAATGGTCAAGCTGAAGATAATCAACCCTTTCTGCGAAACATAATTAACTATTTTGGCTTTCGGGCAAATCAAATTAGAGCGGTTACTGTTTCTGGTAAACTATCCATACATTGGGGTGACATTAAGAAGAAATAATTAGTGATGGTCTGTATTGTCTTGAGACTGTAAATCTGTCCTCAGTTGATTGAGAACGGCATGGGACATTCCCCAAAATTTTTCTCTTGATCCTGGCCACGTAATAAAATTACTTTCCATCCGCGTTTCATGGAATTCTCTTCGATTTGTTTGACCCATGGGGGGATATAGCGGATTGTTAACCCACAACGCCTTCGGGTAGACCGGTTTGGTAGACTTCCGTGGATAATTTTCCCATGGTGAATTGACATTTCACCGGCTTTCAAGATTAGATCAAAAGCCCGTTTTTCGTCTTCCTGAGTGACAGATGCTTCTTGGTTAATACTGAGTAAATTACCTGCTTGATCGGATTTTCCATGTTCTCGAATACCATCATGGTGTGATTCTGGAATGACACTCATGCAACCATTTTCGCGGTCACTGTCGTCAATAGCAAACCAAGCCGTAATTGCTTCAGCTGGTTCCAACCCCCAATAAGTAACATCCTGATGCCAAGCGACAAACTTTTCTTGTGGACCGTATTTGCAAAAGAAATGAGTTGCTAACAATAAGACATCTGGGCCAATAAGATCCGAAACGCAATCTAGGATTGATGGATGTGTTGCCAATTCCCAAATGAATTTTTGGTCAAAGTGCCGGTCTACCAGGCCTATTTGACACTTTTCACGACCTTCCTTGGTTTCCAGTTGATCGAATAAGTTCCGGTAACGTTGCGTTTCGTCTTCTTCTGTTACTTGGATTCCAGTGATAAAACCGTTTGTTTTGTAATCGCTAACTTGCTGTTGGTTAAGAAACATTGTTTTGACGTTCCTTTCTAACATCCAGAGATTGAGTAGACTTAGGATTTAGCTAAGATGGTTTTTATTTTTGGTTTAGGAAAACTTGTTGATTGATAAGACCAAAGGGTTTTTCCCCTTGAAAAGTTTGAATAATATTTTTTGCAGCTCTAAGTGCCATTCGTGCCCAGGATTCTTCAGTAACCCCAGCTATGTGTGGTGAAAGGACAACTTGGTTCATGGAAAGTAGTGGGCTCTGGCCCAGTGGTTCTACAGCAAAAACGTCTAATCCTGCACCGGCTATCAGGCCTTCTTTTAGAACTTTAATTAGACTATCCTCATCAACAATTCCTCCTCGGGCGGTATTGATAAGATAAGCTGTTGGTTTCATTAACCTTAACTCTTGTTCACCTAAGAGGCCTGTTGTTTCTGGAAGTAAGGGTAGGTGTATGCTGACAAAGTCGGCTTGTGCCAGTAACTCATTCAATGGGAGATAAGTTATATTGTGTTCAGCGGCGAATGTTGCGTCTTGAAATAAATCATACGCCAAGAGTTTCATCCCAAATCCAGCGCCTCGTTTGGCTACACATTTTCCGATACTTCCGAATCCAACAATCCCTAAATTTTTTTTGCTTACTTCGATGCCAACTTGTGGTGACCAATTGCCGGAGCGGATATCTTTGTCACCACTTGGAATGTGACGAGCTAGACTCAATATCAGTCCGATGGCGTGGTCCGCAACGCTATCGCTATTTGCGCCTGGTGTAGTTGTCACGTAAATGCCTTTTTCGGTTGCGGCATCAACATCAATGGCATCAAAGCCAACACCTGTCCGAGAGATAATTTTTAGCCTATGTAGATTGGAAAGGACTCGTTTGGAGTAGGGGAAACTTGATGTTATCAGCCCGTCAGCTTGATTCAAAATCTCGATGAGTTTATCTTCATTTGGTGCTTGTTTACAATAGTTTAAGGATACTTTGCAACTGTGCTTCTTCAAAAATGAAACAGCTTCACTTTTTTCCCAAACTGGGTTTGGATAAACAGATACAATTGAAACGTTATGCATAATCTGGTTTGCTTTCAACTTTGTGTCGTAAAATATACAATGCTTGGGGGTATGAATTGATTTGTTAAAGTTCAGTCTGAATTACAGTCTGAACTTTGTCAGGATGGGCTGAATTGTACCACGAGTTTCTTCGCCCATGCGTGATTAGCGTCAATTGTCCGGCCTGCATTATGAGGAGTATGCACAACATTGTGTCGTCCCAATAGTGGGTCGTCAAGTGGTAGCGGTTCTATGTCCCAAACATCCGCTGCCAGGCTAAGTTCATCCGCCAAAACTCGTTTTCTCACGGCTTCTATGTCACATATTAACGCTCGAGTTACCAGCACTATTAGGCATCCTTTGGGTAGTGCATTGATATGATCAGCTGTGATGATGCCACGTGTTGAGTTTGAAAGGGGTACCATTGGGACAAAGATGTCAGCATCTTGGACTAAGTTGTTAAGATGCCACTCTTTTCGACTTCCTGCTCGGTGGATGCATGGCTCACTGGCAAAAGGGTCCCAAGTGGCAACATCAGCACCTAACATATTAACAAAACTGGCATATCGACTTCCAATGTTGCCCGCACCTACGATTCGGACTCGTTTCCCCGCAATTGTACCACTGGTGAAATTCGGGTTGTCACCAAATTGATGGCCACGGGCTCCGGGTAAACCCTTGTTTCCAGGTGGGTTATAATTCCAGGGTTCCAAATTGGTAATAATTTCGTGATGGTGTTGTGGAATTCTTCTGAGACCACACAAAGTTAATGCTAAACCATACTCAGAAACTGATTGTCCCCAGAATCCTTCACTTGTGTGATTATAGACTTTGATCTTAGCTTCTTCCAGATAGGCTGCAAGGTTATCTCCGTCGATGTTACTGCGATAGCTACCTTGAAAAGTTGCTTCTGTTAGATCTGTGAATGTCTTCAAGCAGTCTAATGTTACAGTTACACCCAAGCAAGCTAATCGCTGAATACCGGTTGTATCTGGGGTGATTTGGCCAAGTTTTCTGTCATCACCGTGTTCCAGCCGAATAAACTGGACTTCCTCTTCTTCTTGCCATAGTTGATGGAAATGGTCAGCGGCAAATGGCCACGACAAGTCAAAATCCGGGGCTACAGTAATTAAGCTACTCATCTTAACTCCAGTTTAATTAATATAGAAAAAATCGTGTTAAAACCTGTATTCCAACTGCTGTGGTTGATTTAGGTTGTAACAAAAACGATTCGCTGAATTATTGTCTGCTAGAGATCATATCCAGATTGTTTGCAGAATTTCTTTCTTTGCAATTTTAATTGTATTTAAGTTCGAATTTATTGTTACGCTTAGTTTGATCAGGAATCAAGTTAATTTGGCAGTTATAACATAGTTGAATGCTACTTGTAAATGATTAGTAGAATACGCAAACAAGTCATTATCTATAATTTGAAATATGGTGACAACTAAACTTTTGCATGTCTCCTTTTGGGGCTCGCTGTTAGAATAAAAGATTATGGTTAGGTTACTGGTTGGTGTTTTGTAACAATCGAGCTTAGCATTTTGAATAGGCTGAGATTGGTCATTCAAATTGTGTTTACTTTTCTCGTTCATCATTTCGATCAGTTGCTGGAGGCGGTTCCGGAGACAATCCGGAAATCTTGTCTCGCAAATCTGGACTGATTTCAATCTGCAAAGATTTTAGTGAACCTTCTAGTTGATCCAGGTTACGTGCTCCAATGATTGGAGCTGTTACTGCTGGATGACTTGCTACCCATGCAATAGCTAAACCTGCGGGTGGAAAACCATACTGCTGTGCAAAATTGGTGAAATTTTCGGCTGTTTCGTACATCCATTCTGCGTTGTATCGAATTTTATATGTTTGGTTTTCAATTAGCCTGCCGCTTGCGGGTTTATGGTTAGATCCGTATTTTCCTGTCAGTATTCCTCCTCCTAGTGGGCTATAAGGAATGACTCCCAAATTTTCGGCTTCTGCTAGTGGCAATATTTCGACTTCAGCTTGACGTTTAACCAAATTGTACATTGGCTGGATGCATTCAAATCTTGATAGCTTTTCTTTATCGGCGATACCGAGTGCTTTTGAAATTTGCCATGCGGCGAAATTACTGGCTGCAGGGTACAGAATTTTACCTTGTTTGACTAAATTGTCTAGGGTTTTTATTGTTTCTTCTATTGGTGTGTTATCATCAAAATGATGGATGAAATAAAAATCAAGGTAATCCGTTTTGAGTCGAGCCAAACTCTTTTCAATACCAAGCATAATGTGTTTGCGGTTGGCCCCTTTAGCATTCACATCATTACCTGTGGGACCATACACTTTGCTGGTTATAATGACTTCGTCACGGCAATCTGAGATAAGCCTGCCCAGTATTTCTTCCGACATTCCGTTATTATAAATATCTGCGCAATCAAAGAAATTGATCCCCGCTTCTCGACAACGATGAAACATTGCAGTTGAAATCAATTCATCGGCATCACCGCCAAAAGACATCGTTCCAAAACATAAAGGTGAAACCATAATTCCGGTGTTTCCAATTGGTTTATATTCCATATTTTTCTGAATTTCCTTTTAAATCTCGTGAGTTTTTTGAATTTTGTAATCAATAATGCGATTTGTCTAGTTAGTTTCACAAGTGAACTGAAAGTAATCTGTAGTTTAGCAGTTAGGGCAATATAATCTTTCCCTCCATGTACTTAACGGCTTTCCCCGATAATAACACTCGATCTCCTTTTAATTCACACTGAATAACACCACCTCGTGGAGAAAGTTGTTTGCTAATAAGTTGATTTTTTCCTAGCTTTTTTGCCCAATATGGTGTTAGCTCGCAATGAGCGGAACCGGTAACAGGGTCTTCATTGATCCCAAGTTTTGGGGCAAAGAAGCGGCTAACAAAATCGACATTTTCCCCTTTGGCAGTAATAATGACGCCACGGAGGTTGAGGGATTTAAGTTTTTCAAAGTTGGGGTTGATGGTGAGGATATCATCTTGTGTTTCATAGACAACCATATAATCTTCAGCTGATAATACTTCTATGGGTTCTTTGCCTAAACTATTTTTTAAGGTCTGTGGTATTTTACAGGTAGAGGGTGGTTGAGATGGAAAATCCATAACCAAGAAATCATGGTTGCGACGTACTGTTAATTCTCCACTTTTTGATGTGAATGTGATGGTGTTTGTAGGATGACCGATCAACTCGAAAATGACATAAGACGCTGCCAGTGTGGCATGGCCACATAAATTAACTTCTGCATAAGGAGTGAACCATCTAATGTGGAATCCTGATTCAGTGAGAATATAATAGGCTGTTTCAGAAAGGTTGTTTTCCGCAGCGATTGCTTGTAGGGTAGAATCTGGCAGCCATGTTTCAAGGGGGCAGACAGCCGCCGGATTTCCGGAAAACACTTGGTTAGTGAAGGCATCAATCTGATATATTGTTAGTTTCATGGTTGTTTGTCTCGAGTTTATTGGGTACAAACTATATGGTACACTAGATTTTGTTCAGGTAGATCGTCTATTTAAATTACCTTATTCCCACCAAGGTATTGGATACCACCTCATATTTCAGCTTGTGATATTGAATGTCGGATTAATAATACTCCAAATTACGCTGATGGTGTGTGATGTTTGTCCTGTAAGCTTGGCACGTCATCTATTATGGTGTATATTGCAGTTTTCACTGAGTTTTGTAATTTGTAGTATTTTGCAAAAACTATTATTGATAAGGCGAAGGTGGGAAATTTATAGGGACGTGGCTTTTGAATGATAAAGGCAAGATCATGAAAGATTCCTTTGGCCTCGACCGCCATGGTGAAATTACTCTTGGTTCGGATGCCAAGTGGATTAATGGTTCTTATGGAAAACTGAGTACAGCATTATTCCTTGACGATAAGACTTTTTGTCGTGTTAAGGATTCCGGTGGGATATTCAACACACCGGAGGGAATTACTGTTTGGATGTTGGATCATAATCTCAGGGCTTCCAGATTGTTGTCGTGGTATTCCTTGTAAAATGGATAGCGCAGACGTTGGTGGTTGGGTTGGGACCGGTGCGACCAACATACAGCAGATGGCTGATCCCAATTCTGGTAAGAGGATAACAGAATATTCGGTACATACAACTGCTACCTAATTTTTGCCTAATTTGTTGAGGCCTGAGATATACGTCAATGCTGCAGGATTTTCGCGTGCTGTTTGCTTAGATTTTCTCTAGGTTTAGATGGTATTCTATTGAAGGTTGAGCGAGGTTGGAAGAGTGAATCGCACTTTATTTTTTTCCTCGAATTCAGGTTGTGTTTTTAATTGTCTTATTAAGACTAGAGACTTGGTTGGCGTGTCAAAAGCCAAAAAGCTTTGTTGGGTGTTACCAAAGTATGTGATGTCAGGAAGGCTTGGATTTTTCTCTCCAAGTATTGTTGTTTGATAAATTCTTTCACACAGTGTCTTAAATATGAGTGTGATATGGCTGTTCTTGAGGCTTTTTAAGTTGATCTGTGGCAACTTGGAAATGTATGAACAAGAATTGCGATCGTAGTTTTTTAGGTGAGACGATTGTATTGTTAAGTCAAGGGAGTATTTAAAATGCCATCGCAGGAAGCAATTGAGCATTTGGAAGTTTTTGGTTATTGCGTAATAGAGAGTGCTATTTCCACAGAACGATGCGATCAGATGGCAGAAAAATATTTTCAGCTGCATGAAGATCCCAACTTCCACTCGGATTTCCAAAGCCCTGGTGAGATTGGTGGAATTAATCAAACACTTTTTGGAACTATTAATAAAGACGAGATGTGTTGGGATTGTATCGCACATCCTGAAGTGCTTGAGGTGGTGTGGCATTTTCTGGGGCCAAATGCGAGGTTGGGAGAAGCTTGTACGAAATGGATTAAGCCTGGGGCTGAAATGGGAGGGATCCACGTAGATTCCACTCACGATTTGCCATATCCTTTTCCCGATGTTCCATGGTTGATTAATTCTATCTGGATGATAACTGATTTTACGGAGGAAAATGGGGCAACAGTTTTCGTTCCTATGAGCCACAAATCTAGACGGCGTCCTTTGGGATTGAGTCCTGATGATAAACGTATTTGCCCTATCGTTGGTCGTCGGGGATCAGTAGTATTATGGCATGGAGGAGTTTGGCATACTAATGGTCCTAATATTAGTCAGGGACATCATCGAATGGCATTGAATATCGCTTATTATCCTGCGTGGTGGAACTGTGCACGTGAAGGGGGACACCAACCAGTTTTTCCAGAAAAGTTTGAACGAATGCCAAAAGAACTTCAGGATCTGTGCCGGCACAAAGTCGGTCGCCATCGGTCTGAGGTTTATGAGTTTTGATAGTTTTTTCGCGTACATGCATCTTAGGTAAGGATGTTTTTGTCCATTAGTTTCAGAGATTTTTGTTTGTTTATTAAAAAGAAGGTTTTATGCCCATATTCACAGCCGAAGAGTTAAAAGAAATTGCGATAGATACTTTTGAACGATTAGATGTTCCTTCAGCGGAAGCCGGAATTGTTGCTGATCATCTGGTTGAAGCTAGTTTGTCAGGGGTTGATTCCCATGGTGTTTTACGAATTCCCCAATATTCTGAATATATTCGACAGGGACGGATTGTCTCTGGTGTGGAGATAGAAATTACACAAGATACGCCGTCAAGTGCACTGGTTAATGGTAACCATGGATTTGGTCAGATAGTTGTCAAAAAGGCTATGGATTTAGCTGTGAATAAAGCCAAGGAATTCACTATTAGTGCGGTTGGTGTACATAATTGTAGTCATACAGGGCGTCTTGGAAGTTATACAGTAGCCGCAACTCAAGAAGATATGATTGGGATCATAATGGTAAATGCTGGTGGTTGTGGTCAGCAAGTTGCTCCGTTTGGTGGAATTGGTCGACGTCTTGCAACTAATCCTTTTTCAATTGCTGTTCCTACTGGAGGTGAAATACCAATTGTTTTGGATATGGCAACCAGTATGGCACCGGAAGGAAAAGTGCGTGATCTTCATAACAAAGGGGAGAGGTTGCCGGAAGGTTGGATAATTGATGCTGATGGAAATCCATCTACAAGTACTGCAGATTTTTATGAGTTTCCAAATGGCGCGTTACTTCCATTTGGTGGTGTTTTGGGACATAAAGGGTTTGGGTTATCGTTGATTGTTGATATTTTAGCGGGAGGTCTTTCTACAGCTGGATGCTGTCATCCTGATATGCCGCTGGATCCACATACTGATGGTGCTTTTATTTGTGTGATTGACATCCAGAAATTTACGCCGTTGAAAACCTTTTACCCACAAGTTCAGCAATTGGTTGAGCATGTTAAGTCTTCTCCTACTGCTCCTGGGTTTGATAGGATTTTTGTCTCTGGAGAGCCAGAAGCTCTTACCCGGGAAAAAAGGTTGAAGGAGGGAATTTTTGTTAATGATGTCCTTTGGCAGAAAATTCAGTCGATTCATACATCGGACAGCTGAATTTGGGATTTTCCTCGTGAGTTTTTTGGGATGAATTACCTAGTTTAATCGGTTAATCTCGTAAAATTTGGATTAGTATTTTTCAATATAGATTATCTGCGGTTGTTATTGGGCACCAGCGTGAAGTGAATAGATCGTCGAGAAGTGCTTCCTTGGCTGGGTTAGTGTTGATACGTCGGAGTGCCAGTGCGGCGTAGAAGCGATTGTATCGGTCTTCATCGTTCAATGTTGTTTTTAACATGGGAATAGCGGTAGATGCTTGCGAACCGGATTTGGCTAGAGAAATGGCCGCATTTCGCCGAACTCGGTAATCAGGATCTGCTAATTTCTGTCCGAGCAACTTCACTGTGGAAGAATCGAACGAACCGATAGTCCCCAATGCTTCGATGGCGTTTCGACGGACCCACCAGTGATCATCGTTGATGTGCTTGGCTAAGGTAGGTATTGCTGTTTCTGCTGAGGGGCCGATTTTGGTCAGAATATCAGCTGCTACCGATCTTATCCACCAATGTGGATTTGATGATAGTACCTCAGTTAGTTCTGAGACTGTAGGTGCTCCAATAAATGATAGCTTTTGAGCTGCTTCACCAACTGTCGGATTTGTACCGTGTAGGTTATCCGGTGTTTTGGCGGTTGTCTCTCCGATGGAATCTAAAGTTTCCTGTTCCATAGCATTAATTAGATTCGGCAAAGAACTTCCATTTTTAATCGGATTTGTGCTGCCACCCAGCCAATTCCAGACATCCTCTGATACTTCGTCTTTTTTGCTGTTTCTCCATATTTTTTGCTGATGATTCCATGATGGTTTGTGTGGTTCTTGCATCCTTGCAAATTGGAATTTGAGCATGTAACGTTTTTTTGTACTTCGATTTTTAGTGGCACGATGCCAAGCATCAAAATGGACTAGGGTAACTGTGCCTGCTTTTCCACACAGTAGTGCCTCCGGTTCAGTAGCATGTTTTGGGTCAGCATTGCTGATAGACTTACAAAAGTGCATTCCTGGTAATAGTGCAGTTGGTCCCATGTCTTCGTTGGTATCTTGTGGATAGTAGAAGGCTAAGATCCAATGGAATCGGGGGTGTCGAATGTTATGGTCAAAAACATAACAGTCTTTGTGCCACTGTTGACCGCCTCCACCTGGTGCGTTGAGGTGGCAATGGCGATGTGGATTCATGGTATAATCCTCGCCTAAAAGGCTGATTAAAGCTCCTTGCAAAGCCGGGTGGTCAAAGACTCGCTGGATTTTAGGTACCCGGGGTAGGATATTGTTTCCGACATTTCCTTCACCCTCGAACATCGATTCGATTTGTTGGTAGACTTCCTGATGAAAGTTAGGTCCACAATCTACATGCAATTGCAAATAGCCGTTAGTGATAAACTGCTGGATTTGTGAATCGCTAAGCAAGTGTGTGCTGCCCATCTCTGTTTCCTCTTGGTTGGTTTGGCTAAACAAGCAATTTAATGGATTCAGATGCTAACATCAGTACCTTGCGGTGTCAATCGGAAATTAGTTAAACTGATGACAAAATTGTGTGGCTGTTGTTCACTACAGGAGAAGATAAAATGAAGATTAAAGGAGTTCGGGAGATTGAAATAGAACTTAATCCACAACCGAAAACATCTTCTCGCCCATCAATCCGAGACAAAAACCGATTAATCCACCTGATTCTGCTTTTTTGCAACTGGTTGATCCCGGATGGGTCTATGGTTTGGCCTCCGATCAGGAAAGACCATGGCGTGGGTTAGTCACGAATGACGGGTGGAAGTATGTGGTATTGGAGGGTCAGCCTTGGTTGATGTACAATCTTAAGGATGATCCATGTGAACTGGTTGACTTGGCATTGGATGGCCGATTTAAAAAAGAACGACAGAATCTACAGGATTAAGTTAACGGATTGGATTACCCGTACGGGGGATTATGTTCGAATTGCCAGAGATTTAACCTTTAGCGGCTGGGACTTGATGGTAGAAATGTATAAGGAAGAAGTATATACATGAAAGTTACGGAAATTGAAGTTCACGAGGTTATGCTTGAGTATCAGGGTTTTTTGGCTTACCAACTGAATCACTACTATGGTCCGACAAAACGGGCAGTTTACATAGTGCATACCGATACTGTGTTGGAAGGATTGGGAGAAAGTGGTAGGGCTGAACCTTCGGAAGTTGTCGAGGAATACATTGGAACTAATCCGTTTGATTGGATTGGGGATAAAATGTCACTGGGACTTGGAACAGCTATGTATGATTTAATGGGCAAAGCGGTTGGTGTGCCGGTTTATAAGCTTTTTGGACAGCGTTACCGTGCTTGGGCACCCGTTGGTAGTTGGACGGTTTCAACTGATCCGGTTCGAATGGCGGAGACTGTTACAGAATATGCTTCGCGAGGTTATACTTGGATGAAATATCATCTGTCACCGTTTGAAAATGTAATTTATCAGACAGAAGCAATGGAAAAGGTTGCGCCCGAAGGTTTCAAGATCCATTATGATTTGACTATGGGAGGAACTGATGATCATATCCCAGAACTTTTGGAAAAGCTATCCTAATATCGGATTGCCGGTTGTTTTGAGAGGCCTCTTCTTGGTGAGGAAATTGAGGGGTATGTTGAACTTTGCCAACGTGCGACACTTCCAATTGTTCTCCACCATTTTCCTATGGGGCGACGTACGAGGTATTGAGGAGGCCCGCTGATGTTTACATGCTGGGGGCAGGCCAAAATTAGAGATGCTATTCGGAAAGCAGGTCTGTTTTCTGCTGATAATAGTCCGTTTATGCTGCAACACGTTGGAGGTACTATAACTCGGGCCATGACTACGCATATGATGTCAGCATTCCCTTCTGCCAATTTCCATTTTTTCGGTGATACTGAAACATGGAAGAAGTATGTGGTTAATGAGCGGTTAGAGCCAATTAATGGTTTTGTGTGTGTTCCGGAATCGCCTGGGCTAGGTTTGACGTTGGATCGAGAAGAATTAGAGCGATTAACAAAACTACGGTTGTTCGATCAGGAAAAATGGATTGTCAAATCACAATTCAAGAATGGAACTTGTATGTATAATATCGCTGATCCTGATAACTCAATTTTCATGGTTCGTCCTGATCGAAAACGATTGATACCAATGGAGTATGATACCCCGATTTCAACTGAATATTGGGATGACGACAGGACATTAGCATATAAAAAGATGTTTCAATACTTTGAACAAGAGGGAATTGTACTTGAGTAAGCCAAACATATTAATAGTAGAGTTTTCAAACTAGGAAAGTTCTGTGTTTTGATGAAAGGTAATTGGCTTTTTAATCGCAGGACGGATTTGTTTTTGCTCGGTTTGCCGGTATGGTTGTGTTGGATCGTTTTTTTTCTGTTACCTGATAGATTGATTTATATTGGTGTTCCTCTGTGGGTTTGGGTCGTTTTTATTCTTGGTATAGATGTCAGTCATGTCTGGAGCATGATTTTCAGGACTTATTTGGATCCCGAGGAATTTTCCAGACATAAGTTAACCTTATGTCTAACGCCTATCATCGTATTTGTTCTCTCTTTTGGTGTTGCTTTCCTTTCTTCTGATTGGTTTTGGCGCATACTAGCCTATTTAGCTGTTTTCCATTTTATAAAACAGCAGTATGGTTTTATGATGTTGTATAAAACAAGATCTGGAGACTTTAACAGTCAGCAGGTCTTGCCTGATAGATGGGTGATTTACCTGTCTATGTGTTATCCGTTGGTACATTGGCACTTGGTGCCTAAACGAAACTTTAGCTGGTTTATTGAAAACGACTTTATTTTTCTGCATCAATGGTTTCATCATAGTTGGTTGATGTTTGTACTTAGTGTCGCCAATATATTATATTGGCTGGTTATTTTGGGGTGGGTTGGGCAGGAAGTATGGTTCGTGCGAAAAATGGGAATACGTATTAATACTGGAAAGATCATTTGGGTGTTGACTACTGCCTCTAATTGGTATTTAGGCATCATTTTTTTTAACTCAGATCTTATTTTCTCCGTTAGTAATGTTGTTGCTCATGGTGTTCCTTATCTGGTTTTGATTACGTATTATGTTACTAGGAAAAGAGATTTATTATTTCGAGTTCCCTTGCGTGGTTTGATTCGTGTTCGTTGGGTTTTGCTGATAGTTGGAGGTAGCTTGCTGTTCGCATTCTTTGAAGAATACGGATGGGATCTGTTTTTGAACAGAGAAAAACGACGCTTTTTTTCGATTTTTTTGCCATATTCTTTTGAAGTATTGACCAATCCTATTGGGCGAGCATTAGCTACAGCGATGTTATCGTTGCCACAAATTACTCACTATATCCTTGATGGCGTTATCTGGAAAAACAATAAAAAAAATCCACATCTGAAACCGATCTTAGAGATTGGTGTTAACCAATAGCCTATTGGAGTTACATATTTATAATCGACAAACACGGTGTTAAGCATATATTGATTGAATTTACACTTGCCTGGGATCTGAAATTGATCAATTTTATTCTGAATCTCAGGCTATTTTATTTGATATACTTGGTTGTTGGTTGTGACGTAAACAGGTGAAAAACAGAGATATTGATTAGGAATTGGATAAAGTGTGAAGACGTATGATATTCCGCTCTAGGTTATCATCTCATATTTGTTGGGTAGTTCAGGAAGCGAGTAGCCAGGATGCCAGATAAACGACCTTATATAAGTCCAAAAACTGGTGAAGAAGTCGAAAACTATTAGCAATAGTGTGCTGGTCGAGAAAATTCAGTACCTGTAGTTATTAGATAATCAATGATGGATTGAGGTTGTGCGTTTTAATTATTTTATTCTGTTGGGAGCTAAATGTTTTGACCATGCAGAAAAAAGTTAGAGTTTTAGCAAATACTTTGGGAAAGATTGGTGTCTCATTATTTTGTTTGTTGGCTTTGCCAGGAATTGGTTTTTGTCAGTCTGTTGTGGACTACAATGGGCTTCTGAAAGTCAGTTTTAATAAGATTGTAAACCAACACAATGAGGTCGTCAGTTTTGCCGGAAATAGCTTTTTTTGGAGCAATGATAATTGGGGAGGAGAGAAATATTACAATGCTTCGGTAGTTTCGTGGTTGAAGAGAGACTGGCGAGCTACTATTGTTCGTGCAGCACTGGGTGTAGAAGATACTGGTGGGTATATAAACAATCCTGAAAGCAATAAGGCTAAGTTAAAGGCTATCGTAGATGCCGCTATAGCAGAGGGAATCTATGTCATAATTGACTGGCATTCGCATCATGCAGAAGATTATACTGCACAAGCAACGGCGTTTTTCAAAGAAATGGCGGAACAGTATGGTGAATATAATAATGTGATTTACGAAGTGTATAATGAACCATTGCAGGTGTCTTGGTCTAACATAATTAAACCATATGCAGAGACCATAATATCAAGCATCAGGGATATAGATCCGGACAATCTGATCATTGTGGGTTCCCCTGAGTGGTCTCAAAGAGTCGATCTTGTAGCTGCGGACCCTATCACTGGTTATGATAACATAGCTTATTCACTCCATTTCTATACTGTGTGGCATCAACAGTGGCTACGGGATAGAGCGACGGAGGCATTGAATAAAGGTATTCCGCTTTTTGTAACAGAATGGGGATCCATTGGGTATACTGGAACAGATCCGGAAACAGATAAATGGATGGATTGGTGTTTAAAGAACGATATAAGTCATTGTAACTGGGCAGTTAACGATAAGGATGAAGAATGGTCAATTATTAGGCCAGGATCAAGCACCACAGGTGGTTGGTCCTCTGTTTTTCTAACTGAAGCAGGGAAATTAGCCAAGGATATTATAAAAAACTGGCCCACTATTGGGTTCTCTTCTGGAAAGTGAAGGCTTATATATAAGGTTTTGTCCTATTTGGTGGAACAACTGGTAATTGCTAATTATTGGTTATTCAAACAGTTCATTCTTGATCGAGAATCCCTAAAACTTGAGCTGGGAGGTGAAGATTTGGAACGTTATCTCCCATCCCTATAACAACCACGCTAAGTAATAAGGAAACAAGAAAACGCAAAAACAATTTTGTGTGTTACTTAATGGACAACTAGTGCGAATAGTTCACGCCGTGTTTTGGGATAGTCTTGCAGGATTATCAATTCCATCAATTGGTACTGCAATTTCTGGCGAATTCCAAGGTAATTCGTATCTGCTACCAGATTAAGCTGTTCATCTGGGTCTTTCTGCAAATCGAAAAGTTGTCCTCCTTGTTGTGGATAGATGGTATAGCGATATTGATTTGTTAGAATTGTCTGCGTCCAGTCCCCTGGATTAATAGACCAAATAGCATTATAGCTGCCGCTGTAGGCGGCATATTCCGGGATTTCGATCGGCCAAATTGTTGCCAATACTGCTTGGTAGTGTTGTGGATGCTCGGATTCAACCCAATCCAGCCATTCGCCACCACGTGTGTCTTCGGTAATATGTGTGACGTCAAATCCGTAACGATGGTAATCAGGATAAAGACCACCAAAATGCGGATTCAGATGCACTTTCCCAAACGCACCAGTTCGCCCACTTTCCTGCAATGTCCGTATGAAAGTGGGTATCCATTTTCAAGGACTCCATGTCCTCTCGATGTCAAACCTGTTGCCAGCGTACCTTGCCACATAGCAAACCGGGTTACTGGTAATGGCGTTGGAGAAACTGGTGCCACTAGCTTTCAGTCGTTGAATGTTCGGCAGATTACAAATTCCAGTCTCTGATATCTCCTAGTTGATCAACCATGAAAAAGATGATATTTGGAAACTTTTTTTTCTGTGTCATGATACGAAGAAGCCTGAAACTGGTCAAATTTCGAAGTAATATATCAAAGCAGGCAAGTCCATCAAGTTTTGGTCTTGAAATCAGCTTGATGCTATCGCTGGATTAGTCCTTAGTTAGACGTCATCTACATCCAAATCTTGCTTGTCTGGTGTGTTAGTTCTTGTTATTATGATAGATATGATTATGATGATAAGGGAAGTTTATCCTTTGGTTGATGAAACCAATGAAAACAAATAAATCACCAACCGACTGGCCAATGCACCGCTATGATCCACAGATGACCGGTCGTAGTCCTCTAAAAGCTAAGATGCACAACGCGCCAGAAATTGTCTGGCGATATTACCTCGGTTTGTGGAATAACCATCTGTTATTAACATCAGCTGCAGAAGAAAGTGCTACCATAGACTTACCCGGTACCACTTTTGGCCAAGATTACTTAGGTTCCAAGGCTATTAATTGGGGATTGAGAAGACCACTCGTTGACATTGATGAACAAGGAACAATGGTAGATTTACCCAATCAATCGGAGGTTAAACTAGCCAAACTGTTACCTGATCTACCCGGGTTGCAACGTGTTGAGTTTGACAACGCTTTCAGTAAAGGGGCGGAAGAAAATTATGGCCGATTAATGGCTTACGATCAGGGTTCAGGTAATCCTCGCCAGATCTGGCAAACAGAGCGAGTCAAAGATATGTATTCGCCAGTGATTGCTATTGCTGATACGGATCTCGATGGGCAGGATGAAATTGTTCTCCTAACCCATTACCATTTAGCGATATATGATGCTCTTACTGGACAGTTAAAAGACCGTGTTGAATGGAATGTGGGTCGTAACTATGGGCAACTAGATATTATCGATATAAACGGCGATGGCAGACCCGATTTCGTGATTCAGGCAGATGCACCACCGCATCTAGAATTTATTCAAAATACACGTCAGGGGCTCAAACTCGCTTGGTCGCATAAGTACTTGGCTGACGAAGCTGACGTAGCTGTACCAACAGACTTTCAGCTCAATAATTTGCCAAATAGCGTTTGTGACCTGGACGGTGATGGACGAATTGAGTTGGCAGTCAACATCCACGATTTTAAGGATGACCAACGTTGGCATGTGGTGATTTTTGATATTATGACTGGTGAGGTCAAGTCAGATTTTGTCGATCGCTATCTTTGGGCAGTTGCTGACCTTGATCATGATGGTCATTTTGAACTTTTTCTCAGCCATGCACTGAGTAAAACGGTTGATATACAGGCCCAACTGTTCGTTGATACCTATCTCGGCAATGGCCAACTCATACCGCGGTGGGAAAGTGAGACTGTTGGACGATTCTGTATGCAACCATATTTTTTCCCCGATCATACCAACAGCGCTAGTTCTCGCGGGCCAGTTTGTCGTTCAACGGTTGTTGCTGGTGATATTGATAAGGATGGATATGACGAGTTTTTTGTGATGACCAATCAACGGTTACTGGCTGTAGGTGGTAGTAACGACGGCTATCAAATCAACTTTACCGTTGACAGCCCATCTGAGCAACCACCTACAGCCTTAGCTGTTGAATCCTTGGGTAATGAGGGCCATGTGTTGGTGGAATTGCGGGCTGCATCAGGAAAAGTTAAAATTGAAGGTGCCAAGGCTGAACTTCAGTCACACTATCCAGCAGGCAATTTCCGGTCTACACCTACTGTTGCCGACCTGGACGGTAATGGTCACAATGAAATTATCGTTGAAAACGCGGGCGGTTTTGTCGAAGTAATAAATCCGATTGAACGATCAACCCGCTGGAAATTTGCTGCTTCAGCTCAACCGGTTTGGGTGACTTGGAAAACGGAGCATAGTCCTGTACCAGCGGTTGATCTTGATGGGGATGGACGAAAAGAAATCATCTGTTGTGATGCTAGCAATGAACCGTACACTACTATCTATGCGCTCCGTGCGGATGGGTCGGTGTACTGGAAGTCAGAACTGACTGGAATCGCACCACGTTTGACTGAGACGTTCAGCGTTGGATATTTTCGGGATCAAGGTTGGGATGTAATCGTTACTATTCAAGAAAAAACTCAACCAGAGATGATTTGTCTGGATGGTAGAACTGGAAACGTGTTATGGCATCAGAAAACTTGGACGGATGATAGTGATCGTCTATGGCCTTATCCCAATAAATACATCTGTTGTGATGTCGAGGGGGATGAGTTTCACCAGATTTACGGCAGTTATGCCTATATCTACTATGTTTTGGATGGAAGAACTGGTGAGCCAATTCGGAAACCCATTAACATCTTTCACCAAGTCTTTAACCGTTGGCAAGCCTATTTTAATCCTATTCCAGCAGATTATAATGGAGATGGTAACACTGAGTTTCTTCTGGCCTCAGAATCTTACGCCATTGGTGGAATATCCGTTGTTACGCCTAACTGTGAAATATTATGGGAAAAAGCGTTGGATAATGTTGTTGGCGCACGTGGATTACAGGGTATTGGGGATTGCGATGGAGACGGGATTCCCGATATTGCTTTCTATCATCTCGACGGCCGAATCGCTTGCTATGACGGTAAAACTGGAGAGGTAAAATGGCAGGTTGAAGATTTACAAAGTCATAACAGTTACAGTGCCGGGCATTTTGCTAGCGGTGATATCGATTCTGATGGATGTGATGAGTTCCTGTACCCACTGGGATCAAACGAACTGATTGCCATTGATCATCATTCCCTCAACCATATTTTGTGGCGGGTGCCATTAGAATCGGAACCAGGAACCCCGATTCTAGCAGATGTTGATGGCGATGGGTTAGCTGAGATTCTGGTTTGCACTCAAGACGGTTTTCTTAACATATTAAAATGAACAGTAATTCAAAACTGTCAACATTGTTTTGTAACATGATTAATTTAAGGAGTTTAACCTTAGTTTGTAATTAGGATGGAAAGGATGATCCTCACCTTTAGTATTATTGGTGTGTGGTGTCTCGGGTGTACGCTACTACCATCGTTGGCAACAATGCGTTGAACTTGGAACCCAATTCTCAGACATTATCGGTTGTAACAAGTGAGCTGACAATAATCGATAATCGATCTACCTTTCAATATATTGCAAGGTGTTTGCTTCCTCAGTATGGGTCTCTTTAGCTGTAACCAATGGAATCTATTCCCTATTTTACTCTCCCATTGGTCATTCAATCAAAAGGAAGAAAGACAATTGATTACGAAAAGAATACTTTAGACGTGAAATATCAACTGATCAACACATTTTCGATCGTAGCCATTGATCCTATAATAGATGCTTGTGGGGCAGCTGTCGCCAGTAAATTCCCGGCAGTTGGTAAAGTGGTACCTTATGTACGTGCAGGTGTTGGTGCTTTTTGTACACAGCATCAACATAATCCCGCTTGGGGAGAAGAAGCACTTGATCTGCTTGATTGTGGTGGGTTGCCGGAAGAGGTGTTAGCCCATTTGCTACGAGATGATCCAAATTCAGGCAAAAGGCAGTTGGCTATTATTGATATGCAAGGGCGAACTGCCATTCGAAATCCAGTTGATGCGGATTCTTCGAGTGCTTGGTGGGGGGGGATTTCTGGTAAATTCTATGCTTGTCAAGGAAATACGCTGGTTGGCCCAAATGTTGTTACAGCTATGGCTGCTGCCTATGAATTCACAAAAGGTTCACTCTCAGATAGACTAATGGCAGCATTGGTAGCTGGTGACCAAGCCGGTGGTGACCATCGTGGACGTTTGGCTGCTGGGCTTCGTGTTGTCAGCTCGAAGTCTGAGGACATTGCCTTGGATGTGGATGAGAGCGATGATGCTGTAATGGAACTGAACCAAAAATATATCAATATTCCTCATGATCTCTTCTGATTTTAGCAAGATCAAAGATATCCGATATAAAATTAGGATGTTTGACTGACAAGCAAAACATAGCAAGTTTATATCGCGAGTTAACTCGCCACCACATGTCTTTTGGGTAGTAAGTATGATTGGTAAAAGTATCCTAATGGCGTAATGATGCAGAAACCAGATAAACATTTTGGAGCCATTAGAGTTCGAATTATGGGAAATCATGTGAATGTGGAATATTTCGATGATACTGAAAGTAGAATAGGTCTCTGTTACACTCAAACAGTCCTATTAGATAACTATGTGGTGAGTGTATAGTAGTAAAATACTGCAGATAGATTCCGATCTAAACATGCAGAAAGGAAACTGACAATGGACGATAGAAAACAACGACCAAATATTTTGATCATTATGTCTGATGATCAGGGACCATGGGCTATGGGATGTGCTGGGGCATCGGAGTTGGTGTCTCCTACACTGGATAAATTGGCTGCTAAAGGAACTCGATTCGACAATTTTTTCTGTACTTCTCCTGTCTGTTCACCAGCACGGGCGTCGTTTCTGACTGGACGAATACCTTCTCAGCATGGTGTACATGATTGGATTAAGTCTGGCAACATTGAAGTGGAAAACAATGTTACTTGGTGTGGTCAGGATCGGCCGATTGAGTATCTGCAAGGGATGACAGCTTTTACCGATGTGTTAGCAAAAAACGGTTACGCTTGTGGGTTATCGGGAAAATGGCATCTTGGCGCGAGTGGGACACCACAGAAGAGTCATACTTTTTGGTGTGCCCATTCATTGGGTGGCGACAGTTACACTAATTACTTTATCTTTGATAACAGTCTGGAGATGACTTGTCAGGAGCAGTATGTGACAGATCTATTTACCAATCGTGCTATCGATTTTCTGGATGAGTATGGTATTCACGAAAACCCATTCTGTCTCAGTGTGCACTATACAGCACCACATTCGCCTTGGCGTCAGGAAGAACAACCGCCGGAGATATGGAATCTTTATAACAACGTGGCGTTCGAATCTCTGCCGGTATTGCCACCGCATCCTTGGGGAGGATGGGACCCGACCCCAGAAAATCGACGTCAGGCAATTCAAGGATATTTTACGACTATCACTGCTATGGATGCTGCGATCGCCCGCATTATGGACAAGCTGGAAAGCTTGGGAATTGCCGAAGATACACTGGTTTTTTTTACTAGCGATAACGGCTACAATATGGGACATCATGGTATTACTGGCAAAGGTAATGGTACTTTTCCTTTGAATATGTATGAAGAGTCTGTCAAAGTACCGTTTATTGCTTCCTGTCCGGGTAGGATCCCATCGGGTGTGATCAATATGGATTTACTTAGCCACTACGACTTTATGCCTACCATTTTGGATTACTTGGACATAGAGGTTCCAGTGGACCTGACACTGCCTGGCCGCAGTTTCGCTGAACTACTGCGTGGTGTGGGTAACAGTGGTCACCAGTTCTTGGTCATTTGTGACGAATATGGACCTACCCGAATGATCCGTGAACAGAATTGGAAATATGTCCATCGATATCCAGAAGGTCCACATGAACTCTACTGTTTGGCAGATGATCCAGAAGAGCAGTCTAATTTGGCCAATACCCCAGAACATAATGAAACACTCAAACGGATGCGTGGAGATCTAGATGCATGGTTTGAGCAATATGTTCAGGTTGTATTTGATGGGACAAAGTATCCAGTGACGGGGAAAGGTCAGGTAGATGCTATCAGGCTGAGTTCGACAGAAAAGACAGTTTTTGTTTAATGGAAGGTAACGATCGAAAATTCAGGGTTTTTGCCAAATTGGAAATCCTAATTATACTTTTAAAAAAGGAGAGAATGGATTTGGAAAAAATTGAAACAGTAGAACCTTTTATTATTAACAAGAATTTAGGTAAACATTTGGATCCAGAAAAAACGTTGACTCAGACTAATGCTGAAGGATTACCTGCAGTTAAGTTGTCTCAAGAAGAAAAATATCTATTTGATATTCGTGGTTGGATACTGTTTGAAGGAGTTCTGGCTGCGGGGCAAGTGGAAGAGATGCGGGATTTCTGTTATCGGTTGAAGTATGATACTGAGTCGATACCGGAACATCACCGATCTTCGATTGGCGGACCTCTGGAGCAATTAATCGATCACCCACTATTGCTTGGGTTTATGAACGAATTTGTGGCTCATCCACCGTTGGCCAGCCAGGATTGTTATGGCTTTCGTATGGATCACAGTGGTTTGTTGTTTCGGAAAACTGGCGAGGGCGGTTTTAGCCCACATAACGGAAACGGGATATTGCGTTTCCCTGGAGATTCATGTGTTTACCGATGTATACCTGGTAAGGTCAATGCTGGTATGGTTAGAGTAGCTTGGGAACTGAATCCGGTCGAAGAGGGAAAAGGAGGAACATTGTTCGTTACTGGTAGCCATAAGGGGGTCTTCACTGCACCTGAATCCCTTCAGAGTCCCGATTCCCCAATTTGGGAAACTTACGGTTGTTCGGAAGGGTCAGTACTCTTTTTTACTGAAGCCCTGACTCATAGTCCAACAACCTGGAAAAGTGAAAAATATGATCGTGTACCTGTTTTTAATTGTTATAATACAGTTAATAGTAAATGGCATAATTGGAACCCACATCCAGATCATGTCGCTGAAATGCCTACTAAACGCCAGACTCTTTTTCGTCCAGTCCATGTTGCAGGTAATGTCATCGGTGGTGCATACCGAGATTAGTTGAACGGCTAACATGGCAACCTATGTGGTAACCCCAAAATCACTTTTCGATTAGTGGGGTAATTTCCATAATTCGGCTGAAAGGCTTCTCACACTTCTCGGGCAGTATTTTGTGAATATCATGAGATTACAAAACTTCAATATTTCTATCTCTTTGCACTTATAGCCAGCCTCTACTGTGGGTGGGGAAACCGCTGGATGTGAACCATATATTGCATTATGTTACTATCAATCTAAGTTGATCCAACACTTAGGCAAACTGCAGGTTCAGTGTATGGCTCAGTCTTTTTGATCACTAACTCTGTTGGGGGTAACTGATTATGAAACTAAATAGAGCAAGACATTTACCTGTCATTACCATTATCGTTGTTTGTATTGCCTATTTTCCCAGAAGGCTTTGAGATTCTTGATGAATTACGGGGTTAGCTGTTCCTAAAGATATAGACTTAAGTCTTAGTAAGAATCTATCTATAGCTGGATTATGGCGTATGTAAGCCTAGATTCTCGTACAATATGATTTCTGTTATTTATGTTAGGAAATGATGGGAAATAGGTGAAAGTTGACTCAAAAGAAGAAAGGTAATGAAAACACATAACTTTAGATTGTCAGCAGTTTAGTATTACTTTTGGCTATAGGTTGTGCCTCTGTAAGTTATATTGGTAATTCATATGAGCCTACAAATAACGTTGATCTCTATTTTTCTGTGGATGATATAAAGATGGAGTATACGGTTATTGGTCATGCTCTAGGTGCGGATGGATGGCAGAAGAACCAAAAGAGAATAAAGGAAGCTTTGATTAAAGATGCTAAAGAAAATGGAGCAGATGCTATTTTAATCACTGGTATGGAGAGGGAAGTAAGGTCTCCTTGGCGAATATGGAATTGGTATGTAGACAATGAGGTAACTGCCTTATTTCTAAAGTACAAATAAAATCTCTTATTATTGCTACAAAACCTAAAAAGAACATTAACGTTTCCATAATATCACCCCTTACTTATAAAGTTCAAGATCATTGGGGTTGATTTATAGGCTCTGTTCTTCACTATATATTTCTTTTCTGATTGTAGTTATCAACTTCTTTTAAAGGGATTTCATTCATGATTATTGCCTCTACGCTTGGCCTATGAATGATATTTAATTTATTGGTTTGTCAAGGTGATTTTCTCAGCATGTTGCTTGGGTATGATATGTTTTTTTGGTCATATGTTATATGCAATTGCCTAGCGGGCTTGTGCTTAATTGAAGCTGAAACACAAGGATTATGTTGTGGCTAAAAGATTAGTTGTTGTGTTATTGGGCATGCTTTTAAAGCTTATTCTAAAGTTGAGGAATAAGTGGTAGTTAGAAGTGTTGATCAGTTTAAGCACATTTAATCAGTTATTATCAGGAGCAAAAAGGATTGAAAATAGCATGAATGCTAAACAGAAATACTTATTTGATCTCACTGGGTATCTCCATCTAAAAGATGTTTTGGCAACAGATGAGCTTAGCAAGGCAAAAAAACAATCGATCGTTTATTGGAAATACCATCTGATAAATTACCTACGGGCATAGAACGTAACAATTCTGCTGGAGCAGGAAACGGAGATACAGCTTTCTCAAACGGATTTTCAGCTGACAAATCGCTGGAATCCTTAACTTGGCATCCGGTTACTCGCCCGATAATCAGCGAGTTAACTGGAGGTAAACCATGTTTCAGTCGAGGGTCACTCATCGTCAATCAGCATCATAATCAAAGAATGACGAGGTTACATTGTGTCCGTGAAGATTGTGGTTGGCAAACACGACGTTATGGTGTTAAAGACGGTCGCATCCACTGTAATGATTTCATCTGTTTTTTCTATTTTACTGATGTTAATCCTGGTGATGGTGGGGTGATTGTGTTACCCGGTTCACATAAGAGCGAGTTTGAACGCCCGCAAATATCTTATACTCATACTGAACCTGATGGTATCTTTTTCCAGGATCCGGAAGATCCTAACCAGCCACTTCATCCGGCATTGGTCAATGTAACACCTAGGGCAGGTGATGTTATCATTCTCTCCGAATTAACGGTACATGGAGTGCGAATCTGGAAGCCAACTGACCGGGATCGCAGATTCCTGATTCTACGCTACAAAACACAGTATTTTTCAGATGACCGCGGTCGCAAGTATCCTTTTCCGGAGGAAGTTTGGGAGAGGCTGTCATCAGAGACACAGGAGTTATCTGAGACTGCATCATATAGTCACACCAAAAGTATCATATCTCCAGATTTAGGTCAATGAGGGAATCTGCTAATTCTCAATTCTGTATTTAAGTTAAAATTTAAATACAAGAGCGTCTAATTTGATTTTTAATCTGGAATAAGAAAAGAGGTTTAGGTAACAGATCCCTTCTCGTATGGAAATGGGTTGGATTTGCTTTAAAAAATAGATTTTGCCGTGTTTGGTATGATGAGCTTGTGGGTTGCAGTTGCGGTTTCCGTCTTGTTAGCGGTCCAGTATGTGCGTGTGGAATCTTGGTTATCTGGTGTTCCTGCACTAACTAGTCTTAGTTTTTGACTGCAGTTGGAAACTATAGTATTGTGTTGGTACAACGTTAATTTCAGGAGCAACTGGGATAAGCCCAAAGATGCAGTTCGTCGTTTTCGATATTACATTTTAATAGAGGATGTTGGATCAGGAAGATCATTGATTCAGGCAAATTCCTGAAAACTCTCACTTTGATTCTGGAGGAACTAATTAATGAAAATATTTTATTATACTTGGTCTACTTGCCTAGCAATTATGTTGATTTGCAGTGCACAAAGTCGCGCGGAGGTTGATCCTAAAACTGCCGTTGGACTTTGGCTCTTTGATGAAGGTACGGGGAGGAAGGCCGAAGATGTTTCTGGGAAAGGCAATGACGGAGAGATTATCGGAAAGCCCAAATGGGTGGAGGGCAAATTTGGGAAAGCCTTAGAATTTGGTGAATCGTCCGACTGGGTTCAAGTAAAAGACCATGAGTCCTTACAGGTTTACAAGGAATACTCCGTCATGGCGTGGATTAATGCTGAGAGACATTTTCACCCCGGCACCAAATGGCAAGGAATTATTGCTAAATCTAATAACCCAAGGTCATTTAGTTTCTATACGGATGATCAAAAACAGTTCCTGATAGCTATCCATTTTGGGGGTGCTCATATTGTTGGTCTGAGCGGGTCTCAATTTCCCTTGAAAGCTTGGACGCACGTCGCTTTTGTCGTTGAAACCGGAAAAGCCGGTGGGAAGATAAGTGCTTTCACAAATGGAAAACTTACTAAGGAAACGCCTCGTGCGGAATTAAAAGGTTTGCCAGGAGATGAGGATACACAGGATGTCGTTATCGGTCGAACGCATGAAGGAAGCAGGTTCTTTGGGGGCGTAATCGACGAGGTTGCGTTTTTCAAAGCTGTCTTGACTGAACAGGATATCACTGAAATTATGCAACATGGAATTGAGAAGATACTTGGGATCGCACCGGTCGACCCTGCTGGCAAACTAACCACCACCTGGGCGGCGATTAGGGCTCAGACTCGCATTTAAAAAGGAAATATTAAACACTCCCAAAAGCACAATAGGTATGGCAATTAACCTGTTGACTACCATCCCTAGGCACCGTGTATCAACTTTCCTTACTTTGGTCGCAATGTTTCCAAATCTCTATTGTTTGTTTGATAAGAAAGCCTGGGAGATAGCCATGATATGATCCTTTATATTTGGTCAAGAGCTTAATTTGTTTCGTTGTACTTATGTACAAACAGACAAGATAGGGGGGAAATATGATTATAAATGTGTTGAGAATAATAACTACAATTAATCCATATACCAAGTAACCCAACTAAAATAAAAATACTGGTATTACCGATCTCAAGGTACCTTTTTGGTTATTCATAACAAGCTCTCCTGATATAACAATAACGAAAACGACATAGTTTAAAACTGTAAAATTCCACTACCAAATACCATCAATTAAGTTCCTTTGTAACACAAACACAGAAAAATTGAACTTAAAACCTAACTAGTATCATTACTAATAACTAATATGTAACACCATACTTAACCTAATTCATTGCACCAAAATATACGGGTATAGAATTGGATGGGGTATCTCATGGGGCTGTACTTAAGTTTTAACTTAAATACAACGTGAGGTCATACGAGACTAGGACGAGGTGGCTATGGGGTAATCAGGCGGATATCAGCTGCCTAGTTGGCACCCTTTTTCTTCTCTTTACTTCTTTCTTCCTCCAATCACACCAAATCGCACATAAAAAAACAACCTCTACCAACCTGGGTAATTCACCCTTTTGATGTCAGTGATGCCAGTTTAACTGACTGAAACCAGCCTCCTCAGAGCTTGGCTCCTACCCACTCAGTTTATTAGGGGCGTTCATGTACTTGACACCTATCAAATCGTGCCTTAGGATATATTCCTAAGCTGGTGCTGGATTTTCTGGCATAAATAATGTATGGAGTGTGATGATATGAACGCAAATTTTAAACTGATAATAGCAGTAGTTTACCTGATTGCTTGTGGTTTGCTTCTACCTATAAGCTGGTCGGCTGAAAGCGAACTGGTACTCTATTTCCCCTTGAACGAAGGAAAAGGGAACACGGTCAAAGGGCTTTCCGATCACAAGCATGTAGGGAAGTTCGAAGGGAAACCGACATGGACTGACGGTAAATTTGGCAAAGCAATCGAATTTGGCGGGACCAACCATGTGCAAATACCCTTAACCAAAGCCCTCAAATCTCTGACTAAAGACTTTACGGTTGAGTTTTGGGCCAAAAAGTCAGACCAACAGGTAGGTAGCTGGAATTATATGGTAGCAGCAGATCGGGTTCGTTGGGCTGTAATCCACTCTAATGACGACCAAAGAATGGACGTCTGGGCCTCTAATCCGGGTTGGTCAAGGCAAGCCAAAACAAAGGAACCACTTCCCAAAGAGTGGACACATATCGCTGTTACTTTTGATACTGAAGATGCCGTCAAGATCCGAATCAATGGGAAAGTCAAAGCCGAAAGCGATTCCAAACCAAACGAGACCATTCCCATCCAGCAATGTTACCAAATCGGGTCTATCGCTACCGCAGAAGGTTGCCCTGCGGGAGAACAGAAATTCAACGGTCAAATCGATGACCTGGTGATCTATAAAGGGATTTTAAGTGAAGATGAAATCAAGCGGGATATGGAAGGCAGTGATGTTGGTGGGTTGGCGGTTGGTCCCAAAGGTAAATTGACAACCCTGTGGCCCAGTATGAGAAAAGGATACTGATTAGCAGAAACGACTCGCCTGTGTGCTGAAGACGCAAAATTAACTGCGTCATAGAATCAATCATTTTACTTACTTATTTGCCAATCAATATGTCTCTTTCACATCAGTCACAGCCAACTTGCGATAAACAAAAGACACTGCCATCATTGCAGTGGGAATAGTAGCAAATAAACCAACTAATAAGCCAAGTTTCATTATCACAGCCCCTTCAAGATTACCAATCCCACTCACAAAGTTACTGATCAAGAAGCAATTGAGCCATGTGTTGAACTTTCTGTTTGACCAGTTGCTGAACCAGTTTAGGTTTCTTACGAGTAACACGATGCATAATCTCGTTCAAATCCAGAGGTTTCCCAGTTTGCATGAGAGGCTGAATGTTAGTACGAAGATAGGTATGGAGTTGTTGCTTAGCCTCCTGATTAATGAAAGAACCGTGATGTGACGAAACAATTAGAAAACACCGTTCAGCAAATGGTGGATGATACTAAAGATCTAGTTTCAGATCGGACTAAACAGCAATTAAGTCACTGAGTGCTTATAATCGGTTGTACCTTTGCCATTCACAAGTTGATATTTTCTGGGAATCACTACTAAACTTAACTATTATTTACGAGGTGTTCATGAAATCATCTAAAGACATATACATCAATAGCCTTGGTATGCAGTTTGTCAGCGTTGAGTCAGGTTCATTCAGAATGGGTATTGGCAACACACCACTTCCCCCAGAACTGACCGATGACACACCACAAAAGCAATCACGGAAACCGGACCTACGCCCATACCTTTGCAATGGAGATTTTGATGAATATCCACAGCATATGGTGACAATCACTCAGCCTTTTCAGGTCTCGAGTCACCAAGTGACGAACATACAGTATGAACAATTTGATCCAACACATAGAGAACTGCGTGGTAAGCTGGGTTTCTCGCCAGAAGATGATGAAGCCGTAGTCTTTGTCAGCTGGTATGATGCTGTTAATTTTTGTCAATGGCTATCGGAAAAAGAAGGAGTTGCTTATCGTTTACCAACTGAAGCTGAGTGGGAATATGCTTGTCGTGCTGGCACCACTACTTATTATCATACTGGAGATTCTTTACCAGAGGAGTTTTATAAAAACGCCAATGATAGTTGGTATCCGTCTGTCGACCGAGGTCGAAGACCTGAAGAAGAGATAGTCCCTTTGACCGTTGGTCAAAAACCGGCTAATTCATGGGGATTGTATGATATGCATGGTAACGTAGAGGAATGGTGTTATGATTGGTACGGTCCTTACGAAGAAATTGATCAGGTTGATCCCGTGGGGAGGGAAGAGGGTCTGTTTCGAGTGACTAGAGGAGGAAGTCATTCTACACCTATCTATTATTTGCGGTCTTCCAATCGAATTGGCACCTTACCGGAAGATAAATCTTGGCTTATCGGATTTCGTGTGGTAATTGGTGAACTCCCCCAATCTGATCCGTTACCCAGCCTAGCACCGGAATTATGGTCGCAAAAGGTCTCTCCAACTCGGTTTGATTGGTCCCAAAAGCCAACTGAAATGCAACCGTATTTTTCTGACCCTAAACCCTTTGTTCATATTCCTGATTCAGATCAAGTACCAACCTTTGGCAAGCATAATCATCAGCCATCCATTACTTGGTGTCCTAACGGAGACCTTTTGACTATCTGGTTTTCCACCTATTCTGAGCGAGGTCGAGAGATGACGGTGATGGCCAGCAGGTTGCGGCACGGCCATGATGAATGGGATCCTCCATCTGAGTTCTTTAATGCACCGGACCGAAACCTGACTGGTGCTGCTCTATATAATGATGGGCAAGGAAAATTGTATCATTTCAATGGGCTTGCTGCCGCTGGCACTTGGGGACCGTTGGCGTTGGTGATGCGTACCAGTACTGACAGTGGATGTACCTGGTCAACTCCGCGTATAATCGGGCCTGAACATCAGAATAAACATCAAGTTATCAGTGGTACCAGCCAAACACGCGAAGGCTATCTCATCCAACCGTGTGACGCTGTTCCTGGTGGTAGTGGCGGTACTGCCATTCACGTCAGTCGTGATGGAGGGCAAACCTGGAATGATCCTGGTGCAGGCAAACCCAAACCTGAATTTGCTGCAGGGTACACGG
>PAQF01000077.1 GCA_002709695.1 Candidatus Poribacteria bacterium
GCAGGTCTAGTTTCAGTGCTTTTTGATATGAAGATATAGCTAGGTCATATTTACCTTGTCCTGAATAAGCGTTCCCAAGGTTATTTAGTATATGCAAATTTTGTGGATCTAGTTCCAACGCTTTTTGATATGCGAGTATGGCCAAATTATACTTGTTTTTTGCTAAGTGAATATCCCCTTTTGTTATATACCCACCAAGTTGGCCATCCTGTGTATAACCGGAGTAAATGTGTTTACCAGCTTGTAATTCTAGCTCCTTCAGCATCCGAGAATGTATGAGTGATTGTCTTTGTCTACTAGCATATTCCAATGATACGCATCCAACTGATAACAAGCAACATACAATTACTATTTGATTCATTTACTATTCCTTGATTTTTTGTAACTGGACGTCAAAAAATATATAAGTTAGAAACTGATAGTTAATTGATTTTTCACTATTCATCTAAATCTTGAGGTCGTTTTTACCTTTAGCTGATGTGTAGTGGTAGTTGATACCGGATTTTGACAAAGGCTTTAGGGTTTTCAGCTTATAATTATATATCGAGAACCGTGATTTTAGTATATGTCATTATAATCACTGAATTAGCTATGTTAGAATGAGGAAAGAAAATATAGCTAATATTGATGGTTCCACTAGCAACATGGGTGTATTGCTCTCTTATAATTACAGCTTATTGTAATTATAAAGATTTAGATAAATCGGAGTTACGTTTCATAGGTGTGAACAGGTAGTTTTTTCTAGAAATGAGTAAAGAAAAAAGTTTTGGCTTGAGATTTATATTTCGGTAATTCCATATTATTCACTAAGAAATGAGGAGCTCACTAATGAAATTAAGTTGTTTGCCTGTATCTCTCTATGAGGATATTTTTAGTGGTGAAAGATCTGTTTTAGACTGGGTTCGTTTGGGAGGAGATTTGGGGTTGGATGGTATTGATGTTAGTGTGAAATTCTTTCCTTCCAGAGAGAAACAAATGCTAAAAGAAATTTGTAAAGAGGCAGAACAACTGAATTTAGATCTTTGTACTCTTGTATGTTATCCAGATTTCACCCACCCAGATATAATAGAAAGAGAAAGAGAGATCAACCAGATAACATCAGATATTCAATTAGCTGCGACTCTTGGTGCCAAGTTTATACGCGTCACAGCCGGGCAAAACCACCCTGGCCTTGAACACGAACAAGCTATCTGTTGGGTAGTTGAGGGATTTAACCGAATACTTGATGTGGCAGAAAAGTTTGGTGTGATTCTAACATATGAGAATCACACCAAGGGGGCTCCATGGAAGTATTGGGATTTTTCCCAACCTAAAGATGTATTTCTAGAGATACTTGGGAATTTCACCAATACCTCACTAAGAGTTTGTTTTGATACTGCGAACTCCCTAGTGCTTGGCGAGGATCCAATTGAACTACTCAAAATTGTTAAAAACGAAGTAGCCACTGTACATGTTTTTGACATTCGTGCTGCGAATTCTTTTGAACCTGTACTTGTTGGTACTGGAGCCTCTCCAATCAGAGAGATTCTCTCCTTTTTAAAATATAGTGGTTTTGATGGATGGCTTAGTATTGAGGAGGCCAGCCAGATGGGATACGACGGTTTTGCCAGAGCGATTTCCTTTGTCCGGGATACTTGGGAGAAGGTCTAGGAACTGTCGATTCGTATGAAATACTCACTTAATAGCTCAACGTAATTACAACCCTTTTCTTGGCAAAATGCATATCAGTTTAAAATGGTTTCTTAACTTTTTAGCGACCATTTTGGGTAGTATGTTGATTATCCAAACATTGTATAGTCTTTCCATATAACCGGTATTATTGGTATAAGCGCCCTTTGGAAATGGCTTAAAGATGAGTTTCATGTTTAACCAATAATACTCATGATTCTGGTTAATCACACTAGAATAGTCAATTAAATTGAAAGCCTTTAGTAAATAAGATGCAAAATCAGCTATGAGCTTGGGAGTCAATTCGTAGAGGGAACTAATATCTTTGAATATAAATTGAATTTCATTTAAAACTCTTCGGTGAAAATTTTGCGATTAATAATATCTTATCGTTTCCATCAATATATCTATGGCCCAGTTTTTCCCGTTTCGACTAAGGATTGCCAATAATTTTTCTTGTGACTATCGAAATATTCCTCACTTTTTTAGGAAGATATTGATTTTGGGCACTGGATCTGTATTTACCATAGGTATGCATGTGTATGGATAATGCTTCCTGCAGATGATGGCATGTAGCCCCACAGATAAGTGGGAAATCTTGCGTTGCGGTCGTTGGCATTGACTGCCAGGATATATTTCCTGCTTGCAACTAGGTTGTTTTGGATCAATTTACTCAAGAATTGATCCAAGTTGAGAAAATGTTCGGTTGTCATGACACCAACCACATGATTCTCAGAAAATGGGTGCAAATTTGGGAAGATTGTTGTTTCTCCTTCTGTAATTCTACCTGTTTGACAAATACCTGAAGGCAATTCCGTTTTCTGCTCCTTGATTTGGAAAGGAAATACACATAGAATTTTTGATCTGTTGATGATTTCACCTAGCTCATCCTTTCCATCGGCTTGTTTAACTTTTTTACCTCTTTGTGGGTTTATTCTAGATTGTTCAGAAGTTAGAGGGGCTATTCTGTACTCGATGTGGTTTCTAACAAATTTTTGTAGATGCATTGTATGATTATGGAAACTTTAGGATAATTATGTATGTGGAAACAACTGTTTGTACGTTTAGTGTATAACAAGTAACTCATCGTATCATGCCTGATGTGTTTTTGTTCATTTAGTTCCTAGCAACTTCTGTTGATATATATGTTACATTAGTGTAAATACAGTTAAAGTAGTACTAGTCTATTCACCTTGTAATGATTTAGCCTAATCTGCTACAATAATTAAGCCAATGGCTGTTCATCAATCACGTGTTTTAAAAGATTCTCTGTACACTTTTGTTGCATGGTTTTTTAATGGGTTTGCTTCTCTATTACCCCGAAAGTCGTCAATGCTCATCGGCATTGTGATTGGCGAGTTAGTAGCAATTCTTTCCAAAAGAGACCGAGAGCGTGCGATCAATAACATTCAATATAGTCTTCATGTAGGTAGAGGCGAAGCCAAAAAAATTGCCAAGCTTTGCTACCGGAATGTAGGAAAAAACCTAGTTGAGTTTCTACAGTTTTCAGGCCGTTTGAAGAAGTGGATCCATCATGATATTGCTATTGAAGGCAAAGTGTACATTGATCGTGCCTTAGATGAGGGAAAGGGAGCGATTGGTGTATCAGGACATTTAGGAAACTGGGAACTTCTACCTGTAGTTCTAGCATCACATGGTTACAAAGGTAGAGCAATTACACGTGAATTAAGGTCAAAATGGTTGAATAAATTTGTTCACCAACACCGTGAAAAAGCAGGTTATATTGCTCTCAATCGTGATAGATCAGTACGGGAAGCACTGAATTGCCTTGATCGAAACGAATTGCTTGGTATCTTAGCGGACATAGATACCAAAACGAAGGGTGTGTTTGTCCAGTTTTTTAATCGTTCTGCTTATACGCCGTATGGTCCTATTGCTATTGCGCTCAAAACAGGAACTCCAATTTTGCCAATGTTTATCATTCGCCAAGCAGACAACAAGCATCGGTTGGTAGTAGAACCTCCTATGATTTTGCATGAAACTGGGGATTATCAATTGGATTTAGTGACCAATACACAGTATTTTACAGAAATAATTGAGTCTTACATTAGACGTTATCCGGAACAATGGATTTGGATGCATGATCGGTGGAAAACACAACCAAAAACACGCTAGCTTGACCTTGGTAATAGTGTTGGCATTCATCGCTGTTTACTCAGGTTGTAGTACAGGAGAAAACCGGGTTGCTCAAAGCAATCCAAAAGATGCCCCACAACAACAGTTAACAAGGTTTTCGACTAGCCACGCAGAAGGTGGTATATTGAAGTGGAAACTTGTTGGGCACTCTGCAATTTCTCATTTAGGTATAACTTCTGTGGACAACCCAGTGGTGAAAATATTTCAAGATGGTAAACTCGCAGTGACTGTTACAGGTAAACAGGGTGAGCTTACCCAAGCCAACCAAAATGTGAAAATCTTTGAGGATGTAATTGCTATTAGTCAGGATGGAAAAATGTTTACTGATGAACTACATTGGCTCAATGATCAAGAGAAACTATATGCACCAAATGAATCGAGGATTGAGCGTGGTGACTCAGTGATGTTTGGCCATCAAGCAACGGGCGATCCCGATCTGAGAGTGGTTCAGATGAAACAGGTACGTGCAAAACTTTACCCAAAGGATGAAAAAATTGATGAGACTAATTTATGATTCGAAAGACTTCGTTCATCACAAAGTGCTAAAAACCTTGATTTTGACCTATGTTGTGTTGGTTTTGCTTTCAGTTCCTTATCAATTGATTGCTGAAGGAGAACAAACAAAAAAAGATAAACAGGAAGAAAAATCAACTATTAATCAAAAAGGAGAAGAGGGACTAATTGTTTGCGAACATGCAGATTTCTTTGAGCAAGATGAAGAAACAGGCCTCACTACCTTGACAGGATCAGTCCGAATTCGACAGACGAATGGTTTTTTAAATGCTGATAAGGTCATCCTTCATCGTGATTTGGATACAGGGGAATATAAAAAGACAGTTGCTGTTGGCAATGTAGAAATGCGTGATACAGATATTTTTGCTACTTGTGAACATGCAATCATCGACCATGTCGAAGATATTGTGGAACTTAGTGAAGATGTTGTGGTTTTACAAAATGAGGACAGGTTAGAAGCAAAACAGTTTATGTTTAATCGACGAACCGGAAAAAGAACTGGAAAAGGAGACGTGAAATTTCGTGTTCGAATTAGCAGTAGCAATCAAGAAGATGGTAATGCATCATCCAATAAATCAAAATAATTAAGTGCTGATTTGCGAAGATTATGTCAATTAAGTTGAAAACACATGGCCTGATTAAGCGTTATTCTAGAAAAGGGCGTAACGTTGTTAATGACGTAAGTGTTGAAGTTGGAACAAGTGAAATTGTTGGTTTGTTAGGCCCAAATGGTGCCGGTAAATCGACCACCTTTTACATGATTGTGGGGTCAATTAAACCGAATGTAGGAGATATCTCCTATGATGGTCAAATTATCACTAAGTTTCCGATGTTTAGACGTGCGCGACTTGGCATCAGTTATCTTCCACAGGACACCTCGATTTTTCAAAAGTTGACAGTTGAAGAAAATATTGAATCTGTTTTGGAAGTGATGGGTATTGATAAACAAATACGGCAGCGAAGAAAAACGGAACTAATGGATGAACTTGGTATATCACATCTTGCCAAAAGTAAAGCTTATACGCTTTCTGGCGGTGAATGTCGTCGAGCGGAAATTGCTCGCGCATTAGCGTCCGATCCCTCTTTCATACTTTTAGATGAACCTTTTTCTGGAATTGATCCGATTGCTGTTCAAGATATTAAACAAATTATTTTTCATCTACGGGAACGAAAATTAGGTGTGTTGGTAACCGATCATAATGCTGCAGAGATGCTTGAGATCGTTGATCGCGCATACCTGATTACTGATGGGAAGATCACATTGGCTGGTTCTCCAGAAGAACTAATCGAAAACGAAATTGCTCGCCAAAGCTACTTTGGGAAACACTTTGAACTTCGTCGTCATTGATGTTGTGACCAAAAAAAGCAGGAATTGCAATTATGAATTTGGGCCTTAACCAATCCATTAGCCAAAGAGTTGAACAAAAGCTTCAATTTAAATTGTCCCAGAAGATGCAACAAGCAATCAAGATGTTGTTGATGTCTCGATTGGACCTTACTCAGCATTTAACACAGCAGTTGGAGGAAAATCCCTTCTTGGATGAAGGTTTAGAAGAGGATTTAGACCAACCAGAGTCTAGCCCCGATGAAATTGTAAATTCAAGTACAGATAATACAGAGAAAAACAGTGAAGAAAATGTAGATTCTTCACCAGTAGAAGACAGATTGCTGGAACCTAGTGATCCCGAACCGGACTTCGGCTGGGAGGATTTTTTAGATGACAGTGTTTATCCAAGTGAAAGATTGGCTTTTGAGTCTCATGAAGACGCTGATAATAGGCTACAAGATCTTGAGAATCACTGGTCTTTGCAGGACTTTCTACTGAACCAAATTGACATCATCTCACTTTCCGAACGCGAGCGTCAAATAGGAAGTGCAATTATTGGTAACTTAGATGAGGATGGATGTCTTGTAATCTACGAACCGATTGATGATGGTAATACCTATCATTCACAAAGATTAAACGCAACTGAGGAGATTGCTAAACAAGTTGGTTGTGAAGTTGAGGATGTTGAAGATGTATTAACTTTTATGCAACGACAATTTGAACCTGTTGGCGTCCCGTTTCGGACAACGGAAGAAACGTTGCTTCTGCAAGCTAAAACATATGGTATTGATGATCCATTGGTAACAAAAATCATTGCTGATCATTTTGAAGCTCTTAAGCAGAACCAGATTCGTCAAGTTGCACAAGCTCTTCGTGTTAAAACGGATGATGTTTTAGCTGCTCGTGATATTATTAGCACTCTTGATCCATTTCCGGGCAGGCGTTTTATGTCGTTATCTCGTAAGGGTCGAAGTGCATCGGAACGATCTATTATTCCTGATGTAGTCTTGGAAAAAGGCGATGGTGGTTACAAAGCAGTAGTAAATGATAGTGGAATGCCTCGGCTTCGTTTAAATCAATTTTATATTAATATGATGCTCAATGATGCTAAAAGACTTGATGACCCAACAAAGGAGTTCCTTGAAAATTATCGGGCTAGAGCAATTGATTTGTTAAAGAACATCGAGTTAAGACGGCAGACGGTTGCTAGAATTACGGAGGCTGTTTTTGCAGTCCAAGTTGGTTTTCTCGATAGAGGGGTTGATGGGCTTAAACCTCTCGTTCGTCGTGAAATTGCTGATACCGTTGGGGTTCACGAATCAACGGTAAGTCGCGCAACCAGCAGCAAATATGTGCAAACACCTCAAGGGGTTTATCCACTGTCTTTCTTTTTTAGTGCTGAACTTGACACTGACTCTGGAACTATATCAACAACAACGGTAAAAGATAAAATTGAAAATATGATTGCTAAGGAAAATCTGGCTAAGCCATTAAGTGATCAAGCGATATCAGATTCCTTAGGAGAGCTGGGTATTCATGCTGCACGAAGAACAGTTGCTAAATATCGGGAACAGCTTGGAATTTTGTCATCGAGTAAACGGCGACGAAAATGGAATTAGGTTGAACTATGCAAATGGCTTACAAAAACAAGGTGCTGGGAAATCATCAGTAGTTAGAAATGGCACATCATATCACTGTTCAGGATCTAGTTGGACGTGCAGGTGCTGATCTCAAACTCGGTCTTATTGTAGGTGAAAAAGGATTAAATCGTCAAATAATCTCAGCTGATTCAAATCGGCCGGGGCTTGCTTTATGTGGATACTACGAGCACTTCGGTTCTGATAGAGTACAGGTTTTTGGGAAAGGTGAAGTTGCTTACCTTCAAGATCTTTCTTCCTCCAACCGATCCGAAGTATTATCTTTGTTTTTTTCATATCCAGTTCCCTGTTTGGTTTTTGTTTCAGATTTGCGTGTTCCAAATGTAGTCAAGGCGTTGGCTAGTCAACATCAAATTCCGGTCTTATCGACGCCTTTGCCTTCGACTATTTTCACTGTCCGATTACTCCGATTTCTGGAAGACGAATTAGGAATTGTTGACTGTATTCATGGTAATCTAGTCGACGTGTTTGGTATTGGAGTTCTAATTTTAGGTAAGAGCGGTATAGGTAAAAGTGAATGTTCTCTTGAGCTAGTTCAAAAAGGTCATCGCCTAATTGCAGATGATTCTGTTCTGCTCAAACAAGTTGCGGGTCCTCGTATTCTCGGATTCCGACCAGAATTTTTCAAGCATTATATTGAAGTTCGAGGACTCGGTATTATTGATGTAGTCTCCTTGTTCGGAGTAACCGCCATTGGAGACCGGAAACAAGTTGAGTTAGTTGTGTTTCTTGAGGAGTGGGATGAGAATCAGGGATATGACCGAATAGGATTTAGTAATGAGTCTTATGTCTTTCACGAAGCAGAAGTTAATCAGGTTACAATACCAGTGGCGCCCGGGAGAAACATCTCAAACTTGATTGAGACTGCCGTGGCAAATCTATTAAGTCAAAGGTTCGGTATTGACGCACCTAAAAATCTGAATAGTGAGCTGAGTAAAGCTTTAGAAAATTAATAATCGTGCAGTTTGAATCAAGTTAGGTGTCAGTTACGTTAGTCTCAATATTTAATTTATCATTCATGGTAGAAATTGGCAATGTCTAAAAAAAGTATAGTTGTCAGCGAGCGTGTTGACGTAGCAAAAGCGAGTAAGATAGCAGATGCCGCCAAGGGTTTTGAATCTAATATATCTCTGCAAAAAGAATTAATGAAAGCTAATGCTAAAAGTGTCATGGGCATCATAATGCTAACAGCTGATGAAAACGATGAGCTGGAGATTTCTGCTGACGGTGTTGATAGCGATGCTGCTGTTAAAACGTTGGAAAAACTAATTTCTGGTTAAGCCAGATGTGCTCGAAAGAATTTGAGCTCTTCTCGTTTTATTACCGAGAGGAGCTTTTTCAATTCAAGAACCTGCTCAAGGCAGTTTCTGAGATACTTTATTATAATCTAAATACTTAATTTCAAATTAAGGGAAAAAGGAATGACGACGGATATTCCGAAGAATTATTTACCTCAAGAAATCGAGAAGAAATGGTATCAATTTTGGCTTGATCGAGATTACTTTCATGCAAAAGATAGGTCCAATAACCCCCCTTTTTCAATTGTCATTCCTCCGCCTAATATTACCGGAAGTTTACATACTGGGCATGCGTTGGATAATACACTCCAAGATACATTGATCCGTTGGAAGCGAATGCAAGGCTACAATACGCTTTGGATGCCAGGAACAGATCATGCCGGTATTGTAACAGAATTGATTATGGAAAGAGCATTAGTCGAAGAGGGAACCAGCCGACAGGAAATTGGACGTGAGAAATTCATTGATCGGATGTGGCAGTGGAAGGACGAATCACGTGGTAAAATTATTAGTCAGTTGCAAGAAATCGGTAGTTCATGTGATTGGGAGCGTGAGCGATTTACTCTTGATGCAGGTTTATCTAAAGCAGTTAGGACTGCATTTGTAAAACTTTACGATCGTGGACTAATATATCGTGGTGATTACATGGTGAACTGGTGTCCAAATTGCCAAACGGCTGTGTCAGACCTAGAAGTTGTGCCCATCGAAATTGAAGGTAATTTTTATCACATTAAATATAATGTAAAGAACTCAGATGAATTCTTGGTCATTGCGACCACACGCCCGGAAACAATGCTTGGTGACACCGCGGTAGCAGTTCATCCAGAAGATGAGAGGTATAAGCATTTAGTTGGACAAACTGTCATTTTGCCGATCCTTGAACGAGAGTTGCCCATTATTGCGGATCAATATGTTGATATGGACACAGGCACGGGTGCACTCAAAGTAACACCGGCACATGATCTAAACGACTATGAAATTGGCAAACGACATGATTTGGAAACGATCAATATTTTTGATGATAATGGAACTTTGAATGAAAATGCTGGTAAGGAATATGTATCTTTAGACAGATTTGACTGTCGCTCAAAATTGATCAAAGACCTTCAGTCCCAACAGTTATTACTCAAGGTTGTTGATCATCTCCATGCTGTTGGGCATCATGATCGATGTGACCAGATTATTGAACCTTACATCTCTCCTCAATGGTATGTGGATGTGAAACCGTTGGCCGAACGTGCTATTGAAGCCTCTAAAACTGGGCAGATCACTTTCATCCCTGATCGTGAAACCAAGCGCTTCCATCAATGGATGGAAGATATTTTGCCATGGTCAATTTCACGGCAACGCTGGTGGGGACACCGGATACCAATATGGTATTGTGGAGATTGTCAAGCTCTCACTTGTACTGTGGATACCCCTGACCAGTGTTCCGATTGTAATTCTAAAAATCTCAAACAGGATGAAGATGTATTAGATACTTGGTTCAGTTCCGGACTTTGGCCTTTTTCTACTATGGGTTGGCCCGAAAATACTGAGCTTCTCAAAACTTTTTATCCAACTTCAGTGTTAGTTACAGGTTGGGATATTCTCTTTTTTTGGGTCTCACGGATGATTATGCTTGGTTTGGAATGTATGGGGCATGTTCCTTTCAATCAAGTTTACTTACATGGATTAGTTGCTGATGAACATGGAAAAAAGATGAGTAAATCCCGTGGAAATACCATCGACCCTGTAGAAACAATTGACAAATATGGTGCTGATGCCTTTCGTTTTGCTATTGTGTACTCGACCATCCCTCTTCCTTATATGCCATTACCGGAATACCAAATTGAGGCGGGGAGACGGTTTGCCAATAAGATATGGAATGCATCGCGGTTTTTGCTAATGAATTTGGAGGACTATGATCCAGAATCGTCAGTTGAAATTAATCCACAACTAGTTGACAAGTGGATCTGCAGTCGATTTGATACTGCAGTACAAAGTATTAATGAAGCATTTGGGCAATTCCGTTTCAGTGATGCTGCACACATCATTTATGAGTTTATGTGGCATGAGTTTTGTGATTGGTACGTAGAAATGATTAAGCAACGTCTTTATTATTCTGATGATCCGGTTGCTAAGTACACGGCTCAAACAGTTGCTATCGATATCTTGGACGGAACATTACGCTTATTACATCCAATCATGCCGTTTTTAACCGAGGAGATTTGGCAACAGTTACCTGTTAAGGGAGAAAGTATAACAATTTCATCTTACCCAGAGCCGAATCAGGATTCCAAAGATGCCGAAGCTGAGATGAAAATGCGAGTCATTATGGACGTTATTGAAGAGATACGAAGTATCCGAGGTGAGATGAATATTCCTCCTTCGACTGAAATTGAAATATTAATCCAAGCGCCTAACGCAGATACTCGGCAAATTTTAGAAACGCACCTTGAAGAAAACATGCGATCATTCACCAAATTCATGAAAGTTGCAATAGCCGAATATCAAGAGAAACCGAAATCTGCTGCTACTGCAATAATTGATGATCTGATTGTATATATTCCGTTATCGGATGTTCTGGATATCGATGAAGAAAAGAAACGTCTACAGAAAAAACTGGAGAAGACAAGGTCAGAGCTTGAAAATGTGGAGAAGACGTTAGCTAATAAAAATTTTGTTGAACGCGCCCCAAAGCAGGTTATTGATCAGAAATACGAACGCAAAACTAAACTGGAATCTGAACAAGAAAAGATTTTGCTTAATTTGCATATGTTTGATTGATCAGCCTATTGTGTAATGAAGAACTTATTCACGATTTGCTGAATGAATTTTTCAGCTAATGCTTTGTATCCTTCTGAGTTTGGGTGCAATTGATCTGGCAACATTTCAACCAAGTCGATTCCAAAGATTTGTAAGCCTTCTACATAGTATAATTTCTGGTCTCCATGATCCATTAGATCCTCAACAGCAGTAGCAACCTCTATTCTCATATCTTCAAGTGTAAACCCTACTGCGTTCTCCGTTTTTTCACGCGGTGGTGAGTAAATGGGAGATATTAAGACGATTGGGATATTTGTATGTTTTTCCCTGATTGTCTGGATTGTTCCGATGAGTGCCTGACGAAAAGATCTCGGGCTTAAGCTGGCTGAACCATAAATATTAATGCCTGCGCAGATAGAAATAAAGTCAGCTGGTAGGTCTCTGATTAGTTGAGCAATAATCGGGTCGAGGTGGCACTGTCCTCCAAATCCCAAGCAAGTTAGGTTTAGACCTGATTTGCGTGCAACAATTGCAGGCCATGTTTGACTTGGCGATTCGGCAGCGGAACATTGGGTAATAGAGCTACCATAGGTAATCCAGCGTGGACGATTGTCTTCCACTGTGGTAAAGCTGGCATCATCAGCTATTTCCAGAGCTTTAAGCTTTAATTCCCCTTTCTGTGGCAACCACAACTCGATTAGTTTGTCAACGTTAGCTAAATCAGAGAAAACAAACTTGTCTTTTTGTTTTAAACTAATTGATTTAATAAATATCTCATCACAGTATAAGTCTATTTGGCTTTCTTCCAACTGTGGTTCAATTTTACCTTCAATATAGCTAGTATCAGACCTGAAAATGATTCGCACACCCGCTGGCATGGCAGCTCGAATACATAGTTGATGGTAGAAGAGATTTCGAGACTCATATGGTATTCGCCATGGTTTAATCCAATCGTCAGTTTTCTCCAACGATACTGTTCCTTGCCATACAGGAAAATTGTGTGATCTGAGTTCCAATTTCATAGATTCTCTTCTCCATTAATCGATAAGGTCTTTAGAGTTGAAATCATTCTGAAACATAATTATATTACAATTAGAATATAGTTAAAAAGTAAACTTTTCAAAAATTCCAATCGTTGCACAAAATTGGTTTTCAACTATGTCTTCTATAGTTTTTTCAATCGAGGGCATTAATTCATGCAATTATTTACAAACTAGTTTAAGTAACCAGAGGTTTATATCTAAATGGTTGCACCTAAGTACCTTGCCCAGATAAATTCCTTGGTTTTTTATAAATCTATGTATATCAAATATTAGCAATTCGTCGTCAATGCAGGAAAGGTATTTAGATTCTTATCTAAAAGCTTCTGTAAGAGATAAGTTTGTTATAAGATATTTGCAAAAACATAGCTAGATTATCGAGGTTTAAAAGAAAAATGAGTGTAGCTGAAGGACAAAATAGTGAGCAATTTAAAGATTTCGGAGTAAAATTAATCAATGAGATTAACAAGGTTCTAGTTGGTCAAGAAACTATGGTTAACCGATTGATGACAGGATTGCTAGCTGGAGGCCATGTGTTGATTGAAGGGATGCCTGGTTTAGCAAAAACAACAGCGGTTAAAGTGCTCTCAGACGCTGTTGATACTGGGTTTTCGCGCATCCAATTTACTCCGGATATGTTACCTGCTGATGTCATTGGCACAGAAATATTTAACCCAAAAGAAGGAACATATAGCATAAAGAAGGGGCCTATTTTTTCTAATCTTGTCTTAGCAGACGAAATTAATCGAGCTCCAGCTAAGGTTCAAGCAGCTCTTTTAGAAACCATGCAGGAACGTCAAGCAACCATAGGTGGTCAGACATATCAAATGGATCAACCTTTCATGGTCTTGGCTACTCAAAATCCCATTGATCAAGAAGGAACTTACCCTTTACCAGAAGCACAGGTAGATCGTTTTATGTTGAAAATCAAAGTGGAGTATCCGAATAAAGATGAGGAACGTAAAATCCTAGACCGCATGTCAGGTACTCAAATCGAATCAACTGTTAATAAAATAACTTCTCCGGAAGAAATTTTTGCTGCCAGACAGGTAATTGATCAAGTGTTTGTTGACGAAAAGGTACGAAATTACATTGTGGATGTAGTTCAAGCCACACGTGGTGGAACGGTTGATAATCCAGTAGATGATATTGAAAGTATGCTTGAGCATGGTGCTAGTCCTCGAGCTTCGATCTACTTAATGCAGGGATCTAAAGTGCATGCTTTTCTGCAAGGCCGAAATTATGTTACTCCTCATGATGTAAAAACGTTGGTTCCGGATGTACTCCGTCACCGTATTATGTTGAGCTATGAAGCCGAAGCAGAGGGGAAATCTCCTGAAAGTATTATTCAGACAATTCTTGATTCAGTTTTGGTACCTTAACTCTGGAGGTTGCCGATGTTAGCAAGTGAAATTATCAGACGTGTTAAGGAAATTCAGATACGTACTGGTCGTCAAGTAGCCGACGTTCTAGCTGGAGAATATATCTCTGTGTTTAAAGGAGGAGGAATCGAGTTTGATGAAGTAAGGCCTTATGTTCCTGGAGATGATGTTCGGTCTATTGATTGGAATGTAACTGCACGGGTAGGTCAACCTTATGTAAAGCGTTATGTTGAGGAGAGACAGCTTACTCTGATGTTAATGGCGGATATCTCACCATCGCAAGATTTTGGTACGAGTAAACGTAGTAAACGTGACGTTGCTGCAGAATTTTGTGCTTTGATTGCGTTTTCAGCTATTCAAAATGACGACAAAGTGGGACTGTGCTTATTCCATGGCGACATTGAGCAATTTATTCCGCCACGGAAAGGACAGAAACATGCACTACGTGTAGTACGTGAAGTCTTAGCTCATGGACAGGATGTCCCAGAAAGTTTGGGGGAAAATGAAAATCAAGATTCCAGCTTATGGCAACGTTTATTTAATACATGGCGAACTGAAAAAGGCAAAAAACGCTTAAGAACTGCAGATAGTAGTACCAATATCGGTCAGGCTATGGAATTTCTCCTATCAGTTTCAAAAAGGAAATCTGTCTGCTTTTTGGTAAGTGATTTCTTAGATGACGACTACCAACATGCTTTAATGACAGCTAATCGGAAACATGATGTCATTGCTGTTCTTATTACTGATCCAAGAGAATTAGAAATGCCTGAAATTGGTTTAATTGCCCTTAAAGATTCTGAAAGCAATGTTACCCGTCTCTACGATACAAGTTCTAGATCTTTTGCAGAATCAATGTCTTCGGCTGGAAAAGAGCGAGTTACAAATTTAGAACGGAATTTACGGAGAAGAGGAATTGATTTTATCCACATTGAGGCTTCAGGCTCTGTAGTTGATCCTTTGGTAAATTTCTTCCAGATGAGAGGGAAAAGGTTGCGTCGATGATCTTCCGTAACTCTTTTTGTCTAATAATTTCTTTTTCAATTTTATGTGCCTCCTTGCTTTTGAGTGATACATTGTACGCCGACAATCATAATTTAACTGGGACGAGTGATGGAAAAAATGGGCAAAAAAACGTCAATGTTGGAAAGACAGGTTCTGATTTTATTCAAGGCTCAGCCCAGCGAGGCCCTGTAAAGGTTTCCGTGACGCTACATCCTGCAAAACCCATTATCGGTGATATTTTGACATTAACGCTTGAGGTTAGTGCGGAAGAAGGTGTCGAATTACTAATGCCAGAGTTTGGACAATCTATGGAACGATTCAACATTGTGGATTTTGTGCCGAGAAAAAGTATTGATAATGACGGTCGCTCTTTGGCTACTCATCGATATCGCTTACAAACGCCTAGTTCTGGGCCTCAGGCAATACCTCCATTAATGATTGAGTTTGTAGATCGTCGACCAGGAAACCGTTTGGCTCCAGAAGGTGAAGATGCATATGAGATTTTAACAGAGCGACTTGAATTTAATGTTGAATCTGTTGTACCAACAGGTGCGGCGAATGAAATGAAAGCACCATTGCGAGAGTTAGCTCCTTTGGGCGTTGGTAAATCCAAGCTATGGATAGGTTTGATTTCGGTGCTAGTTTTATCATTACTAGGATTCCCGTTTGCTTGGAAAATTTGGCGGAAAAACCGGATTCTGAGTCGGCGGCGAAGTGCATTTGATATTGCTTATAGCCGGTTAAATAAATTGAGGCTAGGACCAAATCCAGAGGCTGATGAAGTGAGCACGTTTTTTGTCGAGCTTTCAGATATTGTTCGTCATTATTTGGAAGACCGATTCAATTTGCATGCGCCGGAGCTAACGACGGAAGAGTTTTTAGAAGTTGCTGCGACTTCACCGGATTTGACTTTAGAACATAAAAGTTTCTTGCAGGAATTCCTGCGTCAAGCAGATCAGGTTAAGTTTGCAAAATATATTCCAGATACGGAATCAATTAATAAAGCTCTGCGTTCAGCAACCAATTTTATTGAACAAACAAAACAAGATGCTCCACTGCTGGATGAGTCATCTGCTTCTGAATCTTTGAACATACGAGGGAAATCTGGATTAAAATCAACTCTAAATCCTGTCTCTGGAGAAGAAACAATAGTGTCTAAAGGAGAAAAAGGAATGGGGTATGATTAGTCCAATCGGTTGGGAATTCCGCGATCCTTTATTTCTACTACTTGGTGCTCTTGCCCCTTTAGTTTACTGGTTGGCAATTCATATCCCATCTTCAGTAACCTACTCTAGTTTGGTATTACCGGACTCGGCTCAACGAACAGCTCGTGTATACTTATCACATTTACCAGCAGTTTTACTTTCAATAGCCGTATTGTGTATTGCGTTTGCCCTTGCTGGACCTCGAACAGGAGACGCAACTACGAAAATAAAAAGAGAAGGGATTGCTCTTATTATGGCCATGGATCGATCAGGTTCTATGGATGCTCGGGATTTTGTGGAAGGTGATTATAGTGTAAGTCGACTGGAAGCACTTAAAAATATATTTAGAGAATTTGTTCTGGGAGGACAAGCAGGGAACGGTAGACCCAATGACCTTGTTGGTATTGTAAGCTTTGGTACTTATGCGGATGGCATTTGTCCATTGACATTAGACCATAATAATTTGGTTGCTATAATGGATGATATAAAAGTAGCCACTCAGCAAAAGGAGGCCGCTACAGCTGTAGGTGAAGGTCTAGCGTTATCGGTGGAACGTTTGCGACAGCATGAATCAAAATCTAAAGTGATAGTACTCCTTACTGATGGTGTTAACAATGCCGGAGTAATACAACCTTTACATGCTGCAGACTTAGCAGCTGCAAATGACATCAAGGTTTATACAATTGCTGCTGGTATCACAGGAGTGGCTCCGATGCCAGTAACTATGCAGGACGGAAGTGTATCTCTCCGTAAAGCTAGGGTGGAAATCGATGAACAAACCTTAAGAGACATTGCTGCGAGAACTGGTGGGAAGTATTTCCATGCTCGAGATGCTGAGGGGCTAAAAGAAGTATACAAAGAAATAGATGAATTGGAACGTAGTGAAATAACTGAAATTCGTTATTTACAGTATCGTGAACATTACAGTGTCTTTGTACTCGCAGCATTGATACTGATCGCAGTATCTTTGTTATCTTCAGGAACGGTATTACGGAGGTTACCATGAACAATCTGCATTTTGCGGAGCCACAGTGGTTTCACTTATTTTGGGGAGTTGTGTCTTTGCTTTTTGTAATGATCTGGTTAGAGCGTCGTTTAGGCCGTGACCTTTCCACATTCATGCACCCAGTTTTACAATCGCGTTTGGTAAAGAATTCTCCACCAGTTAAAAGGTATTTACGTATTATCTTACTTTCTCTTTGCGGATGTTTCTTGATCCTGTCATTGATGCGACCTCAGTGGGGATTTCAATTTGTTGCTACACCGAGAGTAGGTGCAGAAATAATGGTTTGTCTAGACGTCTCCAAATCGATGTTGGCTGAAGATGTTGCTCCCAGTCGACTAGAACGAGCAAAAGCGGAGTTAACCGATCTTCTTACTTATTTAGATGGAGATCAAGTTGGTTTGATTGCTTTTGCTGGTCGCGCTTCCGTATTGTCACCGCTAACCCCAGATTTTGGGTTTTTAAGATTGGTTTTGGATCAAGCTGGTCCTCATACTATTACACGTGGAGGAACTCGATTAGAGGAGCCAATTCGTAAAGCCATAGCAGGATTTGGGGATACCGCAGATATTTCAAGGTCTATTTTACTTATTACAGATGGTGAAGATCACGATTCTTTCCCTGTTGCAGCTGCTAAAGATGCAGCAGAGAGAGGGGTTCGTATCCTCTCCATTGGATTTGGGGATGAAAATGGTAGTGAAATAATGATAACAGATCCGAAAACTGGTGCTCGGAGCATATTAAGGGATGATGATGGCAGGATTGTTGAGAGTCGTTTGGACGGCAGCTTGTTACGAGAAATCGCATTGTTAACAGAAGGTGCTTATATCCCGGCAGGTACCGGTGTGTTGGATCTTAAATCTATATTCGATACTCATATTGCAGGTTTAACTCGAGGGGAAATGGATGGACGGAGTAGGACTGTTCGGAACGATTCATTTCAGATCACTTTATTACTAGCGTTATTAAGTTTATTGGGTGCTGTTATTAGTACCATGGGTAGTCGACAAATGAGTTACAGTTCAGGAACTTCATTTCGTACACATAGAATAGTTAGACTCATAATTATATTACTATCACTTGTTTCAGTTGAAACCTTAGCACAACAAAATGAAAAAAAGCCAGTTGTGGTGTTTGATGAAACTACCTCTTCTTCTGATGAACCAGCGTACCTTGATATAAAGTCAAAGGAAAATGATATAAATTCGCAGGAAAAGGTTCCTAGAACCATTTATAATGAAGCCTTAAAAAAATTCGACACTAATTTATGGGATCAAGCTGATAGATTATTCAGAGAAGCTAGAAGCCATGCCGGTACCGATGGGACTGTACGATATAATGCTACTTACAACCTCGGCTGGGTAGAAGTCAAAAAATCCGACAGTATATTAGCAACCGAACCCAAATCTGCTCTAGAATCTTTATATAAAGCTGCCAATTGGTTTAGGGAAGCTGTTACTTTAAGAGATGATATAAATGCTCGTCACAATTTGGAAATTGTTTTAAAACGCGCCATGATATTATCTGATTCTCTTATGGATGCTGAAAAAGGCGATTTGTTAAAGAGAGTCAATGAAATTATTGAAATGCAAAGGGGATTTTTAGATATTGTTCGGAAGGAAGTAGATTTAGGGGAAACAGAAATGTATACAAATGAACAATCTCGACGAAAGCTTCGATCGTTGGCTATTCAACAATTGGATGTGCTATCAGAAAGCCAACAAATTACTAGTAATACGGTTCGTGAAGTCGATGGCCTGCGTGGGAAAAATGAGAGCGATCAAACTCCAGAGGATAAGATGCGAGTTGCCCAGTTGGAAGGTTTTTTACATTATCTACATCGAGGTCAAGAGCGAATGGGCCAAGCTAGACGTCGCCTCCGAACTTCCCAAGTGGAAAGAGGGTATCGTCGTGCAGCAACTGCACTTACGGAGCTGAAACGAGGGCGGGATCAATTACTTGATCCGGTTGCACGTATTGATGTATTGTTAAGTGATAGTATGGAATTGGTTCAGCAAACGAGTATCAAGGCTGATGAAGGAGGAGAGTCCTCACTACAGTCAAATCAGGTTTTGCCGGTTTGGTTAACAGGAAAATATCTAATAGATACCCAAACCAGTATGAGTGACCGTACACACGAACTTTTCCAAAGTTTAAGCGCAGGTTTGGAAAACCAGGCAAAACAAGAGATTCCAGAGGATCCTAGACACCGGGAACTAGTTGAAAACTTACAAAATGCTGTACCATGGATTGGGAAATCCCATCAGAAATTTTCCGATGCAATTGTACAACTGGAAAGTTCTTATTATGAGAATGCCATCGGGTTACAAAATGAAGGCATTACTTTCTTGGCTAATGCCCGCGAAATATTTTTGGATTTACGTCAGCTGGTTGAATTGATATACCAAGATCAAATGCGAATTCAGCAGTATTTGGATCCATCCACTAATTTAACAACTCGAGGGTTGAGCAAAGTCGAATTTACGCAGCAAATATTGGAATATATCCCTTTAATCCTAGTATTTCAAGATAAAAATATAGAAAGAGATCTTCGTTTAGAAGACTTAATAGAATCTGCTTTAAATCAAATCGATATCACACAAGAGCAAATGGACAAACAAGCTCAGAATCAGGGCAGGCAAAAATCATCTTCTGGCAAAAACCAAATTGGTAATGTGTCTCCGTTTCTGTCTCAATTAGATCAAGCCAATGAACTAGAAACAGAAAAAAAACGTTTGGAAGAAGCCCGAAGGTTGCAGAAAAAAATGTCGCAGCAATTTACAGACAATCGAAGACATTTGGCTAACCTTATTCGAAAGAAAAATGTGAATGCTATTTCTACTTCTTCATTGCGGCCAGTTAACTCTTTAGTAAATAAATCAATTAAAACAACAGAGCAATTGCGCCGTCTTTTCTTTTCCTTAATAGAGCATCTTCGGGATACAATTCAGAAGCAAATAGAATTGGGAGATGAAACACAAAATGCTATTACCTTGGCAGAAACTGCTAGTAAAACCGAAACGGCTTCGCGCTTAGGCCCCTTATCGGCAAAACAAAGTTCTCTGTCCACAGTAACTGGCACTATAGCAGGCGCTTTAGCAAAACAATCAGAACATATGGCGCAACAATCAATCCAAAATTCAGGTCAAGATATCGACACAAAGCAGATTCTTGAAAAAATGCAGCAAGCAGGTCTTTTGGTCAGTGATGCAAAACTAAACATGGATGATGTAGTACATATGATGACGAGAGATGAAATCCCTGTTGACGGTATTGGTTCTCAACAACAGGCAGCCTCCAAGAACTTAATTCAGGCACTTGCCCTATTGGAACCTCCACAACAACAGGATCAGCAACAACAGGATCAGGGAAATTTAAGTCAGATGCTTCAGGGTGTACGTGATCGTGAAGCACAACGTCGTCAAGATCAAGAAGAGAAACAAAAACGGAGTGCTGGTTATGAACCTGTGGAGAAAGATTGGTAATGGAAAAGGCATATAACCTGAAGTTTTTTACTATAATACTAGTTTTGCTGCTGGTGATATTACTTGATGTATCTAGTGTCCATGGTTGGACTCAATCAGCAAGTCTTCAAACAACCCAACGCCCTCCATATTATTCAGGTGTTCCTTTGGAATTGCTGGTTGTTGCAGAAGGGTTCGATGAAACACCCCAGCCAAAGCTTGAATTTGAGCAGCCATCAAATGTTTCTTTGGAACTTGTTGGAGTAAGTCCTAACGTCAGCTCCAACATCCAAATTATAAATGGTCGGATGACCCAGAGCCGAAGCGTAGTATTCAAATATCATCTCCGTTTTCTAGCAAAAAATGTGGGGAATTATCAAGTTGGGCCGTTCGTGGTTGTGCAAGGTAATACCCGAAAACGAGTAGCAGGAGCCAGAATTGACGTTGGAAAAGTACCAAGGGCTACTAATCAAAATATTAAGTTGATTTTGCCTCCAAGTGATCTTTATGTGGGCCAACGAATACCTATTAGTTTGGAATGGTGGGTAGAATCCAGCGGTGTCGAAAACCTGATTAATCAACAAGCTCAAGTACCTTTGTTTGATCGTCAGGACGATTTCCAGTTTTATGATGAAGATAAGCAGGAAGATAATACATTTTCTATATTACTTAATTCAGGACAACAGGCATTCCCAGCTAATGTCAGATCAGACCAGAAACAAAATAAAACGTACGTCGTGTGGAAGATCGATCGTATTATGGTACCTCTGAAGCCTGGAGAATTCGATATTGAGCCTGCTTCAGTAAATGTAGATGAAGGTTTACGTTGGCAACGCGATCTATTTGGTAGACGTACTGCAACTCAGTCTCGTAAATTAAGAGTTGATGGCAAGCATCTGAAATTCACGGTATTACCTGTACCAATGAAAGGTCGACCTGCTAGTTTTGCTGGTGCCGTTGGTAAAGGTGTTGTTTTGGAGGTTAGCGCCGATCGATCGGTGGTACAAGTCGGAGACCCAATTAACGTAACACTGATCTTGAAGGGAGGTGCCGAGGTTGAAAGTGCTTCATTGCCTTCAGTAGCAGATGATTTACCTGATACTGATTTTCGAATCCCTGAGGGTGAAATTGCGGGGGAATACATTGGTGATGGAAAACGTTTTGAATTGGTAATACGAGTTTTAAACGATGGAATCCGTGAGATTCCTCCCATTTCCTATTCGTGGTTTGATCCTAATCTGAAAGAATTTCAAACTACACGCTCACGTCCCATAGCTTTGTCAGTAAAAGCTGCGCAAATGGTTTCTGCACAAGACGTAGTGCGAGCCAAAGAATTTGAGACAGCATCGGAAGAAAAAGAACTTGAAACCCAACAAGTTACAAAAGAAACACGACCTGCGTTCACCTTAAATAGAGCTGATTTATCCATTAACAAAGACATTGATTTGTTGACCCATTCATCCGGAAAATTCCTGGGAGGATGGATCCAACAAGGAATGTGTTATACTTTGGCCTTCATGTTTTTGGTCATGGCCCCATTAATTAAAAGGCGGGCAGATGTAGATCCTACAGTTGTCGGAAAATCAAAGGAATTGCAACTTCAAAGGGAAGCAATTTCAACTGCGGCTAGTCCAGGAGATCTAAGTGACGCACTTAGACGCATGGCGGTAGTTGCAGACGTCGTTTCTCGGAAGGAATATGAATCTGTTCTAGCTGAATGTGATGCGCTTGAATATGCACCTAACGGTGCAAACTCGAAAATCGATACTAATGTTAGGAACCGAGCTCTAGCGTTAGCTGATGAAATGTTAGAAGGAATAATATAATAAAGCGAAAACTAAATTCTTTCGAATAACATACTTCCATTCTCAAATAAAGTTTTGGAATAGTCATAAATGAACAATAAAAGCGACATTAGTATAAAAACTTCCGAATGCCTGAAATATCTCATAATATCCTCCATAATGGTTTTCTTTATTGAGTTCCAGGTGGAGGCGTCAGGTTCTCTTGAAGACAAAATCAAACAGGCATTTACGGCTTATTCTCAAGCACAGCAGGCAACGAAAAGAGAAGCTCGCATGGAAAATTTCCAGAGGGCACAGTACCTCTTCGCTCTGGTGTCTAAGCAAGGAATTGAAGCTGCCGCACTTTATACCAATATTGGCACAGCTGCTTTGCAAGCGGAAAACCTGGGGGATGCAGTATTGGCTTTTCGGAGAGCACTGGAAATCGACCCTGATTATCCTCAAGCTTTACAAAACCTGAAACAGGCACGCGAACTTCTTCCCGCTTGGGTGCCTAAGCCTATTGAAGATAGCACTTTGGACAGTTTTTTCTCGTGGCAAAGGTCGTTATCCACGGCTGAGCAGTCTGGTCTTGCTGCATTATTATTCCTACTTTGTTCCATTGGATTTGCCATATCAATCCGTTGGGAGCTGATTCTAGCAAGAAACTTAGCCTTTTTACCTTTGTTGTTATGGATGGTATTTGTTGTGTCTTATATAATTGACATTACTACGAATGAGGGTCGAGATGCGGTGATAATCGTTGACGATACAATTGCAAGGGTTTCAGATTCCGCCAATGCCCCGCAGCGATTCTCCCAACCAATGTCAGCAGGAATGGAAGTCAAAGTGTTAGAAGTACGAAATGACTCCAATTGGGCCCATGTAAGTTTGTTTAATGGTAGAGATGCTTGGGTTAATTTTGCTAGCTTAGCCTACGTGGATGCCCCTAATTGATAAAAGAAGGATTAAGCTAGCCTAAGTCAAGCATCTTCTAGAGTTTTTTATTTGAATAGTACTCAATAACAAAGATCGGAAAAACTGGAGTTTTCTTTTGTGTGTTTCCTGCAAGCGCTGATTGCATTTTTGCCTGAGAATGAATAGGTATTTAACTGGATGGTTGGGATTCGATGATCCAAAGTAAAAACACACTGAAAACCGTAAAAAAAATTCAAGTGTGTGGAAGAATGAAGTAATGCTTTAGCACATTTGGGAGAATCACATTCTATGGTTAATTCATCAGCACGTTGTAAAGATCAACTTCAATTATTAACATCAGAGAATCTAGGAATTCCTGTTGCCAAACTTGATCAAAGTCTACATTTCCAGTTTTTACATAATCCCTTTGATGGTAGCTAATGACATTGGAGTAGGATAACAGACGAAACTACACCATTTTTCGCATCGTTGATGGAAGGTGTTAGTTTCTTGCCCCAGCGCAACAGATTTGTGGAGAGGATGTACGTGGAATTGGTATAGATGCGCACCGATACGATACACAGGTAATACCGAATAGCATTCTAATACAGTGTATCCTCAACAGACAACTTTGAAACATATTGTTTACTAGTTATAGCTGGAACTGGAGAGCTCTGTGTGATTCTAGGATCTCATCTCCCGCCAAGCAATAAACACTGTATCAGGATACGTCATTGTTTTTGATATACACACATGGCACGCGTCCTACGGGGGTAGTCAAAATCGGCGTGTGTACAACCTGGACTACTTTCAAAACCCAAATGTTGCCGGCGAAATTGAATTACCTCGGCAACTTGGTAGATCCCATGCTAGTTTCATCAATCACCTCGACACTAAGTGCAAATTTAACTACTCTAGAAACTGGATATAAAACCCGTACCAAAGTACAATCTGCTAATGCTGAATAGACGAGTTCAACGAAACAGGCTACTTTGATCAACCTAGGGTTGTGGAGCTATAATTCAGCATTCTCTCAGAGATTGTGGTCTGTTTTAACCGTACAATTTCTGTAATGCAGTTCTGTTTGCCTGGCATTTTTCTTAAAGCAAGATGTCTTGTCAATTACCGTTTGATTGACTACTATAAACATCTTGGTTGTTTTGGACAAATGTGACGGATTTTTTTGCTATCCCTGCGTTCGAATGAACAGCAAAGCTCATTTTTAAGCCTATCAGTCCCAAATTATGTGTGTAATGAATATTTGTTGAGATAAAACAGGGGCAATTCAGCTATTTAAAAATTGAATAAAAAAAACAAGAAACTTGGGTGTTTTCTCCGTAATCTCGACGCCATTTGATTTTGCAAGAACCTAATAGGTTGCTAGAAATGTCTCTGTCCATTTGGGATGGTAGTTACTTTCAAACAACCAGTCGAAAGTATCTGGCACGATGTGAGTGCGATCTGGCCGAAGTTTACTACGTAATCTTGGGAAAAAATCCATTACCGCATCGCGTTGATTCTTTGGAAGTCCACAGGATACTCCTGTGGCTACCCAAGATGTTCCCATTGCCTTGCGGGGAACATCGTCCTCATTCATCCATGCAGAGTGCAATCCAGCACTACAAAGTATCAAGATTTGGCCTCGGTGGGCCACAGCAGGGCTTGGATCCTGTTGTATCCAAGGGGTGCTATTGTACATATCTGGTATGTATTCTGGAAATGCAGGGGTATTTTTCGAAACCGGAGCCGGCCGCAGACCGTGTACCCGAGGCAGTTGGGCTTTGTGGTCCGGTTGAAGTATCCGACTCCAGTGTTCCATGATGTGACGATGACTACCAGGTAGTATGCGCATTGCACCACGATGGGCTGGTACGTCGTTGAGCCAGAACCACAGCTCAGCACGCATCCGGCGAGGCGTTGCTTCGAAGTCTTCTAGCGTTGCTTGAATGTCTATGTGGCATCCATTTGCCCATTGATCTCGGTTACTTGCGTATGGTGGATTGGTTGGTGGACGTTCATGCGGTGCTAGACCCCACCAAAGGTGCACCGTATTAGCACGAAGCAGTTTTTTAGCGACTTCTTCGAAGTATGGGTGTTGAATAACTTCAATATAATCTGGATCTTCGTATGGCTCATGTCCGCTTTGCTTTAGCCTATCCCATGCTGCCTCCGCACGGTCTAACTGATCCGTTGTAAATGGACTGTCTATAGTTACCGCCCCGTGTTTTTCATATTGTGCTAATTGTGTGTCAGTAAACATCATGAAAAATCTCCCTTTGATTATTCTTACTTTAATGGGTTTGGTCAACTAATAATAAGAAATCCAGAAATTTAATAAGGACCTTATTAACAGCAGATTGAACTGGAATTCAACTCGAGTTCCTATTGTGAATTGATTATTTGTAACAAGCAATTCTTTTTATTTTATTAAATCTTGCAATCTCGAAAAAAATAAGAATTCGATTAAATGAGGAAAAACATTTCCTAAATTAGACAAGGTCTAATTCTATAATCGCCTGAATTCCACTATCTAGTGCTTCAAAAAGCAATGGTAAGCGGCTGTTATCGACGCCAGCGTAAACTATGTTTGGCTCCGATCGGACAAGGTTTTTATCATTAAATAGATAACCGATTTTTGGAATAGGCATTGCATGCCCCATCACCTTAAGAAAAACTTTTTCAACTTGACTGGAGATATCTTGATTAAAATACATGCAAATTTTTTCCACAGTATCCGCAACAATTTCCTGAGCTCGATCAGTGATAGAATTCAAAAGAATTCTTTGTGTGGAATCAAAACAATAATAGGCGGTGAATACTCTGTAGTTCTCCTTTATTCGTATTTGTGAAGCATTATCCACGAAACCCATAAAGTGCGGGTCTCCCATGAGAAACTCGTTTTGCCAAAACGAATCTGATTTGACTTTATCGTTCAAGACAAAATTTATGATTAACCATGGAGCATATTCATTGTCCTTAAAAAGATAACCATCTGGTGGGAAGACGTATTTCAATGCGTGCTTTTGCCCAGCATAAATGATCTTTTTAGCTCGATAAACATCAACCGCTCTCTGTTTGATGTTTATAACTTGTACCTCAAAGGCTTCACCTATTTTCTTGATACTTCGGACTAGATGACTTGTCTTAATATTTTCTTTTGGTAATGTATTTACCATTTTGTTTATGAAATAATAATTTCCTTCTGGAGGGGAGAACAAGCTAACATCCTTAGTATAGTAAGGGCGGCACATATAGTAGTGAATTCCAGCTAAAGCCGAAACCTTTTGGGCCTCAGCCCCATAGTCGTCTTTCATCTGGTAGTCGATTCCCCTCTTAAAATCAGAGGGTAGTGCAAGAGATTTTTGTAGGAATGTAGTAAAACTAATTTCGTTTAATGACCATAATTTTTTGTTGATGAGACGAGTGGGTAGTTTCATCTCTGGTAAGTAAGGGGACAATAATTTGAGAAAATCATTTTTCAAATTATTAGAGGGTAAGACTTGTTCTTTGAATCCATTCTCAGTTAGGGTTCTGCTTTCAACCTGAGTTGGGATAAGATATTGGCTATCGACAAAATCCCATAGCCCAATATGGCTATCGTAGAATATTACGCCTAGGTCTTTTAAAAACCGCAAAGTTTCCTGTCCATAGTATTCGGGATATGCCAAATCATAATGTGCTCCCTGAGAGAAAATTTCCCCTGCATAAGCTTGGCGACTTGAACTCCCTCCGAGATTCTCTGATAATTCACACAAAACAAAATCTCGGTTACGTATTTGGCAAGCTGATGATAACCCTGCTATTCCACCACCAACAATAAGATAATCTGTCGAAAAAATATTCCTTGTAGGAAAGGATGTGCTTTCAAAGAGCAGGTGCCCTATACTCATATCAGATCTGATTGATATATCATAGGTTTTGAAGTTTGTAGGATCGCACGATTGCGTCAGAATTCCGGTTAAGGAAAGAGAAGAAAGCTTGATAAAGGATCGGCGATTCATTTGATTGGAAGTATCAGATCAACATATCTGGAAAGTTACTGGCAATTCCGGCGATGTTATGTTGAATAATCTTACGAATTTCTTCTGGTCTTTCTTCATGCCATATCATAACTTGAAGTCCTGATCTAGCACAAGTTTCCATTAATTCATTTGTTAACAGTATATGGGGAAATGGGTGACGTTCCCAACAGAAATGGATTATATCTGCTTTAGCAGATTTGGCCAATGAAACGAAATCAATATCCATTTCTCCAGTTAGTATCGATCCGAGAATGTGCGGTGCTATTTCTTTTGCATGACGCACTTTTCTCCTATCAAAAGACCCTATAATGATTTCATCGTCCATTTTATTCTTATTAATTAAATCAATCGTTGGTTGTACAGTATTGTTGCCTTTCAACTCGATATAGAGTTTACAGCGACCTTTTACACAATCAATAGCTTGTTGTAATGTGGGAATACGTTCGCCTTTACCTACATCAAATTGTTCCAGCTCAAGAATCGTTAGCTCTTCAATTAGATTCCCTTGAACTTTAGAGTCATGAATGACAACTGGTATCTTTTCTTGACACAGGTGTACATCAAGTTCAATCATGTCTGCGCCCATGTTGATTGCCTTTTCAAAAGCCCGGATTGTATTATTGGGTTCGTAACCAGAGGCACCTCGATGTGCAATTTTTAAGTATTTGTGTCTATTTTCCATATCAAGTATTGGTTGTTTTAGATTAGTGTTTCATTTAATCAAATTTAGTTCGTTTTTGCAAGTTAAACTCTAATATTGACGTTTTTGGATAAAGTCTGCTATTATCTTCCCAAGCCATTTTTAGCTGTCTGTTCTAATGTAAAAAGGATTCATTGAATGCAATATCGTACACTTGGCCGTACTGGACTCAACGCCTCGGAAATTGGGTTTGGAGGTGGACGCATCCGTTTAGATCAGGACCCCCAAATAGTTATTGAAATACTACATCAAGCTTTTGATGCTGGTTTGAATTTTATCGATACCGCTCCAACATATGGAGGAGGAACAAGTGAAAACATCATCGGCAAAGCTATCACTGGAAAACGCAACGAACTTATAATCATGACTAAAACAAAAGCCTATGATTTAAAAGGTATTATTGCTAGTGTAGAAGAAAGCTTAACACGGCTCAATACGGATGTAATTGATATCCTGCAATTTCATGGCGGTTGGTTTACATCCTCGGAAACATCACAAGTCTTGAATCAGGGAGGGTTAGAAGCCTATAAAAAACTTCAGACTCAGGGGAAAATTCGATTCATCGGTTTTTCTGCAGATGGACCTTCAGCGGGTGTTGAACAGATGATTGCCACTAATGAATTCGATGTAATACAAATTCATTACAATTTAATGTATCAGAGTACTTACGATGCGTTTGGTAATCAAGGCATAATAGCTGATGCTAACAGTCGAGAGATGGGGATTGTACTAATGCGGTCGACCACGAGCCAAGCCTTTCAACGTTTGATGCACCATAGTTTCCCTGATCAAATACCAGAAACTGCAATTGACAGGTTTCTGTTGAATTACGTATTATCTAATTCACTAGTTGATGTCGCCTTAATGAGTTTACAAAGTTCTGAGGATGTTGCTTGGACAAATGCGGTTTCTAATGCAACAGATACGCGGATTGATCTGCAAAAAATTCACGGCCGATGATTGTTCTTCACGATCAAATAGCAGCTTGAAGAACTGCCAAGTAGGTTCGTCCAGTCAGTTTGAGAGCATTACTTTCCATCTGACCACTGGAAAACCGGCCTTCCAATTGAAACTTAGTATAATCGGTTATCTGTAGACGGGTGCTCATGCTGATTTGTTGGGCAGAGGTTCTTCCTAGACCAAATTCGTCACTAGAAATATAATAGTCACTGAATCCAGCTGATACCGTCAATGTTGGTGTCGTTGGATATTGCAGTTCAAAACCTAATTTTCTTGCGTTCCTGTTGGGAACGTCCATTTGGAAATTAAATTCGGTAACCGGTGGACTTGGTTTCCGCCAACGATGATCAAGGAAGAAGCTGATTTGTGTTTTCAAAACATTTATCACTAAATTTGAGTGCCATTCCCAAGCGGATCCTTGTTCAAATGATTTGATCCCACCAATTTGATCCATACCGTAGTCTCTGTATATGAGAGTATTCCGATAAGCAATTGGATGCCTATCAACCTGACTGCCCAATAGGAATTGAATTTGATCACCAGGATCGTAGCTGAACGTATTCTCGATTATATGGTAGCTACCCGTCTTTCGATAGTTCATTCCTGCGCTCAGCAAAATCGGTTGGAGCATTATAGAACCTATTAGTGATCCTTCCAAGTTCAATCCTTGACCAAGACGTGCTACATCAACCTCGAATATTTCATGGTATAATTTGTTGGATAACTCTATTTCTCCTCCCTGCAATATATTCTTTCCTACAGGCAAAGAAATACCTGCCGAAGCGAGGAGATATCCAGTTGGTGATTGATAGTCGAATTTGAGTTTTGTATCACCTAATCCTCGGAGAGTTTGGTTGTTGCCCTTCATTGTTGCCATTGATCTGGATGCCGATATCATGAGGTTATTAACCAATCTATACTGAAGAAATATCGGGAAAGAATTTTGACGAAACCAATTAACTGTTTCCTGTTTTTTTTCAACCTTCCAATATTGGAAAAAAGCTTTTTGTTCAAAACCACCTAAGTTTGATGACATAGAAAAAATTGGCACAACAAAGCTGAAGGTCGAAACTAAAATATAAATAGACCATTGCTTATTCATTGAAGTTCAACTCGAATTGATACATCAGTGCCAGGAAACTTGTGGTTGCCGTTCCCACGAATAGTTGGCGATTCAAAGCTAGAATCCATGGCTTTCAGAAAATTACGGCGATTACTAAGCATTTGTTTTTGCTGATCCCAAATTTTCCCCGCGCTCATTTTTTTTGAAAATTCTTTTCTGTATTTGACCAATTTTTTTGTGTGTGCAAGAAAGGTTTTTGCACGTGAAAATCCTACAGACCGAGTACTAGCACGACGGAATCTCTGAATCGCTTTATTATATTCTCCTTTTTCGAGATAATATTGGCCTTTGGTGAAATCCAAAAGCGTGAGTACACTTTCATTATCAAATTTATTGGCGATTTCTCCAGTCAAATTTTTCACTTGTGTGGCCAAATCAACGACGGTACCAATGATAGGATCGAATTCCGTGATTTGCCCAATTCTTGTTTTCACTAGTGTTAAATTTAATTGGAATTGGTTTTCGTCTTTAGTTTCCATCAAAGTGCCGATGACTGCTGAGCCAGCTCCAATTCGACGTGCTATTTCTGTTCCTAATGTAATATCAATCAAGTCTTCTTCAGGTGCTACTTGTGTAATCATATCTTGAACGATGAGAAAATCAGTTTTTTGAGGATTCGCATATAGTTCGCTCATCAAATAACTGATACTCTTTGACACTTCAGCAGAACGTGAATTTCCTATTAAGTCAGCAATTGGCATAACCACGATCAATTGGGTATCAACCTCAACCCTTTCAGCATACATAGATTTAACGTCCCTGCGACGTTTTTCAGGTATCAACTCAAGCAGATAAAAGTCAATAATTTGCCGAACACGAAGATTATCTATGTATGGTAGTATCTGATCTGCTGTTTCTTTAACAAGTTGATAATCTCGTAATTTGTACCCAACTGACGTCAGGTATACACCAGCCTTAATATCGGTGTGATCAAGGCTAAATGCACGCGAAAGCGCCAACCTAGATTCTTCATATTTTCTCAATTTATAGTAGGAAATCCCCAACTGTTGCCAAGCCAATTGATTATTGGAATTGTCTCGTACGGTCGCACTTAGGTTAAAACCTGCCTCATTGTATTCGCCTTGATTAAATGCCAAATTTCCATAGTAACTTCGACTGACAACACAACCGTTTAACAGTAAAAAAATTAAAAACCATTGGTAATTCAAAAATAACTGTTTGATCATCTTTCTTTTATTTCAATGGAGATTTCTGCATGGTCGATGAACTCAGCAATTGATTCGTAGTTGTCGATTAATTTTCCACTTGCTTTTTCGATTCTAAGCCGATTGTTATCTATCAATCGAATTTTGCTTTCTCCTGCCTGTTTTGCCCAGAAACGAACGACAGCAATTTCACCAGAGTTCTTTATTTTACCAGATTCGAGTTGTGTAATACCGATATTAAGTTTACCGGGAGAATTATTATCAAACTCATGATCAGATATCATTAAAATTTTCTCATCCCACAATTTGCCTTCTACGACGTCGGTAACCTGCAAGAATTCAGGATCGTACTCGAGTTCAAATGCAACAGCAAATACATCTTCGGCGTACCGCAGTAAAACCTGTATGCCAAAAGTCTCACCGGCGCTAACAACATTGCTAATCATTTTTAGTTTGATCATTGGCATAATTGGATTAAGATTGATATTCACCGGCATGTTATTGGTAAAAGACACCTGAGTCTCACCATCGAAAATTAGTTGATTTTCTTTGTCATAGGCCTCAACTCGGATTTCTTCAGTATCGATTGGAATAGTAAAATCGATACCAAATTCCATTATACTGTCTCTAACTAAAAATTCTTGGGGTAAAAGTTTTCGATTATGTCCTTCAATAAAAACAAGTATACGTGAAATCTGAGATTTACCTTCTTCTGGTAAGGAAATTCGAAATTGGGGGATAGAAAGTATGTCAGATTGGTCAGAATCCGAGCTACAACCAATAATCCAAAAGATCAACATTAAACAAGCAATCCAGATTCTTTTCATTCGAGTGAAGCACCAAAATTGTCTGCTTTAGTTATAAAGCAATTTTCAGGTTTCAAACGCAGAAAATGCTTTGTATGTTGGTAGAGATCATCTATGTTTTCACTAAAGGCAAATATAGCTGGCCCCCAACTAGTAACACCAGCGCCTAATGCCCCATTATCCAAGAGAAAATCAAGGGTACTTTGTAATACTTCGCCCCTAGCATCGATCTCAACCCTTTTCCAACCAAACGTTTGAATTTGGTTAATAGCATCACAAAAAGCATGTAAATCAGCCTCGAAAATAGCTGGTATCATTTTCATTAAAATGAGGTGTGATAAACGGCTGGCTGTATATTCTGGTTGGGGACAAAGCGTTTTAAAGAGGTTGACCTCAGTTTCGCCTGATATTTGAGGACAATCAGGAATAACTATTAGTATATCCCAATCAGGGAAATCACGGCGAATTAGTAAAGGAGGTGGGGTTACCTTCTCAGCAGCAGACGAAGGTAAAAAGGATGATTTTTGATTTGGGTATTTGTGTCCTCCATCGAGAATGAACCCTCCCTGCTCAAAAGCAGTAATTCCGATACCCGATGTACCTCCGCGCCCAACGGCTACGGCTAGTTCTTGAACACTTTGCTTCAAATTGTAGAGTTCGTTGATTGCTTCAGCAATACCAAGCGAAATTTGAGTTCCGGATCCAAAGCCATGATGTGCTGGTATCTCCGAAGAAATATCAATGTTGATACCAGGGAAATTATATTTTTTTTTTAACTTCTCAACGACCTTTTGTGCACGGTCGTTATATTGGCCAGAATTAATTAAAATACTATCTGCTGTTTGCGCAACAATTCGAAACTCAGGTTGAGAGATTGTTAAGCCCACGCTACCATCAATTCGACCTACTTCCCCATTAAGATCAATCAGTGAAAAATGGAGTCGTGATGGAGTTCGTATGGCAACCTGGCTCATGACGAATCAATTCTTTCATCCTTCGAAATCAATCCATCTCTTAGCTGAATAATGCGTTGAGCATGTTGAGCCACCTCAGGCTCGTGTGTTACCATAACAAGTGTACTTCCTTTGTCATTAAGTCGTTCAAAGATTGACATAATTTCTTCGCTTGACTTAGTATCTAAATTCCCTGTTGGTTCATCCGCAAATATGAGTGAAGGGTTATTGACTAATGCTCGTGCAATTGCAACTCTCTGTATTTGACCACCGGATAATTCGTTTGATTTGTGGTCTACTCTGTCGGCTAAACCAACAGCTTCTAGCGATTCGAAAGCCTTCTTTCTGCGCTCTTTTCGGCTTGTCCCTCCATATATTAATGGTAGTTCAACATTGTGAAGTGCTGTTGTTCTGGGAAGGAGATTAAAAGATTGAAAGACAAACCCAATTTTTCTATTTCGAATTTCTGCCAAACGATTGTCCGATAAATTACTAACTTCCTCATCCTCAAGATAATATTCGCCGCTCGAGGGTGAAGCCAAACATCCCATAATATCCATCATTGTTGACTTACCTGATCCTGATGGTCCCATAACTGCGATGAACTCACCTTTCTCAGCAGTGAACGAAACACCTCTTAGTGCTTTAACTTCAATATCCCCCATATGGTAAGTCTTAGTGATATCGCGTATATCAATGATCAATTCTGGTGACCTCCATCCTGGGTTTTACAATTGTTTGACGGGATTTGAAAGTTTACCTAGACCGTCAATTTCAATTTCAACGATGTCTCCATCTGCCAATGGCATGTCTTCCGGAGTAATAATACCTGTACCAGTGGAGACAATGGTGCCAAGTGGAATTGGATTGTCACGCGTCAGATACTCAGTTAAAGCTTCAAATTTCCAGTTTATCTGTGAAGTATTAACTTCACCTTGGTATATTGATTGGTTCCCACGAAATATTTGGCACTTTATGTTCAAATTATAAGGATCATCCACTTCAGATGATGTTACGAACATTGGTCCAATGGCACAACATCCAGTAAAGATCTTTGACTGTGGCAGATAAAGTGGGTTCTCACGTTCAATATCCCATGCAGAAACGTCGTTACAGATTGTATATCCCAGAATTTCGCTGTTAGCACCAAGCACGTATGCCAGCTCTGGCTCAGCTGCAGTAAAAGTCGAGTCGCTCCGAATCCCAATTGCCCCATTTGGACCAGTGCACCTTGTCGCTGTTCCTTTGAAAAACAGTTCTGGACGCTCGGCATGGTAAACTCTACCGTAAATGTCTTGATCACTATCTTGGTCACGCATATCAGCGCTTCGTTTATAAGTAACACCAAATCCCCAAGCTTCTGGAGGGTCTATTGGCATTAGCAAATGAGATGTATCTGAATCTGGATAATTATTCAAATTATCCAAGTTCAGCTTGTTATTGTCATTATCAGGTCCAGGTACTGTGAAGGTATTTTGTGAAACTTTTTCCTGTATGTCGGCAAGAATTATACCAACACTGATTCCTTCATTATGAGCCAATTCTAGAAGTTGAAGCACATCAGGTGCTTCCTCGCTTGTAACGTCAATAACTTCCTCGTCCCTAGTTACGATTCCAATCCGTTTACCAAGACCGGGTTGATGAAATTGGATTAGCTTCATTTTTCCTCCTTAATTAAAGTTCTGGACTATAAAGGATTTCATCATCGATTCGTTGATATTCGTTTAATTCGTTTGGTTCAAAGAGAATTGCTAACTCTCGCTCAGCGTTTTCAACGGAGTCAGATGCATGTACGACATTGTGTGTAATATCGATTGAAAAGTCTCCACGGATGCTACCGGGCTGAGCTTCCTCAGGTTTCGTTGCTCCATTTATAATACGAACGATGTCGATAGCATTTGCTCCCTCCAAACAAATAGCAACGATAGGACTTGACGTCATAAACTCGATTAAATAATCGTAAAAAAATTTCCCTTGGTGAGGTTGATATAATTCCTTTGCTCTTTCATCAGAAAGTTTAAATAATTTTAATCCAATTAATTTGAGTCCTTTGCGTTCAAAACGATGAACCACTTCACCTACTAATCCTCTCTGAACAGCATCAGGTTTAATTATAACTAAAGTTCTTTGTATCTCTGTCATGTATTATCCATTCAATACTTCTTTTATTCGATCGAGTCCACGGTTAATTTCAGTTTCAGAGGTGGCAAAGGACAAGCGCATATTTTTGTCCGCTCCGAATCCATCTCCTGGGACAACACCAACCTTAGCGGAATCAAGCAGGAAATTAGCTAGATCTTGTGACCCGTTAATCTTAAACCCATCAATCGTACGATTATAATGGTCAGAAAAATCTGGAAAAATATAGAATGCGCCTTGAGGTTTTACATAGGTAACACCATCAATGTCATCAAATCGTTCGCAGATCAAGTCTCGCCTTTTTTCAAAAGCTGTACACATGCTCTTAACTGCTTCTTGAGAGCTGGATATAGCCATTAAAGCTGCCTTTTGAGCTATAGATGTTGGATTTGAAGTGCTGTGAGACTGGATTCTGCTCATTGCCGATATTGCGTCCTTTGGACCTGCAGTATATCCGATACGCCATCCGGTCATAGAGTAAGCTTTGGAAACACCGTTTACTACAAACGTAATTGCTTGAATATCACTATCAAAAGCAGCAATCGAGCAGTGTTGATTCCCATCGTACAAAAGCGACTCATAAATTTCATCGGAGATAACATAAAAATTCTTGTCTGTAGCCAACCCTGCTATTTCCCGTAGTGCATCATGGTCATAAACAGTGCCTGTTGGATTACTAGGGCTATTTATAATAACTGCCTTTGTTTTGTCAGTTACTACAGCAGCAATTTGATCAGCTGTTAAGCAAAAGTTCTGATCGGCTGTTGTTTCTACAACGATTGGAATACCATCGGCCAGTTTAACCATTTCAATGTAGCTAACCCAATAAGGAGCTGCAAAAATAACTTCGTCTCCCGGATTGCAAATTGCTTGTAGAATGTTGTAAATGGTATGTTTAGCACCACAGTTAACAATAACCTCGGATGGTTCATAATTTAGATTATTATCGTTTTTGAATTTGGTTACTATGGCATTTTTAAGCTCGGAAATACCAGCCACTGGTGTATATTTTGTGAAGCCAGCTTGGATGGAATCGATTCCTGCTTCTTTAATGTGTTCAGGTGTATCAAAGTCCGGTTCACCGGCACCGAATTTGACAACGTCTAACCCATCAGCAACCATTTGGTTAATCTTTGCTGTAATTGCTAATGTGGAAGATGCTGCGACCTGTGTACTTCGCTCAGAAAGTGATAACATGAAATTTTCCTAATAATAATGTATTTACTTTTTAAAAGTCTCAGACAACTCATTAAGGATCATCTTTTGACGATCGGTCAATCTTTTGGGTACTTCAACTTTGACTTGAATGCGTAGATCTCCCTTCCTTCCTTTATAGTCTGTGATACCATGGCCGCGGAGACGCAATTGCTGTCCAGGTTGAGTCCCCGCAGGGATTTTTAGATCTATATCGTTTTTTAAAGTAGGTATTCGAATTTTCCCACCCAATGCTGCCAATGTAAAGGGGATTTTGGTTATAGTTATCACATCTAAATTCTCACGCTGGAAATTAGGGTGGGATTGAACAGAAATTTCAAGTAGTAGAGTCCCTCGTTTGTTGTTCCCAACATTCTGTCCCTGATTTTTGAGGTTCAGTTTGTCTCCATTCTTAATACCAGCTGGTATTTTTACTTTGATAGCTCTACCATTAACTTGGATTTGCTTTTCACTACCAAGCGCGGCATCTTCGAAAGAAACTTGCAGTTTTGCTTCCATATCGCCGCTTGGCGGGCGACGCCCACCGAACACATCGCCAAAAGCATCACTGAAATCTCCGAATCCGCCGAAACTACTACGTCCAAAGATGTCGGAGAAATGAGAAAAAATATCTTCTGAACTTTTGAATCCTTGGAAACCTGAATTATTTATACCAGCGTGACCATGCATGTCATAAATCTTCCGTTTTTCGGAATCTGATAGCACCTCGTATGCATTAGAAGCCTCTTTGAATTTACTCTCAGCAATCTTGTCTCCTGGATTCTTATCGGGGTGGAATTTTAGCGCAGTTTTCCGATAAGCTTTTTTAATTTCATCAGGTGAAGCTGACTTACTAAGACCAAGCACTTCGTAGTAATCTCGCTCTGCCATTATCTTAACTGTATTTGACTTAAGCCTAAACGGTATTTATACTTGGCTTTGATTTAGCATTTCCGCGATTTGAATTGTGTTCAAGGCCGCGCCTTTTCTCAAGTTATCCGCGACAACCCACAAATTCAACCCGTTTTCAACTGACTTGTCTTCCCGTATCCGGCCAACGTATACATGATCTGTCCCTGCAGCATCAACAGCAAGTGGATATTTCTGTTTACTTGGATCATCATTTAGGACTATACCAGGAGCTTCAGAAAGTATCTGTCTCGCTTGGTCAACTGTAATTTTATCTTCTGTTTCGATGTTTATGGATTCAGAATGTGCATATAGTACTGGAACTCGAACGGTTGTAGCTGATACTCCAATTGAGTCATCGTCTAAAATTTTGTGAGTTTCGTTAATCATCTTGATCTCTTCTTCATTGTCTCCACTATCAAGGAACGGCCAATCAAAAGCAACGTTAAAAGCCATTTGGTGGGGGAAATTGTCTAGTTTAATTTCCTGGCCCTCAAGTGCCGAAATTGTCTGACCAATTAATTCATCAACAGCGCTACCCCCTTTACCAGAAACACTCTGATATGTTGAAACAACAATCCGCTTTAGGCCAACCTTGTCGTAAATTGGTTTGAGAGCAACAAGCATTTGGATAGTTGAGCAATTCGGGTTTGCAATTAAGCCTTTGTGACGCAGTGCTGCCTGCATATTGACTTCAGGGATCACTAATGGTACATCGGGATCCATACGAAATGCGCTTGTATTGTCAATGACAAGACAACCTTTTTCAACAGCGGTTGGTAGAAACTCTTTACTAACGGACCCACCTGCAGATGCAAGCACAAGATCTATATCTTCAAACGATTGGTGTGTCAGTTCTTCGACAACGATTGGTTCTTCTCCAAATTCTAAGACATTACCTGCAGACCTGTGTGATGAGAGCAATTTGAGCGAAGAAATAGGGAAATTTCTTTCTTGTAAAAGTAGCATCATGGTTGCACCAACAGCACCCGTTGCACCCATAATAGCCACCCGGTATTCGCGATCCATTTTTACCTCGTAAATTAATTGGTATAGTAATTTCAGAGCAACAATTTAATTTTAACACACGTTGAAAGCAAGACGCAATGCAAACGATATACCAATTATCTCCGGGTAATAACTATCGATTCCATATAGGATATCATGGTATATAATCGATCTAATAAATGGTAATTGTAACTGTCATCGTTTTATACTTATGTCTCTTAAAACGATCATCAACTTAGCTCCCAACATAATTGTAGAGCGCTCAAAAAAACACGTCAAAACCCTTCGTTAAACTAGAGAAATGTCAAATTCCAATTACCTAATACCAATCTATTTATTGGCTACTTGGTAGACGTAACAAATAGTTGCCTTTAGTTACAAATTAGTTATTAAAATCAAAAGTAAGTCGTAGTACTAGGGTATGCTCCGGATGTTCTCTTGTTGAAATAGTTCCATTCAAATTGTCTTCTTCGTTCAATTTCCGTCTCTGGAAACCAGAGTTTTCAGAGACGAAAGGCATTATCCATTATCGAAACCGCAGAATGACGAAAACATTGATATCATTCTTAAAATGGTACTGGGTCCTAACGACACAGAATACACTTGATATTACTTGTTATGTCTGATATTATCCTGCCTGGAATTAGCTGGTTATAACTGATAATATAATATCCTAAGCCGTTTAGAGATAATCCACTTAGGTTACGTTTATCTTTTTTTAGTTAAAAGAATCTTAAGCTTTCTCTATTTATTTTTAAATCAACTTAGTTATAGGGAGTTTTTCAATGATCGAAATAAACAAGTCCCAATTACTTTCTAGCGTAAAGAATAAAAGGGGAACAATTGCAGACCAGTTGGGAATAACTCGACAAACTTTTTCTAGAAGGATACGAAACCCACAAGAGTTAAGGGTATCTGAAATCAACCAGTTATTAGTACACCTTGTTACAGACACAATTCAGGTTCAAGGGACAGACATACATCACTTGGAAGAGTTGAAGGAAAAAATTCAGGAAATCAAAAAGATCGTTCAGCAAAAGGAAGAACAAATCGATCAACTAAAGCATCGTGTTTTTGATTTACAATCTTCTACGACTCAAAGAAAATGGCTAATTGAATACAAAACTCGATATTATCCTGGAAGTAAGAAAGATGCGCTGGAAATTTATGAAGGTTACATTCTTCCTTCTAATAATAAGGTAGGAATTGGTTCGCACAAGGAATTGGGCTCAAACGAATGGGACATGATAAACTACTTTCAAGCCAATGACGTTAATTACATCAGACACAGCAAATCGATAGCCCCAGAGGCTAACGGTGCGAACTTGGTTAACAGAAATGTTGGCTTGATAGAACTCTGGGATATATTGCCTGATTCTATAGATACAGATGTTTGGTTGGAATCTTTTGCTGAAACCTGCGGAGGGATAGAAGAGCGTGATGCAATGTGGCGCGAATATATCGGAATGGTTGACAGAACAGAGTGTGGAGTTTTGAGAAACATATTTTAACTTGAAACCGCCAATAGCTGCAAACTAGGTTGCAAAGCTACACAGAGAAAGGAAGTAAGATATCATGGACTTTAGGATCGATCAAGAATAGTTTGGATTATGTTGGTAGTAGATTTTCCTTCGATGTTTAAACCAACGATAACTTTGCCCCCGTTTTCTTCAACAACTTCGCGTTCAATAACTTGTTCAATTGTGTAATCACCACCTTTGACATGAATATCGGGTTTGAATTCTGATAACAAGCTAACCGGTTCAAGTTCAGGAAAGATAACAACGTAGTCCACACAGTTTAATCCTGCTAGCATCTCAGCCCGCTCGTTTTCTGGAATAAGAGGACGTTTTGCACCTTTTATCTTTCGAACCGAACTATCGCTGTTAACCCCAACAACCAACAAATCACCTAACTTCTTTGCTGCTTGCAAATATCGTAAATGTCCAACGTGTATTAAGTCGAAACACCCGTTGGTTGTCACAATAGTTTTCTCTTTCTCTTTTTCCTGGGCAATAATTTGAGTCAGCGTCTCACGTGTCTGAATCTTCACTAGAATCCCTAAAGGCTTCTCATTTCTGTCTATCCGAATACTAGACTTTTCCTAAACTTTCTATTACTATCTTGCTATATTAACATTAATAAAATTAAGCCCTCACATCTAGATTACCACCAATGTCCCGAGACTGGGACTCTTCCTGTTGAGTATCAGATTCTTCTTCAGATTGAGGAGGAGCCTCTGCCTGAGGAGAATCTACTTCCTGTTGAGGATTTGTTTCTTGGGGTTCAGGTTGTTCCTGAGGTGGAACTTGTTCAGACCTTCCTTCCTCAGGTGGTGGTGCTTCTGGTGCTTGGCTTTCATTGACAAAATTTTCAGCTTCATCAGCCCTTTGTTGGTATTGTTCATTATTTGCCTGATGAGTGGACAATGAAAATGAAGTAACACTGTTTTCTAGGCCTGCGGATCTCATACCAAATTACCTCCGTATGGTGTGGATGTTTGTAAGGTACTTTTTACTATTTCCGTAGAATTTGCTACTAACAATCAGATACAGATATAATGACCATTGATTATTTATCGGTCAGAAGAAACAAAAACTTTAGAGTAATCCTGAAGAAACTGTTTTTTTTGCTAACAAACATTGATTAATTTGAATATTGTATCTGCTTCCTAGCTTTAAAAGCATCATTTTGTAAAGTTTAAGGGCAAAAATAGAGGAACAGCACCATGGAATTTATTCGTCTAACTAATGAACAACTTCAACACTTCGATGAAAACGGATACCTAGTCGTACCAAAAGCTATTGACCGGGCTGCTGTTGAGAAAATCGTTGAGATAGGTGATCGGTTCATGGAATTTGAACTCTGCCGTTCACACAGAGATTCCAAACCGATAAACTATTATTTTAACCGTTATTTTGATCTTACCCAGAATGAAACTCTACTTCAAATTGTCACCAATTCTAATACAGTCCCATTCGTAGTTCAACTACTTTCTTCAGACATTCGGTTGAGTGGTGGAAACCTTATTTATAAATATCCTCAGCCGGTTTCACCCACTCCCGTTTACCCTGATGGAGACGGGAGATCCTTTCGAAACTGGCATCGAGATCTAAACAATTTTGCTCCAAACCATCCAATCCGGAACACAGTTGCTATCAGAGTCACTTACTGCTTAACTGATTTCAGTCAGCCAAATTCTGGTGTAACTTTGCTGGTAGCGGGCAGTCACCATTTGACAAAACCACTACACTTTGACAAACAAGATTCCAAACGACCGGAAGCAGATATTTACCCTGATAAAGCAGTAGAACTCTCTTTACGCCCAGGTGATGCTTATTTATTCAGTACTTTAATTTATCATACTCCGGCGGTGAATTTCACTAATAACGTCGCTAAGGTGTTAATGGCTAACTATGCCTATCGTTGGTGGGGAGAACCTGTTTACCAGACAACAGATGAAGTATTCGATAAAGTTGATGAGATTGGAGCCCAACTTCTTGGTAAAAGGATCAGTGGAAATTTGCCATTGACTGAATGGGCAAAAAAACATGGCATTCTGTCAGATGAACCACAGATGCGTATTTATGTTTAATTTTAAGAAATCAATAAATAATTTTTAACACTGATTCGAGGGGATCTTATGGATTTTGTTCGGTTAACTGAAAAACAGCGCCAAGTTTTTGAAGAAGATGGCTATCTTATTGTACGAAAAGCCATTGATGCTGAGACCGTTGCAATTCTAGCTAAATCTGGGGACCAGTTGATGGAATCATTTGAATATGACGGTTTTTATGCGCATAGACGCCACGGGGTAGTACAAGAAGAGCCTTTCTTATCTCTGGTGTCAAATTCGAGTACAGTGCCCTTAATCATTCAATTACTAGGTACAAACATTCATATAACAAATACTGCTTTAATTTATAAGCATCCACAGGGTGAAACACTTGTTTCTGAGAGAAATTGGCATCGTGATGTTGGCGTACATTTAGATTTGGGACACAACGACTTGCCTCGTGTTGGTTTAAAGATTGGTTACTGTCTGACAGATTGTATGGAACCGAATTCGGGATCAACTTTGTTTGTAGAAGGAAGTAATAATTTGGCTCAGCCACTAGCCATTCCTGCCGAGCAAACGGACCCTAAAGAATTCCATGAACCGTTTTTGAAGGCCGGGGATGCTTTCTTGTTTGAAAGCCGTACTTACCATGCACCTGCACTTAATTTTACTAATTCTATCGCCAAATCAATCATTTATGGTTATCATTATCGTTGGATTAAACCTGATTATTATCTACGATATTATAACGGGAAACAACAGCCAGTACAGGATTTGTTAGAAAAAATGGACGATGTTACCAGACAGCTTTTAGGTGCATGTACGGATACAACAGGCCGTACAGCTCCAGATGGCATTGAATGGCCAATAAGAGAGTGGAGCGAAAATTATAATATTGCTTTGAAACAGAGTCCTCAAGTGGATAAGAAATAAAGAACTAGGTTACGATTGTTCAACCTCTCATTTCCTAGCAGTTTTCAGTCTGCGTAGACAAACAAACTTTTCTCTATAAATTCGAAATCCTTTATGTTTTAAGCAGTAAGAAAAAATTAGGTTATCAGGGTACAAGTTTCTGTGATTGACAACGAACTAGTACGGGCTGTTAAACTTCATTCAGGTCACCACAAGCCTTTTCTGAGGAATAAAGCTTAGATTATTTCTTGGACTTTATTCGGCTCCAAGTTGTGGCCAGTTTTGACTGAGGTTCAACAGCAAAAGCATCTGCCCAACCATTTAGCAATTGCCCAATTTCATCAGCTTCTAGAGCCCGATTACAAATGACAATCTCATCTATACCGGGAGTGAATGATTCTGAACCAAACTTAAGTTGTAAAATTGAACCAGGTGCGATAGCTCCACCCTACTCCGGTTTCTAGTCTTTACCACCAGCACCTAAGGCGCCCTTTTTACTTTCAGGTTCACCAACAACGTACATTTCCACGTTTCTGCCATCATAAGTTTCAGCAACGTGATACCATTTCTCTCGTTCTAACTCGGTTTTTCCGTAGAAACCAGGAGTGATTCCATTCGAAGTCCAAACTCTAAATGAGAATCCATGTGGCACTGGTTCGCCGCCGGATTGATCTTCTAATAGGTAAGAGCCATTTTTCTGGGTCCAGTGTCAGAATCAGCATCAACCCGGAACCAAGCGGCAATTGTCATTTCCTTCTCAACACTGAGTAAGCTAGGAGAATCTTTAACGTCAATGGCGCCGTCTCCTTTAGCAAAAACCGCATCACCAAATTTACCATTTTTGAAGTTAAAGTCTCCACTGTCTGTCCCTTTATTACTGTTTCCAGATTCATCTTTATAATCACCATCAAGAAGCCAAACACCAACTATTGCTTTATCATCGGGTTCTAGAGCCCACAGAGACACAGTGATAAAGAAAGCACAGGTTACTGCAATAAATTTCCTCATTATAGTTCTCCTTACATTAAGCATCCAATTTGCTTGTTATTATATAATATACTTCAACCAAATAATATTATATATAAGTTTCCAACCAAACTTGTAAAAACAGAAAACCTCAATATTGAAAATTGAGTCAAGTATAATTTAGAATTGGTTTCTCAAAACAGTTTAAGGAAATATCAAATGAAAATTAATAAATTCTCTTTTTATCAAATTGTTTTCATTCCTAAGCTCATCTGGCTTTTTATGTTTATTCATGAAACTCCTTTGACAGCTGAAATTAAGAATAAGAACTCCTCTCGCTATTTGCAGCTAAAGCCACCAAATATGGATGGAATTGGCAAATTCTACTTTGGTCGTGAAATTTCACATGTTATGGGACATCAAGGTGCTGAATGGTTAGAACGGCCTGAACGCGAATTCGAAGAGCAACCTGATGTGCTGATTGAATCATTACGTATACAACCACAGGATGTCGTAGCTGATATAGGAGTTGGCACTGGGTACATTGCTTGGCGTATGGCGAGAAAATTATCAGCTGAAGGTTTAGTCTACGGTGTTGATATTCAGCAGAAGATGCTTGAGCTGTTCGTCAAAAACATGAAGGACCGAGGATTTACAAATGTTAAAGCAGTGCTTGGTACTGTTACCAACCCAAAATTGCCACCGAACTCAATAGATCTTGTCATTATGGTTGATGTCTACCACGAATTCTCATATCCGTATGAAATGATGCAGGGGATTTGCCGTGCGTTAAAAGTTGGTGGACGCGTCGCTTTCGTCGAGTATCGGGCAGAAGATCCTAGCGTGCCTATTAAACGTCTACATAAGATGACTGAACTGCAAGTGTTAAAAGAAGCCACTCCTCATCCTCTAGAATGGGCAGAAACGATTGATGTGTTGCCACGTCAACACTTGATTATCTTCAAGAAAACTTCTTATCGAGAAAATTATTAAATAATACTTCAATCCTTAACCAAAACCGAAAAGGAAACTCATATGCCAATCTTTACGGAGGCAGAACTAACTCAGATCTGCTTAAATATGTTGCAAAGTGTTGGAGTGTTAGAAACAGAGGCTGAAATTGTAACTAAGTCGATGATTGACGCTAACCTAGTCGGTCACGATTCTCATGGAATCATCCATTTGCCCAAATATATTCAGGGCATCATGGATGCGTCAATCCGGTTAGATGCAAAAGTGGAAATTGACCAGGAATCTCCATCTACAGCAGTATTAAATGGTAATTGGGGATTAGGCCCCGTAATAGCAAAATATGCCATGGAATTGGCAGTTCAAAAAGCTGAACAAACTGACATTAGCTCGGTAGCTGTGCGAAATTGCAATGAAGTGGGTCGGTTGGGCGGGTATGGTTTAGTCGCAACAGATCAAAAGATGATTAGTATTATATCAGTTAATGATCATGGTTCAGGTCAGTGTGTTGTTCCTGACGGTGGAATTGAAGCTAAGCTTTCAACTAATCCTATTGTTTATGCTATACCAATTGCTGGACAAGAACCAATTATTTTGGATATGTCAACCAGCGTCGTAGCATCAGGAAAAATCCGGATAAAAAAGAACCGAGGAGAGTCAGTTCCCAAAGGATGGATTGTTGATTCAAAAGGTAATTCAACAACAAATGTCGATGATTTTTATGGGCCTCCACCGGGAGCACTCCTGCCTTTGGGAGGTATTGCTTCCCACAAAGGTTTTGGGCTCAGTTTAATCGTTGATATTTTATCAGGTGCATTGGGCGGAGGCGGTTGTAGTCGAGAGGAAGCCTCTCGACTTGGTAATGGTTTTTTTGCTATTATTATCAAAGTTGACAGCTTTACAGCGTTTTCAGCTTTTAGTCAAGAAGTTAAACGCTTGATTAAGTATGTTAAGTCTACCCAAAGATCATCTGGAGTAGAAGAGGTCTATATACCTGGTGAACGTGGTTTTCGAGAAAGAGACCAACGTTGTCGAAAAGGGATCGTTATTGAAGAGGAAACGTGGATAACAATTCAAGCAACAGCAAAGGACTGTCAGGTGCAGCTTTAAAACAAGTGTTTTAAAAGTCATTACTTGTAAGAATATCCCTTAAAGTTTCAAAGATACGATCTGCTTCACCCTGCGTTAAAATCAAGGGAGGGGCAATAAAAATAATATTCTCTGGTTCATCAACAACATAGCTGATTTTCCCGATTAAAATACCCTGCTCTTTCATCAAGCGGACGATTGTGTTGGTTTTCATTGTCTCTAGGTTATCTTGATTAGTCTCGATTAACTCAATTCCAATCATTAAACCCTTGCCACGAACTTCGCTTACAATTGATAGATTCTGTAGTGATTTCAGCTTCTCTAGTAGATGGGATCCAACCCTTGCTGCATTTTCCCATAGCCGTTCTTCAGTCAATATTTTAATGTTTGCCAATCCTGCTGCACACGTAACGGGATGTCCGGCATAGGTACAGACCTGACCAAATTCCTTTTTATCGCTAGAATCCCCCAGAAAAGCATTAAACACCTCTGTTGTCGTGACGCAGGCCGAGAGTGGTAAATATCCACTTGTTACCCCCTTAGCTAAGGTAATAATATCGGGTTGTATATCCCAATGTTCACAGGCAAACATAACCCCTGTTCTTCCAAAACCAGTTATTACTTCATCAATTATCAATAACAGATTATGTTGGTCACAAATTTCACGCAGTTTTGCAAAATAATCATCAGGAGGCAATATGACGCCTCCTCCTCCAATAATTGGTTCCGCTATAATTGCTATAATTGTCTCTGCACCTTCCCAACGAATAGTGCGAATAACTTCATCAACACAAGTTGGATGGACGTGATTAAAGCCTGGGACAAGTGGTTCAAACGCTGTCTTTCGTGGAGACTGGCCTGTTGCTGACATGGCCCCATAGGTAAAGCCATGATACCCACGATAACGGCTAATAATTTTATACCGGTTTTGTCTTGGGTACATTTGGTACCCATATTGGCGTGCAATCTTAATAGCTGTTTCGTTAGCCTCCGACCCACTATTACTAAAATAGACATGATTCAAATTTCCCGGCAGTAGGTCTGCTAATTGCTTCGCTAGTAGCGTCGCTGGCATATTGATTTGCGAGTGTGGGTAATAAGATAGTTTTCGCATCTGCTGATAAACAGCATCTGCAATTTCTTGTCGGCCGTAGCCTATGTTGACGTTCCAAAGTCCTGAGTAGGCGTCTAGATACTTACGTCCGTCTACATCAGTAATTGTTGTGCCTTGAGCTTCTTCAAATATAGTTAGGTTGGCCTGTTCCAGATTTTGATGCTGAAAAATTGGATGCCAAACATGATCTCGATCAATGTCCCTGTAGTCCTGCGAGACAAGTTCTTTCTGTTTGTTCATAATAATTCCTTTTTAAAGTGTTACCTAAACCCAGAACATAGATTCTAGAGTAAAGTGGCCCATGTTAAAAAACCAACACGGTCATTCTAACATAGGCCATAATATCAAGCAATACTGAGCACTAGTGCAGACTTACACATCAACGATTTGAACGGTTTCAGTTTGACTTTCACTAAGTGAAAGCAAGGTATAAATTCCAACTTTAATTTTTTAAACTACTTTTCAGAGGGATTTTTGTATTTTTGTTCAGTTAAATCCAAACCAATGGTATATTAATGGATAATCTTTATAGGTCGTTTCTGGGTGAAATAATTTTGAGTCGTGTTAGATTTGTCTCGTTGATTACCCATCCTCAGGCAGAACTTAACACCATATCTAAAAGGTTCGATTTTTATGTTAACTTTGATCAGTATGCTTTTCACTATTGAAACTCATCCCCTTGGGGGACAAAGTGCTGCGGAGGTCTGGCAATCTCTAAGACGTTTAAATACTACGGGAACAGTACTTCATACTACTGCACATCCGGATGATGAAGATGGTGCTTTACTAACGTGGTTGAGTCGGGGACAAGGAATTCGCACCGGATTATTCTCACTCACCAGAGGCGAAGGTGGTGCCAATCTTATTGGACCTGAGTTGTTCGATGCGCTTGGTATCTTACGAACGGAGGAACAACTGGTAACAGCCCAACATTATGATGTTGATCTCTTCTTTGGTAAGACCGTTGATTTTGGTTATTCCAAACGACTAGATGAATCAATAGAAAAATGGGGGCACCAGTTCTTACTGGAAGATACTGTTAGAATAATTCGAACTTATCGGCCTCAAGTAATTATTGCGCGCTTCGCAGGTCATTCAGGTGATGGTCATGGTCACCACCAGGCATCTGGGGTAGTGACCCGGGAAGCATTTAGTATAGCGGCTGACCCAACTCAATTTCCTGAACAGATTCGTGCCGGGTTGCATCCTTGGCAAGCACAAAAATTGTATATAACACCGTCTCGCTGGCGAAGGGGCAACGACACTGAACCACCAAACTTACTGCGGATTGATACAGGAGAATATGACTCACTGCTTGGGTGTTCTTATCATGAAATTGCCCGCAGAGGACTAAGTTACCAAAGATCACAAGGTGTCGGACAAAGGCAGGCTTCCAGAGGGAACTGGTTTTCTTCACTCCAACTGGTTGATACAATTCTGCCCGCAGATAAATTGGAGAAAGGACCTTTTGACGGTATTGATACGACTATTATGGGAATGAGTCGTTTTACCGAACAGAACGTTGATCTAAATGTCATGTTAGTCAAACTTCAAAGGTCTATTGAAGATGCCTTAGTTACTTGCTCACATCGACAACCATGGGTTGTTTTACCTTACTTGGCTGTGGGTTTGCGACAAACACGGGAATTGATCGAAACCATTGGAGCTAAGGAACTTCAAGAATTTAATAAGAACCACCTATACTTTCTATTGAAAAACAAAGAAAAAGAGTTTATGTATGCTGCTAACAAGGCATTGGGAATTTCGATGGAAGTACTAGTTGACCCTCCCTTAGCTGAAGAAGGTACTCCTAGTTTTTTTCGCTCACCAGAAACATTCAATGTTGCAATTCCAGGTCAAGTGTTTACATTGACGACTAAGATAGTTAATCCAAGTCCGCTAAACATTGAACTGGTTCAATCAACTCTTCATACACCAGAAAACTGGGGAGTTCGAAACCTTCGGCAAAATTTGGCTGTGCTGGGTCACAATGGTGAAACCACAGCACATTTTGAAGTACGTGTGCCTGAGGATGCTGATTATTCCAAACCTTATTGGTCTCGCCAATCGGAATATTATGATGACGTTTACATGGTGGATCAACCTAAGTTTGCTCATTTGCCTTTCCCATCCCCAGAAGTTTTTGGTGTGTTAACCTACCGAATTGAAGGGATTGAGTTCAAAATGACTCAACCGGCCCAGACCGTGCGAATGATCCAACCCTTGGGTGAACGTCGTCGTTTATTGGCTGTAGCTCCCGCTCTCAGCCTGACAGTTTCTCCTCCTATTGGAGTAATTCCGGTTACAACAGAACAACAAATCACAGTACAAGTCGAGGTTTTGAACAACGTCAAAGGCATTGCCAAAGGGAAGATCCATCTTAAAACTCCAAAGAGCTGGGTGGTCACACCAAACGAACAGCCCCTTCATTTCACACACGAAGGGGAAATCCAGACTTTCCCCTTTCAGGTTTCAATCCCTATGAATCTTGAAGTTGGTGTCAATCACACGGTGCAAGCCATGGCTGAATACAACGGCCAAAAATATATTGAAGGATATCAAATAATTGATCATCGAGATCTAGAACCACGTCATCTCTATCGTCCCGCATCAATGGAATTACGCACCATTGATGTCAAAGTCAAGCCGAATTTGAAGCTTGGCTACATCATGGGAGTCGGTGACAAAGTGCCACAAGCATTAGAGCAACTTGGTATCAAAGTCCAAATTCTTGGCAATGAAGATCTTGCATTCAGTGATTTGAGTTTGTTTGACACCATTGTTGTTGGCATCCGCGCTTACGCTGTTCGGGTTGACCTCAAAGCTTATAACCGTCGACTACTTGATTATGTTCACCAAGGTGGGAATCTTATAGTACAATATCAAACCCCAGAGTTTGATGCCGCACCGTATGGACCTTATCCATATAAAATGGGGCGGCGACCGGAGGAAGTATCGGAAGAAGAGGCTAAGATTACGATTCTGGAACCTGATCACCCAATGTTCAAAAGCCCCAATCAGATCATGCCTAGTGATTTTGATGGATGGGTTGAAGAACGTGGGTCCAAGTTTCTAGCAGAGTGGGATTCCAGCTACAAACCTTTGCTGTCCTGTAATGATAAGGATCAAGAACCACAAAGTGGTGGCTTACTAGTCGCCCACTATGGAGCTGGTATTTATACTTATGCGGCTTATGCTTTTTATCGGCAGTTGCCTGCGGGAGTTAGCGGAGCCTATAGACTTTTTTCAAATTTAATTAGCTCTGGTGGTAATTAGCGGGATTATGCTTATCTTTAGCTCTATAGTAATCCACAATTAACATGAAACGTATGAGAGGCAATAGAAAACAGCTCGATTTGTTTAAAACTGTAATTATAAAATTAGTTAAGTTATTACATTGATAACTATAATAAAAGTTTGATATTAAAAACTAATATTAGGAAGTGAAATAATGGCGAAACTCTCTTTAGGACTGGATGCTAGTACCCAGAGTTTATCTGCAGTCATAGTAAATATTGAAAGCGGTGATAAGTCATTTGAGCATTCTCTGGACTATAGACGTGATAACAGGTTAAATGATTTCGGTATTCGCTCGGATTACATTATTCCTCCCCGAGTGGATGGAGAAGCTGACCAACCACCAGAAATGTTTTGGGCAGCTCTCGATGTGATGTTTGACGATATACGTACAGCCGGAATCTCATTAACAGATGTTATGGTTATCAATAACTCTGGACAACAACATGGACATGTCTATTTAAACAAGTCAGCAAAAGAGGTTTTCCGTCAGCTAAGACAAAAAGGGAGTGGAGAAAAAGACCTCCTGAGTCTTTTAGAGGGGTGTCTTTCGTATCTATCGTCGCCTATTTGGATGACGTCGAACACGGTGGATCAAACTGAACATGTTAGAACAGCAGTAGGTGGGAAAAAAAACATGATTCGACTTTCTGGTTCAGATGCACCTCTGAGATTTTCTGGCACAGTGATCAGAAGAGTTGCCGAACAGTTTCCTAACACATACACACTGACAGAGAACATCCAATTAATCAGCAGTCTGATTCCAGCTATACTTACAGGAAATTCGAAAGTCCCTATTGATTATGGCAATGCCTGTGGAATGTCGCTGATGGACTACTGTGATAAAACTTGGTCTGTTGAACTGATCAAAGCTACTGCTGAAGGACTACCAGGAGGTCACACGACTTTTGGCAAGAAATTGCCTGATTTAGTTTCTCCGGATACTATCGTTGGAAACATCGCTTCATATTTCGTAGAAAAGTATGGGTTCTTGCCCAGTTGCAAGGTTGTTGCGGGGTCCGGAGATAATCCACAGGCCAAGGTTTTGGTAGCCGGTGACTTGCTCAGTTTGGGTACCAGTTTCGTTAACATGGTTTCCACGGATGGAGATACATTTGATATGGAAGGACTAGCCAATGGTATGTATGATGGAGTGGGTAGGCCTTTCATGTTTGGATGTAGGACTAATGGTGCAATGGTTTGGGATGAAGTGAGAGCACTTCACGATTTAGGTAAAGAAGAGTATAATCCGGCAGAAAAAGCGTTACAGCGAATTCTCCCAGGATCGTCTGTTTTGTTCTGGCAACCCAAAAACGAGTCTTTCCCACCCTCGGGAAATTTTAATCTGATTCGTGTTACCGACTCAGAACCAACACTCGAATCTGATTACAGTGGCATTATTGACAGCAGCTTGGCTGCTGTATATATCCACTCAGAAGCTTTCACCACGGTCAGTCAAGAATCGTTATATGTTACTGGAGGAGCAACCGATAGCCCCGAAATAATGAATCGTACAGCTGCCATATGGAATAGGGAAGTAGTACCCATTGAAAAAGGAGGGCCTGCCTTGGGAGCTGCTGTAGCAGGAGCCTATGCGGTATGTAAAGTAGAGAGCTTATCATTCGATATAGAACAGTTTAGCCAGCAAGTGCTAAAAAGAGGGAAAGCAATTGCACCCAATCCTGCGACAGTAGCAGCGTACCATAACCCCAATGGCTACTTGGAGCAGTTTAGAATAGAAGAAGCAAAAATTATTTCCCAACACCCAATTGAATAAAACTGTGGACATATTGTACTTCTTTTCTATTCACAAATTGGTTTGTTACAACCGAATAATTTCAAGTTTTTTCAACCCAGAATGTTCTCTTTGATCACAACTGTTGGGAACTGAAATAAAAATCAACTCAAAATTATAACTTCACTCCTAAATCCTGAGCTACTGTGCAAATGTCACTCCAAGTTTCATCTTCTACTGGAATGCCTTCTTTTAATCGATGTATTCGTGTTTTATAGGATCGCTCTCCGGGAACCATTACTTCATCAAATCCAGGGGCAGGTGTGGTTGATTTTATATAATTGATAAATTGTCCTACTTCAGCTTTGAATTCTACAAGTGGTTTGAAGGCTTCAATCCGGATTGCTTGTACAAATAGCGCGTTACCTGACACCTCAGCGTTCATCCGAGAACAACCTGCAGGGGACAATGCTCCGGACAAAATATCCAGCACAATCGCTAGGCCGAACCCTTTATGTCCAACCGTTCCACCGAAAGGTTGGAGAGAACCTCTTGGATCAGTTACATACGCCGTTGGGTCTGTCGTTGGCCTACCCTTTGCATCCAATAGCCATTCTTTGGGAATTTTTTCCCCTCGTTCCAATGCTAATCGAACTTTTCCACCAGCTGCAACAGCTGTTGTTAAATCCAATACAACAGGAAAATCATGATCAGAAGGAAAAGCCACCGCCAAAGAGTTGGGTGGTAGAATACGTCCAACTCCACCCCATGGAGCCATGGATAAGTCTCCTCCATGTCCGTTATTACTCACAATACCTGCCATTCCTTGATTGGTTGCCATTAGAGGGTACCCTCCTAATCGGCCAACATGGTTACATTGATGAACAGTTACTATTCCTATAGAAGCTTCTTGAGCTTTTTGAATGGCAATTTTCATGGCCTTTACCGCGGTAACGTGTCCAAAGCCCCAATTACCATTTAATATCGCCGTAGTAGGAGTTTCCATTTCGATCTCTAGCTTTGCCTTCGGTACGATTTTACCGGTGCGTATACCTGCAACATATTGCAAAAACCGACGTATTCCATGGGAATCATGGCCAGCGAGACTGGATTCAACCAATAAATCTACTACAATGGTTGCTTCTTCGGGACTTGCACCCAATTTTTGATATAATTCCTGACCGATGCGTGTTAGTTCTTCCACAGAAATGATCGGCATTTATTTTTTCACCAAACAGCTAAAATGCAATATTTTAGCATTATGTATTTGTCAGACCTATTTCTATCGACCAAACTGGACGGGTATTCTTCCCGCATGACTAAAGATGAGATCAAGAAGTTGGGTTAATTCTGAGAAAACGAGATCTTGTAGATGCTGCGCAGAAACATAACGTACAACGAAGCTATTATAGCATGATTCTAAATTAAACAACCATATGTAGATCAAATAGGAAAAAGTGTATCCCTATTTCCTATTTGAAATGTAAAAGGCTGCCTACGCCTAAATCAATCATTGTTTGTTAATCCTATTTCTGATAGAATTCATGCGTGTATTAGTTGTTATATAGTGTCAAAAAAGGAATAAGTGAAGTTATCTATAAGTCTTTTGGAATATGAGGTCGCTACGATTTTTAAGTAGAGCAAAATTTTCTCTTCAGAAATAGCAAAAAATGAAAAGGAACGTAATGGAAAACCAAATTCAAAGTGAACTGAATCTAACTCAACTTTTCATTCGTCGATGCAAACAAAGGGGGCGTCAGGCTAAGATTGCCGATTCTATGGGAATGGAATTAAGTGGTTATAAGCTACTTGCTGGCTCACTCATCATGCGCGGACTATTGCGTCAACACGTACTTGACACTGATGACGAATGTGTTGGAGTTTTGTTGCCTCCGACAGTGCCATCGGTGATTGTTAATCTTGCATTAACACTGGATCGTCGTTCTGCTATTAATCTGAATTATACTGTTACCTCCGAAGTTTTGAATGCTTGTTTGAAACAGTGTAATATTAAACATGTTATTACCAGTCGCAAGGCTTGGGAAAAGTTCGATCTGGATCTAGAGGCTGAAATTGTCTATTTAGAAGATTTTCGCGAAAACCCTTCTCTCAAAGCTGGATTGTTCAGCAAGCTGTCAGCATTATTCTCAGCTTGTGTTACCCCAGCACAAGTATTAGAGCGTAATCTAGGATTACATGAAGTCAAGGGGAAAGATCTGCTGACTATCATTTTCACCTCTGGTTCAACTGGTGTTCCCAAAGGAGTAATGCTGACTCATGCTAATATTGGTTCTAATATCAAGGCTATTGACCAAATTGTCAAACTTCGGAATGAAGATGTTATGATTGGCATTTTGCCCTTTTTTCACTCATTTGGATTTACCGCTACTCTTTGGGCTACGATGGCGTTGGATATCAAGGCTGCTTATCATTTCAGTCCCTTGGAAGGTAAACAAATTGGGAAATTATGCCAGACACACAAAGGGACGATGCTTTTAGCTACACCAACATTCCTACGAGGATTCCTGCGTCGCTGTAGTCCGGAAGATTTTGCCTCGGTTGATGTAGTTGTAACTGGTGCTGAAAAATTGCCAAAGGATTTAGCTGATGCTTTTGAAGAAAAATTTAATATCCGACCGGTTGAAGGATATGGTACTACGGAATTATCACCGCTGGTTTCGGTCAACGTCCCGCCAAGCCGTTCTTCAGGTGATTCCAAAATTGATCTGAAAGAAGGAACGGTTGGTTTGCCAGTTCCTGAGGTCACCGCCAAAGTTACTGATTTGGATACTGACGAGGAACTTGGAACTAATGCTTCTGGTATGCTCTGGATTCAAGGTCCTAATGTCATGAAAGGTTATTATGGACGTCAAGACTTAACGGATGAGGTGATTGTAGACGGTTGGTATCGAACTGGTGATGTCGCCGAAATAGACGATGATGGTTTCATTCGAATCACAGGCCGTGTAAGTCGGTTCTCTAAAATAGGTGGTGAAATGGTGCCCCATGTTCAGATTGAAGAAATGCTCAATGAGATCATCGAGACTGTTGATGAAGATGTTCTTATGGCAGCTGTTACAGCAGTCCCAGATAAAAAAAGAGGTGAACGGTTAATCGTCATCCACAGATCATTACAGCAATCTCCAAACGAACTGCGGGAAAAATTGGCAGACGAGAAAGGCCTACCGAATATTTTCATTCCGTCAGCAGATAGTTTTTACGAAACCGATGAATTGCCACTGCTAGGAACTGGAAAACTTGACCTGAAAGGAATTAAGGATATGGCTATGCGTCAATTTGGCCCGATCGACACGGACGAAGGATAAGTGTTTGGTCTGTGTCTAGTATCAACATCAAACGAAAAAAAACGCACCATGTCATTTCAGGGGAAATTGGGGGGGTAGCCGAAGCCCTTTCGTTCATGAGCTTCAAATTTTAATGATCCTTATCACATTGTGTAAACGTACAGTTATTGGATCATACTTTGCATTCTTTCCGATACCCAATTGACGGCTACATCTATCATTACTTGACCTTTTTCAGCTGTTGCGAGTTTAGCTTCATGATGGTATTCCCGATCGTTTTTCGCGCGGCTTGGATCAGAGATAGTTAGCTTAGCATTGTCGTAATTTACATCTTTCCAGTCAACATTGTTCGGAAATGCGGCTAAGGCAAAGGCCGTCTCAAATTCTGAAGCATGTCCTGGGCAATTGCCAGATGTCATCTGTTCCTCAATCAACTCGCTTGTGTAGGCTTCCCAATACGAATGAAAAGCGATATTAACACCTAAACGCTGGCGGAAATCCTCCAATCGTTCATGAACAGGCCCTGCATTTCCTGCATGCCCATTGATAATCAGAACATTTTCAATTCCATGGCGTCTTACACTGTCACAAACATCGTATAATACTTCCCCAAATACTTCAGGGCGAAGTGTCAAAGTCCCTTTATGATCCATCCAATGTTCTGATATACCTATGGCTAAAGGGGTAGTAACAATGACTTGAGGGTACAGCTTCTCTGCTGCCAATTTCGAAACGTGTAAGGCACTAGCTGTATCATGAATCATTGCAAGGTGTTCATTATGCTGTTCAGTACTACCAGTGGGTATAATCGCACCTTTTAATTCTCCGGTATCAAGTGCCTCACGAATATATCTTCTTTGGTTTTCCCATAGCAAAACTGATTTAATCATTGGCCTTTCTTACTCCAGTTTTAATATTAAAATAATCTAAATATCAGTTAAATCATCTAGAAGATTTAAACGTATAATGATCATAGATTCCATCTTTCGTTTATTGGTTTTTGATAAACTTCAATTTCTCCGGATACAACAGCTTCATAATCAACAACTTGATTGCAAGCACTCGATTCATAAATAGCTTCACAGATTGATTTTGCGCGAAGCCCCATTTCCGCGGTGATTTCTGGCGGACGATCATGCTCGATTGCATCAATAAAATCGTAACACTCCAAAACCACACCATCAGTGAAACCATACGGAAATAGACGTTTTTTTTCCTCCTCGTCTAGACTCGACATATAATCATCTATTAAGTCTTTCATACTGTATTGGGACCCATCTTTAAGTACAATCTCTGCATCATCAAAAGGACCATGAAAAATGTCACCACTGTCAATAAGTGCTCCTTCAGTACCATAGTAAACGACATGATTAAAATCGTGCCCAGGAGCGGCCCAACTGCAGGTCCAAAGCCCAGTTACTCCATTTTTGAAATTAATGGTTGCCATCCATGTATCTTCTTGTTCATCCTGTACAAGCTCACCGGATTTGGTGACTTTGCGATCTACGATTTGAGATACGCGTCCGTAGATTGTATCAGGATCGCCAAATAAATAGCGAATCGTATCACCGTAATGAGCACCGGAATCCATGACCATGCCACCACCACCAAGTGACAGATCGAGCCGCCAATGCCAATTAGCTTCAGGGGTTGGGGCTCGATAACTAGCATGTTGCGCATAAAATGTCGTCATCTCACCAAGCATTTTCTTTTCATTCATTAACCACCAAGACGCTCGCCTGCTCGGCATCCTGCGGATATTCTCGGCTGTTGCTGCAATTTTATTGTTTGCTGAGGCCGCTGAAATAATAGCGTGTGTTGCTTTGACTGTAATTCCCGTTGGTTTCTCAACCATCACATTAACACCTGCGTTCAGGCATTTAGTCGCCGCAATATGATGATAAGCATGGGATGTACATATGTCAACACCATCCAAGTTCTCTGCCGATAGCATTTTATCTAGATCATCATAAACTGCCGGCATTCTACCAGTAGCTTCCATGACACGAGTGGCAAAATCCTCAGCTCGTTCCTTCACAGCGTCACACATTGCTACCAACTCTACTTTGTCAGGGACAGCGTCACAAATTGTTAAGTAAGCGTTGAGGTGTCCTCCCGACATACCTCCACAACCGATAATTGCGATTCGAATAGCCATACGTTACTTCCTTCCATTAGTCATCTGGTTTTCGCTTATTAGTTTCGTTTTAAAACCTAAGGTATATTGCGTGATTTTCTCCTGATAGAATTCTAGGCTAGTGTATAATAATATACTAGCATGTAATTCTTCACAAATGTAGTTTTGAGAAAATCTATATTCAAGGTTGCATGATCTTCGAGTTATTTCAAATGTGCTTTTGAGTTTCGGTTGAGAATACAGCTATGGCAACAGCAATCCCCCTGCCTAAATTGGGTCAGTCAGTAGAAAGTTGCATTATTGTTGAATGGCAAAAGAAAGAGGGAGATAAAGTCACCCAAGGAGAGGTCATTTGTGAAATAGAAACTGACAAAGCATCCTTGGAGGTAGAAAGTTCGGTATCAGGTGTTGTCTTGGAGATATTCTTTCAGGCAGGGGATGAAGTCCCTGTCCATACTTACATTGCGGCTGTTGGCGAACTAGGTGAAAGTGTCAGCCACTTTCGGCCTGATAATACGAACCTAACAAGCTGTGGCTCATCATCCAATCGTCAGATTAATGTATCTAGAAATACGCAAGCAGTCAATTCCCAATTACTAACAGAACCTATTTTGAAACAATCAGGCTTAGATTCCAAAATATCTCCGCGTGCTGATGCTTTGGCAAAGAAATTAGGAATAGATCTCCCAAATGTCCAGGGAACAGGTCCGAGTAACCGAATTATGGAAAAAGACGTACAACTTGCGGCATTAAATCGCCAACCACTAACTCTATTGGCTAGAATGGTAGCCGCAGAAAAGAATTTAGTCATACCCACATCTGGTTCAGGTATCGGTGGTCGCATCACACTAAATGATTTGGGATCTGAGATTTCGCCGTCTACCTCACCTCCCCTTGTCAACGTCCGGAAACAAGCAATTCTCACCCAAAACATGCGAAAGGGTATCGCTGAACGAATGCTGAATTCTGTTCAGTCTACAGCTCGATTAACCCTAAATTCATCAGCAGACGCACGTAGTTTATTATCCTTTTGCCAACAACTAAAGGAAAATGTAAGGTTACAGCAAATTACAATTAACGACCTGATCCTTTTCTTAGTTTCTAGGGTTTTAATTGATTACCCTCAACTTAATCTACTGTTTACCCAAAACTCTATTTCTCGATCCAAACATGTGAATTTAGGGTTTGCAGTAGATACCAAACGTGGTCTAATGATACCAGTACTTAAACATGCTGAATCCTTAAGCTTGGAGGAAATGTTTCTAGAAACTAAGCGTTTATCTTCTGCCTGTGTGGAAGGTAAAATTTCTCCTGATGATTTGGAAGATGGAACATTTACGGTAGCTAATCTGGGATCACTAGGAATTGAAAGTTTTACCCCCATGTTGAATTTTCCACAAGTAGGAATTCTTGGTGTTGGTTACATAGATTCGAAACCTGTAGTTGTTAATGGCAAGCTAGAGTTTATTGACCACATAGGGTTATCTTTAACTGTGAACCATCAAACAGTTAGAATGAACCTTGCCTCTAATTTTTTGTATGCTTTTTCACAACAATTGTCAGAGATCGATTTGGTTATTGGTAATGAACAATAAAGATTTTTTAAAACCACAATAATACAAGGAACAAATTAACTTCGATGGAAAAGAACAGATTATATGATTTAGTTGTCATCGGTGCCGGCCCAGGAGGATATATCGCTGCTGAGAGAGCTGGGACTAGGGGAAAACAGGTGTTATTGGTTGAGAAGGAAGACCTCGGAGGCGTTTGCCTAAACGCAGGATGTATTCCCAGCAAAACATTGATCAACTCGGGCAAATTGTTTTCCCAAGCTTGCGATTCGGAAATTTATGGTGTGACTGTTGAGAACCCACGTTTTGATTTGACGAAAGCGATGGCTTACAAACAGAGGGTAATAAAAACTCTGCGTAGTGGTGTTGAATTTCAAATGAAGCAACGTCAGGTCGATGTTGTTACAGGGGAAGCCTCTTTTATTAATCAACACACAATTCAGGTTGACGGAAATCAATATCAGGCAAAAAATGTGATTATTGCAACAGGTGCATCACCTGTGTTACCAGTAATCCCTGGTTTGGAAGAAGCACATGTGGTAACAAGCAAGGAGATTCTTGAAGTTACCAAGTTACCTAACCATTTAGTTGTTATTGGTGGTGGTGCAATCGGATGTGAATTTGCCTCCTTCTTTTCAAACGTAGGTGTGCAAGTCTCACTGATTGAGGTATTACCGGAAATAATCTCGCCTTTGGACAATGAACTAGCTGGGATGTTGCGAAAGGCAATCAAAGGAGTAAGTTTTCAGCTCGAATCTAAAGTTGAGCGTATTACTGCTAATGATCTCGTTTATAATCAAAATGGAGAATCCAAAACCATATCCTGCGATATGGTTTTGGTATCGATAGGTAGAAAACCTAACGTTAAAGGTCTAGGGCTAGAAAATATTGATATTGATTTTGACCAACAAGGTATCAAGGTAAACCAGCTGATGCAAACCAACATCCCTCATATCTACGCTGTGGGCGATGTCACCGGTAGGTCTATGTTAGCTCATTCGGCTTCACGTATGGGAGAGGTGGCAGTTAGAAATATGTTTGGTGAGCAAGATATCATGCGTTATCATGCAATACCTTGGGTAGTTTACACTAATCCGGAAGCTGCTTGGGTAGGTATGACTGAAGCAGAAGCAAAAGATAAAGGGATTGCAGTGAAAACAGCTAAACTGCCAATGAATGCTAATGGACGGTTCTTGGTGGAAAATTCTGGAAAAAGAGGGATTTGCAAGGTAGTAGTAGACGTGCAAAAAGACTTGTTATTGGGTATCCAGATGGTTGGATCAACCTGTTCCGAAATGATTTATGGAGCTGCTGCCATGATTGAAGACGAATTTCGAGTTCAGGATATCAAAGATGTTGTTTTCCCTCACCCGACAGTATCAGAGATTTTTAAAGACACTTTGTATTATTTACCAACATAGATGAAACGATAGAAAATCACCATTGAGGGAAATCAGGATTGCCTAAATCAATTCCCATTCACCCTGCTAGCATTCGTCAGAAAGCAGTCATAAAAAGTCCGGAGATACCTGTAAATTTTTACACCCCGAATCCTGGACAGGAAACTCAAAAGTACGGCACAGAAAACTTGGTGCGTATGTACCGGGACATGGTCTATATCCGGGAGTTTGAAGTCATGTTGGGTCGGATTAAGAAAGAAGGCATTTATGCAGGAATTAAGTACGATCATCGAGGGCCTGCACATCTGTCTATCGGACAAGAAGCCGCTGTTGTCGGACAATGTTACCATCTATTGCCAGAGGATTTTATTTTTGGGTCTCATCGTAGCCATGGAGAAATTTTGGCCAAAAGTTTTTCTGCTATTGCAGTGTTAGGTCAAGATGAACTAATGGATATCATGGAATCTTATCTGGATGGAATGCCTCTGAAAGTAGTAGAAACATTTACTCAAGGCAACGTCAAAGACCTTGCTATCAATTATGTCCTTTATGGTACATTAGCCGAGATTTTTGGCAGAGAAAATGGTTTCAACAAAGGGATGGGCGGATCGATGCATGCGTTTTTTCCTCCCTTTGGTGTTATGCCAAATAACGCCATTGTTGGTGGTTCCGCTGACATTGCAGCCGGAGCCGCTTTATTCAAAAAGGTGAATCGAAAACCTGGGATTGTCATCGCAAATATCGGTGACGCTTCCACGGGGTGCGGCCCGGTTTGGGAAGCAATGACGTTTGTTGCTATGGATCAGTATCGTGTGCTGTGGGATCCAAACTTAGGTGGAAATCCACCAATCATTTTCAACTTCATGAATAACTTTTACGGAATGGGCGGACAAACAAAAGGGGAAACAATGGGATTTGATACCCTAGCTCGAGTTGGGCTAGGTGTTAACCCAGAGGGGATGCATTCCGAATCTGTAGACGGCTATAATCCTCTAGCTGTAGCAGATGCTATAGAACGTAAACGCGAAATCTTGGATAAAGGACAAGGTCCTGTTTTATTGGATACTCTAACGTACCGATTTTCGGGACATTCTCCTTCTGATACCTCTTCCTATCGTGACAAGTTGGAAGTAGACCTCTGGCAACAACAGGATGCACTGAAAAGTTATGGGACGTATCTAGCAAACAATGGTCATGCGAATGACCATTGTTTGCAAAGTTTCGAAGTAGATATTAGAAGCCGTCTAAAAAAGGTATTAAAGGCCTCAAGTTGTTTAGAAACTTCCCCCCGCATTAACATTCACGTTGATACTATCGGCAAGATGATGTTTTCTAACCAATATAAAGAACGTATGTTAGATAAGGTGCCAGAAGTTCTTATTCCTCGAGAGGAGAGTCGCCTGAAAGTAACTTTGAAAAAACATCGTTTTGGGTTACAAGATGGAAAACCGTTACCAAAACTTCAGTGCCTAACATATGCTGAAGCCCTCTTTGAAGCCTTGATTCACCGTTTTTATGAAGATCCAACCATGATCGCATATGGTGAGGAGAATCGTGATTGGGGAGGCGCATTCAGTGTATATCGTGGTTTGACGGAATGTTTGCCTTATCATAGATTGTTCAATTCACCTATTTCTGAGGCTGCTATTGTGGGAACAGCGGTTGGTTATGCACTCTCCGGGGGACGTGTGGTAGCAGAATTAATGTATTGCGACTTTATGGGACGAGCCGGGGATGAAATTTTCAATCAGATGGCAAAATGGCAATCAATGTCTGCTAATTTGCTGCAGATGCCACTGGTCTTGCGTGTTTCAGTAGGGTCTAAGTATGGTGCGCAGCATTCCCAAGATTGGAGTTCAATTGTAGCACATATCCCAGGGCTGAAAGTTATGTTTCCTTCTACACCTTACGATGCCAAAGGAATGCTGAATCTTGCACTTTGCGGGACAGATCCTGTCGTCTTTTTTGAGAGTCAACGCCTATATTCTGAACCGGAAATTCTTGTTGAAGGAGGAGTTCCAATTGACTACTACCAAGTTGAAATGGCTGAACCCATGGTTCGTAGAAATGGCAAAGATATAACTATTCTCACCATTGGAGCAACCTTATATCGAGCTTTGGACGCGGCTGCAGAGCTGGAGACAAAATATAATATTTCTACAGAGGTGATTGATGCTCGTTTTGTGAATCCATTAAATTACGCCAAAATCGTTGATTCGGTGAAAAAGACTGGGAAGATCCTGCTAGCTTCAGATGCTTGCGAACGAGGGTCTTTCCTTCATACGATTGCTTCTAACATCAGTCAACTGGCATTCGATTATTTGGATGCTCCTATTAGTGTTGTAGGTTCTCGCAATTGGATTACACCGGCTGCTGAGCTAGAAGAATCATTTTTCCCACAGAAAGACTGGATTATTGACACTATCCACGAACGAATCCTGCCGATTCCAGGCTATGAGGTAAGGACACTACAAACTACGGGAGAGATTCTGAGGCGCAATCGGTTGGGTATTTAGCTATCATTTCATCGTGGCAAACTGATGTCCGGCAGTTGAAAGCTGTCGGCAGTGTCGTTAATCCAGCGAGCCAGTAGATTATGACAATATTCTTTTGGTTCTTGGTAAGACCAATCGTAAACATAATTGGCTTGTTCGTAGAAGTCTTCAGCAGTATTAAATAGCAACCAATCGTTACCAGGAGTACAGACATATTTCCATCCGTCTCGGGTAACTACTCCTCTCCAAGCCTTGTTGACCGAATGACGGTGGAACTTACGCGGAATCTGTTGTAGGTAGGCAGATTCCGGCTCTTTTTCAGTTTTGGGTGGGCCTTTGTACTCTGGTGCATCAGAATGAATACAGTGTGCCGAATAATCGTATCCTACCATGCTTGCAGGAACAGGAATTCCACAAAGCCCCAGTGTTGTTGGGGCAATATCAACATGGTTAATAACTGCTTTAGTGCGTCCAACCTTCATCCCATATCCTCCTCCTACCTTGGCAATAATACATGGAATGCGAATAGCTTCCTCCCACGGACAGGATTTTCCCCACTGAGCATGGCTGCCAAGCATATCGCCATGGTCAGAAAAAAATACCAAGTAGGTTTCTCTATCAATTCCCATCTTCTTTAACGATTGACTGATACGGCCTACATTGTAGTCTAAATTTTCAATCATCCGATAATAACCAGCCAAATCAAGTTCAGCTTTTTCTCGAATCCAAGGCACATTAGGAACATTACTTCGGAATTTGATGTCTTTTGGATGGATGTTTGTCTGATTATATTTCGGATTGACTGGCGAAGTATAAGGGTCATGAGGTGGTTGCACGGATAGAACAGCCAAGAACGGTTGATAGTTCTCATCCACTCCAACATGATCTTCCAAGTGTTGGATCAGCATATCGGTCAATGAATCTGTTTCATATCCTGGTAAACGAATTGGGTTTTCACTTCCATGACCATAGACATAACATTCGTTCTGGTTGTTGTTATTCTCATAACCCATCCAATATTTAAACCTACCCCTACGCTGAGGGGAAACATAATGCTCCCGGTTGTTAGAGCCATCCAAGTGCCATTTACCAATATAAGCAGTATGATAACCAGCTTGGTTAAACGGTTCAGCTATAGTACAAAGAGAAGGAGAAAGCTGAGAGGGTGTTCGATCCGCCCCGTTTTGATGGGGGTACATGCTAGTCAGCAACGCCCCACGAAAAGGAGTACACCAAGGTGCTCCAGCGACAGCATTATCAAACCGCATGCCACTACGTGCCAAGTTATCAATGTTAGGTGTATATACGTTTGAGTCCCCACGATAGCTTAACGACTGTGCTCTATGCTGGTCACCAAAAACCCAGATTATGTTAGGATTCCGCCGGGGCTGTAATTCCAAATCATGCTTTATCATTATTATTCCCACCTAAATCACTAAATATATAATATGAATTTAAATCCTTGAAAGAATAAAATCCAAATATCTACTTGCTGTTTGCTACGCAAAGATTAACCACGGAGGCATTTAGTACGATTCACCATCGTACCCTTTTTTTTAAAATATGACAAGTATTGCAAATAGTAGATCCAGCCATAAAAAAAGAGACCTGTTAGGGTAACAGGTCTCTTTACACAACAACATGTTAGGAGAAAATGCCATTTCGTCTAGTAGGAGTTGACGAGATAGCTGATACTGC